>CAWAUU010000040.1:0-5151 GCA_963785215.1 Candidatus Bathyarchaeota archaeon
TGGGAATACCAGATAATTAAGGGAATGGCTAAAACTCTCAAGGGGAACGTAAAAATTCTTGTAGAGCTACATCCTAACCCTTCCGTATCTTTGATGCTGAAAAAATGGATGAAATATTTCAGATTCTTGAGCAAAACAATTTCACTGTAAGATTTGTGGTTTTTGAGAATAAGATTGTAGAAAACAGAATTGTTAGGTTCCTTTTGAAGAAAGCTGGAGATAAGCTACCGATAGTTGCTTCGCATATATCTGTGCAAGAACTCAAAAAACTGATGAAGAAGAAGACAAATCGCGGGGTGGGGAGCCCAAATGTGGTATTCGAAAAACAAATCTCCCCCGACTAAGTAAACCGAAAGTCGCTAAAGTTTACTTGTTTTTGTGGGGCTGTAACAAATCATTAAATAAACGTAGGTTATCCCTCAACTGGTTAATTATTAAAAAGTTTTGTCTCACCTGCTCCTTGCCGTTTAAAAAGACTGGCAGGAAATTTGAATTAATCGAGGATGTGGTAGACAGCAACCACTCACAGTTAAAGTTAAAAAGCCCTTCTAACTACTAGTTGGGTAGTGAGCTTTTATGAAAGCAAAAGTTAGAACCATAAAGCAAAAAGTGGTTATTCCAGCCTCTCCCAAAGACGTTTACGACGCCTATGTTGACCCAAAGAAACAAAGCAAATTCACGGCACCAAAGCCACCGGAAAAGCGGTGGTCGGCGGCAAATTTACAGCTTGGGACGGATACATTTTTGGGAAATATCTTGAGCTTGAGGATGGAAAACGTGTGGTTCAAGAGTGGACATCAACGGATTTTCCAGAAGGCTATGGCCCTTCAAGGCTGGAGTTGTGTTTCAATGAGGTGCCTGAGGGAACGGAACTTGTTATGGTGCACTCGAGTTTCCCGAAGAGATAGCAGACGACGCCGCAGAGGGCTGGGTCGAGTGGTATTGGGATCCGCTTAAAAAATACTTCAGCGAACAAACCAAAAAATAATTCGGCGGTGCGGTTCGAAGTTGCGGCTGCTTGAAACAGCCACTTTAAGTCAGCTTTTTTTCTCGTTTAATAATTCTTCAACAACTGGCTTCAGACAGAGGCAGACGCTTCTTCGTTGTTCTCCACAATATTTCAACGTTTATTTCTGGGTAATCGTGAGTTAAAATATTTCTCATTCCCACAATTTTGGACCATGGAATCTCAGGGTAATTCTTTCTTACTTCTGCAGGGATATGTTTGGCTGCTTCACCGATAACTATGAAGTCCATAGTTACGGCTCTCAATACTTTTGTATCCTTAGAGAAATCATCAAAAGACAGATTATTATGAACCTTGCGAGGGCAAATTGCAGGATGAGTGGTGACGAGTGCATTGAAAATTGAGCCTAATCCAGTTATGAAAAGCGTTACTATAAGCATGTCTCTTCTTCCGAACCTGTCTGAAAGTGGGCTGAGAATCAACGCACCTATAACGTACCCGATGAGGTTCAGAAGAACAACGAATCCTTCAAGACTTGTTATTGCCGATGCAGTAGGCGGTGTTGCCCACCCCAAAGTCAATGCGGTCTGGATAAACGAGACGTTAATATTGAATATGTCAAAAAAGATAAAGACGTACCCAATTCCAAGTATTCCAATGAATAGATAAGACAAAGACCAGATAGGAATCCTGTCTCGTCGAGCGATTATCTCGGCATTCTTAGCTTCCTCATCAGTCACTTTAGGAGGCAAACTACTCAAATCCGCTGCCCCCCAAGCTTCTCAAGAAGCGTCCAGAACAAGGTTGTTCGGAAATAACTGACTCTTATTACGAGAAAACTACGTACAACAAAGCGCATACGCCAATATTGTATTAAATACACAGTTCCTGTTTTAACACCTTATTTAATATATAAAATTAACTCATATTTTTTAATTCCCACGCGACCTCAGAACTCCTTCTTAAGTTCATCGCTTAATCTAACACATGTTGTAAATAATTCTTCTATCAAGTTTCGCTTTGTGAAGAACGCCAACATCCTCAGAGCCTATTATTGTTTAGACATCAACGTTTCTAAATTTATCGTCTTTTTCTAAATTCTCATTATAACATTTTTCACATAAACCTTCGTTAAGATAATAGTTCTCTTCTGAAATCTCTACGCCACAAATATTACATTTTTCCAATCGATTCACCCCTAAACTAATTCCATCTGCCTAATAGTAATAAACCCAAAAATGCTTATGAATTTACTCCTATCTGAGTAATTCGCTCTATTCGCAAAATTCTCTTTAGTGGACTCGAATCTAATAGTCTGTCTTTAGCGCCTTCCAAGGAGTAAGATACAAATCGAGACTTTTCCCCGATAACTTGCTTCCGCAGTCAACTTGTCTAGGCTATGATTGCTTATACGGTTGCGCTGAGCTTCTTTCTACCTCAGATATTCAACTTTACGCTTGTGATACCGCTTGCATTCTTTGACGACTTTTTCCATGTATGGCGGGTACATCATCCCCATCCCTGAAAGTAATATCAGTTGCCTTGCCTGATCTTGCTTTGTTTCGCTGTATTCTGGGCATCCTACACATTGATCGGGGAACTCATTGAAGCACAAACGTTGTACTTCCAACACTCTTCCCCGTCATTAATAGGACAGTTTAACTATTTAAAACAAGCTTAGAACAGTCTGAGCTAAAGGCTATATGCGCTTCTTTGATCCTTCAGATCCAATACATAATCTATCATTGGTCTTACCGTTGGTAGCTCAGTGTAAGAAATCCACCGGTTACGCGCGCTGTTTTGCGATGTAGCACGATATTCTCTTGCCAGTTCGCTTCCAATGATCTGAAAGCGCGCAGGGTCGATTTTTATAGAGTTAAAGCTTCATGGGGTTATTCTATTTCGACTGCAGTCTCTTTTCTTCGCAAGAATTTGTTTTTATTTATTTTTTTGTCTTCGTTTTCTTGTTGGTTTCTTTGTTCGCAGCTGTCAAATATTTTTCCTCTCTTTGTTCTGTTTAAGTAGCTGATTAAGATAAACTGCAGTATACCTCCAGAGCCGCTGGCGACAAACCATGCCCAAGCCCCAAAAGTGCTGAAAGTAAGCGCGAAGATGGCGGTTCCGATGAGGAAAACGATGAAGCCTATAATATTGAATTTAATGAAGCGTAAAAGCCATTTCAAAGCTGTTTCTCCAAAACTTTTCTTAGCTGGCTTACCCATGTTTATCACACTCAAAAATCTGCTCCACAGTACTCAGAACCATAGCCATATTTAAGCAATCAACAATGTTCGTTTTTTACTCCAAAAAATTACAAACAAGTGAAATGGACAAAATCAAGCCTTTCAGAAAACGCGAGTAAATATGCGGATTTGCCCAGAGTATATGGGTTTATGCCGAAGAGCTGGGGATGGGAATTGAACCCATATATAACAGCTCTGCAGGCTGTCGCCTGAACCATTCGGCCACCCCAGCATCTTGACTCTAGGATTGAGACCCACATAAAAATATTGTTGGGTTGCAGTTCTTTTTTCTAAATGAAAGTTAACGCTTGATTGCTAAACTTTGAATGCTTATTTATCATATAAAGGAAATTTTGGTTCCCTGCTGCACAATAAAGCTAAAAAAACTGTTATTGTGCAAAATGAAACGCACCTCTGTGGTTTGCGCTATTGGGTAAGATTACTTTTTGAATGCTAATCCCGAAAAGAAAGCTACTGTCTTATCCTCTTTCTTAACCGTCACATGGTACAAGCCCATCGTTTTTCCGTCAGAAACCCTCACCACTTCAGCTGTTAAAGTGTCTCCTTCAACCGAGGGTTTTAGGAAGTTTATGCTCACTTGAACGGCGACGGCAACGTTATCACCATAATTGCATGCTTGCGCAAAAGCGTAGTCCGCCAAGGAAAAGATTGCACCTCCATGAGTGAAGCCTAAAGCATTCGTATGATTCTTCTCAACCTTCATCGAAACTTTCGCGTACCCATCCTTAGCTTCGAGAACTTGGATTCCTAACGCTTCTGCAAAATAGTCTTTCCCTTTCATACGTCTTTACTCCTTTATCTTGCATATCAAGAAGTTGCCCGTCGCTAGTGCTTAATAAAATTAACTGATTAACACGCTTTCTCTGCCTGACTCAAACGCCTTTAGATTCAAATTTATGTATTTTTCTTTAAGCCTGCTAGCTATAGCTTGCTGGAAAGATTCCTGCTTAACCGGAATTTCTGGAAGAGCAGATAAAGCGCCGAGAAGAATAGTGTTCACAACCAACAGGTTTCCTAATTTTTCAGCTATGCCAACCCCGTCAACCTCATGAACCTTGGCTCTTGACCTCAGTATCTGCATTAATTCTTCAGTTTTTTTAGGTTTACCCCCAGGAATCATGCAGTTCGGCTGAATATACTTCATGTTAACAATAACATCGCCATCGCGCTTTAGCATTGGAATGGCTCTTGCAGTTTCAAGAATTTCAAAACCTACTAGCACATCGGCTTTTCCAGTTTCAATTAGGGGAGATTCAACTTTATCGCCGATTCTTGCGTAAGCCACTATTGACCCTCCACGCTGCGCCATCCCATGAATCTCAGCTTTTGCCACATCAAAACCGTCAAGCATGGCGGCTTCACAGTAAATATCGCTTAGAACTACAACTCCTTGGCCGCCGACCCCGCTGAAAACTATGTCAAGTTTCATTTTTCTTTTCTCCTTATAGCTTCAAAGGGACAGACAGTTTCGCAAACGCCACATCCATAGCAGAGAGTTTCATCTATCTCAGCACGTTCGCTTGACAAAGAAATGGCTGGACAACCGAAAGCTTTCACGCATACTCCGCAAGCGTTGCATTTTTCTAAGACTTCTCTGGGTTTGCCTCTCTCAATTAAAAGCGGGCATGGTCTCTGAGAAATAATGACTGATGGACCGTTATAATCAAGAGTTTTTCTTATTGCCTCTGTTGTTGCTTTAACGTCAAAGGGGTCAACGACCTCCACTTTGTCTATTCCAAGACCCCTTGCAACATCTTGAATTCTAATTATTTTAGCATCACTGCCCATGGCGGTTTTTCCTGAATCTGGTGTGGGCTGATGCCCCGTCATTGCAACTGTGCTATTATCCATGATAATCACGCATACGTTCGCTTTGTTATACACGATGTTTAGTAGCCCAGGCATTCCAGCATGGACTTC
>CAWAUU010000041.1:0-18053 GCA_963785215.1 Candidatus Bathyarchaeota archaeon
GTTAATTCTGGTGCCTTGGCAAGCTTTACTATAACTGGCTACCCGACTTCTGTGACGGCTGGAACTAGCTTTGGCAACAACTACAACGTTGTCGTAACGGCTTATGATGCGTATGGTAACGTGGCGACTAACTACGTGGGTTCAGTCTACTTTACATCTACGGACGCGCAGGCGGTTCTGCCTTATACTTCTGCCAGTAAGTATACGTTTACTTCTGGTACTGGTGATGACAACGGGGTTCACACGTTTGCTGGCACTGGCTTTACGCTCAAGACCGTTGGTTCCGGTTCTCAGACGATTACAGTGACGACTGGCACAGTGTCTAAGACAAGCAACGCCATAACTGTTAGTCCTGGTGCTTTGGCAAGCTTTACTATAGCTGGCTACCCGGCTTCTGTGACGGCTGGAACTAGCTTTGGCAGCAACAACGTTGTCGTTACGGCTTATGATGCGTATGGTAACGTGGCGACTAACTACAGGGGCTCAGTCTACTTTACATCTACGGATACGCAGGCAGTTCTGCCTTACACTTCCACCTATCAGTCTTATACGTTTACTGCTGGAGATAACGGGGTTCATACGTTTGCTGGTACAGGTTTCACGCTCAAGACCGTTGGTTCCGGTTCTCAGACGATTACAGTGACGACTGGCACAGTGTCTAAGACAAGCAACGCCATAACTGTTAAACCAAGTGCCCTCTACGGATTCGTCTTCAGCACCATTGCTACTCAGACTTCTGGTAAAGCCTTTACTGTCGCAACAATAACTGCAGTAGATCAATACGGAAACACAGTAAGCTATACAGGAACTGAAACCTTGGAAGTCAATGTTGGAACTATAACTTCTTCCCAAACCGTAACTTTCACGAATGGCGTCGCGTCGAATGTCTCAGTCACTATTACGGTTACGCATCAGGAGATCAATGACTATCTGTACATTAACGGCTACTCAACTACGGGCCAAAGCGGTACATTTACAATTGACACATAGACTACTGCCACTATCACTAACTTCCCTAATTTTCTATTTTTTTGTGTTTAGAATCATCTATTTAAACGGTTTATTTTCGTAGCAAATTTACTGGATTCTCTGCTTGGGCGCTATGTCAACATACTGTGAAACCAGAAGAACCGAGATCGCTTAGAAGAGACTCTAATCGGTCTTGTCTCTCGAACTTAATTATCTAAAGTCAGCATGGAATCTTCTAATCAGATCGCACGGCTATTCAGAAAACTAACCACCAAAGGATTCAGTGTCGTGGTTTCGCACTCGAAGAAGACCCTGTACATCGCTGAGGCAAAATTAAAAGCGACAGCATGGACTCTAAGTCTATTGCTGAACTGGTTAGGTTGGAGCTTTTCCGTTGACTAACTTTTCGACTGGAGAAATCGCCAGCTAAGAAAGAAGGTTAGACTTTGAGCTTTCCTGAACCCTGATTCGATAGAGCCTTACATGAGAATTCTTAAGCCATTGGATGAGGAAATCAAGCTTCTTTCCAAGGAGCTTCATAGCGTTGTCCTTGGCGTGGGCGTCCGCATGATTAAGGGTGCCTAGATGCATCATTATAGTGACCTCTTAGTGGTCGAATAAGAGCGCACCTTTGTTCTTCTGTAGGAAGATGAAATGTTGAAACTGGGGGACGAAACAGACAAGAGGGAAGAATAAATCCTTGCTTCAAAGAGTGCGCGCTGGAGAACCACAACTAACGCTGCAACTAAACATGCCGTTGCTTATGACCAGGTCATACTGATTGTAGAAGCATTGAATTAATCGACCAGCGAGCGTCCTTGTCATAAGTTCCAGAACTGAAAAAATGCCCATTGAGTAAATAAATTTATCCAAAACTTACTTTGAAGAGTTTGATCTCTAAACAAAAATCAAAAATCGACGTTAGCATAGGCGTAAGAGTTGGTCAATGCGCGGGTGTTGGCGAGCGCCGGGAACGATGCAGTAACCTACCCATCAATTGGCAACAGGAAAGTAAGTGAAGAACAACGAAGATCAAGGTGAGGTAATTACTGTATCCCTATGTTTAACTTTCCGCCGTTGAAAAGGCCACTGGTAACGCTGTTACCATCGTTTTCTGTATAAATCTGCACAAGATTCTGAAAAGTGACGTTTACCGTGTGTGAAGTTGAGCCTATGAACTCTATCGATGTACTGCTAACAACAACGTAAACAACACCGTTGACGCAATTTAAAGAACCTGCTGGTCCACTACCTCCTCCAGTATTTACCTTATATTGAAAGTACGTGCTGTTCAAAAATTGTACATTCCAAATCCACAGATTAGAATTAACATCATTCAACGAACTTTCAGCCCATATGCTTAGTTGTTGGGTCCCGCTTGTAACCGTCATGGTATCATTAAGTGTAACGGTATAGCCGGCTGAAACGCTTTGATCCCAGTAATCAATCTCGTCTCCCGTCATCATTGTTGTGTAGTCAACTGTGTGCGTATAAGAAAATGGAGGCGGAATCGGCGTTGGTGAGGGCGTAGAAGTTGGCGCTGGTGTCGCCGTAGGTATGGGAGTAGGTGCTGACGTGGGTATTGCTGTAGGAGCTGAAGTAGGTGATGGCGTTGATTTTGCTGCTGGAGTGGAACTCGGCGAGGATGAGGGCGAAGACGTAGGCGTTGCCGTGGGCGTCGGTGTAGAATTCGGTGTTGACAAAGACGAAGACGAACGTAGCTTAAGCGCTATGAAGGCTGCCGCGACACCACTAACAACGATAATGACGACCAATATGATAACTACTGTTCTCGTCACGGCTGATTTCGAAGAAACAACGTGCATCTTATTTCTCAATTCTCCCATCAAGTTTTCTTGCAGGATATGATATATATAATCTTAAGATATATATAATCTTAACAGGTTTTTATCTCTTATTCTCAAAATAGGGCTATCATAGCAGGCGCTTGCTGTAAGAGTAAGAAGCATGGAGAAAAAATCAAAATTTAAATCCATCTAGAATTAACCGCCTTTTCTAACTCATTTAAGTCGGCTATACTTTTATTTTATTTGTTAAAGTGTCGCATTTTTTAGGGTTCCGCTTTTTGAACTACAGAAGGTATATTTACTACTCTTTTTTTAATGTTTTTTGAGAGCACTTTACAAACTGTAAACTAAGTCAGCGCTTTGCCCAAGGCGTGCTGGGAGAAAGAGCTTATGGGAGTTTTTACGGCTTAGCGATACAAACTCTCTATAGCACTACACGAAAATTGAAAGATAAATTTCACGAGGAACATGTTAACGCAAAATATTTTTGCATCCAATTTTGGAGAAAGAAATGAGATACCTGTTTTCTATTGGGGTTTATGGAGTCCATATTACGGAATCCGATATAATAAGACGAATGAAACATGACTTATAACACGAAACCGACTAACTCGATTATAGAAAACAGTTCTAGAAGAGGAGACCAAAATGACCTTAACATTAATCGAAAATTATCCGAAAAGACGGGACAAACTCATCATTATGGCAGAAATCGTAAGCATCGCCCAAAAAGGCACTTCGAAAACCCATATCATGTTTAAAGCCAACCTCAGTTTCAGCCAACTCAACCAATACCTCTCACTACTCTCGCACACCAGTCTTCTCGAAAAATCAGCAGGCAACGGAAGAGTAATCTATAAAGCCACACAAAAAGGCTTAGAGTTCATGGAAAAACAACAACAAATAATGGATCTGCTAAATGAAGATGTGCGTGCCTACAGAAACGGCGTTAAAACTCCCCTATTCGGCTTCGGCTATTAATAATTTCCAAAGAAGTAACCCTTCCCACACTAACTCACAAAAATCATCAAATTTCTAACTTGCGTCGCTGAAGAAGAAAAATTAGCATCTTTTGGGTGATGGAAGAAATTCCATTAAAGCTAAATTAGGCACATTATTTAATTTTGGCGTTTGCCATCCATTTGTGTCTTGGCTCAATATATTCAGCTACTTTTTTTCCTTAACTTCGACTAAAGAAATCATTCCCTATCTTTTGACCTTTGGGCTATAAACGCTGGCGCCGGGAGGTAGGCCTAAACCCACGTTTAAATTTCACGCATACTTCGCTAAGCAGGAGAACTGCCTGAAACAAAATCTTTGCAAATCGTCACATCGAGTACTGAGGCAACAGCTAAAAATCACAACATGGAAAAATCTAGTTCCAGCCCCCTTGAGTTCAAGTTCCAGTAGCCTCACCACCAACCTAAATCTTGGAGAGTTTTGAAGGGCTTACTTGTCAGATAGTTCTGGGATCTGCTCAGTCAACATAACCCAGTTTGCGGAAACGCTCTTTTTTATTAGTGGCTTGACCATAGTGAAAACTGGCGGAGGCATTATCGACATAAATAATCTTGTAACTCTCACTTGGTCATCAGGGTCGAGTAGAGGGAATAGCCATTGAAACTGAGTAGGGATCCGTTGTGGAGGTGTTTTACTTGCCATGTTACTAACAATTGAGACTTGCTCGTCGTCTGTCGTTCGTTCTCCGAGAATTGGATAGAGATGTGCGTCTTCCTTGTCTAAATGAATTCGTAGCTGCGAGTTTAAAACAGCTGTTGCTCTAACTGCCGTTAAAGGGTCAGGTGCTTTGCGGATTGCTTCTAACCCCTGAACCATGTTGTCAAGTTCACGGTGATCCATGATGTAGGCTTTGGCTACAAGAGGCGCGATGTTGTCGACAGCTGGGAAAACCGCTGCCTCCTCACCTCTTGCGTGATAATCCAAGATTTCGGTCACGATTTGGAGTCGATCAAAAATGGGCGCCAAGTCTCCACCCTCACGTGCTATGTTAAGCATTGAGGTGTCGATTTGGGACATGTCTAGACGAAATGCATTATGAAAACAACGAACTATGTCTATAGGTCTTAACAAAAAAAATCTTCTCTAACGTCAATTGTATTTGCTAGCTATTAAATGATTAGTCAGCAGTCGTCATCAACCTCTAAAAAGAAGGATTTTACGGGAGATATCTCCACTTTAGGCTGCATTCAAATCCCAGCGTTTCTAAACCCGTTCGCAGTTCTAAAAAATAACGTTTAGTCTGCCGCTAATCAGTCTAACATATTTCCGAGTACTGATTCATTTGAATTTCGGGGATTAATTCTATGGTGATTTTAAAAGCTGTGAGTAGTAATCTCTTTTCATGCGTAAAACAGGTAAAGACCGATTTCCTAATTACCCGAACATCGCCAACACGAACCTGTCGCCAAATTCAACGAAAACTGTTAACATTTCGCAATTAAAGCAGTTTATAGTGGACAGCTTTCCAATTGGTTCGCCTCTGCGGATAGTATTTACTGAAGAAGATGTTGTATTAACTGCTGATGCTTTTCTGGTGAAGCTTCCGATTTAGCTTAAGCTAAGCAAGATATCGAGCAAATATTAGAAAGGATAACAATTAATACATTGGGCGGTCTGCCACAAGCACATACTTAATCTGCTATAAGGCTTAAACGTAAGTCTAAACATAGTCAGCCCACGTCTGAAAAATAGAATCGAACGAAAGCTTAAAGCTTAGGTTCAACTGCTTAGACAAATTTCAGAAGGAATTTCCATGATTATTAGCTAAATTCTCTCAGATATAGTGCGCATAGCATTAAGCGTTAAATTTAAATCCTAAATCGAAACAAGCTAAAAGTGAAAAAGCCAAAGCAAGAAAAAAGCAGGTTAATTACGAAAAAGAGGCAGGGAACCAGCAAAAACAGGCAAAAATTAAGCAGGAAAAGCGCCGGTAGGTGGATTCCAGCCCCAGTTTACCAGTAAAACGGTGTTGAGGCCCAATCCTGTCAGGATTGCACTCCAAAGGGTCTGAATTCCCATTTTTCTCGGTTCACATTTGCTTCTTCTAAAGCACGCCGTTTCCCAAAATTCGCCATCTTTTTTTAACGCTTTAAGAATAGTTAAAGATTAAATAATTTGGCCAAAGTCAGTAATTAAAGGAGAGTTAAAAATGGAGAAAACAATTATGCATTTTACAATGTCGCTCGATGGATATTGGCTCTGTGCAAGCCTGTCCGGGTTTTGTGTTTGGGTTCGACAGAATGCATTAGCTTGAAGCGGGTTTACTCCATCTGTAAACCAATGACGCTATAATGAGAGTTACGATTAGTACGGCAGTGAAGAGGTATTCGAGGGTGTTAATTGCAGGAGGGGTTGGTACCGAGAAGAAGGAACCGGTTCGATCTACCAAAATGATCAGGAAGAAGAAGACCGAGCTGATGATCGCCAGACTCGAAGCTAATCTAACTCTGGCTCTCTTGAAGAGAAGGAGGACGATTGAGGTCAGATCCAATGCGAGACCGACAAAAATAGTGGTAATCGCGATGTAGCCGAGCGTCTTCAAGGCGGATATCGGGCGAGTCTCAAAGCCAATTGGAGTTAAGAGGATGATTATCACGACGTTCACAATCATCACTATGGCAAGTATTATCGCGTTTCTGGAGAGTTTTGTTCCTGTTCCTTTGGAAATGTCTGAGATCATGATTTAACCTTCAATGGATGCAATTTTTTAGAAAAATTTTTCTCTACCCGATTTTCGGGTTTATCTATCTTTCTTCTTAAACTGTGCCTTTATATAAAATTTGCTTATTCGCAGGGAATTCAGGTAGCGAGCGTGCCATTGAAAATGCTGAAGCAATGAGTAAATAAGGCAGCATATGCGTTATTTTGGTATAATGAGTTAATTGTTGGCTCTAAATGGTAAATTGGCGCCGGGAGGGGGATTTGAACCCCCGAGGCCCGAGAGGCCACAAGCTGCTTGGTGCTTGCTTTTGCGCAAACATCTCCAGGCTTGCTCCCTGCCTGGCTAGGAGACCCCGGCAAATGAAACCAGTTTGCATTGGAGTTGGTTCGCAAGCTTTCTCTGGCTTAAGCAGAATTTAAAGCTTTATAGAAAATATCTTAAGCTAATTATTTTGTCAAATGTATGTTGATTTCTGATTTGGATTCTGAATGTAAATAATCCTTTATTAAAACTCTTAATTTACATTGTTAACCATTAACAAAATTAAAAAACGTAAAATACGTGTTCATCAAGGAGAAGGTATTGTTATTACAAAAGATGAAAACTCGGCACATATCCTCAAAGAGATAAGGGAGCGTACAATCAAGAACTTTTTAGATATCATAATAATGGTTGAGCTTAAGAATGACACCCTCAGCGGTTATGACATAATAACGCATGTCAATGATACGTATCATTTTCTTGTCAGCGCAGGTACCGTTTATACTCTTCTTTATTCTCTTGAGCGGAAAGGTCTCATTGAGGGTAATGCAAATAGCCGAAAAATAACATACACGCTTACGGAAAATGGTTCATTCATGATAGAAGTAATACTTAACGAACCTTATATCAAAGAATGTGTGGCAACCATTCTAAAATATTAAAATGCGGGCGCTTTTTTGAGGTAAGGGCTTGAAAACGATCATCTTAATTCAAACTCCGATAGAGCATTTCTTTGCACGCAGTACGCGTTATCCATTGCTTTTAGCATTTTTTTAATTGCCGACTTCTGGTTTCTTCCATTACTTCTTTTTGGTTTATGGCTTATTTTTTTAACTATAGAATTCTAAGATATCAGAGTAAGACTAGTGTTCAGTTTAAAATTCGCGTAATGCTATCAGTTGCCACATTAGCGGTGATGATTCTTTAAAGCAAACCTTAAGCTCCGTGATTTAGCAAATCTTCCTTTTGCTTATTCGGCGGCTCGTTTAGGGCTATAAATTTTAGTTAGCCCTCAGTTGGTCCTTTTTTTTATTCGGTAATAATGACAAATTATATATACGCTGTTGTGACAAATAGACACCGTTTGTCTGCCAATGGAGAGAAGGGGAGCCATCGTGAAACCACAAATTTACCCTTCAAAGTCCTGAAAAGGTACACATACAGAACTAAGAAAATAGCATGGTGCAGAAAACTACAAAAATTCTGCAATAGTCTCTCAGAACACCACTTCTGCATAACGCCAAGCAAAACTGAACCAACCAACCCATAAAGGTGGCTACTAATGCAAGCAGCAAAAAATAACAAATCAGCCGCTTGCCCCAAAAATATCTTCATCATAGGTACAAAAACCGGTAAATGCCAACTCTGCAAGGAAACCAAAAAATTATTCCTACTACGATACGGCTTTACTCTTTGCGAAGACTGCTTAGGCATTTGTACAAGCATCTTAGAACAGCTACAGTCTGGAGCGACAGAGCAGAAATCGAAAGAAAAACTCAACGCAGAAAAAGAAAAAATAAACTTTTTCAAAAAACCCCAAACACCTAGATCAAACACTAACTCTGGCAGAAAAAACAAACAATACCCAAAAATGGGAACTCATGAGGTCTGAATATGACAATTTCTTCTAAACTTGACAAAATGCCCGGCAAAAACAACTTAATCAAAATCTGAAGTAGCTGCTAAGGATATCTTCAACATGATTCGTCATGGTGGACGGAAATTCCTGTCGAAGTTAAAGCAGAAATCAATCCGAAGCAACAACTCTTGGTATCGCATACTAAGCATGGATAAGCGACGATTCATAGATGCAGTAATCCAAACCGTGGATAAAATACGAAGCTCTTTACTGCTTAAAATTTTAACAGGGTTCGTTGAAAAACTGCTTCGTGCTATAGGCGGAATTCGCGGATTAATAGGTAATTTAGCTTTTGAGATGCGGAACTTTGGGTATCCTTTAGCTCAAAGAGTTAGCGTAATCGCGGTCAAATGGGGAAATAACCTTGCAGCAAACTGGTCAAATGATGAAGGTTTCATAAGGTATCTAACTGTTATCGACATGAATAACCTTCCAATTTTCAAAGTAAGCAACAAGCTATGAATATAAAGTCAAGTTCAGGCTACAGACGTTACCCACTTAACGTTAACATCTGCAAAGTTGCTAAGTCAAGGTGTGAAAGGGTTGAACGTTAGAAGCTCTCTTTATACTCCTTCTCCTTAGCTCGTGATGAAACCCCACAAAACCAAGAGCAAAAAACCAGGCGACCGCGACAGCTTGGCCAAAGCTGAATAACAATGTCTATAGCTCTTAAGAAACAGACCTGTCCAATGGAACTATCCGAAATACAATCGTCTTTAGACAGCCTATCCCTGCAACTTTTGAGAGATAGGTTTCTCAAAGTAAATGTTGAGGCTTACGTTATAGCGGCGGAAGTTTATATCCAAGAAAACTTTAGGCAAGATAAAAAGTACAAGCGTGATGTGGCAGAGGACAAACCGTTGGAAACGCTGATTCGCCTATCCATCAATAAAGTATCCTCAGCCTGCGTCTTAATTTCAGGAAAAGCAAATAGAAAAAGTAAACGAGCCACTCAGCGACTTTGAACTCGTGGTTGAAGGCTACTTGGAAAAAGCAGGTTTCTTGGCTTGATAGCTGTGCAAATAAGATATCACTGCAATAAGGCAAATAAGAATCTGGAATCCTCTCTGTTGCATCGGATCTTCATCCAGTTCCATTCACAAACAAGACTGGCTGATGTACACGCAAACTGCCGCTGATCACCTTTCCGAACTCCCAAACAATACCTTTACGGTACAGAACGTACCTATCGCGAAAGACCAAGTAACAATTATTATCCCAGTCAAAAACGAAGAACTCGCCATCAGCCCAGTCATAGATGAGCTAATTCAAGAAGGCTATAACAATATACTTGTTGTCGATGGTTACTCGGCAGATAAAACCCTCCAAATCATTGAGGCAAAGAAAGGCGTTACACTTATTCAGCAACATGGCAAAGGCAAAACAGGCGCAATAAAAACAGCAATTGAAAACGTCACGACACCATACATGCTAATCCTCGATGGAGACTACACTTACCAAGCCAAAGACATCCAGCGTCTCCTAAACCATTGTGCTAATTACGCACAAGTAATCGGTGTCAGGGACCGAAAAAGCATCAGTTTAATTCATAGGTTCGGAAATTGGGTCATTACAAAAGCTTTCAATCTTTTGATGGGGACTCATCTTTCAGACGTATGCTCAGGAATGTATCTTCTAAAGACCGATGTAGCCAAAAACATTGAATTTGGTTCAAGAAACTTTGCTACCGAAGTTGAAATCGCAGCTCAAACAGTAGTTGAGCATGAGGTAACCGAGGTTCCGATTGGGTACAGAAGCAGAATGGGTAAGGCAAAGCTTTCATGGCGTAACGGTTTCGAAATTCTATCTTCGGTCGTTGGGTTGGCACGAAAATACAATCCCCTCCTACTCTTTTCGGCATTTTCCCTTTTATCAATAATTCCTGCAGCCGTCATACTATCATGGGTCGTATTCAGCCAATTGGCGTTGGGAGTTTGGCACGGCGGATGGGCTTTAATGGGCGTAATGCTATTGCTCTTCGCCTCTCAAGCTTTAGCAGTAGGAACCATGGTTCTTCTTGTGAAGAGAATGGAGAAACGGATAATTCAACGCATTGAAAAGGCGAGAAACTACGCGTAGGCTTACAGAAGTTCAAGTTGAGAAGGACCTGCTCGTGGTAAACGCCTTGTCAACTGCGCTCATACTAGCCATAGTTTTAGCTCCAGACTTGCCGCTGAGGACAGCGTTGGGGTTGCCTTTCGTTCTTCTCTTCCCTGGGTACACGTTGATATGTGCGTTGTTTCCTGGAAAGAAGGATTTAGGCGGCGTTGAAAGATTAGCTTTAAGTATTGGTCTAAGTTTGGCGGTTGTTCCACTGGTTGGTTTAGCTCTGAACTATACTCCTTGGGGAATTAGGCTGGTTCCAATAATGGCTTCGCTTTTCATGTTCACTTTACTCCTGTCTATCGCATCCAATTATAGGCGATCAAAACTGCCCACCAAGCAGAAACTCAACTTATCCATACCAATAAAAATGCCCAAGTGGAGTGCAATGCATAGGTCCGATAAGCTTTTTATCATAGGCTTCTTGGCTGGCCTAGTTGTGGTTGGCGGCTTAACGGTTTACCTTGTTTCAGCGCCGAAAATAGGTGAACGGTTTACTGAGTTCTATTTGCTTGGTTCAAACGGTAAAATAGCCGATTACCCGACAAATTTGATGCTTGGAGAAAACGGCACAGTTATCCTTGGTATTGTAAATCATGAGTACGAGAATGTTACTTATAGAATCGTCATAAGTCTGGATAACAGCACCATTGGAACATTAAACAACATAACGCTAAGTAATGAAATGACATGGGAGCAGAACTACACTTTCACCCCACAGAAAACTGGTGATAAGATGAATCTGGGATTCGAGTTGTATAAGGAAGGCTTGGATGAGCCCTATAGCAACCTTCAATTATGGATAACGGTGCAACCGCCCGAATGAAAGTAACGCAAGAGCTAAAAATTTTCATCGTCTACTTGTTCTTTATAATAATTGCTGAGATCGTGACGTCCTTCATTAATCCAAACTACGGACTCTTCATCGAATCAATGATCCTAGTTTCATTGCTTACCTTGGCAGCTTTCTGGCATAAAACTAAGAATGCCTCCGACTTATTCCTCTGTCTTTCCATAGCCCCATTAATCAGAATCTTCAGCCTCTCCCTGCCGCTGCAATATTTCCCACCTTACGCATGGTACTTCGTAGCTGGGGTACCTATGGTGATAGCTGCCATCACCGTAATGAGAATTCAAAATTTAAGGCTGAATGATGTTGGAATCACTTTCAAGAAACCCATAATCCAGCTTGCCATAATGCTAACCGGCATACCATTCGGAATAATAGAATACTTCATTCTAAAGCCAAAACCCTTTGCAGTAAACTTGTCAACCGTTAACTTTATTCTTCTAGCCATCGGATTCATCATCGCCACAGGATTTGTTGAAGAACTAGTTTTCCGCGGGATCTTCCAAAACAATGCCATAAAGGTTTTCGGTGAAAAAGCAGGATTAATTGGTGTGACCGCGGTTTTCGCAGCTCTTCACATTGGTTGGCTCAGCATATTTGACGTGATGTTCGTTTTCACCGTCGGTTTGTTTTTTGGAGTTTTAACGCTTAAAACAGGAAGTATTGCCGGCGTTAGCTTATCCCACGGATTAACAAATGTTTTCCTGTTTTTGGTCATGCCTTCAATAAACCTTATAAGTCTGATGACACACAAATAGTGCTTAGTTGTCTGCCATGATTTCAACGGTAACAACCACGACCGTAACAACAATCGCGACATTAGCTAGCGGCGCATCTTTAGGATTATTAGCCACTATGCTGCTGATATTTCTATTAGGCACAAAAGAAGTTATCAAAGCTGACACGCGGTCGAGTCTCAAGGCTTTTGGTAAATACTTAAACGTGTGCGTACTGCCGCTGTTAGTGGTCTTCACGTTAATCGTAGTATTCAAAACACTCGAAGTAATCGCTTGATTTCTACACCCTTTTCTGATTTTTGAGTAGTTTGATTGTTTAGACGAAAATCTTTGGTCACAGAAAGTTCTGGGCTCATAGGAATTGCCTTGTCCAAAGAACCAGTAAGAACAATTTTCGGGTTTAAGTTTGAACATTCCTCTTACACAAACTATTATTGACGATATTCACGACTTCTCGACTTTCTCTGAATAGGTTTTAATTTGGTAGTCTCGGGAGACAGCAACGGCATTAGCCCCTTCTTCATAGTTTGTGCAAGAGACCGACAAAACGTAAAAGAAAAAATCTTTGAATTAGAACAAATGAAAGTGCCTTTCCTTATTGTCTGTGGTGAAAAAGTAAATCACCCAAACGTTGTGTACAGGGAAACTATGGGTAAATGGGATGCAATCAATTTCGGAGCCAAATTTGTGCCCAAGAAATCTAACGTGATAGTATTTAATGATGTTGACACAAAAATATATAACTTCAGGCAAGCCCTCTACAGTTTGAATGCCCATGTAGACCTCATCTATTGCAGAGTGATGGTTTCTGTGGGTCCCCAAATGAAGTTTTACAAACTTCTCGATCCGATAAGGAGTAGGCTACACATAGCTGCAAGTGGGGAATTTATGCTCATGAGGCGAGACGTTTTGGAACGCGTGCTACCCCTCCCACCATGCATCGCTGAAGATTCTTACATCCTATTTAAGGCACTTGAACTGGGTTATCGTGCATATTTCTGTACAACTGCCTATGTGACAACTGAGAGGACAACTGATGCAGAGCGAGAAGAAGCCTATAAGGCTAGAACGACGCTGGGTATTTATCAAGCCTTGAAGTTTACAAAGCCACCCCTATGGATAAGTTTGTTTTATTCATTGTTACCTGTAGCTGCGCCATTGCTAACCTTGGCAGGCGAAGACGGTAGAGCTTGGACAAAGGGTATAGAGCAAGCAGTGACTGCTCATATAAAGAAGAGATATCCCACAAAGTTTTAGCTAAGAGATAAACTTGAGAGATGAACATTATAGCGACTGCATCCCGAGCCTTAAAGATAGCTAACTTAATTACTGCCATAAAGTGTAACTGAAACTTGTTTAAAATCAGTGTTATCTCAATTGCGAAGAAAGAGAGTGAATTTGAGCAGTTACGCAAGGCATTGGCAAATCAGACATTTAAAGACTTCGAATTTGTCACCTCAACAAAAAGCACGATTCCAGAAGCTTGGAACGACGCAATTTCAAAAGTGAACGGTGAGATTATAGTCTTCACCGAGTCTGATGCTTTACCTTTAACTGATGGCTGGTTAGAAGAAATAGTTAAGAATGCAAAAAACGGCACTGTATTAAAAGGTCTAGAAATTAAGCCAACTGACTTAGACCTATGTAATTTAGTATGTGATGCTTCTATTTTAAAAAGAATAAAGTTTGACGAGAGTTTTCAAATTGCCGAGGACGTTGAACTTTTTGCTCGCTTAAGAAAAATGGGCGCTGAGATACGATTTGTTAATGCTTTTCCAGTGATACATGCGCCTTCACAGACATGGAAAAAAACTCTATCAAGAGGACTTAAACTTGGTATGAACTTTACTAAAATCATATATTTACATGGTAGAAATAACATAGATGACATCAACACAAGAAACTTTGAAGGTAATCACATTAACCCAATAAGCAACCGAATTCGTATAATAGTAGATAATATGCTCGTTCTTCTGGGATTATTTTTCGGCTCAATTCGCTACTTGCCAATTTTGGTTAAACGTAAACTTGGAAAAGCAACATAGGCAAGATACCTTGAAAAGTGCTGAATTTGTTGTAAAAGTCGCAAACCCATATTTCCCTATTCCTAATAATTTGCAGAAGCCTTCAGAAAATCAACTACATTATCTCATAAAATATGCTGTTAAAAAGAAAGCCTTTCCCTTATTCTACGCGGGCTGCTTGAAGAATCAACTTCAACTACCCAAAGAAGCCAACGTTATAATGGCTGAATACCGCAGGCGAAGAGAAAAACAAATTGAATCAGCAAAACTACTCTTAAACATACAAGAGACGTCTGGTATAAACTTAATTTTTTTCAAGACATTTCGTCCCTTCAATTACATTCCAGACGACGTTGATGTGCTACTGCGTGATGAAGCAAGTCTCAATTTTCTAATTAATACGTTAAAAAAAGAAGGCTACTTTTTACTTAAAGTTGGAACGCCTGAAGTTGTTATGAGAAAAGTTGAAAAAGGTACCTATGTAGACCTTGATATTCATAAACGCTTAGCCGTAGGTTCACTGGACCTGTTTGAGGTAAAAGTTTGTGGCGAAATCACGCTTACGAGATGATTGAACTTGGTGATGGATACAATGCGCCTAAACTTTCAGAGGACTATGAAGTCGTCAGAGAAGCAGCCTATTCTCTGCTTAAGGATTTCAATTTGTCTATAGCTGGATTGTATCTTGGAATTAACGCTATGATGAATAGGGACTTGGTGGTTATAGAAAAAATAGCCGTTGAAGAAAACTTTTCTCTGCATCTTCACCTCTACATGGATCTAGTATACTGCTTAGCATGTGAATTATTTGGGTCTGAAGCGAAGCTGCAACTTCGATATGAACGAAAAGACGCGCCTATCATGCTTACGAAGCTTTGCAGAAACCTTAGAATACCATATCCATACCCAATTACTGCAATAACCTGGGCTTATGCATCTAAGGTTCGGCTGGAGATTCAGCGAAATAAGAACTTGAAAATTTTACCTCAACTGATTAAACAGCCTTCTTCAAAAGGAGTCGGTGTTATCATGGATTACGTCAGGGAATATTTCCATTGAAAGCTTTACCATATAAGATGATCTATTTTTTTGGTTCAGATGGAACAGGAAAAACTGAACATGCTGAGTTAACATCCTTGTACCTGAGAAAAAAGGGGTATAAAACTTGGCGAGCAAGTGTAAAGCAGCACCATACGCTTTCATATTTATTATTAAAGTTACTGAGAAACTCGAATTCTGGACAAGAAATAAACTATTTCGGTTTCAACGGTGAAATGGGCAGAAAAATAAAAACTCCCTGGAAAATACTAGAACTTGTAAGTTTGCTTCCAGCTATTTTCTACCGTGTTCTTTTGCCTTTATTGCTAGGTTACATAGTAATTTGTGACAGGTATGTAATAGATACTTTAGTTGCTCTTTCTTGTTTTCTTAAGGATCCAGAAATTACCTCAGGCATATGCGCTAAACTATTAGCTGGGATGATACCTAAACGCAGTATTCTAATTTACTTAAAGGCGGATACCGGTGTTATTCTTCAGAGAAAGAAAGATGAACCTCTCACTATGCAACTGATAGAACGCTATAAAAGAGGATACGAGACCGTTGTGAAGTGGTTAAGAATGAAAATCATAACGATGGACACAAGTAAGGCTACGATTGATGAGGTACAGGAGACTGTGCTACAATTAATAAGACGGTAGCGGAAGCATCTCGATGCATTGTTACTTAATAAAAAACCGTAATAACGTGAACGAATGAGATTACTGGTTTTCTCTGAGCTACTTTATCCTCATGGCGGCGGTGCAGAGCTAGCCACTTGGCTTTACTCTAAGTTGCTCGTAGAGGAAGGCATCAAAATAACGATAGTTACCAAGCAGTTTCCAGGAGAGCCGCCAGTAGATTCGTTCAGTAATGGCGTAACAATCTACAGGTTGCCAATCGATTTCATGTTTGGAAGCAGATATTATACACTAGCTAACGTAGGCGTGTTAGCAAGCAGTTTCATAAGTAACCTAATCAAACAAAGCGATGTTGTTTATGTTCCGTGCGGTTGGTACAGCGTGATACCTGTCGCTAAATATCATAATAAACCTGTTATAGTCCATTTGCACAATTACGCGATAGCATGTTCCACCGCATTAATGTATGATTTCGTCGATCATAAAGTAGGGCCATCTTTCATGAAGTCTTACATGTTGCACGAGATGGTTGAAAGAAGACGAGGGTCTGCTTCAGTTGTCGTCTCCTGCACGATGAACGAGTGTATTGGCAAGTTTTATAATCGAGTTGGCGCGCTTGGTGATGCATTGATTTTTGTTAGCAACGCTCAGAGAGATTTGGTGCTTTCAGCGATTCCCCGCTTAAGGGAGAAGAGTTACATGATATACAATCCAATCTCCGATCTTCAGCTTATTAAAGCAGAGAAAAGTGGCATTGGCTATTTCGGAGGAAAAAAATTTGTTAAGGGATACTACGTTTTGATACAGGCATTGAAATCCTCCCATTCTTCAAACATGGTTCAAGCGTATCTAACCATGACATCTAAGAAGCATGCAAGGACAGAACTTGATAATGGCGTAACTCTGAATTTTTTGCCTAAACTGCCTGAAGTTAACCTTGCCAATCTCATGAAACAGTTATCTATAGTTGTGGTCCCTTCTTTGTCGCCAGAACCCTCCCCTTACAGCTTAATAGAATCTATGATGCGTGGCAAGCTGGTTATTGCTTCAGATATCGGCGGAATGCCTGAAATATTGGAAGGAGATACTTCGGGTATAAAACTTACCAAGCCAGGGAACCCTGAAGAAATTGCAAAGGGACTCGATTTTTTTCTATCTCTCACATTAGAAGAAGCTAATGAATTTGGTTTCAAGAATAGAGAATGTATTCTGCAGAAGTTCGATAATGATAGAACTGTTTACTCATTCATAAACGTCTTAGAAAAACTAAATACTCGGTAGTTATTAAAAAACACAAGCAGCTTATATGTTTCTTTTATCTTACCAATTTTTTGTTATATTTTTCTCGATTTGTTACTCGATTTTTTTCTTCTTCAAACTTCATAATCCCACGCCTTTAAAAGTTTCTTGCGATTCACAGCGGTCCGAGATATTATACATCAGTGCCATGCTAATCTTACTCGTTCTACCCTGGATTGTATATGCTGCGTTAAATCCCCAAAGCTTTCGCAGTGCAGATATATTTTCATACATGACTGATTCCCAAAAAATCCTACGACAAGGAAACATACCCCAACCAAGTCTTATGCTCGAAAATCAGTACTATGCTTCCTTCCCTGTGTTTACTTTACTAATTTCATTGTTAACAGGGGTATCGGGTCTGACTTCATTGCAAGGCGTTTACATAGTGGATATAGCAATTCAAGCCTTGTTTTGGCTATCAATTTGGATATTGCTTAGCAAAAGTCTCAATAGCAAGTTAAAATTTCAATATATCTTTCTCGGTATTGTCATAGCTGCATATGCTAACCCCTATCTCTACGGTTATTTCAATACACCTCTACCCCAAATTATGGGGCTCTGCGTTCTATTGCTGTTGTTTATTATGAGCATGCCAAACAGCAAATCTTATTCCGTGATTTATGTTATTCTTTTGGTGATTGGTTTAGTGCAGGTAAGCATAATACCCATCTTCTTATTGGTTTTGGTCGCCATGCTTCTCTTAAATGCTATTTCCGCAAAACAGCATTCTCAGGACATCAAGATTAAAAATAGCTTAAGCCGCATGCTACTGCCCGCCATTATATTCTTGACATACTTATTCTACACAATTGCAGTATACCCTGTTACCGATTATTTGCGAAAAATATTCTCGTTCATGACAAATTTGGCTAAGGACGCGTCAAGTGGGCAGATAGCAGTCACGGCAGGATTATCCAGAGGCGCTTTGTATCCCCTAAACGCATTGGGTCCAGCACTCGTGATCGGCGCAACCCTAGCCTTCCTAATACTTTACTTCCG
>CAWAUU010000042.1:0-12709 GCA_963785215.1 Candidatus Bathyarchaeota archaeon
GATGAAGACTTAATTTTGAAGTGCCAAAATATTTCTCAAATCCCCGAGCTTCATGACCGAGTAATAGTTGCGACGGCAAGACTACTGAATGCTCCGCTAATAACCAAAGACACTAAAATCATTGATTCAAAAGTTGTTGAAACCATCTGGTAAAAATAAACTATTAAAAGTAAACTTGCCACGTCTTATTCACTGAGAACGTTAGCTTAGTTTATTTATTCCTTAACTAAACCTTATTTTGGTATCTTCAACCTTGACAGACAAAACCTTAACCCTGCGAGAAATCATCGAACACCCTTATGGAAATGCCTCAGCCCCACTTGTGACGATGTAAACCGCCTGAAAATAAAAACTGCAGGCAAATACCAGCTGGAAGAGGTACCGTCAAACGCTGATTTAATAAGCCTTTTAACGCCAAAAGAAACAAAGCGCCTTTTACCTATTTTGCGAAGAAAAAACACCCGCACTATCTCAGGCGTAACAGTAGTCGCTACCATGACTAAACCATACCCGTGCCCACAGCCAGAACCATGCGCTTACTGCCCCGGAGGACCAACCCAAGGTAGCCCGCAAAGTTACACGGGGCATGAACCAGCAGCCATGCGCGGAACCCAAAACAACTTCGACCCCTATCTGCAGGTCAGAAGCCGAATTGACCAGCTCTCAGCGATTGGGCACAAAGTCGACAAAATCGAGTTAATCATCATGGGAGGCACCTTCCCAGCTACACCCTGAGAGTACCAGACTTGGTTTATCCAACGCTGCCTAGACGCAATAACAGGCAAAAACTCGGCAAGTCTGGAAGAAGCAAAGGCAAACGCTGAAACAAGCAAAACCCGCAACGTAGGCATAACCGTGGAGACGCGCCCTGACTGGGCAAAACAACCGCATATTGACGCAATGCTTGACATGGGGGTGACGCGCATTGAACTTGGCGTGCAAAACCCCGATGACGAGATATACCGTTTAGTCGGCAGGACCCACACTGTAGCAGACGTGCAAGAAGCAACACGCATAGCCAAGGACGCGGGACTCAAAATTGTTTACCATTTAATGCCTGGAATGCCAGGCTCCAACCCGCAAAAAGACATTGTGGCATTTCAAACGGGTTTTCACAGACTCAGCCTTTAAACCGGACATGATAAAAATTTACCCATGCCTTTGCATAGCTGGCACAAAAGCGCATGAGTGGTATCAAAATGGCACCTACAAACCCTACACGACGGAGCAAGCCACAGCTCTAATCGCTGAAGTCAAAAAGTATATTCCGCCATGGGTAAGAGTCATGCGCGTTCAACGCGACATTCCAGCAAGGCTCATTTTGGCAGGCGTTAAAAAGAGCAATCTTCGTCAGCTTGTTCATGAGCAACTTAAAGCTCAAGGCGCCAAGTGTCAATGTATCCGTTGCCGAGAAGTGGGGCACAGGATGGAAGTTGACCACGTGAAGCCAGATTTGGAAAAAATCACAATCCAATCAATCAGCTATGATGCTTCCGAGGGCAAAGAAATCTTCATTTCAGCTGAAGACCGACAAAATAAAATACTATTAGGCTATTTGCGCTTGCGTGTTCCATCTGCGAAGGCTCACAGGCCAGAAATCACCGCTGAACCTTCTGCTATTGTTCGTGAGCTTCACGTTTACGGTCCACTTGTGCCCGTTGGAAAGCATTCTGCGGGCGCTTGGCAGCATAAGGGTTTTGGCGCAGACTTGCTTAAGGAAGCGGAACGCATGGCGCTTGAGGATTTTGATTTGAAAAAGCTTTTAGTTATAAGTGCGTTAGGAACAAGAAGGTATTACATGCGTTTCGGTTACGAGCATGATGGAGTTTACGTGTCCAAAAAACTGGAGAACTAAAGTATGAGTCAACTTGAAAATTCAGGTTACAAGGGCTCAGCGCTTGAAGCTCTTAAAAAAGCAGAGTGCGATGTTGGCGATATCATACGAGTCACCAGCAAAGGCAAAACCTATGAAGGCATCCTTATTCCCCGTTCAGAATTAGGCGAAGGCACCGTCGTCATAGTTAAAATGAAAAGCGGCTACAACATCGGTGTGCGCATCACACAAGATGTTAAAATTGAAAAAATTGGAAAAGGAACAAAACCAGCCTTTGCTTCGCCACAACTGCCAAAACAGAACCCGGCTTTGCCCCATGTTGTGATAATGAGCACGGGCGGAACAATTGCCAGCCGAGTTGACTACAGAACTGGAGCAGTGCGTTCTGCGCTTTCCGCAAGCGACCTCTACGGTGTTGTTCCAGAACTCTCCGATGTTGCTCAAGTTGACACAGAGATTGTTTTTAGTTTATACAGCGAGAACATAACTCAGAAGCATTGGAAAGAACTGGCAGAAATAGTAGCGAAACGCATTGAAGAAGGCGTAGACGGCGTGGTAATTGCGCATGGCACGGATACGATGGCTTACACTTCAGCCGCACTCAGCTTCGCACTGCAAAACCTGCCTGTCCCAGTCATAGTTGTTGGCGCTCAACGTTCCAGTGACCGCCCAAGCAGTGACGCAGCAACAAACCTTATTGGTGCGGTGAAAGCTGCTGGGGAAGGACCATTCGCTGAAGTGGGCTTAGCCATGCATGAAACCGTCTCCGACATCGCCACTGTGATTCATAGGGGAACAAAAGTCCGCAAATGCCACACCAGCCGACGAGACACTTTCAAATCCATCAACGGCTTCCCAATCGCCAAAGTAAAAGACCAACAAGTAACCATGCTAACAAACCAGTACCAGCGCCGAGACGCCGCGAAAAAGCTGGTTCTCAAGCCGAACTTCAGCGATAAAGTTGCATTAATCAAGTTTTATCCAGGGCTTGACCCAGCAGTCATCGACTGGTATGTCAACAAAGGTGTAAAGGGCATTTTGCTTGAAGGCTCAGGTTTGGGTCATGTGAGCAAATACTGCTTTGACAGCATCAAAAACGCGGTTGCAAAAGGCGTCGTGGTTGCTTTGGCTTCCCAGTGCATTTGGGGAAGAGTAAACATGAACGTGTACGACACGGGCAGAGACTTGCTATCTTTCGGCGTAATCCCGTTGGATGACATGTTCCCTGAAACAGCCCTTGTCAAGCTCATGTGGGTGCTAGGACAAACCGACAACCCGCAAGAAGCCGCGGCGCTTTTGAAAACTAACGTTGCAGGCGAATTCTCGCCAAGAACGCTTCCTCAAGAAGACATCTGTGAAGGAGGAGAAAAAGTTGGCAATTGACTACGCAAAAGTAGGCTTAAAAGTCGGGTTAGAAATCCACCAGCAACTAAACGCAAAAACAAAATTGTTCTGCAGTTGCCCGCCTGAACTCTTCAAAGAAGAACCAGAAATCACTTTCCTACGCCGCCTGCGACCAACGCAGAGCGAACTAGGCCAAATTGACCCCGCTGCATATTTTGAGTTTCAAAAAGGCGTAAAAATTCTCTACGAAGCAAACAAAACAAGCGCGTGCCTTGTGGAAATGGATGAGGAACCACCGCACCCCATAAACACGGAAGCAGTCGAGATTGTGCTAACAGTCGCATTGATGACGAACTCTGTGCCGATTGATGAAGTTTATGTTATGCGCAAAACCGTCATTGACGGCTCTAACACGAGTGGTTTTCAGCGAACATGCATCATTGCCTCTGACGGGTGGATTAAGGTTGGAGAAAAAACCATTCCAATCCAAGCTTTAAGCCTAGAAGAGGATGCGGCACGCAAAACAGGAACGGAAAACGAGGGCAAAACGATTCGTTACCGCATAGACCGCTTAGGCATACCGCTTATCGAAGTCACCACTGGCCCAGTAATCTACTCGCCAATGGAAGCACAGGAAGTCGCGTTCGCCATAGGCAGAATTTTACGCGATACTGGCAAGGTCATGCGTGGTTTAGGCACGATTCGGCAAGACTTGAACGTGTCTTTGCCAAATGGCGCTTTGATTGAGATTAAAGGTGTCCAAGAGCTTGAGTTAATCTCTAAAGTGGTAGATTATGAGGTTCAACGACAACTTGGGCTTATCAACGTAAAAGAGGAACTTGCAAAACGCGGCGTTAAAACAGAAGACCTCAAGCATGAATTCGTTGATGTTATAAGCATTTTTAAGGAGACAAAATGCAAAGTCATCCGCAAAGCAATCGACAAAAACCAGAAAGTCATGGCTGTTAAGCTGCCAAAGTTCGCTGGAATCTTAAAACGTGAGCTTATGCCTGACTTCCGCGTTGGAACCGAACTTTCGGACAGGGCAAAGTTCTGGGGCAGAGTCGGCGGAATATTCCACACTGACGAAATGCCCAACTACGGCATCACCCCTGAAGAAGTAGAAGCAGTACGAAAAGCGGTTGGCGCAAGCGAGTTGGATGCCGTGGTTTTCGTGGCTGACACGGCAGAAAACGTTTTAGACGCCTTAAAAGCCGTTGTTGAACGTGCACAAGAAGCAGCAACTAGTGTTCCAGCTGAAACTCGCACGGCAAAAGAGGATGGAACAACAAGGTATATGCGCCCAAGACCAGGCGCAGCAAGAATGTACCCTGAAACCGACATCCCGCCAACGCTGATAACTGACGACTTAATGGAGACGGTTCGCAAAAACTTGCCTGAGCCTGCCGAAAAGAAAATCTCACGCTTGATAAAGCATTACGGTTTAAATGAGAAGTTAGCCAAGCAAATTGCCGACTCAGAATACTATCGTTCTATTCGAAGACGTCGTGCAAGAAACTGGGGTTCAAGCTTCAACCGTGGCCGCGTTCTTAACTGAAACACTCAAGGCTCTGAAACGAGAAGGTACCCAAGTTGAAAAAGTCGGAGAAGACCAAATAGAAAGCATTTTTAGGGCTGTCGGTTCAGGAGAACTTACGAAAGAAGCTTTACCCGATGTTTTTAGCTGGCTTTCAAAAAACGAGGGCAAATCCGTGCAGGATGCCGTAGCCGCCTTGGGTTTGAAAATGTTAACTGAAGCTGAACTGGCGCCGATTGTTGACCGCGTGGTTGCAGCTAACAAGCAGTCAGTTGATAAGTTGGGTAAGAACGCTTACGGAATGCTTATGGGCGCTGTGATGAAGGAAGTCCGTGGAAAGGCTAATCCTGAATTGGTAGCCAAACTCCTACGGGAACGACTCAAGTGAAAACAGCTCTTCCTTACAGCGCAGGGAAAAAAATTTAAGGCGTAGCGTACTACTTTACAGAGACGCAAAATGGAATCAACGATTGAACTTCTTTCTAATCTTGAAGGAAACGCTAGGTGGATTAGCGATAACTATGAAGCACTAAAAAAACAGCATAACAATGAATGGGTTGCAGTTTTGGACAAGAGCGTGATAGATCATGATGGGGATTTTAGCAAACTTGTTAAACGGCTCAGAACTCGATTTTCCGAAAAATACAATGAAATAGCTTTAGAATATATTACGAGTGAGGAATTGAACCTTATTCTTTAAAGAAGGAAGAACGTTTTGAGAATTCCTTTCCGCTTTAAGGAAGGAGCCATAAAAGGGGCTTTTTAATCAATTCCGCCGTTGAGCTTTTCAGTTTGTCGAATCGTTTTCTGATATTTCCCCTGCACAATTAGCGTTTTGCCGCAAATCCTAAAAAGGCTTAACATAGTGTATAGCAATGGGTAAGTGGAAGAGTTAAAATGAAGCACATTGAAGCACGTATAAAAACTCCTTTCGGAGAAGTCGTCATCGAAGGAGAAAATCCCCAAGACATCCTTGACATGCTTGGAGTTATTCCTGAAAATTTTGTTGAGAAACTATCTGATTTTGTCTCAGACAAGCTAACACCGTCAGGAGCACAGTTAAAAGGCATAGTTGAACCTACAACCGAAGGCCCAGTAATAGTCACCCGCGAAAGCCTCACCCATTACGAAGCAGTCGGCTTGGTTCTTTACGCTTCTCAAGAACGAAAAAACACGGCGGCACAAGTAACTAAGCTTTTGGAGTCCAGCGGAATAAAAAGCATGGTTCCTGCACGGCTCAATGAGATGACTAAACGAGGACAAGTGTTCAAGCCAGACCCGAATAAACCCGAGTTCAAGCTTACAATTCAAGGCGAGAAATGGGTTGAAGAAGAGGTTCTCAAGAAGCTCAGAGGCAAAATGAGTTGAGCCAAAAAGCAGAAAAAATCCAAGTTCAAATCAAATATAAAGAATTTGAGCAGCAGTTTTCCGCTGACCCGCAAGACGCATGGCTCTTGGTAAACCAGTTTTTTAAAGACTTTATTCCCTCATTCGAAATAGCCCAGAAACTTTGGCTCAGCGTCGACCTCAAGCAACTCGCCAAAGACCTGAACGGCATAGTGGCTTTTTCAAGCGATGGCACAAGCCTGCTGGCTCCTAAGAACAAGTTAACGGATAATGAAGCTTTATCGATTTGGCTAACAGCCCAGTACCTTGGACATAAACTAGGCATACTCAACAGCGACTCACAATCGAAAGATGAGCTGCAAACTAAGCTTGGAAAAAGCGGCAAAATAACCAGCACACGCCTAGGCGAACTGGCAAAAAACGGCTATGGTGCAGAAGACTGCTGACGATAAGTTTAGGATAACAACCTACGGCGTTATTCAAACGCAAAAAGAAGTTATTCCAAGAATCAAAGCAAAAATTAAAGCCTAAATTTTTTCTTAACAACCGCTTAGCAAAAATGTATATTACTTGCATGCTACACATTTTTATTGAGGTTAACTCATGAATTTTTCAATCTTACTGCCGACAATATATTCTGTTCTCAGCAGTTTGGGACTCGGATCATTAAACATACCTTTTCTCATCATTCTGGTCATAATTGGCTTGATAATAATAATTCTGATAAAGCTGTTTCTAATTCTGATTCCTGCAATTATCGTTGCTGCCATCGTGTATTTCTTTACTGGCGACCTGTTTTGGACTGGCATTGCCTTCCTAATAGTTGCACTCTTATCGATACTATCCAGAATCTGAAAAGCCTGTAAACATCCGTAAGCAAGGTCTTCTTTTTTTATCCACTTAGCTGACAAACGCCTTCTCTAACTTGTTCTCTGAAAGAGCCTAAATACGGCTTTTATTTTCAGTCGTGTCAATGGTGTTTCAGAAGACTTTTATATTGGGTCATGGGTTCTTGGATATTACAAACAATATACTAGGACACGGTAATTATGATGATGGAACCAAGTAAAAAACCGTTGAATGTTCTCATAAAACAATTGCATGGAAATATTGAAGTCATTCTTAAAAACGGTTACGACTATAAGGGAAAAATGATAAAATGCGATGGGCACATGAACATTCTTCTTGAAGGCGCAAACGAATCCAAAGACGAACAATTAATGACAAACTACGGCAATGTGCTGCTTCGCGGAAACAACGTTCTCTACATTGTACTAGACGCCGATAAACATTAAATAGCCAAACTTCTGGTTTTCCCAGTCACGTAATCGCAGGCTTCCTCAATAGCCACTTTTACGTTAAACTTGCGGTTGAAAAAAGTAAGTACGTTTTTAAGGTCTCGCTCAAGCAATTCCTCCGCGTTTGCATGATCAGTCATGACGTATTGTGGCCAGTCAATAATGAGGATGTGCCCATCAGGTTTTAGGATGATGTTGTATTCGCTGAGGTCTGCGTGAATAACATGCGCTTTCAAGTACGCTTTCCTTACATTGCGCAATATTTCTTTTAGGATTTTTTCAGGCTTTTGAATCTCTTTATATTTGGATAATTCTGCGCCTTCAATCATTCCCATGGCAATAACGTGTCTGTTTTGGCTTATTGGCTCTGGGACTGAAACGCCGTTTTTGTAAACAAGTTGCATCGCTTGGAACTCTTTTTCTGCTGATACATGCGATTGGAAAAGCCATGTGGAGTGCTCGCGTATGTAGCCTCTTTTTCTTCTTGTTTGCCTAAAGCTTATTCTTCCTAGCCTGTGAAATTTCACGGCTATGCGTTTGCCGTCGGGGCTTAATGCGTCATAAACATCCGCTTCTTTTCCAACGCCTAGAGTTTGCCCAAACGAGTCAATTACGCCTGCTTTGACAAGGGTATTTATCGCCAGGCAATCGTAGCCTGCATAGTTTAAGGTGTGTCCAACGTAAGCTCCTTTTGTTCGGTAAATTAATCCCAGCTTGTTTAGTTTGCCCAACGTAAATTCTATGCGGTCCATTGGCAGTTTTGCGTATTTTTGTATTTGCTCTACTGGTACAAATTCGCGTTTGCTCATTGCAGATTCGATAATGTTCAGTATTCTGAAATCTTCGCTTTCAAGTTGTCGGAATACTTTGACTGCTACTTCAGCACTTGACACACTTATGATATAGGTATGCTTTTCACTATAAAGACTATGTTTTCCGTAACATTAACAGAGTTTTTTGGGTTGGACTTATATGGAAGTAATGAAAGAGTATGGTTTTATATGTCAAAACCGCCCATAATTAAGATGTTTAATGTAACGTTTGGTTTTGAAACATGGCAGTAGATCAAGAAAATATTTCCAAGATACTTTCGATCCTTTCGCATCCTTTGCGAAGAGAAATACTGCTGAACCTGAGCGAAAAAGGCGAGTCATCCTTCACTGACCTGCTGAACATGCTAAAGGTTGATACTGGAAAATTAAGCTTTCACCTTCGCTCGTTAGAGATTTTCATAGAGCAAACCCCTACGGGCAAGTACAAATTAAGCAGGGCTGGTGAAAGCGCAGTAAGAGTTATCCGTGACGTTGAAGGTTGGGCAGAAGTAGCGGATGTGCAAAGAAAAGCAAGCCAACTTCCTGCTTGCTTCTCTAAAAAACAGAATTTCAGCTTTCGTAATTGATTTTGCGTTAATACTTGCAATCACGATGGCAATTATTTTTCTGCCCCAGGTCCTTTCTATGTCTGCGGCAACCTTTTTCGGGGTGCAGGAACCAGCACAGTGCTTTTCATTACTGTGGGTCTTCTTTGGCTTTATTCTACTTTGCTTGAAGGATTTAACGGTCAAACCATAGGCAAACGAATTATGGGTTTGAAGGTCGTTAGAACTGATGGAAAGAAAATGTCCTATGACCATGCAGCAGTAAGGAACTTTGGGAAAATTTTGCCTCTGTTGCCCTTTGACTTACTCATTGGGTGGCGACTGAAAAATCCCACATTCATGAGGTACTTTGACAAGTTTGCCGGTACAACCGTCATTGACCTGCGTTCATCTCACCTATAGTATTCCCCTCATTTTTAATGTAAAATCTTATTTGGTGCCAGATGTAATAGTCTTCTACTGGACAGGGATTCACATGAGCGAAATGGAACTGCGGGTGTCAAAAATCAAAGACGGCACAGTCATTGATCACATTAGAGGCGGATACGCGTTGGATGTCATCAAGATTTTAGGAATAACAGGCAAGGAGAAACGGGTGATTACTATAGGAATTAATGTTCCAAGCAAACGTTTCGGAGTTAAGGACATTGTCAAGATTGAAGGTCGAGCACTTAACTCGCAGGAAGTTAATCGAATAGCTTTAGTGGCTCCTCACGCATCAATCAACATTATTCATAATTACAAGGTTGTTGAAAAACTGGAAGTTAAGTTGCCGAAGGCTATTGAAGGCATAGTTAAATGTGTAAATCCATGCTGTATAAGTAACAGCGATGAACCTGTGGTCTCAAAATTTTACGTTAAGAACGAGGATCCTTTATCGTTGAAATGCCATTACTGCGGCATCATTTTAGAACAGGCTGATGTTCTCCAACAACTCTAACTACAAATCTTCATAATCTTTCTTGCGCCAACTTAAACAACTTTTTAAAATCTTTTTCGCGAAAAACTTGGCCTTGATTTATTCCAGGGCACTCAAACGTAAATTCAAAAATATACAACCCTTCGTCCTCATCGAATTTTAACTCAAAGGGATAAAACATGCAAATTAATGGTCTTAACGGGTAAATGGTGCATTGGTTGTCTTTTAAGTAGACGCATTTGCCTTCACTTGTCTTTTTCAGTTCATAAACGTAAGGAAGCTTATCCTTGATTTCCATTGAAAAATCAGGTATGCGACGTGAAGTATGAGCGGCAATCTTTTTGGCTTCGGTTTCTAAGAGGAGAATATGCCTAGTTTTTTGGTCTGTGTCACCGCAGCATAAGCCACATCTATTGCAGTTGAACTTTATGTTAACGGGATAAGTAAAGTCCACTTTTATTCATCAACTAATCTTGAAATAAGTCCCATAAAAAACTTCGCAGGTTACTTTTTGTTTTCTTCAGGCTATTTATTTCGGTGGCCTTCTCCATACTGGAAAGAACGGCTAAAGTTTTTCTCGAGTTTTCTTTGGAATACTTCGTCCATGTTCATGTTTGGACAGGCTAAGCGGCTTGCATCTAAAACATAAAACAATACATCGATTAGTTCTTCAGCTATTTTCTCTTCAGGCAAACCTTTTTTCCAAGCATCACTTGCTTCGCCTAGCTCTATGAAGGCAAAAAGCAGTTTCTTTGGAATATCTTCAGGCTTATTGTAAAATCCTTTGGCAATTACAAGAGCTTCTATTTGCTTTTTCATCTCTTCCAAATTCAACTTCGAGTTTCACCTCAAGCGTTAACAAAAACTATAGCTCCCTTATTTATAGTTAAATCTTGGCAGCGAAAGCTTGCAGGTTGCTTGTGACTGCTACGGCACTACCACAAATTCTTATTTTCCTATTAGTCACGTAGGATATTGTCGACGAACGTAACGAGTCGTTTGGTAGACAAACCTGCTGCCAAGATATGGCTCTGTCCCAAATCTGCACTATGGGGCTTAGGCTCCCAAATGTGTATTTCTGGGCATCCTTTCAGGCAGTTAGAGTAGTCTGCCAAACGGCACCTCAAAATTTAAAATTTCTTTTAATAAAATATTCAGGCTGTATGTATTTAGCTGGTGCTTTATTCCAAGTAGTTTTAGTTGTGCTTTTAACATAACTATTTCAATTGTAAATAGTACCCTCCCTCCCCTTTCTGGAAAAACTTGTTTTGAGTTGATTTTTTGGTTTAGGGCTTGAATTAGGGTTCCATACCTGTATTAAAAATATTCAATTTAATACTCAAGCTTTCTATGATTAAACCGCATTTTTTTAGATAGAACATTTTTTAAGGCAGACTAAAAAATGCTAATTGCAGATGATTGCGATGGCACGTCTCAAGTGTAAGAAATGCGGAAACGTCTTCGAAAAAAGTTATAGACCATTTGATTCAATCCGTCTTGGACCTTACAAACGATACCAATGTCCAGCCTGTGGACAAAGCAGCTTCTTTAACGTATTCTCCTCAGTCAAAGACCCAATCACTTGGCCTCCACAAGAAAAGAACCGAGAACAGCAAACCGCTGAACCTCAACTGACCGAGGAAGAACAAGAAAAGAAACGCATTGAAGCATCGAAATACGAAAAAGCCTAAACTTAAATGATGTTGGACAGCGCATGGCATGATTGACACCGAGAATCTCACCCGAAAATTTGGCAATCTAACAGCTGTAGATAACGTCACCCTGCATGTGGACGAAGGCGAGGTTTTTGGTTTTCTTGGACCTAACGGCGCAGGAAAAACCACCACTGTGCGCATGCTCTGCTGTCTAATCGGCAAAACCAGCGGCAACGCCAGAATAGGCGACTTTGCCGTTGACAATGCAGCTGACTGTCTCAAAATAAGAAAAATGGTTGGCATACTGCCCGAAAACGTCGGCTTATACGACAGCCTAAGTGCCTACCGCAACCTTGACTTTTATGGAAAACTTTACGAGGTGCCAGAAATGAAACGGCGAGAAAACATTGAACATCTCCTGCGGCTGCTGGGCATCTGGGAGCGCAGAGACGACGCCGTCGGCACATTCTCGAAAGGCACCAAACAGAAAATCGCCATCGCCCGCGCCCTAATCCACGACCCTCAAGTGTTGTTTCTGGATGAACCTACAGCGAATTTGGATCCTGAAGCCTCAAAAACAGTTCGGGACTTTGTTCTGGGCCTCAAAAAAGAGAAACGCACTATCTTTCTGAACACTCACAACTTGGACGAAGCGGAGCGGCTCTGTGACCGCATTGGCATCCTGAAAACTCGTCTAATCGTGGTTGACTCACCCAAAAACTTGGAGCGCAGCCTATACAACCGAAAAACCGTAGTTCACCTAGAAAGTGTCACCAGCCAGGTTTTAGCCGCCGTTAAGGGACTGAGTGCAGTGAAGAACCTGAAAACCAGCGACAACAAGTTAATTCTTGACATAGATAATCCGGAAAGAGATAATCCCGAGTTGGTGCGGGCGATTGTGGCAGCGGGCGGCAACATCCAATACGTCACGGAGTTGCGGTCCACGCTTGAAGATGTTTACTTGAAATTGATTCGGGAGGCGTCGGCGCAATGAGATTATGGAAGTCATGGATAGTAACTTCAAAAGACCTGAGTGTATTCAAGAAAAACAAGTACATTCTCTACTCCCTAGTTACCTTACCCCTAGTCGTGGGTGTGGTGCTTCCGCTTATTTTCATATATGCTTTAGAAGCCCAAGCATCCACGCTTACACGAGTTCAATTCATTAGTGTTGCTAATACACTCGCAAACACAGGTTCAATATATTTTGTTCTTATACCTGTGATTCTCCCTGCGATAATGGGTTCATACAGTATTGTAGGCGAAAAAATCGAAAAAAGCCTTGAACCCTTATTGGCTACTCCGACTACAGATGGCGAGCTGCTGTTGGGCAAAAGTTTAGCCACTTTCCTCCCCACTGTAGGAGTAACTTACATTGGCACAGCGATATTCGTAAC
>CAWAUU010000043.1:0-40378 GCA_963785215.1 Candidatus Bathyarchaeota archaeon
CAAAAATCTTCGAAGTACTCTTGTAAAGAGTATGTTTTTTCGTCTTTGTAACTTCTTATGCCGCTTAGGCTTTTGATTTTTGTAACGAAGGGATATGCGGCTTGTTGAAGCTTCTTTATAGGCTTAGAAAAAGGCTCTCCACAGATAACGCAATTACGTGCCCCTTCTTCAATGATTAAATCGAGGATTTTTGAGGTTTTGCCAGCGGCAGTTTTCTGGTTATATAGGTCTTCTTTGAAGGCAACTTTTCCTTTGATTTTTGCTTGTTCTTGGATAAGTATATAATCTTTTTTTACCTCTTTCTTCTCGCCGAGTTCCTTATCCATGGTGATGACAATGATATTTCGACCGTCTGTGCTCAATTGCGGCGCCCATGGTTTTTTTGAATTCGTCAAAATCATTTATTTTTATAATTAAGGAATTGTTTTCGATTGTAACGTTGAAGCTTTTGTCTTGCGCTTCATGAAGAATCGAAAAGAGAGTCTCGACTCCGTTATCCATCCATACATCGCTGAGTGCAGATAGGGTTATTTGTTTCATTCGTACTCAGGTGTTCAGCGTATGCGTCTTCTCTGTATATATAATTTTAGAGCATGGTTGAAGCAATTTGAGTTTTTAATAGTGGCTTTTGTTGAAATTTATAAATAAAGAGCTGTTAAGAGTATAGAGGGGCGTATTATCTTGGCGCAGCTGAATCCTAAAGAAGACCTGCAGAACAATCTTACTTTTACTGGTACGGAGATTAATTATTTTTTTGTTTGCATTCGCAAGTTGTGGTTTTTCTCGCATAACCTGACTTTGGAGGCTGATTCGGATTTGGTTTTGCTGGGTAAGCTTCTTCATGAGGAGGGTTATAACCGCAAGTTTAAGGAAGTCAGCATCGGCAGAATCAAAATCGACTTTGCAGAGCTTGGCAAAGGCGAAATTCATGAGGTTAAGCGTTCCCGCCGATTGGAGAAAGCACACCTCTTCCAGTTACTCTACTACCTTTATTATCTTAAGAAACTTGGCGTTGAGGTAAAAGGCGTGTTGCATTATCCGCTTCTGAAAAAGACGGTACCCGTTGAGTTGACGGAGGAAAACATCAAGGAACTTGAAGGCATCTTGCTGGAGATGGGTAAAATCGTGGCTTTGTCTCAGCCTCCGGTGGTGGAGAAAAAGGGGTTTTGCAAAAAATGCAGTTACTTCGAGTTATGTTGGTGCTAAAGTATGGCTAAAAACTACTATATCATGAGCAGCGGCAGGCTGCGGCGTGAAGAAAACACGGTTTACTTTGAGAACGTTAACGGCAAAAAAGCCATTCCCATCAATGATATCTACGCCATATACGCTTACGGCGAATTGGACCTAAACACTAAACTACTCAACTATCTTACGCAGAAGCACATACCCATCCACTTCTTCAACTACTACGGCTACTACTCAGGCACCTTCTACCCACGCGCGCATTTGCTCTCAGGCTTCCTAATCGTTAAACAGGTAGCGCATTACATGGACAAAGCGCAAAGGTTGGCGATTGCAAAGGAATTCATAAACACCGCCAGCTACAACATCCTCAAAAACCTCCAGTACTACCGCAAACAAGACAAACCCGTTGACGCATACATCGAAGAAATCGAGAAATGCCGCTTAGAAATCGACCATGTCAACCAGATTTCTGAGTTGATGAGCGTGGAAGGACGCATAAGAAGCCACTACTACAATAGCTACGGCGAAATCCTGCGGGAAGGCTTTGAACTGGACAAACGCGTCAAGCAGCCGCCTGACAACATGATGAACTGCCTCATAAGCTTCGGCAACTCATTGATGTACTCAACTACGCTGTCGGAAATCTACAACACTCAACTGAACCCAACAATCAGCTATCTGCACGAACCAGGAGAAAGACGCTTCTCGCTGAGTTTGGACATAAGCGAAGTCTTCAAACCCATCATAGTGGACCGAACCATCTTCAACCTCGTAAACAACCGCCTCATAAAACCCAGCCATTTTCTGCAAGAACTAAACTACTGCTACCTAAAGGAAGACGGCAGAAAACTCTTCGTCCAAGAGTATGACGAAAAACTCAAGACTACCGTGATGCATCAGACCCTTGACCGCCACGTATCTTATCAGCGGCTCATTCGGTTGGAATGCTACAAGATGGTTAAGCATCTTCTCGGCGAAAAAAAATATCGAAGGCTTCAAAGCATGGTGGTAACACGATGTACGTAATAGTCGTCTACGATATAGCTGTCGAAAGAATAGACAAGGTGCGGAAAGTACCTCAAGCAATACTTGAATTGGGTGCAAAATTCTGCGTTTGAAGGGGAGCTTAAAGAAGGAGAAGTGGAAAAAGTAAAGGTTGGCTTGAACAAGCTTATTGAGAAAGACAGAGACTCCATAATACTCTACGAAACGCCTGACACGAAATGGGTCACCAAAGAAGTTTTAGGCATAGAAAAAAGCGAAGTGACAACCGTAGCTTCATCACCATTTATAAATCCGAGGCACCGTCGCACCTTGACTTTTACTGCACCTGAAAAACCTTAAATTCCCTGCTTTGATAGTAAAAACAAGCGTAAAAACCGCCCTGTTGAAATCGAGCTAAGGTAGAATTGAAATTCAGCTCAACGTAACCACTGTCGGCTCAAATGACAGCTGTTGAAATCGAGCTAAGGTAGAATTGAAATATGAAACCAGCTGTGGAATCAGTCAGACACTTAGTTGAAATCGAGCTAAGGTAGAATTGAAATAGTTCAAACCTGCAACGGTGCGCAACTTTAGAGCAGTGTTGAAATCGAGCTAAGGTAGAATTGAAATGCTGGACACCCAGCTGAGAACCGCAGCTTGACACCCAGTTGAAATCGAGCTAAGGTAGAATTGAAATAGCTTAATGCACGGCAGACTTATCAGGGTTCATTCTGGTTGAAATCGAGCTAAGGTAGAATTGAAATGTCTTGAAGATTAAGGTCATCAGTACCATCGGGTGTTGAAATCGAGCTAAGGTAGAATTGAAATTGAAGTATGGAAGAATGCTGTTAGAATGTGACATGGCGAGTTGAAATCGAGCTAAGGTAGAATTGAAATTCTTCCAATTCACTATTCAAAAAGCCTCCTGAATTTTGTTGAAATCGAGCTAAGGTAGAATTGAAATACCTTAACGTTCGCCTCATCTGCCTGATGAGTTGAAATCGAGCTAAGGTAGAATTGAAATATGTACGGAGCTGAAGCGATACCTTGCAGTTGAACACGTTGAAATCGAGCTAAGGTAGAATTGAAATTCATTCCAATTCACATTCAAAAAGCCTTCTGAATTTTGTTGAAATCGAGCTAAGGTAGAATTGAAATCCCGTTGTTTTTCAAAGGACAAACACAGGCGTTACACCTGTTGAAATCGAGCTAAGGTAGAATTGAAATAAGAATGAAACTTAACGATACGGAATTAAACTGAGAGTTGAAATCGAGCTAAGGTAGAATTGAAATATGTGCGGTGGCGACCTTAAAGACGGCGAATGCGAGGTTGAAATCGAGCTAAGGTAGAATTGAAATGAATCTTAAGTGGCACAGCCTAAACTTACCAAAGCGCTAAGTTGAAATCGAGCTAAGGTAGAATTGAAATGCAGTATGTGCCGCAAGCACAGCCTGAAGTTAAAGAGGTTGAAATCGAGCTAAGGTAGAATTGAAATGACGGAGAATCGATTCTATAGCAAAGTGGCGTTCCTGCAGTTGAAATCGAGCTAAGGTAGAATTGAAATGATATTTTTACCCAACAGACGAACCTGCAGTGGAGTTGAAATCGAGCTAAGGTAGAATTGAAATTCAGGCGAAAGATTACAAAAAGAATCGTTTCTGAGGAGATTTTAGTTGAAATCGAGCTAAGGTAGAATTGAAATGCTGGATCACTCACTGCGCCACTTAAACAGCTCTTGCAATGGTTGAAATCGAGCTAAGGTAGAATTGAAATTTCTCAGTGCACCTGGGCAATCAGCCAATTCTCAGGGTTGAAATCGAGCTAAGGTAGAATTGAAGTAGACAGGTAAAATTATGTGTTTATTGTTTTAAATTGTTGAAATCTGGCAAAGTGGAGTTTACAGTGGTAGCTACCTTTTTAATCTATGAGGAGTAATGCGAACGATTCAGGATTTTTCGCAAACGGAAAGCTAACCTCGATTCCAGCGTTGCCTGCGGTTTTTCTCACGTTAACGCCAACGGCATCCTCTGACCAGCGTGCCAAATTGGGATGCACGCAAATTTTTGTTTCTGTGTTGCATTTCTCGCACAGCTGGCAGGTTCCTGAAACGAAACGAGATGGCCAGCGAGTAGCCTTTGTTCATGGCTGCCTTCTCCAAGTCAACCACGCTTTGAAGCATTTTCTTTTTGTCGTCTTTCCAGTCTGCCCAAAACTTCGCCGCTTTCTCCTTGACTTCTTTTGAGACGGTGGGGTCGGTTTCAGCCACTGTAAGTTTCTTGTACACTTCAGGGTCAGCTTGGGCTTTTGACTTGAACTTCATAAACATGGCGTAGCTGTACTCGCTAACGATTTTCCTAAATTCCTCAGCCGACGGCGTGTACGGTGGACAAGCCAACGTTTTACCGTAATGGTTGCAGCCTACCTTGCATTTGAGTACCACTCGGTCTTCAACGACTACTTTGTTTGCGGGGATGATTTTGGCGTCGGCAGCACCATTATCCAACGCTAACTTGACAAGAAACTGGAATTTTTCAGCTTCACTTTGAGATGACATTTATTTTTCACTGACCTTCTTGCGTGAGGGTTTCTTTTGATATAAACATTTAGCGGAACCGTTGAGAAACCTTTGTTAAAAACCGTCAGCAGTTAAGCAGTTAATTGAATAGTTGGCATTTTTACAGACTAGCAAGCGCAAGGATAATATAGAGATTCATTAAATCATGTTTGAACTGAAGGTGCCGTAGCCATCAAAAGCAAAATTAGCAGCATCGGGTACGTCAACAAAATTCAGGAAAACATTTTAAGCATTAAACGAAAAGAGCTCTCACCGTTATTTGATGAACTGAAAGCGGCTGACTGCGTAATCTGCGGAGGATCAGGCAGATCTCTCTACTCGTTGAATGCTGCTCTGAGCCAAATTGCGCTAAGCCAAGCTGGCTGGAGAAACAAGGTTGTTTTAACTCCTGATGACCCTGGGTTTCCAGGCAAAAGCATGTATGATGCAGCTGCTGACCTTGCAAGGCGTTACAAGAAAACGTTGCTTTTGATAAATTCTGGCAGCGGTTACTCAGATGACCCGCTAGTTATGGCTCAAGATTTAGCCAAGTACATTGAGGAAAAGAAATCAAACAGGTTCTCAATGGGGCTTTTTACTTCCGCTGTTGAGTCACCTTTAGCCGACGTAGTTGGCAAGTACGGTAACGTAGTTGAGCTTAAAGGACGCGGCAAATCCAAGCCGGGCACTGAGTACAGCGAAACAGGCATGATGGGCGACATATTCGAGTTAGGCACCCTTGAGCTTATGAACAGCATGGTTGAAGCTGTGTTCCGTAACCTTGAGGTTGACGATGTCTTTCGGTTTTGCGTTGAAGAATTTGAAAAAATCGGCGAAATGATAGATTCAAACGTCAACTCTGAAACGTACACGCAACTTGTCGACATCCTTGAGAAACGAACAAACGTGTTTCTTGGGCGGAAAAGGCACAGGCAACGAAATCGCCAAAATGACGGGCGTAAGACTCTTCCACATCAAAAGTTTCCTAGGCGACAACGTCTACATAACAAGAGGCGTTAACACTCCGCATCCAAGAGCAGGCGACCTTGAAATCCTCTTATCATACTCAGGCGAAACAAGACCCGTCATCATATGGGCTGACGTAATCAAAAAGTTCGCTGGAACCGTATTTGCAATAACAACCTCCCCAGACTCAACCTTGGCAAAAAAAGCAGACCTAAAAATCATCCTCCCCGAAGAAGCCAAGCCAATGACGCCAAGACGCTTCTACACTCGAGCAGCCTACGTTTTAAGCCCAATTCCAGTAAAGCTGGCTGAACGACTTGGCCAAAGAGGACTGAATCTTCCTGAATACATAATCAGCTGGTACCACTCCGTAACACAATAAATGTGTGGTCATGCTTCCCCTGTTTTTTGAAGCATTACAATCCTCGCGTCCATGGAACCCTCAACTGAGAAGAGGGGAATCGGCAGCACTGGTCCTCTCTTGAATTTGGAACTGGAAAAATATCTGTCGATGGCTTCTTCGGTTACGGGATTGAACTGGTCATGAGGTGATTCCCCGCTGGCCCCCCTTATCAGGGCGCGCCCCCTGTTTTTCAATACGCGAAAAAATTCCGAAGCGTATCTGGGCCGGTCTCGGTCTTCTATGAGGTGGAATAGTCCCCGGTCGGTTATGAAATCGATAGTCTCGCTGTATATGGGAAGCTTCAGAACGTTCCCTCTGAGCCAATCCACTTTAACATGGGCTTTTTCCGCTCTTTTTTCTGCGATTTTAAGAGCAGCGGCACTGATATCGACGCCTGTGACTTTAAATCCGCATTGAGCCATGAAGATAGCGTCGGTTCCGCCGCCCGATCCAACGTCGAGAACTCTCGCGTTTCTTCGAGGTATGTTGGCGGCTGCAAGGGCAACCAGTTCGGGAGAGGGGTAACTAAACTCCCAATGCTTGTATTCCCCGCTTTCATAAGCGTTTTCCCAATAATCATTATCTGACATGCCGATGCTCCTATGATCACATAATTCAAAATGAACTATGACTGTTCTCCAAGATTTAGATTGTTGATAAATTCTAAACAAGGACGCAGCAGAAAACGTCAAAAAAAGACAAAGGCTTCATAGGCTAAATTCCGAGTGGTACCCTCTTTTTAGCCCTAAAATCATCACGTAAAAAGCCTACCCCTATCACTTACCGCTGAGCAAGGTGATGATACATGAGTTTCACTGAATTTTAAGCCAAAACGGTTTGCCGGAAAGAAAATCCGTTAAGAACTCGGCAAACTCATCATTTTCAACGTACAATTCAGCTATTTCACCGTTAACCAGAATTTTATGGCTTTTACGGATTGATTTTGCAATCAGTTCGGCGACGCCTGCGGTTTTGCCTCCGTCGGCAAGCTTCTCCTTTAAGAGTGCAACTGCATCGGTTGTTTTGCGTGGCACTTCAACTGTCCAGTGTCCATCCTCTATGTAGGGACCAGAAATTACGCTTGCGTTTTCAGTGTATTTAGCTAAGAAATTGTCGCTTTCCACTTCTCGTTCAAGCGGTGGCCCAAGATGCTTTTTGATGTTAGGCAAAACTTGCCCTTCAAGCTCAAATATGAAGACGCTGAGGTTTTTTTCATTACTCCAAACATCGTCTTTCAGCATTTTGTAATCGTTTAACTCTAACAGTCTGTGTAGTGAACGCTTTGTTTTGTATAGTTGCCCCCATAAAATGTCTGGAACCGCGCTCACTTGGTCTACAACCAGAAACACAATGGATGAGCCTCGGCTGGCAAGCTGGTTTTTCAAGCTTTTAACGGGTAGAGCCTCAGGTTTAGGCGGATAAAAGAAGGCTTTATCAGGTTTTTTGAGGAAGGCTCTGGCTGCGCCAACAAAACTGTACAGTTTCTGAGGCTGCACAGCTGAAGCTACGTTTCTTCCTTTATCAACGGGGTCAATAATCACTAACGGTTCGGGAAAGAGTAGGGAAAGCTCGTTTTGTCTGTCGGCATAATAGTTTTCGATGTCTATTATAACGCGCTTATTGTAATGCACAAAGGCTTCCAATGCCCCAGAGAACGAACGATATTTCATTATCAATAGTTCGCAGAGGTAGCCGCTGAATCCGCCGACTTTTATTTCTGCGCCATAAACGCCTATGCCCTGCATGAACCTTTTAAGAAGCCGAACCTCCCCGCGCAACTCCATGGTTAAGTGTTTTTTAATGTAGTCTGTATGATACGGCGTTCGGTCAGTGGCGCTTTGCCATTCACCAGGTTTGGCGTCATAGCAGGGAACAATGTCCACGCGGTAGCCGTCAACGATTATTTGTAGGTAAGGATGCTCAGCGAAACGTTCAATCTGCTCATAAGCGCCAGCCGCTTTTTTAGCAATTTTTAAGCCGATGTCCCCGAGGTTTTTTCTCGGTATCGAGGTTGGTAGACGCATGAAAATGTCGATGTCTGGGTTTTCTTTAAGCCATGTGTCTTTGGCAACTGAGCCTTCAACACGCACAATCGCTAGAACGCCTTCTTGTTTGCAAGCCAAGGCTACTTTTTGCTCCAACTCACGGGTTATAGCATCAACTTTTGCACGGTCCTCTTTTCCAGGCGTAATTTTCTCTAGAACTTGCTTGGTTACTGCTTCGATTTCCTGCATGGCTATCATTTTTGCTCCTGTGCCGGGCAATATTCTCTGAGCGTTGAGTAAGTTGGACCTTTAGGTGACAGCTGGCTTCTTTTCAGCCGAAGGCAGTCGGCTCTGATTGTGCCAAACTCGTAATCGGCTTTTTTTGTTACCAACTCAGCTAGGCGCTGCTTGTTTGTGCCAGACCTTACCCGTGCAATGGTTAAGTGTGGGCTGAACCCGTAAGCATCCGCCGCAAACCCTAAAGCGCGAATCTGAGGTTCCAACTGAGTGAAAATGCTTTTGAGCTGTTCTACGCCATCGGTCATTCCCGCCCAAACAACACGAGGATAATTGAGGCTGGGAAAAACGCCTAAACCGCGAAGCTTGAATGTTGAAAGGAGTAAACTTGACGTTCTTCATTGCCTCGTAAATTTTGTCAACCATGCCGGGGCTGATGTCGCCCAAAAATCTGGTGGTTATGTGGATGTTTTGCGGCGCTACAGGTCTGAGGTCTGCGCCTGTTTCAACCAGAAGTTTCTGTGCGGCGGCGAGTCTGTTTAGTACCTGCTCGTTTTCCATGTCGAAAGCAATGAAGCTTCTTATTTGTTCAGACATTGCTTGTTCCTTCAAGGTATTTTTAACACCTAACTCTCATAAATGCTTTTTAATGGAAACGCTTGCTAATATGAACTAAAAAGGGGTAAGTCATGTACGCTGACAAAATAGTTGTTGGTTTAGCTGGGATGCCTGGGTCAGGCAAATCATTGGTCGTTGACACTGCACGCGAACTAGGCTACGCCATTGTGGTTATGGGCGACGTGATTAGGGAAGAAACAGCAAAGCGCGGCTTAGAATTAACTCCGCAGAACGTGGGAAAAGTCATGCTTCAATTACGAGCAGACGGCGGAAACACCGTGGTCGCTCAGAAGTGCATTCCCAAAATAGAAGCAGCAAGCAGGCAGTAAAGTTCTTGTTGACGGTTTAAGAAGCCTATATGAAGTTGACGCTTTCAAAGCGCATTTTGCCAAGTTCAGCCTTGTCGCTGTGCATGCTTCTCCTGAAGCAAGGTTTAACCGCCTTTTCAGTCGCCGCCGAAGCGATGATCCAAGCGGATGGGAAGTTTTCCGTGACCGGGACATGCGGGAGCTTAGCGTTGGCTTGGGAAATGTTATAGCGATGGCTGAGCAGATGATAGTTAACGATAATAGTGTTGAGGAGATTAAAGCCTAAAGTTGCGGAGTCTTTGCGGAGGATTGAGGAGAAATGGTTGAAGTAACTGTTCACGTTGAAGCTGAAATTAACCCAACCGAAAGCGAAGATAAGGTGAAAGCGGCTGTAACTAACGTTTTAGGAAACGCTTCCATAACAATCAAGCCTTCAGGCAAAGCAGACACATTAACGGCTGAAGCCAAAGGGCAGGATTCTCTCTTTAAACTACGCAATATACTGCGCACTGACAGGATTCGTGATGCCGCCAGAAAAGCACTCTTTCACAGCATAAGAGGGAACACTATTAGCTTTTGCTTAAACAAGCAAGTAGCGTTTGCAGGGCACATCTCCTTTTCTGAAGAAACAGCGGAATCACCCTTAGGTCCCATACGAGTAACGATTGAAACTGATAATCCACAGCAGCTTATCGAGTGGCTGGCGGAAAAAACTGAGAGATAGAAGGCTCAATACTTGTCTGCAAGGGCTCAGGTAACGAAAAACGGCGCAGTTCTGTTAGGGGACAGCGTTGCCTGCGACGCTTTTGACGAGCAAGGCCTTTGCGGATTGTAACTCATGCGCACGCAGACCATCTTGGCGGCTTACGAAGAAGCTTGAAGTGCTGTGAGAAGGTTTTGATGACTAAGGCGACCAGAGACCTCGCGGAGACACTTGACGACTCGCTGAAGCTTCGAGACGCGGTAATCGAGACACTGGAGTACGGCAAAACCATCAGGTATGGCGATGAGCAGATTACGCTTGTTAAGGCAGACCATATTTTGGGTGCAGCGCAGGTGCTCCTTGAGGATGCTGGCGGAATACGGATTGCTTACTCTGGCGACTTCAGGATTGACGACACTCCCGTTGTTGAATGTGATGTTTTGGTTGTTGAGGCAACTTATGGGAGTCCATCATGCAGGCGCTCTTTTGATGTGGATGTACGTGAACTTTTAGTTACCATGATTGAGAAACGTTTGCGCGGCGGCACTGTCTACGTTTTCGGGTATCATGGCAAACTGCAAGAAATCATGCAGCTTCTGAGAAATGCGGACGTCGCTGTGCCGTTTGTTATGCCGGAGCGGGTTTATCAAGTTACGAAAGTTTGCGAGCAACACGGTATGCAGCTGGGTTGCCTGTCACTTTCTACAGATGTGGATGGGCAAGAACTTCTGGGTGGGAACCTCCCATGCGTCGCCTTTTACCACATGAATTCACGTGGATATGTGGGCTTGCAAAACGCGCGTATCTGCGTTAGCGGTTGGGAATTCAATTCGCCATGCAGGCAAATTGGCGATAGGGAATATTTAGTTGCGTTAAGCGACCACTCAGATTTCGACGGTTTAATAGAGTACGTTAAACGTTCAAGAGCAAAAAAAGTTATCACAGACAACTATCGAAGTCACGGCGCAGTTTTAGCCAAGGAAATCCGCAAGCGCTTAGGCGTTTCCGCAGTGGCAATGCCCAGAACACAGGGGCAAACTACGCTGTAGCATTAGGGTTTTTGGCTGAGGGTTGGTTAAAGCTTAAAAGCGAAAAATCAAACTACACTCAACTTACAAGAGAGCAAAAGGAATGAAAAATGACTAAAACATCCGTAATCTCAGGCTTCTATAAGCTTTCGCCGAAGGAGCGTTTAGCAATCGTTAAAGATTTTGCAGGCTTAACCGATGAGGAAGTCCGTTTACTTGAGGACACAGGTTCTTTGCCCATTGATGTGCTCGACCACATGGTGGAAAATGTTATCGGCGTTTTTCCTGAACCCTTAGGCGTCGCAGATAACTTTCAAATTAACGGTAAAGACTATTTGATTCCGATGGCGACTGAAGAGCCAAGCGTGATCGCCGCTGCCAGCTACGCGGCTAAAATGGTTCGCGACGGCGGAGGATTTCACACCAGCAGCACAGCACCAGTCATGATTGGACAAATCCAACTTGTCAAACTTAGAGATGCTGAATATGCTAGAAACCAGGTTTTAACGAATAGGCTGGAGATTTTGAAGAAAGCGAATGATCAAGACCCGGTTTTGAATTCTTTTGGTGGCGGTGCTAAGGCTTTGGGTGCTAAGATTATCGAGACTTCAATGGGGCAGATGCTTATCGTTGAGTTGTATGTTGACTGCCGTGACGCTATGGGTGCTAACGCTGTTAACACTATGGCTGAAGCAGTGGCGCCGCAAATTGAGCAGCTCACAGGCGGCCATGTATATTTACGCATCATCTCCAATTTAGCCACTAAACGACTGGCAAAAGCATGGTGCACCGTACCCAAAGAATCACTAGGAGGAGAAGCCGCCGTGGACGGCATCGCTTACGCCTCAGCTTTTGCAGAAGCTGACCCTTACCGCGCAGCAACACATAACAAAGGCGCCATGAACGGCATAATAGCAGTCGTTCTTGCAACTGGAAATGACCACCGCGCCATCGAGGCAGGAGCTCACGCTTATGCCGCGTTAAAAGGAACATACACTTCCATATCCAAGTGGACAAAAAACAAAAACGGCGACCTGGAAGGCGTAATTGAGTTGCCGATGGCTGTAGGCTTAATCGGCGGCGCAGTAAAAACCCATCCTATAGCAAGAGTTGCCATGAAAATCTTAGGTGTCAAATCAGCCAACGAGTTTGCTGAAGTCTTAGCCGCTGTCGGCTTAGCCCAAAATCTAGGTGCCTTACGAGCACTGGCGAACGAGGGAATTCAGCGCGGTCACATGTCTTTGCACGCAAGAAACATTGCAATTACTGCAGGCGCAAAGGATGAACTGGTTGATTTAGTGGCTGAACGAATGGTAAAGGAACGAAAAGTGCGGGTGGACCGAGCAAAAGAAATCCTTGAAGAATTAATCAGAAAGCAATAATTTTTTTCTTCTTGTTGATTATCTTTTGTTTTCTATGATTTGAAGAAACTCTTTCACCGACACAATCTGCGTTTTCTTATACCGAACTGATTTGAGGAGGTGCTTGTCGCCGCTAACTATGTATTTTGCCCCTGCTGCTTGGGCGCATTCAATGAACTTATCATCTGCCGGATGCTCCAGGATAAAATTAATTCTTTTTGTAACTTTGACGAATTTTGCGATTTTCAGTACTGCTTCAATTAAATCTTCAATTCGTAATCCTTCAGCTTGAAAGATGTGCGTAATCTTGGGGTAAGTTAAAACCTGACTGATTTCTGCAACGATTTCTTCAGAGGTTAGGATGCTGACTTTGTTCTGTTCGGCTGCTTTTATGATTTCTGCGGGTTTGCCGCCCCAGAGCATTGCTGAGACCCAAACGTTTGTGTCAAGAACTACTTTTGGCTCTTGCTTCGTCGATGAGGGCGTTTATTTCTTTCTCCGCAAGACTCGTCTGCCTAACTTTCGCCCACACTGGCTTCATCGTTTCTTCAAAGGACGTATCTACCATGCTTCACTCGCCATGCAAAAGTAAAAATATTCTTACTTATAACAATATTGCGAAAATAGTTTAACTATTTCTCAGCAAGTTTATTAGGTATGTTTAAACTACTTTTACCACCAAAGGTGGATGGTTGTGACTGAACTTAAAGCAATAAAAGTAAGCAAAGAAACATATGCCGAATTAAGCGCAATAGCTGGCGAAATGCAGGTCAAACTTAAAAGACCGGTATCAATTGAGGAAGCAATGAAACAGCTAATAAGTCAAAGAAAAAAAGGAAAAAAAATTACGGATTTAGCTGGATCATGGGACGTAACTGATGAAGAAGCAGAGAAGATCAAAGTGTCGATAGCTCAGGTATGGGAAACATGGAAACCACAAAAACAATAATTGACACTGACATACTAATTGACCTTCTCAGAAACAAAGAAGAAGTCGTAGCCTTCGTTGCTAAACTGCAAGACAAAAACTTTCTTTTATCTACAACCGTAATAAACCAGTTCGAGCTACATTACGGTGCACATAAATCAAGAAACCCAGAAAAAAACGTTCAAGCAACCAAGAAACTGCTGAATAAACTTCAGATTTTGTCGCTGACACCAAGGTCAGCTCAAAGGGCAGGCCACATTTTTGCTGAACTGGAATCAAAAGGGCAAACAATCGGTCTTCGAGACACTCTAATTGGGTCAATCGCCTTAACAAAAGAATTCAGCATAGCCACACGCAACACAGAGCATTTCAACAAAATTGCAGATTTAAAAATCGTCTCAATACAAGAAATTTAACGCCCTTCGAATTTTTACACAAATTGGTGTCTTCATTCTAAACGCTAAAAATACAGTAAAAACCAGCCTTTTTCTATGTTGAAAAAGCATTGTTTCATGTTGAAAGTGCGGGACGTTTCGTCCATGTTGAACTATGTTGAATCATATCTGGCGTCTATTAGGCTCATCTAGTGGACTAGGGGGGTCAGTTGTGCACACACAAAAATACCCCATCTAAGCCGAAATCCCACATTAACTTAACTGAATTCTGTGTGTATTATTGCGTTTTTTTGGCGAGTGATTCAACCCATTCGCGTTTTTCCCAAAGGGCACAGCCATGTATTTCTTTAAGCTCCGCGTGGTTTTCACGTATGGTTTTGAGCATTTTTGATTGCAGAGCTTCTCTTAGCGGTATGTTTTTCAGGTTGGTGTCTGAGTAAGCGATGAATGGGCATGGTTCAACGTTTCCTTCTGAGCTAACATGTATGAATCCGCGTCCAGCCGAGAGGCATCCGCCAATTTCCTCCTCATCCCACGGCAAGGCAATGAACATTGCAGGGAATTTTTTACGGAAGCCATTTCGGATTGCTATCACTTTCGATTTTTGCTCTTCAGAGAGAACCCAATCTTCCGTTCCAGCAATTACCGGCGTGTACTCAACCATCATGAAGAATTTGCATCCAGAATCGACCAGTTGCTTGATGAAGGCTTCATCAGTGACTTCAGCAAAGTTGGTTCTCGTCATAGTCAAGGTTGTTCCCCAGAAAAGACCTTTGTTTTTTAGCTTGCCAATCGACTTGAGCAGCTGATCATAAACTCCTGTGCCTCGTCTGCCGTCCGTGTCAATTTGGTAACCTTCCAGGCTGAGAAGCGGAACAATGTTTTTGTTTGAAGCCATTCGCTCCAGCACTTGTGTCGTTTAGCAGTAGCCCGTTTGTGAACATCAAAAACATTATCTCGGGAGTTTGCTTAGAAATATCCAATATGTTGGGGCGCATGAGGGGTTCTCCGCCTGCAAGCACAATAAAAGATATGCCCAGTTCTTTTGCCTCATCCACAAGCCGCTCGATGCGTTCGTCACTCATTTCAGCATCAGGTTTGCTTCTTAATGCTTGATGATAGCAGCCTGCACAATGCAGGTTACATTTGCTGGTTACGCTTATGACTAAGATGGGTGGAACATGCAGTCCTTCGAGTTCCAGCTTCTGCCTTGTTTTAGCCGCTTTATTTTGCCACCGATATGTTCGCAAAAAGAAAACCGATTGAGAAGGGCTGGTGAGAGCAATTCTCACGGCATCTTTGAAGAAAACTCGTAGGGCATCGTTAACTATTTTGTTAATGTTCAAGTTTAAATTGTCGTCGGATTCGGAAGTTTGGCTCATTTTCCATCGTTTCGAGAAAAGGCGTTTGAATCTATTATAGTTATGCATCTAGTGAATATATAGAAAAAAAAGTTTAATTTTTACTTAAATGATTAAAAAAGTTGGGATTATTCGAGTATTATTCTTGCGTCGACTGTTTTTGCGCCTTTCTGGTAAGCCATCACTGGGTTCAGGTCTAGCTCTTTGATTTCAGGGTTATCCATGACGAGGCGTGAAGTGTTGCATAATATGTTTACTAGGGCATCGATGTCTGCGGGCGGCGTGTTTCTGAAACCTTTCAGGAGCGGGTAAGCTTTAAGTTGGGTAATCATTTCTTTTGCATCGTCGGTGGTTATAGGTGCGATTCTGAAGTTTACGTCTTTGAGGACTTCAACAAATATTCCGCCTAAGCCGAACATTAGTGTCTGTCCAAACTGGGGGTCTTTGATTGCTCCTACGATGACTTCTGTTGATTGCGGCGCCATTTCCTGCACTAAAACACCGACGATTTTTGCGTCTGCTTTGTATTTTTTGACGTTTTCCAAGATTTTTTTGTAGGCGTTGTGACGTCAGCTGGGGTTTTCAGGTTAACTATGACGCCGCCAGCGTCGGATTTGTGGATGATGTCGGGTGAAACAATCTTCAGAACAACTGGGTACCCAATTTCATCAGCGTATGTTGCGGCTTCATTTTCGTTTAATGCTAACTTTGAATTTGTTGACTGGGATTCCGTATTCGGCGCAGATGGTTTTGGCTTCAGGTTCAAGAAGCGCTTTTCTGCCTTCTTTTTTCACTTGATTGATGATTTTTGATGTTTGATTCAAGTTATTATCCTTCTGTTAATGTGGCTGAGTATGTCATTTTTTACTGGTTTAAAATTGTTTTGCTGAGTTAATTGTTTTTGATAAGGTTACTTGTTTTTTGTAGTTGTGTTGAACACTTCAACATTACTAAGTATTGAGACGTAATATTTAATAAGCGTCGGACATGAACCTAAACACGATCAACAATGCCAAAGCAAAGCCTCAAACAAAAACTCAAAGAATCCATCGCCAAGCTACGGCACCACTCGAAATGCAAACAAAACACCCAACAAAAAAACCACAGAAACCAAAACATCAAAAGAAAGCAAACCACGCAACAATAAAAGATTCACCAATAAAAAATTCAAACTTCCAAAAATCAATCTTGGCTCCAAAAAGAAAACGCCTGAACCAGAAATTCCTTCAGTAGCCAAATCCTTACCAAAAGGGATCAAAATAGCCGACAAATACCCCTTGTACGAGCCGTTCTCCCAGGTTGTAATAGTTCAAGACCCCAAAACAGGCGAATACAAGTATGTTCTTGATGAGCTGCAGCTTGATCCACTGGAACGAGGCATATACAATCGCATTCTAGAAATATTGCTCGCCGAAATTGAGTCACCAAAAGAGCAAATAAAGGACCCGAGAAAATTCTTCGCTCAAGAAGCAAAAAAAATAGTGGACAAATACCGCATTAGCCTCGGCTGGTTACCTGATGTTTCATGGTACAAAATCATCTACCATGCAGAACGTGATCTCGTCGGCTTTGGCAAAATCGATTCATTAATGCGCGACCCAAACATAGAAGATATTTCATGCGACGGAGTAAACAGGCCAGTTTACATTTGGCATCGAAACTTCGAAAGCATAGAAACCAACGTTCAATTTGAAAGCGATGAAGTCCTCGACAACATGGTCGTTAAACTTGTTCACATGGCTGGAAAACACGTCAGCTCCGCCTTCCCAATAGTTGACGCTTCCCTCCCTGGCAAACACAGATTAGCAGTGTGTTACAGGCGAGAAATCACACCTTTCGGAACAGCTTTCACAATCCGAAAGTTCCGAGACGACCCCTACTCAATAATCGATTTAATCAACATAGGCACATTCACCGAAGAACTGGCAGCTTACCTGTGGATTTGCCTAGAAAACCGCTGCCTCCATCATGATTCTCGGCGGAACAGCAGCAGGCAAAACCACCGCATTAAACGCCTTAGCCTGCCTAATTAAGCCTGGAAGCAAAATCATCACAATAGAAGAAACCGCCGAGTTAAACCTGTCCGCATGAAAACTGGGTTTCACTCATTTCACGTCAAAGCTACGGTTTAGGCGGAAGCAGCGTTGGCGAAGTACCTCTCTTTGACCTTGTTAAAGCTTCTATGCGTCATCGCCCTGACATGTTAATCGTAGGCGAGATAAGAGGTCAAGAAGCATACGTTCTCTTCCAAGCCTTAGCCACAGGCCACGGCGGCATGGCAACCATGCACGCTGAAAACTTGGATTCAGCAGTAAAACGGTTAACCCAGAAACCCATGGAAATTTCTCCAGCATATATTCCATTAATGAACGTAGTCATATCCGTGCAGCGAGTGCACCTAGTCAAGAACGGCGTAAAAAAGGCTTACAGGCGCATACTTGCCACTAGCGAAATTGTCAAACTATGAAAATTATCTAAATATCTTCAAATGGGATCCAAACGCCGACGTACAAATAGCATCTCCGGAAAATAGCGTATTGTTATCATCTATTGCCAAACGGTTGGGAGTGACAACACAAGACTTACTTGAAGAAATGAAAAGACGCAGTAATGTTCTGCACTGGATGCGGCAACAAAAAATCAGAAGCTACAAAGAAGTAGCATCAATAATTGCAGAATACTACGCAAGACCAAAAGAATTCTACCAAAAAATCCACGTCAAACGAGGAGGTAAAAACAGTTGCCGCTTCTAGAGAAATTTGAGGCCCTGTCCTATCGCCTCTTCGGGCGTTTTACACCGTATTTTTTGAAAAATGTTTTCCACATTAAAGGTTCCTTGGATAAGGGACGGGTAAAAATTTACCCTGAAACTTACATTTCAATGATGTTCTTCATCGCCATGCTGACTCTTCCCGTGTCAGTGCTGGGTATAGTGATTGTTTTGCTCTACTCGATTTTTACCTCTGCTTATTTTGGTACCGCTTCCGCTTTTTGTAGTCGCTGGATTCTTAGCTGTTCCCAGCTAATAACGCCAGCGACCGAGCAACAAACTTGGAGCGTGAAATACCTTTTGCGGCAGCATACATTAGCGTCATGGCATCCGGCGGCATTGCACCGTACACTAGCTTCAAGCGGCTATCAGAAGTAGACCTTATGCCCGCAATGCGTAAAGAAGCACAGAGATATTAATGAAAGACGTTGAAGTTTTTGGTGTTGACCCACTATCAGCCCTTGAAGGGGCTGCAAAAAAAGTGCCGCTGGACATATTCAAAGATTTTCTGAGCGGTTACGCTTCAACTGTTATTATCGGCGGCGACATTGGACATTTCCTTGAGCGAAAAGCAGAAGACATATTCAAAACCCGTGCGCTCCGCGTTAAAGCCGCTGCTGAACGTCTTGGAATGCTACTTGAAACCTTCATCATCGTTATGGTCATGATGTCGCTTTGTTTTTACATACTCTTCGCTGTACAGCAAATTCAGACGGGGACCAGCACAGGCACCAACTTATCCACGTACTCGGGCATACTAATGTACACTTACCTTTTCTCGCCACTGCTCGCAGTCGTATTCGTCTATCTAGCTCACAGCATGCAGCCGAAAACGCCGATAGTGGAAATGCGTCCCTACAAAGTGTTCGGAATATGCAGCGTAATAGGCATATTTGTATTCTTGCTGCTCACAAACTTCATGGGAGCAACCCAGCTTCCCATCTTCAGCAACCTTGCAAGCTTGGGGTCTTGATTTGCCCATAGCCCTAACTGTTGCCTTGTTTATCACCGCTGCACCAGCAGCCTTAGTGCACATAAAATTAGCCAAGGCTAAGAACAGCATGGAAGCAGGGAATCACAAGTTTTCTCAGAGACCTCACGGAAGTGCGAAAAACAGGTTTGTCACCAGAAAAATGCATCGAAAGCCTGTCCACACGAGACTATGGCACTTTTAGCAAAGAACTTCGTAAAATCAGCTCCGATATTTCTTGGGGTATCCCACTCAAGAAGGTCATGATGGATTTTCTTCATCGCACGCGCAGTTGGATGGTGCAAATAGTCATGTTTCTCCTAGTTGAAACCATAGATGTTGGCGGCGGCACCATCGCAATGATTGAATCCTTGGCTCGCTTTAACAGTTTGACGGCGGAAGTGGATAAAGAAAAGAAAATGTCCGTTCGCCCCTACGTGATGATGCCCTATTTGGCGTCAATCTTGCTTGTGGCAACAACTGTTATGATGATGAGTTTTACCACAGGCTTCGGCGTAACAACCACAACCGTCTCAACCGCAGCATCTACAGCAAGCAAAGGCCTGATGACAAACGATATTCATGACCGCAGTTATCTTCAACAGTTACGTCATTGGAATTGTGGCGGGAAAAATAAGTGAGGAATCAATCTCTGCCGGATTCAAACATGCAGCCATCCTTGTTATAATCGCCTGTTTAGCTGCGAAACTCATACCGATGTTCGTAAAAATTTAGAAGGAGCGAAAAACATGTTGTCTAGTCAAGCCCGCAAGAAACTTGCGGAAAGATAACCGTGCAATAAGCCCAGCAATTTCCACGGTTATTATGACAGCGGCTCTTGTAGTATTGGTTTTTGTGGCTATGAACTTATGCAAACAGCAGTCTAACAACTCAGACTGGCTGGAGATGAGTTTAGCGCAAATAAGCAGTTCATGCAATCAACTGGCTTGCAGATAGATAATGTGGCATGGACAATTGGACGAACAGAAACAGTTGATTACACAGCCAATTACGGGCAAGTGACGTTCGAGCCCAACGTTATTAACTATACTATCGAAATCAATACTGGAAGTTTGGGCGCCCCATGGCAGACTATCTACAACTTTACAACCGGCATGATAGCTGTTCAACATGCCGGTACGAGATTACAGCTTAGGCAATAACTACTTCAGTAGAATAATACCTTCCGACAACGGTTCATTTTTGCAATGGAACGCTTCTGCACCAGTGAGCCAAATATTTGCAACGCAAAAGGCGCCCATGACAGGATGGAAGTTATGCGAGAATAGTTGCAGTTCCCACGGTTAGAGCGCTGAATTCAACCTTGATCACAGGGGTAACTTGAGGTAGCTACTACAGTTTTATTTGCCACTGCTTAATAGCACCTCAAATCCATATCTTTCGCAATCTGTCACGCTGACAGGCAGTAGGTTACTGACTAACTTAACACCCAGCGGTACTAATAATATCCCAAGTTCGATTAACGCCGAAGCCTGGCAACGCCTTCAACTCTCTCGGGTTTTAATACTGCATTTTTTAACTTTGACCACACTTCAGAAACTATAAACATACCAAGTAACTCCACAGCGACCGCATTAATTGAATTTTACATAGGCACAGTAGATGTCTCAATAGGGATGGCATCTTAATGCTGACGAGGTGTGACACATGGCAAACATAACCATTGAATACATGATTTTGATTCCAATTTTAATCTTACAAATATTTCTGTTACCCTACGCCACAGGCATTTTCATGAATTACTGGACAACTTCCAGTGACACGCTTGCCCTCAACGACGCTTGCACTCATCTAAGCAGCTTCAATAGGGCAACTCTATTTGTTCTTAAACAATCCGTCCGTCTCTTCTGGAACAGTAACGAACAATCTTGGCATTCCTCACATACATAGGAAACTTATGCTTACAGTTGGGAACGCGACTTTGATCTCTGTTTCTGGATCTGGTTCTGAAAAAGTCTTGGAATTAACCCTCACGTTGATTGGAAGTACGATTTCGACTACCACACCCGTTACTTTGGGATCTAATGTTCAGTGGGTGAACTCTACATTTATGAGTAACTCAAATAGCGCTTGCATTATCGGACAATAAAGAGAGCAACAGAATTTTGCTGTCTTTTGGCACGTAGGAGGAAAAAAAGTGTCAGGCGTGTCTATAGATCACCTCGTTTCAATTGTGGTGTTATTTGTCGCAGTTTTGCTCTTCATTGGTCTCTTCAACCAAACGCTTTCCGTCGGGGTAGATTATCAGCGCAACACATCAACCGCAAAAGAGTGCGGTGACCTCTTAGATGCAATGTTGTTGACTCCTTCAGGAAATCTAACACAAGTCACTCCAACGGCGTTTGGACTGCAGGATCCATCGTTGACTCAATATCAACTCAATCCCTTTTCGTTGATGCGTCTAGATTCATCATCAGAAGCTCCGATAAGCTATCAAAAAACAGGCCTAACCTATAGCGCAATAACAACTAGCCCCAACAATTACTTGCTTTATCCCTACACCGACATGGTTAATTATTCCACCGCATTGACGCTGCTGGGAATAAACGGCACTTACGGATTCCAGTTGTCGTTAACCCCAACGGTGAACTGTTTCTATAGCCCAGACTTCACCATCAACCGATCCGTTAAGCTTATCGCTGAGCGTCACTGGAACCGGTTTTCCCCTTGCATACGCTGACGTAAACTACCTTTTAATTCCGGTGTTTCTTAGCACGAGCTTATCCCGATTTCGAAACTATAGCTAATCAAGCAGGAACCGTAGAAACCAATAGTGTAGGCTCAGCTTCTGTGACATTCTCGGATTTCTCTCTAAACCCAAATCTGACATACGCATTTGTAGCTTATGCCTATCTTGATGGAATCACGGGTATAGGTTACTACGAGCCTTCTCCTGTGGGAAACCAAAGTATTGTGCCATTTCTTGATCCGACTTTCCACTCAAAATGTAACTTTGGCAAATAGCGACGACGTTCCCAACACTTCCACTAATGCAAATACTTTGTATTACAATACAACTTTCATTTTGGAAAGTCAAAACTATGCTATTCAGGAAACCCTTCTGGGAAGCTCAAATCCATATGGCACCGTTACTTCGGGTACAGGAAATTCGCCTATAACGATTTCGATGGGCTCTTACACTCCAGGTATTCTTGTAATAGCGTATGATAACTCTGGTAACAGTGGCGTCGTTATGATGCCGTGGGGATTTAGTTCATTAGGCTTTTCCATGACATTCGGAGGAACTCCACTCAATCATGGGTGGGTTGCAACAGACTTACGTCAAGTGCAAATTAACGGGGTTTCTTACCAGGCAAAGCTTTCTCTTTGGAGCGTACAGGGCTATCAGGAGGCAGGCTAACATGATGCGAACAGTTGAAGTTCTGTTAGTCATATTTCTCCTGGGTGCGGCATATGTGGCTACTTCTAGCTACATTACTCTTCCATCCCCAAGTAATGTGTCCCCTGTAGAATTGGACAGCTTGCCTATACTACTCTGCAAGAACTCGACTCGCGTTACGATTTGAGTTCAGCAGCATTCGAAACAAATAACCTTACTGCATGGGGGTGACCTCCAGATTGCGCTCGCAGCATCATTGCCGCCAAACATGGTCTATAACCTCACGGTCTATAACGTAAACACTGCCTCAAACGGAGCACCTCTATACTCAAGTGTAGCTTCAATTTCTAACACGGCAAATCTCGTAAGTTCAGATGCTTCCTCATACTTAGAAGCCTCATCCAATGTAACCTACATATCCACACCGCAACAAATTTCCACAAATGGAGTTCCAGCAACTCTATACATTTTGGACTGCAGCGACACTAACGGTTGGTGGACTACCGGCTATACTCCTTCCAGTCTAGCTCAAACAGTGTATAGCCTTCTATCTCCTTACTTTAAAAATACTGTAATGGTTCAAAATACAAATCAACTAAATCAGTTACTAAATGGCAAGTCGCTTCAAGGAGAAGCCATCAATAATGCAGTCATCATCAATACTTGCGGTGAAGCTGTACCGATACCAACAAATTTTAGCAGCAAATCTGGGCTCAATTATACTCAAGGTTGGGACCCTCTTGCGAACGGTGGTCAAGGTTCTTACGCCAAGTACGATTACACTTTAGGCAAAATTACCCAGTTATACAACTGGACTTGGGTTAGCATAGTAGGATACCCCTTCTACTACGTCACCAATACAGGCTCCCTAAGCAGCTCTCAAAACAATTGTGGTATATATGGAATGAATATGGTGCAGGGGTATGGACTGAGTGCTTTTCTTGAAGGATTGGCTAACCAAAACTACAGCTACACTGGCTCGTCAACAGGAGCGCCGGGTGTCGTGTACTTAACCAGCCAAGTCCAAAGCTTGTGCAACTACTATGGACTTTATCCCTCTATTTCTCAGACCTCTACGCGTGCATTACCTACCTCAATAACGACACAGTACAATTTGGTTGTCACAAACTCCCTATTTACCACAACTAGCCCATATAATCCTGGTGCTGTTTACAGACACTTAAACGGTACGAACTATCAGGGTGGATTCTTTGCGCTCGGAATGGCTAGGATTCCCGGATATTAGATTGGCTGCTTTAGGTATTCTGTGTGATTATCAGCCAACTAGGTATGGTTCTTTGTATACGGCTACTGGAAGCAACCGACTTGTAGTGCTGCAGTTGGGAATAGTTGGAGGCGGATGAAATGAACAATCAGGGGCAATTCACGATTATTGCGGCTTTGCTTGTGGCGATAGTTCTTGCTGGCACATTAATAGCAGTTTACGCAACGATCCGCTATGATTCAAGTCAAAGTCAAACGCCTCAAACATTAACTGCGACAGATGAAACGAACTCGGCAATTTTGAAAGCTTTAGGCTTTACTGTAGGTTATTACGGCTCAATTCTCCAGGTAACAGGTAACCAAACGTATGCTCTATGATAAATCGACGATTTATATGAACAGCGCTTTGCAGTACATCGCAAACATGAACCCCTCTTTGGGAGAATCGATAAACATGACTAGCCTGAAGCTAAGCACCACTTGGTTTTCAAATCCTAGCATCAGCACAGGCACACTTTCGGTCGTTTATGATCTAGCAGACCTCAACATCTACGGCGTAAATTACACCACTTCTTGCAGTTTAGGTGTTCAAATATTTAATTCACCAAGCAGCAATCAAGTATGCGTAAATGTAACTCAAGACTTAACTGAACCTTTAACCAGTTTAGGGCAACAAAACTTTGCCTTCTACTTTTACAATTACACGACTACCAACTGGCAGCTAATAAATCCAAGTTTGACTCCAACGATTTTCACCAATGGCACCTACTTAATCAGCGTTCCTTCTGAAATAACCTCTTCGGCATTTATGGTTCAAGTGACGGATTCACGGGGAATAATTGTTGAGGCATCTTCATTCGACAGTTACAACTTAAATTTCGCGTTTTCGGCGCAAAGCTCTTCCGCTCCGACCGTAGTGGAATTATTGCAGAACGGCACCATGCTATGGTCTGGGCAAGACCTACTAAATACGACTCAGGCGCAACCAATTCCACCTGTTCCAGTGACATCCTTAAATTTATGTCAAACCGGCTCGACTTCTGATATTCCATTTCAAGTGGAAGATTGGGCATCAGGGTATCAGATTCCATTAGGCCTGACCAGCAATTATACGATCTTTAGCAACAACCAAATGATTGTTTTTGAAGTAAGTCCATCAATGTCACAATTAACGTTATGGTGGAACGGAAGCGACACAGCAATCCAACCGTCTGCAGCCTACACGGATACTTATTTCACTGCTGACAACCCTGGCGACTTAACTCTTTCAAATGGGAACATTACTCTACAATTTAGTTATCCAAACGGTGTTTTTCAAGTGACTGCAACTGTAGGAAATAGCGCGGGCGGAAAGGTAATTAGCACCGCAGATTTCATGCGGATCGACACTGACACATACCAACATTGGATCAGGTTCGCCTGCATTCGTAATACAAAAGGGAGTTGTAAGAGATATTGTTCAGGAAGAAGCCGAATGGAGTGGTGGACCAACAAACTGCCCAAACGTTTACTCCCAAATGGTCCTTACGCTTCCTGCGAATGCAACATACTTCACTTATCAGCTTAGACTAATTTTCGTAAACTCAACCATGCCCAGAAACATCAACGATATCAGTCCAATTCAACTGACGACTATCGATAAGTCAACCGCAAGCTATGACTGAGAACGGAATCACTACAAACGGAGTTCCCATTTTTACATACAGCAATGGATATTTCAACAATAGCACTGGAAATGCGCCATCATTGGAGTGAACTAATTAATAGTGCAATCGCAGGGAACGGGGATAATGTTCACGGCTAGTGCGAATCAACAGCTCTATGCTTTTGATAAAATGGCTAAAACATTTACAGGGGCACTTTATGCAAACAGTTCTGTCCCAGTTATTGAACTTGACCCTGTTACTTCGGCTGGCACAGTTTCGTTTACTTCAGCTTTGGACTTAACTTGGTACGGCGCCGTGGTAACATTTAACGGTGCAAATCCCATACACGCCAACAGCGGAAACTCTGGTTTATGGACGCTTGTAGAGCAGCCGCCTTCAGTAACCATTGTTCCTCAGTCTTCAGCTGAAACCTCAATAAATCTCTCTCCATCGTCCGGTCCCACAGGCACCTCCGTCTCAGTTTCAGGCGGTGGGTTCACACCCAACTCCCAGATAACAATTACGTTCAACGGAAACACTGTAGCTACAACTCCGGCGAATGTTTACACGAATGTTTACGGAGAGATTCCATTAGGAACAAGATTCGTTATTCTGCCATCTTATCAGGTTGGATCTTACATAATCACTGCTACCGACAGGAGCTCTAATTCTGCATCGGCAAATTTCATGCTAACTCCCGTGGATTATTTCACTGTGACTACTTTAGGCGGTGGAAACATCGGCACTCAAACTGCAGGTACCGCTTTCAACATAACCATCACCGCTGAAGACTCAAGCGGTAACACAGTTACAAGCTACACTCAACCCAGCACTTTGTCTGTGTCCACAGGAACAATCAGTCCAACAAGCACTGGGGCATTCACTAATGGAGTCTGGACCGGTCAAGTAACACTCACTCAATCAGGCACAAGCATTTCAATCTCATCAACTGACGGTGGCACGACTGGACAAAACAACACATTCGCGGTCAATGCTGGCGCTGCTGTGCGCTTTGTTGTTTCTGGCTTCCTGAGTCCTGCCACTGCCGGTGCAGCTCAAAATGTTACGGTTACAGCATATGACGCGTACGGTAACATAGCTACTGGCTATACAGGTACAGTTGCCATTACTTCAAGTGATGGCAAAGCGGTTTTGCCATTGAGTGCTGGTCTTACGAATGGTGTTGGCACTTTCGCTGTTACTTTAGAAACAGCTGGAACTCAGTCAATTACCGCGACTGACACGGTAAATAGCACGATTACTGGCTCTCAGGCGGGCATAACAGTTACTCATGCTTCTGCTGTAAGCATCGTGGTTACTCCAGCTACAGCCCCGATTACGGCTGGAAACCCCGAGACTTACACGGCTACCGCTACTGACGCTTACGGTAACAGTTGGGCTGCCACTGGTTCAGTTACTTGGAGTATAAGCAGCGGTGCTGGCGGTTCATGGAGTGGCAATGTTTACACTTCGCATACAGCTGGAACCTTTACAGTGACGGGTACTATTTCAAGTGTTCATGGTACAGCTTCTTTAACAGTGAATCCTGGCGCTCTTTACAATTTCATCTTTAATACCATTAGCAGCCCACAAACTGCAGGTACCGCTTTCAGCATAACCATTACAGCTGAAGATTCAAGCGGCAATACGGTTACAAGCTATACTGGAACTAACACTTTAACGGTGTCTTCAGGAACGATTAGCCCGACAGGGACTGGAGCATTTGTTGCTGGTGTTTGGACGGGTTCAGTGACACTTACTAAATCAGGAACAGGCATTTCAATCTCAACCACTGGTGGCGGCAAGTCTGGCACAAGCGGCACATTCACTGTTAATGCGGGTGCTCTTTCCAAGTTCGTCTTTAGCACTATTAGTAGTCCTCAGACTGCAGGTACATCCTTTAGCGTAACCATCACGGCGGAAGATCAATACGGTAACACGGTCACAGGCTATGCTAGTTCAACTGCTTTAACTGAAACCGGCGGTGGTGCGGGCGGAACTGTCAGTACAACACCAGTGACCTTCACTAACGGCGCGTATAGTGGCAATGTTTACGTGATTAAGTCAGGTACAGGCGTCACCGTTACTGCGACATATGGCAGCGCGAGCAGTGCGAGCAACACGTTCACTGTTAATCCTAGTGCCTTGGCAAGCTTTACCATGATTGGCTACCCGGCTTCCGAGACAGCTGAAATAGCTTTGGCAGCAGCAACAACGTCGTCGTAACGGCTTATGACGCGTATGGTAACGTGGCGACTAACTACGTGGGTTCAGTCTACTTTACATCTACGGACACGCAGGCAACTCTGCCTTATACTTCTACCAGTAAGTATACGTTTACTTCTGGTACTGGTGATGACAACGGGGTCCACACGTTTGCTGGTACAGGTTTCACGCTCAAGACTGCTGGTTCTCAGACGATCACAGTGACGACTGGAACAGTGTCTAAGACAAGCAACGCCATAACCGTTAATCCTGGTTCTGCTACCAAGTTAGTATTTACTGTGGAGCCCACAAGTATAGTGCACAATCAAAGATCGACAGTCTTTACGGTACAATTAGAAGATAGTTACGGCAACGCTGTTACAGCCGGAAGTGCCACTACAGTAACTCTAACTGCAAATGCTGGGTCTAATGGGCTCTTTTACGCTACCGCTATTAGTAATACAGCCATCACTTCAGTAACTATAGCCCAAGGCTCTACCTCAGCCAACTTCTATTACCAAATTGGTACCACTGGTTCAAAAACTATCACTGCCTCGTCCGGTACATTAACTTCTGCAATTGCAACATATACCGCAACTTAGATTGGGAAATCTCCCTTTCTTTTTTATATCAATATTTTTTAGCTAAAATGTGTAACGCTCAATTCTGTTTCGTCTTCAAACTGCTTAGGATGTGACATGGAATTATGCAGTGGTAGCTTTGATGGTGATGGTTCCACGCTCCAATTTATAGTGGATATTGATCAAGTGAGGCTGTTGGTACTGGCTTGAGATGCCGCCGACAATAATTTTGAACGTTGGCAAATAGCATTTATATCGATACTTATTTTCAATAAGTATTTACTATTCATATTCAATAAATACGATTAAGTAGTTTTTATAAAATTAAAAGGTGAAAGACTATTAACATTAAATCAACAGGTACCATTTCCTTCTTTAATTTCGTCCAAGCAGTTATGGCACATTTTATTAGTGCGATAGGAAATCATAAGAAACACAACAAGGGATTAGATTGACCTTCCAAGCAGTCTTTATCGCGGCGCAGGTGGCAGTTTCAGCAGTCTTGCTCACTTATGCGTCATGGAGCGACTATAAAACTCGCGAAGTAAGCAACCGCGTCTGGGCAATCTATGCACCTATCGCAGTCGTGCTCTCCATAGCAGAGTTACTCCTTTATGACCCCTCAAAGCTTGTCCTTTTCGGCGTTAGCGCAGGCTTTACCGTCGGGTTAGCGTTTCTTTTGTTTTATTCAGGTGCATTTGGTGGCGCTGACTCAAAAGCCCTCATGTGCATCGCCGTTGCTTTGCCATTTGCTCCAGTAACCCTATTCACACCCATCATAGCTGGAAGCTTATCTCCCATCTCCCAGTTCATATTCCCATTAACCATATTCAGCAACGCCGTCTTGTTCGCAGCAGCAAGCGGCATATACATGATACTGCACAATTTGGTTTGGCACAAAAAAAATGGCAAAAAAATGTTTACAGGAACACTTGCACATGAATCGATATGGAAAAAAATAGTCATCCTGATAACTGGTTACAAGGTGACGGTTGCAAGGTTAAAGGAGAAATGGCATGTTTTTCCGATGGAAGATGTGGACGACGGCGAGACCGCTTTACAACGAAAACTAGTTGTTATTCCAAGTGATGAGGGACGAGATAAAATTGTTGAACGCTTATCTAATGCAGTTCAAGCAGGAAAAATCGACACTTACGTGTGGGCAACACCAGGTTTACCAATGCTTATATTCATAACTTTAGGTTTAATTGTGGCTTTATTTTGTGGCGATATGGTTTGGTTGCTAGTTAGATTTATCCTCGGATGAAAAATCAAAATCTTCGCTGAACATGTTTTTGCCACGTTTTGAATACGAAACGGATGCAGTTAAGGTAAGAACTAAACCAAAACTAACAAACGCAAGTGCATATCCTTGATATGGATAAGAAGCCCAATTTACACTAAAATTTGAGCCTCCTGTTTGGAAAGAATAAAAGAAAGCGCCCGCAACGAACAAAATAAGCGCCAATGATAGTAGGCAAACTTCCGTTTTAAACTTCATACACCGCTTCTCCTCCCCGCTATACCCCATTATACTTCTTTAATCAAAAGGTTATTTTAGCTTTTTGGAACTATACCTACTGGAGCCTTTCTAATGTATGATTCGGATGGCAAAAGGGAACTGCAAAGCTTTCTCATGGAGAAGCCGAAAGAATGCAAAGTCGCCGTTTTACCTGATTTCTTCCTTGACCGACTCGTAAGCTTGAACTGGAATCCCTCAGAGTTTTCAGAGATAATTTCGGATGTGGCTAAACGCAAAGGCGGCAGCATCGACGGCATCTCCCAAACTGACCTGCGAGGAGGAAACGCCATTAACGTCGCATCAGCCCTAGCCAGCTTTGGGCGCCACGGTAACTCCGATTGTTTGCACAAGCGAATACGGCTTGCAACAAATAAAGTATCACTTCAGAGACACTCCGATCGATACTTCGCACATAAAAGTTCATGACAAGGCTTCTATAACAACCGCCTTGGAGTTCAAAAACAAAAACGAGAAAACAAATGTTATGCTGCGAGACTTAGGGGCACTTGCGGATTTTGGTCCAGTGGACCTCAACGAGAGCGATTATACCGTGATAGAGAATGCGGATTATACTTGCCTCTTTAACTGGGCTGGCACATTAAAATTCGGCACAGCGCTGGCTCAAGCAGTTTTCGGCAGGGCAAAAACGAAGGGCAAAGGCAAAACTTACTTTGACACGGCAGACCCCACGCCTAACAGGTTTGCAATCTGCTGAGTTGATGGCGAAGGTTCTAAAATCCAATCAATTGGACATTCTGAGCCTAAACGAAAATGAAGCAATCATTTACGCCTCGTTGCTTGACAAGACTCTGGAAGATAAAAAGGAGCATTTGGAGTTTGCTGAGTTAGCAATGGAAGCCGCCCGCGTTTTAGCAAAGCACTTGCAGGCGAGAATTGACTTGCACACCACGGTTTTCTCCGCCACTTTAAAAGGCAAAACTGAGACAGTGGTCCCTACTTTTAAAATTAGGGTTTTACGGGCAACCGGCGCAGGTGATGCTTGGACTGCGGGTAACATTTTAGGCGATAAAAGCGGTCTTTCAGATGAGTGCCGTTTAATGTTGGCAAACGCAGTTTCTGCATGCTACCTCACAGACCCCGAAGGCAAACACCCAACATGGACAAAACTAAACACCTTTTTGAGAAAAATAACTTGACAGGACAAAACCCATAAAAGCGACAGCGCCAAAGGGTCCCAAGTTTTCGGAAACCAGCATTGATCGAAAATCCCATTTACAAAAATGCGCCATTCTAAGAAACTGTTTTTATTCTTCCTCAGGTATTATAAGTTAGGAAATTGGTTGTGTGTGGTGACGTGATGCATTCTCTCAAAATTGTTGTTGCAACTTTTTTGGTATTAACGATTTTGTCTGGGTTGGGAACCAGTTTTGCGCTTACCTACGGGCCATCTAATGGTTATGCGCAATACAAAGTTACTGCAAGCGGCATAGCGAACTCTTTCCAGTCTGTCAGCGGCATCGTGAACGAGTCTGCTCAACCCACTAGCCAAACAGGATTTGTAAACCTCATACTAGGCATATCCTCAACAGTGGCAAACCTTACCTACTCTAGGGCTGTTAACACTACTTCTCTGCCAGAAATCTTCCCATACTTGCCCGAAGTAACAAACCAGTCACTGTCATATCAAACTCAAGGAATCTCCATCAGCGCAAACCTAATTAATGCAGGCCAAACTTCAGTCACCTTTAACAGTGCCACGTACCAAGCAACAAAATTTTTAATCTTCTTCTCAGCGGTAAACTCCTCCAATGCCCTATCTTTTTCGGGGAATGGCACCATAATCAGCATGCCATCGGGTTTAATCGACACGGTTCAACTCTCGCTAAACCAAACAGCTTCAATCAATGCAACGCTCTTATCGACAAATCTTTCACTTAACGCGCCAGCAGGCAATATCAACCCTCTAGGAGCCTCAGTGCTTGGCGTAGCCTTAGCAGCGGCAGTTGCAATTGCAGCCCCAACAATATACACGAGAGAGAAGAAGAAAAAACACGAAGAGCAAACTCGGGAAGATGAAAATAAAACTAGCCACGAAAGCGATGTGAAACAAGAGAACGAAGACGAGAAGAAGCCGTCTTACTGGGTTGACTAACATTGAGTAATGCAAAAGCGGTTGTTTAGCATCAAACATGAAAGATTAGGTGGAAACCATCACGGCTAACTCTTCGGCGGTAATTGAGCTCAATGAAGCGGTGAAAGATTATGGCAGCAACAAGCGGATTGGCCCGGCAAATCTCACGATTGGAAAAGGGGAGATTGTGGGGTTTCTCGGTCCCAACGGATCAGGCAAAACAACTTGTATCAGGCTAATCTTAGGTTTAATGAGGACAACCTCAGGCACAGTGAAAGTCAACGGATTTGACCCTATCACCAACCATGTTGAGGCATTAAGACATGTAGCGTATTCTCCTGAGTTGCCTAACATACAGACTTTTCTAAGCCCAAGAGAACTTCTTAATTTAATTTCTCACGAGCTCTATTTCCCAGATAATGCAAACCGGAGTAGCGAGATAGACCAAGTGATTGAACTGGTCGGTTTACATGACTACGCCGAAACGAAGGTTGGCAAACTTAGCAAAGGGATGATTCAAAGACTAAGCGTTGCCCAAGCCTTGCTCGGTTCGCCAGAAACTTTAATTCTGGATGAACCGATGATCGGTTTAGATCCTGCGGGAGTCGCTCATTTTAGGGATGTTTTCAGGGACTTCGCATCCCATGGGAAAGGTACAGTCTTCATGTCCTCACATATTATGAGCGAAGTGGAATCGCTTTGTACCTCAGTCGCAATGATTCACCATGGGAAAATACTATTCAAAGGTCCAGTAGACGAAGTAGTAGGAAAAGTGTTAGATTACTCTCTTGTTGAACTGGAGACTAGCCCTTTAACGCCACAAACGATCCAACAATTAAAAGAGATTCCTGGAATAACCCAAATTAACATAGCAGACAGCGGCAAAAAAGATGCGATTGCCATCGAAATTACAGTTTGTGAACGTGACCATGACATTAGACCAGTAATCGCTGACATCGTGGTCAAGTCAGGCGCCAAACTCTACACCATCAAGCAAGGCGAGAACATGCTTGAGAGGGCTTACATAGAAGCGCTTAAGGAGACAAAAGGTGGCAAACTTTGAAACGCGCTGAAGTCATTTTCACTTTTGCTCGGTATGAAATCAAGCGTGCCATCGCACGGAAAAAAGTTTTGGCTCTAGTTGCTTTCACGATACTTTTGAGCGTACTGCCATATTACGCTTTGTCACAAGCAGGAACAACTCTGGTCCCTCCAGCTGTCTACCCATACCTTTGGGTTCTTGCAGTACTCTTGGTTGGCCCTCTCTTCTTAAACTTCACCGCAATCCTGATAGCAGCAGGGTCAATGTCAGAAGAATACGAGCAGGGCACTGCCGAACTTCTTTTGTCAAAGCCAGTTAGACGGAGCGACTATATTGCAGGTAAATTTCTCGGGGGATATCTTCTGTTTCTTTTTATTCTTGCTTTAACTCTTGTCCTATCCATTTCATCAGCGTTCACTTTTTTTGGCGTCCAAAACAACCTTTACCTAATTCCTGGATTATTCATAGCTCAAGCCTTCGGTTCACTATTATTCTTTTCTTTGGCTTTCATGCTTGGAGAACTAATCAGGCGCTCTTCACTTGCCTACATTTTCTCGTCAGCGATTTTCTTTTCAAGTTACATTATAAGCATTTTTTTGAGTGCAATCTTTAGGGCTACGGGCAAAGTAGTCTATAAAACCGTTCAGATGTATCTTCCAACTTCCGCTGCAAGTTCACTTCCTGTTCAATATGCCCTACCGAGGCTTCCCTCGACTTTATCAACAGCGCTTACCTTTATCAACACTTCAACTCCCGGCCCACAATTAGTCTCTCTATCGAAATCCTGCTTGTCTACACGATTGTATCAGTAGCTATTGCAGCAGCCTACTTCTTGCATGCAGACATTTCAAGAAAACTAAGTTAACTATGCTTGAACTTATGAAAGCCTGGAAGCAATCCCATACCTTTTACCTTTTGGCAGGTCTCCTCCTGTTCCCTTTTTCGTATACTAACTTAAGCCAGATTCAAGCCCTAAACCAAAAAAGCAACCCGAAACAAGCCCTAACAGAAAACACCCACCCGAAGACCTACCCTACTATTTGTGCCAAAAAACCACCACAAAAATGGATAAAGCCAACGGAAACATCACGCTAACCTTATTCATACTTTGACGACGCAAAGAACACACAATAATTTTAAGTAGCATTCTTCTAGCAGTTCAGTTAGCGGTCGCGTTTAAGGAGGATGCTCAGTGGCTAAACTGTTTGGAAGTTCAGGCGTAAGGGGTCTAGCGAATGTTGATTTAACGCCCCAGTTAGCATGCAAAGTCGGCTCAGCGGTGGCTGCATACGCGAAAGCCAAAAAAGCAGTTGTCGCCCGTGACACTCGAGTTTCAGGAGATATGCTTGAGGACGCCTTGGTTTCGGGTTTGCTATCAAGCGGCACAGACGTTTATTTGGCGGGCATAGTTCCGACGCCCACTTTAGCCTATGCCACAAGAGCGTTAGGAGCAGACGTGGGATTCATGCTTACTGCCTCACATAACCCGCCTCAATATAACGGGATAAAGGTGTTCAGGGGTGACAGCCTATCATACGCTGACGAGGACCAAGATGCTGTAGAAAACAATGTGTTGAAGGGGACTTTTGCACTATGCAGATTGGCGTAGTCTAGGCAAAACCATCCCTGTTGACGCAAGCCAAATCTACATGCAAATGGCGTTGAAAGCTGCTACTCTCCATAAACCCTGGCGGGTTGTCGTTGACCCAGGATGCGGCGCCACCTTCAACATTGCCCCTGCACTTCTCAAAGCCATTGGCTGCAAGGTAACTGCTATTAACGCTCAACCAGACGGGTATTTTCCAGCCCGAAAATCTGAGCCGACCGCTGAATCACTCAAAGATTTGGCGAACATTGTCAAAACTCTTGGCGCTGAAGCAGGCGTTGCTTTTGATGGTGACGGTGACCGAGTAGCTTTCGTCGATGAGAAGGGCGCTTTTGTCAGCTTTGACCGTTCACTGGCTGCGTATGCTGCTTATGCGCTTAAGCAGAATGGCGGTGGAACAGTGGTAACAAATGTTGAAGCATCCATGTGTGTTGAAACTATGGCGCATGCGCAAGGCGGCAGGGTCATCCGCACCAGAGTCGGGGATATTTACATTTCAGAAGCCATCAAGCAGTCGGGTGCAGTTTTCGGCGGTGAACCATGTGGCGCATGGGTGCATCCGCAAAGTCATTATTGCCCTGATGGACCGCTTTCTGCAGCGCTAATGTTGAGGGCTTTGGAGGAGGAAAATAAAAGTTTAAGCGAGTTCATTTCTGCTGTTCCAGAGTACATTACTCGGAGAGAAAACATGGCTTGTAAGAATGAGCTGAAGTATAAGGCGGTGGCAAAAATTGGGGTTGCCCTAAAAACAGAGTTTCCAGATTACACTGATTTCTCAACGGTTGACGGTGTTCGGTTAGCGCTAAAACATGGTTGGCTGCTGGTTCGGGCTTCTGGAACGGAACCGCTTATCCGTTTAACTGTTGAAGGAGAATCTTTAGCAGTGGCAAATGATATAACTGAAAAGGCAACAGCAGTAATAAAGAAAGAAGTTGAGGCTGAAGTGAAATGAAAGCTGTATTACTTGCGGCTGGCGAAGGCGTCAGGCTTCTGCCAATAACGGCGACGCGTCCTAAGCATTTGATTAAGGTTGGCGGAAAACCGATTCTGCAGTTCTGCTTGGAAGCGGTAAAGAACGCTGGAATTAACTGAAGCAATAATTGTTACGCATTACATGGGTGACGCGATTCGCCAATACTTCGGCGATGGCGAAAAACTTGGCTTACGCATCAGTTATGTTGAGCAAAAAGAAGTGCTTGGCACAGGAAACGCCGCTGCTGTAGCTGAGCCGTATGTGGATGATGATTTTATTCTCGTTTACGGCGACTTATTGTTCGGTTTAGATGCCGTAAAGAACGTTTTACAATCCTATGAGCGCGGGAAAACCGCCGCGGTCATGGGCGTTGTACAGGTTGATAAACCTGAAAGCTACGGAATAATCGAGTTAGACGAAGAGAAAAAGGTTAAGCGCATCGTGGAGAAGCCTGCTGCTGGGATGGCGCCGTCAAACCTGGCTAATGCTGGCGTATACGTTTTTTCCAGAGAGGTTTTTGATAAGATAAAGCTAACAAAAGCTTCCGTTCGCGGTGAATGGGAACTCACCGACGCCGTAACCTTGCTGGCTGAAGGAGGCAAAACGGTTTTGGCTGCCGAAATATCGAAGGATGACTGGTTTGATGTTGGCAGACCTTGGGATTTGCTGGATGCTAACAACTGGGCTTTAAAACGCATGGAGCTCCAAGTTTTAGGCACAATAGAGCAAGGAGCCCACCTTATCGGTCCAGTTTTTGTTGCGGAATCAGCCCGCATCCGCTCGGGCGCATACATTGAAGGGCCAGTCTTTATAGATGAAGACTGCGACGTGGGACCAAACTGTTACGTTCGGTCGGGGACGAGCTTTAGGCAGAAGCGTGCGTGTAGGCAACGCTTGCGAAATAAAAAACAGCATCATCATGGACCACACACATGTTGGACACTTATCCTACGTTGGCGACAGCATCCTTGGCGAACATTGCAACTTGGGTGCTGGCACTGTAACGGCTAATTACCGTTTAGACGCGGGCACAATCAAAATGATGGTAAAAGACCAGCTCGTCGACACGGGCAGGCGAAAACTCGGCGCGGTTCTCGGCGACAACGTGAAAACAGGGATTAAGTCGCTATTTATGCCCGGCGTGAAGGTTGGCGTGAACAGTTGGGTGGGACCAAATTTTATGGTTGAGCGCGATTTGCCCGCTAACTCGATGGCGTTTCTAAAGCAGAACTGCGAAATACAAGAAAAGAAATAATTGGGTGGTCTAAAATATCGTTAAGCATTTGCCGGTTGGTTTAGGCTTTGAGCGAAGGCTTCAGCTTGCTTAATGTCGTCTTTGTTTGGGTGTTCTTTGTTTAAGCCTCTCACTATTTTCATAAGGCCGTAGGTGTCAAGTCCTGCACAGTTAAACTCCCCGACGATTTCGAAGCCTTTGGATTGAAGTTTTTCTCTGAGTTGCTTGTGGAATTTAACCGTGTTTCCTATTCGACCGCTTGTGGAGAATATGAATGCTTTCTTGTTGTTTACTTGAGGCAGCTTGTCAGCAAGGTCAAGTAGAACTTTATGGTGTTTTCCAAAGTAGATTCCTGAGCCGAACCCGATAAGGTCATACTCGGAAAGACCATTCGGGTTAACTTCTGGTGGCGTTTTAATTTCTGCGTTAAGAGTGCCTGCGAAAGCCAACGCTATTTTCGCCGTGTTCTTATGATGATAAGAAAAACAGATGACTAGTGTTTTCATGATTTCACGAGCAAACAAACTTTAAAGTGTTAAGCTAATATATTTTTTGTTTTGCCGCAAGCTTATTTTATTAACATAATTTGTTTGTTGGGCTTGTGATAAGGATTCGCTCTATACTGTAAGTGGGCATAGTTTTTTCTGAGCACTTGAGTGCACCTTCTTGAAATTAGTGGTTAACAGGATACTGTTAAGTTACCTGACATATTCTCATTAATGAAATAAATCTTAATAAGTAAATCCCAGTAGGAATCAGAAGAAACAGAAGCCCATGAAGAAGGTAAACTGGGATGAACGCTGAAAAATTAATAGCTTTTATTAAATCACAAGGCTACACTAACGTGAAAGTTGATATTTACAAAAATGGCTTCCGAGTTCGCTACTGCTCCTCAGAGTACAATATAGCGCATTATTACAATTTTCCCATTTGTGAACTTCCATCTAAGCCTGATGGCTCTAAAAGATACCAGCAACTATTGAATGCATTTCCATCTGTACATGGTGACGTAAAAACCATGAATCTTTTGTTAGTTAACAGAAAATAAGTGAACAGACGAAAATTGACAGAGAAAAAGAGCAGACGAAGACTTTACAGAACCGGTTAACAGCAACTTTTAGTAGCCAGCGGTTACAAACCGCAACCAACAGCAACCAAAAAACTCAATTTACAAAACAAGACAACTAACCGCCATCGAACAAGCAACTTATTGCTAGGCTTTATGTATTCTATTTAAATCAAAGATAAATAGTGGTAGTGCAATCTCGTTACCTTAAAGGAGAAATAAACTTGTCTGTAGCGCAAAGAAAGTATTTCACCGAAATCGCAGCGTTAGCAGATAAAACCGTATCTGTAGTGACAACTACTGGAAAAACATTCAACGGCACACTCATCGGCATCAACCAGGACAACATGAGTCTATGTCTAGCTGACGCAAAAGACGAATCTGGAAACTTGCTTCACCGAGTTTTCCTAAATGGAAACGTGGTTGCTCAAATATCAAGCGCAGAAAAACCCTTCGACCTCAAAGCCTTAGCTACAAGACTTGAAAAAGTCTTCCCAACCATGGTTAAACTGTACGAAGACAAGGGCTTCATCTGGGTCATGGATAAAGTGAAACTAACAGAAAAAGGCGTTGTTGAAGGTTCAGGTCCAGCCGCCGACCGAGTGCAAAAAGTATACGAGCAATTCATGAGCGAAGTCAAAGCCTAAATAAACCAGCGCAGTTGTTCTTCCTCTTTCTTCTTTTCTTCTGTTATGGTTCTAACAATGCCAAAGGACTCTAAAACTTTCTTTATTTCGCAACCGCTTTCTTCAAGCTTTGACAAGTCAACGTTAAGCTTCAAGTATTTACCAAGCGTAGTCAACGCGTACCGTGCAGCGTTCACGTCAGGGTCCATTCCAGGCGTATCAACCAGCAAAGAGAAACCCTTCAAGTCCCTAACCCTTGCTAAACCAACGGATAAGCCAGCGATGCCGAAAACGTGCCCAACCATCACTTTAGTTCCCAAATCAAGCGCCTCCTGCATCGTATCCAAATCCGTGGCTGTACTGTAAATCGCTGGGATAGGCTGAGCCTCATCTTTCTTGAAGCCGCCGATGGATATTACAAAGCGGCAGCCAAACTCCTGCGCTAAATCAAGCACTTTATCAACAAGCTCGTATTGCCCAACAGTTGTCAGCGCCTGCGTGTTTCCATACCAAATAATCAAGTCGCGGCCGCCATCCTCCCGCTTCACATAGTAGAGTTCATTTATAGGCGAAAGCGCACCGCCATCTTCAGTTGTTACCGCAAAATCCTGAAATGACGAGGAAAAAATTTGGACGAACCGTTTAGCTTTTAACTCCCTTATCAAATGCAGCGCTGCAATGTTTGCCACAAACCCTATGCCAGGCAACCCTTCAATTAGAATCGGATCGTTTAGTTTCGGTCTTTCACTTATGTCTATTGAGCAAACCATGGTTTGGCATCTCTCTTGTCGGTATTAGACAAATTATGGCGATATAAGGTTGCCTAATCCAAAATCGATAGTCCTTCACCTGCGCGCTTACCAGAATGTTTTGCATCCAAAGGCATTCTAGTTTCCCAGCAACTAAAAAACAGTAAATCCATAGCAGCTTGCTTTAACTCCAAAAATTAACCTACCCCTTGCCTTCCAAGGCTTTATGAGCTAATGTTTTTTATAAGCGAGTAGTGATTCTTGTTTAGGCTTCAGCGTTGAGTTTCGAAATAAAAGAAAAAGATTTGCTTGGCAGAATAGGCAAACTTAAAACTAAAAGTGGAACAGTGGAAACCCCCCTATTATTCCCAGTAATTAATCCCAGCATCCAGCTTGTTTCGCCTAGAAGGCTTAAGGAAACGTTTGGTTTTGAAGCAGTCATAACTAACGCTTACATACTCAAAAAACGTTATGAGGATAAACCAGTCAACGAGGGCTTACATAAATTTCTAGACTTCGACGGTGCAGTAATGACTGATTCAGGAGCCTACCAAATCCTCGTTTACGGAGAAGTAGATGTTAGCCAAAAAGAAATCGTTGCCTACCAAGAAGGCATCGGCAGCGACATCGCCACCATGCTTGACATACCCACAGGCTGGAAAGTAACCAAAGAACAAGCCGAAGGAACCGTGGCTGAAACCTTGCACAGAGCAAAAGCTTTTTTCAAAACTAAGACGCGGGATGACATTTTATGGGTTGGACCAATACAGGGCGGAAGACACCTGGATCTTGTTGCAAACTCGGCGCTTGAAATGGGAAAGCTGCCTTTCCAAATCCACGCGCTGGGAAGCCCAACAGAAGTCATGGAAAGCTACCGCTACGACGTATTAGCCGACATGATATTAACGGCGAAAAAAGGTTTGCCCATAGAGCGTCCGCTGCACCTGTTTGGCGCTGGGCACCCAGCAATGTTCTCGTTGGCAGTGGCGTTGGGATGCGATCTTTTTGATTCAGCAGCTTACGCATTGTACGCTAGGGAAAACCGTTACATGACTGAGAACGGCACATGGCGGCTTGAAGAAATGGATTATTTCCCATGCTGCTGCCCCAGATGCTCCGCGGAAACGCCAAGGGGACTGGAAAAAAGGTCGAAGAAAGAACGGGAAGTTTTCTTGGCTGAACATAACCTCTACGTTTGCCAAGCAGAGCTTAAGCGCATTAAACAAGCCATAAGGAACGGCAGGCTTTGGGAGCACACGGAAATGCGGGTTCATGGTCATCCAGCGTTGCTTTCAGCATTAAAGCGATTGCGAAGTCATGGTGATTTTCTTGAAAAGTACAGTCCAACCGTGAAGGGCAGCGGATTCTTCTATTTCGATTCAGTGGGTCTTGTGCGTCCAGAAATAACTCATTACCGCAAACGATTAAACCAAAGATATGACCCGCCGAAGAATGCCAAGGTTCTTTTGCTTGTGCCGCAAACAAGGAATAAACCGTTTCACAGGGCACCTGAGTTTAAGAAGATCAGGCATCTTTTACGCAGTTTAGGCGAAGAGCTGGCTTCGAAAATTCACATTTGCGTTTACTCTGCTCCATTCGGGGTGGTTCCGTTGGAGCTTGATGAGGTTTATCCGCTCAGTCAGCATGAAGCTGCTTTGCCGCTTGACTTGGAAACTGTAGACTACGTTGCA
>CAWAUU010000044.1:0-68492 GCA_963785215.1 Candidatus Bathyarchaeota archaeon
GGGTACGGTTTTCCAGTGCGCCTTGTAGTGCCAAACAAGTATGCGTATAAGAGTGCGTTGTGGGTGGTGCATTTGCGGTTTACTCGCGGCAAAGAGTTAGGCTTCTGGGAACGAAGAGGGTACAGTGACAGCGCGGACGTGTGGCGAAACGACCGTTTCAAACGCTGATTAAGAAATGCTGTTTAAACATAATCAATTCATATTCATAATTTTTATTAACAATAAATTTATTGATTCATAACGTCGCTTTTAAAATCGGGATAACATTTATAAGCCTACTCTAATGCTTGTTTGGACTCTTCAAGAGGTTGAAAAATATGTCTCAGAAAAATAAAGCAAGGCACCTTTCAAACTGCCAGATGACCGAAACCGCGGTTATGGCTACGGATGGCAGCACATCAAACGTGCCTACGCGAAAACGAAAAGAAGACGCAAAACAGATTCTCTACTTAAACAGGATATAAATCATAAATCATAATAGGCTTGCTTCTCTAATATCCCGAACCCTTTTGCCAAAGTTGAAGTCTTTTATATTTGACTACCCATCAGTTTTGATGAAAAAAGGGGCAAAACCTTGAACTACACCGAAGCCGAACTCGGAAGAATCTTCATACTCAGACTCCACCAAGGCGAGCGCTTACATGAAATTATAGAAAAATTTGCTGCCGAAAAGCAAGTTTCAAGTGCACTATGCTTCTTCTTAGGTGGAGCAGAAGACAAAAGCAAAGTTGTCGTGGGACCAAAAGACGGAGCAGTGCTTCCTCCTGAACCGATGGTCACGCTTTTGAGGGGAGTGCATGAAGCCTGCGGTGTAGGAACCCTATTCGCCGATGAGCAAGGTAAACCGAAACTGCATATGCATGCAAGCTTTGGAAGAAATGACGCGGCGGTTACGGGCTGCGTGCGCATGGGAGTTGATGTATGGCAAATAGGCGAAGTAGTCATTTTGGAGCTGGCATGTTCTTCAGCTAAAAGAGCTCAAAACAAGGATACGGGTTTTGAATTTTTAGAAATCGGATAGTGTCAGGTTTGGGTTTGATTGAAACGGACTAAGAAAAGTCTATACCCCTTGTTGTCAGAGAAGGAGCCAAAGAAAGGCTGATCTGATGGAACACCGAACCTATGAGTATTGTAAATCATAGTTTCGACCTGTGAATAAGTTAGTGTAGAGTTAAAAAATGGTGCATTAGGACCATAGTCAAAAAGAATAATATATTTAACATTGTGTTGTTCGCATAAAACAACAAATTCTGTAATATTGAAGTCAGGCGTGTAAGCGTCAACAGCCAATTCTGGGTACTGCCAAATCTGGTTTTGTGACATGTTAGCAGGCATGTAAAGCCAAAACATGTCTTGGTCTAAAAGGTTGGAAGCGCAAACAATGACAGCTGACTGGTTCTGCCCCAGGTGACCAACCAAATAATTTGTTGCCTCTTCTATAGGAATTTGAATCTCATCTCGGGCCGTCATCTCATACGCATTATAACTGCTGTAAAAAATCGTTGATGCCACAATAATAATGAAAAGTGCCGCTGCAAACTTCTTAAAGCGTTCTCCATTGAGACCTAGCTGCTTGGGCTTCCAATCATGGATTTTGCCGTATAGAAACATGATAAAGCACGCTGCTGAAATAGCTAAAATCGGGAAAAGCGGGGTCACGTAACGCCATTGCCTGTTTGGAATGATAGTAAAGAAAACATAAACGACTATAAACCATGTAAATAAGAAGACGTCTTGTTTTTTCCTTCGGTAAGCAAACAACGCTAAACCGCATAGGCCTAAAATGAAAATGGGCAACGAGATGGGATTAACAGGAACACCGTTAAAAGGCCAACTCATTTCAATCAAGTAGAACACTGGAGTAAAAAATCGGTTGCTGTATACTGGACGGTTTTGGTCGCCTCCCTGTAAAACGTACTCTAAAGTTTGAAATTTTGTTGAGCCGTCAGCCTGGTAAACCATTATAAACCAAGGTGCCGCCACCAAAACTACTATTATAAGTAGGATTATGAGCTTTGTCAAGCTTATCTTCAATCTTTTTCTGCAAAAGAACAGGATGCTTACCACCATTGCTACGGCTGCAACTGCAATTTCGTATTCCGCAAGAATACCTATTCCTAGGGCTATTCCGCTGAAAAGAAGCGCTTTGTTACTGTTCTTAGTTATCCACGAGTAAAAAAAGAACATTACCAGTGTGAAAAAGAATATGAGCATTGTTTCTAGCATTGTTATTCTTGAAAGCCAAAAGAACCCTGGCATTGTGCCAAGCAGAATACTTGCGAGTAGAGCATTTTTCGGTCCATATATCTTGTTGCAAAACTCGAATACAATCCACAGGGCAAGCAGGGAAAAGGTTACGGAAATTAATCTTCCTGCAACGGGAGTTACACCGAAAATTTGCATGTAGCCAGTTGTTATGAGATCTAAAAGCGGCGGGTAATAACCGTATGTCGTCATATACAGCTGTGTTTGCCCTCGAGTTAAAAGTAAGGCGCCGTACAAGTGAGGCATCTCGTCCCATTGCGTTGACATATAGCCCAGACTTATCGTAACCAGATAAGCGTAGATTATGGCGAAAGCGAGGAAAGCCAGCCGCCACTTGTTAGCTTTGATTGCAAGTTTTAGCCGAAACACCGCAGAGGGGCTAGCTAATTGTTGCATTGCGCCTTGCAATGTGCTTGATTGTTTAATGGTCAGCCTCTCGCCTCTTAGACAAAGCATTAATTAAACCATATAAAAAAGCGTTTGTTACATTCACTTTAAACAACTAAATTATAAAAGTTGCATTCGGGTTTTATCCAAACCAGGTTTCGTGGCGATGTCTCCCGCAACACCATTTTCCCTCTTTCTTTTTGTTTTCCACTACGCGAGCGGAGGCTTCTTGATAGTGACTGCGAAGCTTGCGGTTCAAGGTAGCGCCACTAGGCGAGCCGTAGAATCTTGCGAATGAATAGGCGCTTAGAGAAAGAATGTGGCGAACACATCGCTGAGCAAAGAGGTTGGCATTGGGCTCTAACTAGCTTTGTTGCGGAAGTCTGGGGCGATAAATGCGACTGCCAAGGTATGTATTTTGTTCTTGGTTTTTGTCTTAAGGGTATTTGCTTGTTCTCTCAGCCTACCCACCCGGTCCACTAGATACTTCTAATATGCTTCAAATATGATTCAACATAGTTCTGCACGGAACCAGCGGCGGTGTTTTCATTGCTTTTCAATGCTTTTCAACATACAAACGTGTTTTTTTGATGTAGAAAAAAGCAGTAGAAAAGAAAAAACAAGAGCTTAAAAACACCTGCCAGTGATGAAAATCTTTTAATTGCAGCTTCGAAAATTCAAAAACATGAATAAAAAATTGGGTTGCTGATCGCATATTAGATGTGGGCGACTGAGAATTCATTTACGCGAGTTTCGATGAATTCAGCTACCTTTTGCTCGCTAAATTCTCTTTCGTTTTCTTGCAATTGCAACTGTTCTTTCACCGTGTTCAGGAGCTTTTCAATGTCAACGGGTTTAATCAGGTAGGCATCAGCGTTTTTGTTCAAAGCAGTAATTGCGTTCTGCATTGACGGGTAGCCTGTCATCATTATCTTTCGGGTTCTGGGAACAGTGTCCTTCATCAGCTTCAACAGTTCTACTCCTTCCATATCGGGCAGTCGAATGTCTAAGAGCGCCACATTATAAAGCGCCTCTTCTGTTCTTTTGATTGCCTCTCTTCCGGTAGCTGCTAAGTCCACGATGTAGCCTTCGTCCTCAAGGATTGCTTTCACGGTGTTTCTTATGCTTTCGTCGTCGTCGACAACGAGGATTCTGGCATGTTTATCCATGTTTTTTCACCTCCAATCTCCAATTTAGGTTTAATTGGCAATGTTATTGTGAACGTTGTTCCCTTGTTCACTGCTGTTTCGACAGTTATCGTGCCCTCATGCGACTCTATGATGCGTTTGCATATGGCTAAGCCAAAGCCCATGCCCTGCGCCTTGGTCGTGAACAGCGGCGAGAAAATCTTCGGCAAAACCTCTTCAGATATGCCCGTGCCCGTGTCGGCGAAAGCGATTTCCACTTTTCCTCCTGTTTGGCGGCTTGTGATTTCGAGTGTTCCCTTCTCAGGCATGGCGTCAACTGCATTCTTTATGAGGTTTATGAAAACTCTCATCATCTTGTCAGCGTCAACCCTAAACCAGGTCTCTCCAAGAACTCGGTTTATGACTTGTATTCTGTCTGGAACCTGAATCATCCGCATCGCCTCGTTCAAAAGTGCAGACGGCTCGCTTTCTGTGAGTTCCAGATGCATCTCTCTTGAGTAGTCTAGGAGGTCATTGAGGATCTTGTTTGAGTGGTTGATGGCTTTATCGATGATTTCAAGCATTTCTTTAGCTTGACCTTCGGGGCATGTTGCCCCCTTCTTCTTCAAGTAGTAGGCAGCATTTTTGATTCCTGTCAGCGGATTACGCAGGTCATGCCCAACCATGCCGGCTAGTTCACCGATGGCTGCTAGTCTTTCTGCTTTGAGGAGGCGATCTTGCATTGCCCTTAGCTCTGCGGTTCGTTGCGCCACGGTTTCTTCGAGTTCTTTGGAGTAGTCTTTTAGTTTCTTTTGGGCTTGTTTTCTTTCAGTGATGTCTCTGATGAAGCTTACTCCATGGTTTTTTCCGTTGATTTGCATTTTGGAAAAGGATAGTTCGGCGGGAAATTCTGTTCCATCCTTCTTTACGCCCATCGTTTCTATGATGCTTCCAATAGAGTCTTTCAGTCTGGCTTCGACGAATCTTCTTATTTCTTGTGTTGCTGTTTGAGTGAAGTTGAAGGGCATTAGTGTGGAAATGGGTTTGCCGATTATTTCTTCTCGTGTGTAGCCGAAGATTCGTGAGGCCGCTGGGTTCCATGCTACAATGTTCACTGTATCATCTATCGCGATGATTGCGTCTAATGCGGAGTCCATGATGGTGCGAAATCGTTCTTCGTTGCCTTTCAAAGATTGTTCCATCATTTTGCGTTCGGTTATTGGGAACACAAGCTCTAATACGGATGTTACGTTTCCGTCTTTGTCCTTGATCGGCGTGGCGATAAGCTGGGTCCAGACGGTGGAGCCTTTTTCTCGGTCGAAAACCACGTACTCGCGAGAGTCGGATTCTGCGCCTTCGAAGACCTTTTTTACGCCGCAATCGGGGCAGACGGTATCTAAGTAGTTGTAGGTGGCGTAACACCTTCTGCCTTCTAAGTCAGGTATGCCTCTAATCTGTTTCATGACCTTATTAGTCCAGATAATGCGGTAGTCTTTGCTGGTCACAGTGAGTCCAACGCCTATACTTTCTGTTATAGTTTCTAGTTTTTCTTTTTCTTGTCTCAGTTCGTTCTCCATTTTTTTGCGCAGAGTGATGTCTGAGACTAAGGCAAGACTACCTAAGGAGTTTCCTTCGTTATCCTTAATCGGAGCGGCGGCGATACTTGTGTTGAGGCAAGAGCCGTCTTTGCGCGTGAATTCAAGTTCAAAGTTTCCTTTTATCCCTTGCTTGAACAGCGACAGGTCCCGCTTGGAGTGTTCGACATCAGCTCTGAATAGAAAATCGAATAGGCTTTTCCCGACTATTTCACTTTGAGTGTATCCAAGCATCTCCGCCATTATAGGATTAACAAAAACAGTGCGATAGCTACTGTCCAGCGCCCAAATACCCTCTTGAGCAACGTTAATTAATTGATGATACTGCGATTCACTTTTCATTAAGGCAACTTGCATTTTTCTGATTTCTGTGATGTCGTGAAAAACGGAGTAGAGGAACGGTTTGCCCCCTAATTCAACTACTTTGGTGTTTACTAGAACATTTCTGATCTCGTCGTTTTTGGTGCGAGGTTTGGTCTCAAACTCGTCTCCTCCCTCCTGCACAATTTTGGCTAAATGGGCTTTTGTTTCGTCAGCGTTCTCTTTTACTCCAAAATCTGAAAGGCACAGTTTTGAAAACTCTTCTCGGGAGTAGCCTAGTTGAGTGTGGGCTGCATCATTGAATTCGATAAGCTTTGCGGTTTGAGGGTCGATAACCAAGACTCCTAAAGGTGCCTGATTAAACAAGGCATGATAACGTTTCTCAGCATCTAGGAGCTTCTGCTCGGCTTGTTTTCTTTCGGTGATGTCCCTGAATATTCCTTGAATCAGCTTTCTTCCGTTCAACTCAAAAATAGTACTCTTGATCGCGACATCTCTAATTTCGCCTGTTTTCAGCATAATTTGCGTTTCAAGGGTTTTGGTTCGGTTTTTGAGGTGTTGTTTGAAACTTCCTGCAAATCCTCCTTCTATTTGCTCTTTGGGATGAATGATAGATTGATTTTGACCCACCAGTTCTGACTTCTCCCTGCCAACCAACTTTAACGCGGCAGCGTTACAGTCAACTATTATGCCCGTCGCGGCATCCGCCACAAATATTGCGTCCATAGATTCTTCAAACAGCTTCCTGTGTTTTTCCTCAGACTCACGAAGTGCTTCCTCGGCTTTCTTGCGCTCAGTGATGTCTCTCATTATTGTTTGGTAACCAACGACTTTGCCGTTTAGCCATATGGGGTTGCTATTGTACTCTGCACTTCTCTTCCCATTTGGCGTTAGTATTTCGATTTCGCCTTGAGCCGGGTTTTCGGCGGCGGTTTTCTTAAGCCCTGTGAGCATTTTTTGATTGTATTCTCTTGGAACAAGCTTGAATATGTCGCTCCCGACGATTTCATTTTCCTTAAACCCGTGTTGCACGATAGCCTTATTCACTGAAGTTATTTTTCCAGTCAAATCGACTGTAACGATAACGTCTGGCGCGTTTTCGAAAAGATTCTTGTACTTCTCTTCGGAAAATTTAATCTCTTCTTCAGCTTTCTTTTTTCGATCTGTGAAGTCATGGAACACAACAAGGCTAGCAGGTTTCCCAGCATAGCTGACTCTTTTTCCTGTTACCTCAACCCACCGGATGTCGCCAAGTTTACCTCTAAAACAGACCTCGTATGATTCAACGGGAGCGCCCTGCAGTCGATTTTTTAGATTTTCCAAGAGAACCGATTTAGTTTCCGGGGTAACAATGTTGAGTCCAAGTAAGGGGGTTCCGACTAATTCTTTCCGTCTTTGCCCAGTTACTTCTTCGAAGGCATCATTCACTGTAAGTAAATTTCCTTTTCCATCAACTATGGCCGCTGGGTCAGATAACAAGTTTAAAAGAACTCTGACCGTTGCTCTACTTCTGTAATTCTGCATGTTTTTTCACTAAAACTCCCATTTCCACTTTATCGTCGTTTGCAGCTTCAAAGTTTTGCTGCATGAGGCGCACGTACTCTTGAAATGTAATCTCTGGAACAATCCACTTTGACAAGGGCCACTCATACGTGGGCCACTTAAAGGTTACTTCTAGTTTGGCGTGAAGATTTTTCATAAACAATATCTCAAGGTGGCGGGCGCCTAGTCCGAAAATGCGCTCCAGTGCATTCGAAAAATCATTTAGCTTACTGGGTATTTCCTGTTTTCTAATCTTGAAGAGGTCTTCGAGGTGAATATAAATTGAAGTCTTCCCAGCTTCGCCGAGGCCTGATAATCCTTCGTCTATAGCTTCCAGTAGCAGTTGATCAAAATTTTTATGCTGACTCTGTTTAGTCAACTCACTTTTTCCCTTTGCCATTTTCAAGGTGTATATCACCAATTGTCGAAAACGGTGTTAACTTGCAATAGGCTGAGAAACATAATAAAGCGTTATGAACTGATAATATTAATCGGAAAGAAGGTTCAGCCAAATAGCACTCGAAGTTGGCTTTATCGTGTTCTCATAGCTGTTTCTTCCAGTTCTGCTTGGTTAAAGAATAGGTTCTTAAAGTGCGGCTCTACCCATTAGCTTCTTGACCTTTTCTGCTTTGAGGCGTCTTCGCCTGTTTTTTGTTGTACGCGGTTTGAGATGGCTATGCTTACGGGTGTTTTCGCATTTGTGGTTCTCTTTCTTTTGAGCAGTGCTTTTTTATACTCCAAATCAGCTGATCCGCAAGTGCATTAGTGGGAGTAAATAGGCATATGTGAGGTCTATTGCCTACCGGGAGGTCAAGTGTCAATACTTTGTCGATACGCTTTGATGATATAGTGTCAAAGAACTGGTGAGAGGGCATATGTCTGACTGTAAATTATACCAACAGGTTGCCTTGAGCGAGCACTTCACAGCGTCATATGACTGTTTTCAAGCCTTCCCAAGGCTCACCTGCCGGTCTACTGCAAATTTGAATATCTTTAAAAGTATGATAGGCGAAGCCTAGCTATGGCAAGCGACGTTTTGGCGAGCAGACGGTCAAAATTTTTCGGCGGCGATCGGAAACAGTTTGACATGTTTTTTGATAACATGATGGATGGCTTTGCTTATTGCCAAATGATATTCGATGAGGCAGGGAAGCCTGTTGACTTTGTTTATCTTCAAATTAATGATGCTTTTGAAAGAATAACAGGTCTAAAAAGAGATCTGGTTGTTGGAAAGAAAGTAACACATGCAATACCTGGAATTATAGAAGCTAATCCTGAACTTTTTGAAATTTACGGAAGAGTAGCGCTTACAGGCCAAAAAGAGAAGTTTGAAGTATTCTTCAAGCCTTTAAGCCTGTGGCTAAATATTTCAGTTTATTGTCCAAGAAAAGGCTATTTTGCAGCTGTATTTGAGGACATTACTGAGCGCAAGAAAGCTGAAGAGGCTCTGCGGGAAAGTGAGCAGCGCTGGGTAACTACCTTGGCAAGCATCGGCGACGCCGTCATTGCCACTGATATGTCTGGCAAAATTATGTTTATGAATGGTGAGGCTGAAGACCTGACTGGTTGGACACTGGGCGAGGCTTCGCAGAAGCTGGTGAAAGAAGTGTTCAATATAGTCAACGAGCAGACCCGTTTGGAGGTTGAAAACCCAATAGAAAGGGTTCTCAAAGAAGGCCTCGTTGTTGGCTTAGCTAACCACACAGTCCTGCTTCGAAAAGACGGCTCGGAAGTTCCCATAGACGACAGTGGAGCACCCATAAAAGATAAAGAAGGCGAAACCACAGGCGTCGTCCTTGTGTTCCGCGACATCACCGAACGTCAACAACAAGAACGCGAAATTGAAAACATAGCAAAGTTTCCATCTGAGAATCCTAATCCGATATTTCGTGTAAACGGAAACGGCACAATTCTATATGGCAACCAAGCCGGAGATCCTTTTTTGACTGGATGGAATAGCAAGGTTGGCGAACGTGCACCTGAACACATAAGTCAGGTTGTTGCCTCCGTCTTAGCATCCGATAAGAAGGTTGAGGTTGAAGAAACGTTTGGAACTAAGACCTTTTCGCTCTTGTTTGCGCCCATCACCTTGGAAGGCTACGTAAATATTTATGCAAATGACATTACCGAACGCAAGAAAGGTGAAGAAGCGTTAAGTAAACTTAACCGTCACCTGAGAGCCGTTAGCAACAGCAACCAAGCTCTCATGCACGCCACTGACGAGGCAAAATTCACGCAGGAAGTCTGCAATATAATCATCAAAGACTGCGGCTACGCGCTGGTATGGGTTGGCTTCGCTGAATACGACCAAGATAAAACCGTGCGTCCAGTAGCTTTCGCCGGTTTTGACAAAGGCTACATTGATACCCTGCGAATCACTTGGGACGAAAAGTCAAAAAAAGGACGAGGACCAACGGGCAAAGTAATCCGGACAGGAAAACCATACATCTGCAGGAACATGCAAATCGACCCCAACTTTGAGCCTTGGCTTCCCGAAGCTCTCAAAAGAGGCTACACAGCATCCTTTGTTCTTCCATTAACTTCATTTGAAAGCGAAACGTTCGGTGCATTAAACATATACAGCAAAGAATCAAACCCCTTCACTGACGAAGAAGTGAAACTTCTAGTGGAACTTGCAAATGACTTCTCGTATGGCATCGAGATGTTGAGGCTACGCAAGAAAAGAGAACAGGATGAGGAAACATTGCGAAAGCAAGCTTCACTTATCGACCTTAGCCCAGACGCCATAATCGTACGACAACTAGAGGGCGAAATTACTTTCTGGAGTAAAGGTGCAGAGAAACTATATGGTTGGACAAAAGACGAAGTCATTGGACAAGATATCAATATCATATTAAAGACGAAACACCCACAACCGATTGAAGAGATTCTTAAAAAGGTCAGACTGGACGGAAAATGGTCAGGAGAAATCGTTCACACAAGCAAAAATGGAGATAAAGTGGTTGTACAGAGTTTTTGGTTGGCGAAATTTGGCTCGGACGGCAAAATAGTGGAAATGTTGGAGTCGAATACGGATATTACCGAACGAATAAGGATGCAAGCTAAGCTTGAAGAGTCTGCTGTTCTGGTTGAAGAATACGCCAATCAAATGGAGGCGCTCGCTAATCAAAGAGCAGAACAGTTGAGGACTGCTGAGCGTTTGGCTGCCATCGGCGCTACTGCGGGTATGGTTGGTCATGATATCCGTAACCCACTGCAGGCTATAACCAGCGATGTCTACTTGGCTAAAACAGAGTTAGCTTCGACGCCTGAGAGTGATGAGAAAAAGAATGCAATAGAAAGTCTGACAGAGATTGAAAAGAACGTTGATTACATCAACAAGATTGTGTCTGACCTTCAGGATTACACTAGAACTCTTAAGCCAGTAGCCCGAGAAACGAACCTTCAAAAGCTGATGGATGAGCTGCTTGCGAAAAACGGGGTTCCAGAAAACGTCAAGGTTCAAGTCACGGTGCAAAAAGAAGCCGTCACCATAATGGCTGATTCAGACATTTTGAAGCGTATTTTCGGCAATCTGGTAACTAACGCGGTTCAAGCCATGCCTAAAGGTGGAAAACTAACTATAAAAGCATACAAAGATGCAAACGACATCGTCATAATGGTTGAGGACACTGGTGTGGGCATTCCTGAAGAGGCAAAAGACAAGCTGTTTACGCCGTTGTTTACGACAAAGTCTAAGGGACAAGGATTCGGATTAGCTGTGGTTAAGCGGATGACTGAAGCTTTAGGCGGCACCGTAACGTTTGAAAGCCATCTGGGCAAAGGCACCAAATTCATAATGCGTTTGCCCCCACCAAAATAGATAAACAGTAAATGGATGTTTAAACTAGAACAATCTTGCATCGCTAGAGTGCCCTGAGTGGGGAAAATTATTCTCATCGTTTTCTTCGAATAAAGGCTCAAAAATGTGGGTTAAGCGGATTTAGCCGAGTGCTAACATCGATAAGGCTTAAAAACCTCAGGGGAAAACCTTACCGCTTATTAGCAGCCAGACCCGCCCAACATGGCTCTTGGTTAATTCCTTCTCCTTTCGCAATAGCTGATACGATTCTAAATAATATAAAATAATGTTGTCACAAATTGACACAACAATCGCTAAGTTACTAAAAGGATTTTAGGCGTGATCGCCCTTTTTGCTCATTTATTCGGTGCAATTTAGCCTTTCTGCGTTTGGAGAAGTTTGGCGACCATGTTGAAGAGCAAAGAGGCTGTTCACGGGGCTCTCAAAAGCTTTGCTGTAGAAGTTTGGGGTGAAATCAGGGTGCGTAAAGAAATCAATCATCTTTCATTAGGAATTTTTTTTGGTGAAAGATTTTTATTCTTTGCAGCTATTATTTTAGGGTTACAGTGTTTGGTTTATGGCAAAGAACGAAGGGTTCCGCAGATTTGGCAGCGTTCTTGTAGGGGAAGTTCCTTGGGGGACTCACATTTGCCAGTTTTACGAAAACAAAGAAGACCTGATTGATATTATAGTTCCTTATTTTGTGGAAGGTTTGAGGAATAACGAGTTTTGCATGTGGGTTACTTCTCCGCCTTTGGAAGTGGAAGAAGCAAGAGCGGCGCTTAGCAAAGCTCTTCCTAACTTGGAAGAATATTTTAAGAAAGGGCAGATCGAGATAATCTCGTATGATAATTGGTACCTATTGAGCAGCAAGTTTGATCCCAACATAGTCTTGCAGGGATGGGTGCAAAAAGAAAAGGACGCCATTCAACGTGGATTTGACGGTTTGCGTCTTACGGGAAACACGTTTTGGATTGGGCAGAATCTCTGGGGCAAGTTTGTAGACTACGAGGAAACAGTAAACGCTGTGATCGGCGAGCACAAGATGGTTGCCCTATGCACTTATTGCCTGAAGAACTGTAGCGGAACCGATGTCGTTGATGTAGAGCGGAATCACGTTGGCACTCTGATAAAGCAGGGTCAAAAATGGAGCTTAGTTGAAGATGTTGTCATCCGCAAGCAAGCTGATGAAGCATTAAGGAAAAGCGAGGAAGAATACAGTTCTCTTTTCGCTAACATGATTGATGGCTTTGCTTATTGCAAAATGATATTTGATGAGAAAGGGAAGCCTGTTGACTTTGTTTATCTTCAAATTAACGATGCTTTTGAAAAAATAACAGGTCTGAAAAAAGAAGCTGTTATTGGAAAAAGAGTTACAGTAGCGATACCTGGAACTGAAAAAGCCAACCCTGAGCTGTTCGAAATTTACGGTAGAGTTGCACTAAGCTGTAGGGAAGAAAAGTTTGAAGTATATTTCAAGCCTTTAAGCAAGTGGTTTTCTATTTCTGTTTATTGCCCGCAGAAAGGCTACTTTGTTGCTGTGTTCGAAGACACCACAGAACGCAAGCAAACACAAAACAAACTTGAAGAATATGCTAATCAAATGGAGCGTCTTGCTGAGGAGCGAGCGAAGAAGCTCAATGACGCCGAGCGTTTGGCTGCTATTGGCGCGACTGCGGGTATGGTGGGTCATGACATCCGTAACCCGTTGCAGGCTATAACTAGCGACGTATATTTGGCTAAGACAGAGTTGGCTTCGACTCCAGAAAGCGAAGAGAAAAAGAATGCGTTAGACAGTCTGCAAGAGATTGAAAAGAACATTGAGTACATAGATAAGATTGTGGCGGATCTTCAAGACTATGCCAGACCTCTTAACCCTCGTGCAGAAGAAGCTGACCTGAAACTCATAGTGGACGATTTGCTATCAAAGAACGGTTTGCCCGAGAACGTTAAAGTAAGCGTTAAAGTGGAAACTGAGGCTAAAAAAGTTGTGGCTGACTCATCTTACATAAATCGAATCATGTACAATTTGGTTACTAACGCGGTTCAAGCCATGCCTAACGGCGGAAAACTCTCCATACACGCTTGCAAAGAAGCAAACGACATCGTCATAACCGTCAAGGATACTGGCGTTGGTATCCCTGAAGGCGTAAAAAGCAAATTGTTTACACCAATGTTCACGACTAAAGCGAAAGGTCAAGGATTCGGTTTACCTGTAGTCAAGCGCATGACTGAAGCTTTAGGCGGCACCGTAACTTTTGATAGCCAAGAGGGTAAAGGAACCACTTTCATGGTACGTTTGCCCCCCAAGAGCTAAACGGTAAATGGACCTTCAAGGTAACTTAATTTTAAACAAGCGATAGAGAAGGAATTAGGTGAGTCTGGTGCGGAAAAGAGGTAAGCATTGGGCGCTAAGAGTTTTTCGGTTGAGGCGTGGTCAAGAGTAAAAGAGAAGTCGAAGAAGCCTAAATTGGTATTTGGAAAGAATAAGCAAAGCAGACTATTCCTTTTTTGGGTTACTGTATAATTGGTATCATTTGCAAAGTAGCAGTTAGCCATTTTCAATTTGATAGTGCCAAGTTTTAAATTATAGTATACTTATAAATCTCGGTCAAGAATTATCTCGGTTTATTGCCGTGGGGTTTATAAGTGAAGACAAAAAAGCTGGTTTGAACATGCAAAGCTCTTCTGAAACCAAATGCACAAATGGGTTTCCGATTGTTGGGATTGGTGCTTCTGCAGGTGGATTAGAACCCATTACGAAATTGCTGGAAAATTTACCCGTTCAAACGGGTTTGTCCTTCGTGGTTATTCAACATTTAGCCGCTGGTCAAGAAAGCATGTTGCCCGACATCCTTTCAAGATATACCGAAATGAAGGTTCAACAAGCCAATGACGGCATTCAGATGGAACAAGATCACGTTTACGTCATTCCTCCAGGAACAACCTTGACGCTTAAGAACGGGTGCATCAGGCTTTTTCCTAAAAGCCAGTTTTTCAAACCCATTAATGACTTTATGATATCCTTAGCTTCAGAGCAAAAAACACTGGCAATTGGAATAGTGCTATCTGGAACAGGGAATGACGGAACCGAAGGGCTCAAAGCAATCAGAGCTGAAGGCGGAATAACCTTTGCACAAGATCCGGACACAGCACAATATCCCGACATGCCCAAGAACGCTATAGCCGCCGAAACCCCTGATTTTGTTCTTTCCCCAGAACAAATAGCAAAAGAGCTAGTAAGAATCGCTAAATCCCCTCAACTCATTCGTTTCAAAACAAAGGCGCCAGAGCAAGAGAAAATCGAGACTGACTTGAAAAAAATCATCATGCTGCTCAAAACTTCTTTCGGCGTTGATTTTACCCATTACAGAGAAACAACCATAAATCGGCGCATCACGCGTCGTATGGTCATCAACAAGACCCAAAACATGAAGGCGTACCTCGCGTATTTAAGGGCACAGCCGAGTGAGCAACAAGCATTGTTCGATGACATGCTAATCGGCGTAACAAGTTTCTTTAGAGAACCGGACACTTTCTTGGCTTTGAAAGAAAAGGTTTTTCCGGAACTTGTCCAGAACAGATCTCCCGACGAATCGATACGAGTTTGGGTTCCTGGCTGTTCAACAGGCGAAGAAGTCTATTCCTTAGCCATAGCACTCCAAGAATTCCTAGAGGAAAAAGCTATAGCGGATATACGAATTCAAATTTTTGGCACTGATGCAAATGAGAAGAATATTGAGAAAGCTCGCCAGGGAACCTATCCAAAAGGTATAGAAGACAACGTCTCCGAAAGCAGACTAAAACGATTTTTCACTTCTGACAATGGACACTGCCGAATAACAAAATTCATTCGTGACATGTGTATATTTGCAAAACAGGACATAACAACTGATCCGCCTTTCTCCAACATAGACCTCATTATGTGCCGAAACGTACTCATTTATTTTGATTCTCACTTGCATGAGCGAGTATTGCCTATTTTCCATTATGGGTTAAAGCCGAATGGTTTTTTAGTTTTAGGCGAATCCGAAAGCGTCGGCAAATTCCAATACCTGTTTGAACCAATTACCCCGAAAGGCCCAATCTACAAAAAGAAGCAAGCCCAGCCGCAAGCAATTTTAGATGAAGACATCTTTGTTCCGTATGCTGTCAAGAAGACTGCTAAACCGCTTGGAAAAGTAAATCTGCTGACTGTTTTAGGCGAGAAAGTTGACCGTCTGATAACAACGGAATATGGTCCAGCGACTTTGTTGGTGAATAGTAGCTTGGACATACTTGTTTTTCGAGGAGATGTTGCTCCTTATCTTTCACCTGAATCAGGCGTGGCGAGCTTGAACGTAACCAAGATTATTCGTAAAGAGTTGAGGTCGCAAGTTCAGACTGCTGTGTATAGAGCAAGAAAAGAAAATAAAGTCTTCAAAGAAACGGTGCGCTTCAAGCAAAAAGGGGCACCAAAAACAGTTAACATCGAGATAAGACCGCTAAAAACAGCAGAGTACGACGAACCTTTTTACCTTGTGTTATTTACTGAAGCAACTTCACAGGATATGAATTCAACTAAAGAAATTGGATCTGTGGTTTTGCCTGTCGAGATGGAGGTTCTTAAGGATCGGCAAATTCGCGAACTTAGTGAGGATTTGGAGGCAACCAAGCAGTCTTTGCAAACTCTTGTCGAGGGGCAGGAGGCAACCAATGAGGAACTGCGATCGTCTATGGAAGAGGTTCAATCTAGCAATGAAGAGTTGCAGAGCACAAATGAAGAGCTGGAAACGGCAAAAGAGGAGTTGCAGTCAGGCAACGAGGAACTGCAGACTCTAAATGAGGAGCTTAAGAACCGCAATCAGGCTCTCGGTCGCTTGAATGATGACTTAGCGAACCTGCAAACGAACATTGACCTCCCAGTGATTATTGTCGATAACAACCTGAAGATTAGGCGTTTCACTGCTCCAGCTCAAAGAATTTTGAAAATTTCGCCATCCGATGTTGGGCACTCAATCATCGACGTCAATTTAGGGGTTCATATTGCAGATTTAGAAAAGACAATCAATGATGTGATTACCAAACTAAACGCTGTCAACCGAGAAGTTAACTGCACCGAGGATATTTTGTGTGAAATGCGGGTTCGACCGTACTTAACTGAGGAGAAAAAGATTGAGGGAGCAGTCTTATCCTTCACAGACATAACTGAACGCAAGAAGCAAGAGCACGAAATTGAAAGCCTATCAAGGTTTCCTTCCGAGAATCCTAATCCGATTTTTCGCATAGACGGAAAAGGCACAATTCTTTACGGTAACCCAGTCGGAGCTTCTTTTTTGACTGTGTGGAAAAGCAAGGTTGGCGAAGGCGCGCCTGAACACATAAGCAGGGTTGTTGCCTCCGTCTTAGCATCCGATAGGAGAATTGAGATTGAAGAAACGTTTGGAGCTAAGACCTTTTCGCTCTTGTTTGCTCCTGTCACCTTGGAAGGCTACGTAAATATTTACGCAAATGACATCACTGAACGCAAGAAATCTGAAACTGAACGCGAAATTATGGTTGAATTCCTTAGAATAGCCAACGCAACTAACGGTACTCATGATCTAATAAAGGCGGCTGTGGATTTCTTCCAGAAACAGTCCGGCTGTGAAGCTGTAGGCGTCAGGCTCAAAGAGGGGGATGATTATCCGTATTTTGAAACCAGAGGGTTCCCGCCTGAACACGTTCAACTGGAGAACAAACTGTGTGCAAGTGACGAAGCTAGATGTGTAATCCGAGACTCCAAAGGCGAACCAGTTCTCGAATGCATGTGCGGAAATGTCATATGTGGACGATTTGACCCATCCAAAAAATTCTTTACGGAAAGCGGAAGTTTCTGGACAAACAGCACTACGCAACTTATCGCTAACACAACTAACGCAGACCGCCAAGGAAACACGCGCAACCGTTGCAACAGTGAAGGGTATGAGTCAGTGGCTCTGATTGGGTTGCGTGCTGGAGATATTCGATTGGGGCTGCTTCAACTAAATGACAAGCGAAAAGACATGTTTACTCTTGAAACGATTCAGATGTGGGAAAGAATAGCTGACCGTTTGGCATTAGCGTTGTCAAAGACCATTGCTGAAGAAGCACTGCGAAAAAGCGAATTGCAGTATAGAGGTCTCGCTGATCATTTAGAAGACTTGGTTGAAGAGCGAACCACACAGCTTAGAGATGCTGAGCGTTTGGCTGCTATTGGCGCAACTGCTGGTATGGTTGGGCATGATCTTCGCAACCCGTTACAAACAATTAGCGGTGAAGTATACTTAGCAAAAAATGAATTACTAGCGTTGCCTGAAAGCGAACAAAAAACCAGCCTGCAAGAAAGCGTCGAAGCTATTGAAGAACAAATCACCTATATGGATAAGATAGTTAGTGATTTGCAAGCCTTTGTAAGACCAGTTGAAGTGCACAAACAGGCAGTTAACCTAAACCAGCTAATCATTGGGCTTCTAGCCCAAATAAACATACCAAAAAATGTTGAAACGAACCTAAAAATTGGTGAGGTTTTAGCTGTAGATGCTGACCCTCAATTGCTAAAAAGAGTATTCATAAACTTGGTAACAAATGCAGTGCAAGCCATGTCCAAAGGTGGAGAATTAACTATAAAAGCACAGACTAGGCAGTCAAGGGCAAGTGCAAATTGTTGTTGAAGATACAGGAGTTGGCATCCCTGATGACATTAAGCAAAAAATCTTTACACCTCTATTCACTACTAAACCGAAAGGTCAAGGCTTTGGCTTAGCTGTATGCAAACGGGTTATAGAAGCCCAAGGCGGCACTATAAGCTTTGAAAGTCAGGTAGGAAAAGGCTCAGCATTTACCGTGGGTTTGCCCCTGAAGAGGTAAACGGTTAATGGATTTACAAATGAATAGATAACTAAAAAAACGCATTTCCCAATTTTTGTAGTAATGTTATTTTCTGTTTCGTTTAACTTGGAGAACAAAGCTTCGAAATGTAACTCTACCCATTCGCTGCTTGAACTTTTAACGCTTCAGAGGCTTGCAATGAATGTAGAGGTAAAATTATATTAGGTTTACATTCAAAGTTATACCTTTATGTTTCAAAACATAGTAATATTCAGAAAAGAAAAAAGTTAATCCGTTGAGGAATCAAATTTGCCATCTCATCAGAGTGTGTTCAAAGACGAGGCTAAGCTTGACATAAACTACATTCCGCAGAAGCTGCCTCACAGAGAAAAAGAACACCGCTTGCTAATGGAATTCTTCAGCTTCATCCTTCGCTATCCGGAAAGGATGTCTCAGCGAGTAATTGTAACAGGCGATGTTGGCACTGGAAAAACAGCGCTTGCTCAACACTTCGGAGCAAACCTTACTTCTGAAGCCAACAAGCGAAGCATAAAATTCCGCTATGTACATGTTAACTGCCGAGAACACCGCGGAAGCCTCTCCCCCATTTTGCACCATGCCGTCACTGTTTTTCGCCCCAATTATCCTGCGCGTGGCTACTCTGCAGAAGAAGTCCTCGCAGTACTCATGCAAGTTTTAGATGAGGAAAACGCCTTCATAATATTAACCCTAGATGAGTTTGACAGCCTCATCGAAAAAGAAGGCTCAGACGCCGTTTACAAGTTGACGCGTTTGCAGGAGATGCGGCAGGGCAAGCCGCAGAGGTTGTCGTTTATTTTTATTTTACGTGATTTAAAAGCATTAGAGAAGTTAGATGAGAGCGCAAGAAGCACTCTGCAACGTAGCATCATCAATTTAGAACGCTACGGCAAAGAACAACTCGTTGACATCTTAAATGCCCGTGTTTCAATGGCGTTTGAGTTGGGAGCCGTTCAAGAAGACGTTGTAGACCTGATTGCTGAATTAGCTTTTAAAGAAACTGGAAATGCCCGCTTCGGAATCGAGTTATTGTGGCGGGCTGGGAAATATGCTGACGCGCAAGATGCAGATATGGTTGGACCTGAATGTGTTCGCATGGCAATATCCAGCATTATTCCAGGTTTGCGACGAAGCGAGCTGGTTGGGCTTAGTTTACATGAAAAACTGTTCCTACTAGCAGTGGCGCGGTACTTTAAGGAAAACGAGCAAGCATACGCACAATTATCTGAAGTTGAAAAGACTTACGCTGTTATATGCGAAGAGTTTAGCGAGAAACCCAACAACCATACCCAGGTGTGGAATTATGCCCAGTTTCTTTCGTCGCTAGGCATTTTAAAAACTGAAGTAGCAACCTCAACCGTACGCGGTAGGTCAACTCAGGTTTCCTTGCTTTCCATTCCAGCATTTGAACTGGAAAAAGAATTAAGCGCATCATTAGAAGTAGAAAAAGGAAGAACGTGACAGTTATGGAGTTAGAAGAAGTTTTTTCATCGAAGCTTCGGATGAAAATTCTAGAACTTATCTATAATTTGGGTTCGCTTAATGTTTCAGATATTGCTCGCCGACTCCACACTAATTTTGCATCAACAGCTGAGCACTTGAAGGTTTTAGAGGACGAGGGCATTTTGCAGGGACTTGCTTACGGTCGCGTTCGCATGTACAGGTTTAATGAGAACTCAGCAAAAGCTAAAGCCGTGCAAAACCTAATAGAAGCGTGGGAACAAAATAAACAAGGTGAATAAACTATGGCAATGATTGATGTTTCAGGCAAAGATGAAATTTTTCGGGAAGCAACCGCATCCGGAACCATAAAGTTGAAGTCAGAAACAATTAATTTAATTAAGACTGGAAAAATCGCAAAAGGCGACCCACTCTACACCGCAAAAATCGCCGGTGTACTTGCAGCTAAGAAAACAAGCAGCCTTATTCCTCTTTGTCACCCGTTGCCTTTGACGAACGTGCAAGTTGACGTAAAAGTGCTGAATGAGGGCACGGTTGAGGTTTCAGCAACCGTCAAAGCAAAAGCGCAAACTGGCGTGGAAATGGAAGCACTCACCGCGGTTTCGATGGGTTTGCTGACTGTTTGGGACATGACAAAGCAGTATGAAAAAGACGCTGCTGGGCAGTATCCTTCCACGACAATTGAGAATATTCATGTTGTGCGCAAGTTTAAGAAGGTGTAGCTTGGCATGAGTGAAAGCTCCAAGGTGCATAAGGCTAAGGCACCTAAAACATTGAATTTCGGCATTTACATCTGCAGCACTTCACGATATAAGCAGATGCAGCAGGGCGAAGCAGCAGTTAGTGATGTTGGCAGGCGACACATTGATTGATTTGCTCAGAAACGCTGGACAAAATGTCCTGTTCAAAAAAATAATTGCTGACGATAAAGTCATGATTTCTGATGCAGTTCAGCAAGCCCTAAACACGCCCGACTTGGACGTCGCCATCTTTTCCGGTGGCACAGGAATTACGCCCACAGATGTTACGATTGAAACGGTTTCGCCGTTCTTTGAGAAAACCCTGCCTGGCTTCGGCGAGTTTTTTAGGCGCATAAGCTTTGACCGCGTTGGCTCTGCCGCGGTTTTGTCCCGTGCCGTAGCTGGTGTGGCTAAGGGCAAAGCATTGTTTTGTATCCCAGGTTCCCCTGACGCTGTGCATGTTGCGGTAGAAATGCTTATTTTGCCCGAATCTCCACACATCGTTAAGCACGCACGGGAATAACGAATGAGTTTAACAGACAACTGTGGAAGACCTCTACTTAACCTGCGGATATCGATTACTCAGCGGTGCAACATTCACTGTGTTTACTGCCACAGAGAAGGCGAAGTAAAACGCGCAAACCGTTCCGCAGAGAAAATGACCGTTGAAGAAATAGTCCAGATAGCCAAAATAGCCGTCAGCTTAGGCATTGCACGCATAAAATTAACAGGCGGAGAACCACTTATGCGCAAAGACCTCCCAGAAATCGTCTCAAACATAGCTTCGCTGCCTGGCTTGAAGGATTTATCATTAACAACTAACGGTCTTTTGCTTGGTAACATGGCGAAGGAGCTTCACGAGCGGGGGTTGAAGCGCATCAACATTAGTTTGCCATCTCTGAACGAGGAAACATATCACAAGTTAACAGGCGGAAAACTCCAAGAAGCACTGGCAGGAGTCAAAGCCGCCATTGAAGCGGGATTCTGCCCAGTCAAACTCAACATGGTCATCCTAAAAGACGTAAACGTGGGCGATGTTCCAGACATGATAGAGTACGCACGGCAAACTGGCTCGGTTCTGCAGCTTATAGAGCTTGACCCCATAAACGTCAGCGACTCCTACTACTCGACCCATCACCGCAGCCTAGACGAGCAAGAGCAGATGCTTCTTGAGAAAGCTCTTACGATTGAGAAAAGACCCTTTATGCACAACCGCCTCATCTATCACCTGCCAAACGTAACCGTTGAAGTCGTGCATCCGATAGAGAACACTGACTTCTGCATGCACTGCACCCGAATGCGAGTCACAAGCGACGGCAAACTCAAACCATGCCTCATGAGAAACGACAACCTAACCGACATACTAACACCCATGCGCCAAGGAGCAAGCGACCAACAATTAAAACAGCTTTTTATTCAAGCTAATTCGCTAAGAGAACCATACAACAAGAGCGCTTAATCGATAAATGGATAACATTGGGCTTAGAGCTCTATTATTTTTGCTTCATGCTTAACCGTATCTAGCAAGGCTAAGGTGGATTTTCCCGTTAGGTATCCGCAGAGTTCTCCTGGGTTTATGGCAAGAGTTTTTCCCATCTTTTCGACGCTTCTGTTATGGGTGTGCCCGTGAATTACAGTGTCAAAGAATCCGCTGTTTACTATAACGTTGAGGAGCTCGGTTTCTTCTCCGTGTAGCAGAGCGATTCTGTATCCATCCACTGTTACTGCGGCGAATCGGTCGTGGATTGTGCAGTTTGCTGTTTCGCTGAACCGTTTCTTTAAAAGTTCATGGTCTCCGTCGTTGTTGCCAAATACGCCGACGAGTTTACAGTTTAACTGTTTGAATTTTGGAATAACAAAACCTGCAACGTAGTCTCCTGCGTGAAGCACCAAGCCTACATTTTGCTCATTAAGATATTTCACTGCTTTTTCTACAAGAGGCAAATTATCATGGGTATCTGAAATTGCGCCAATCAGCATATTGTTTCACTTGTTGTTTCTCTCATTGAGACAATAAAGGTTTTCTGTGTACTTTCATCATTGGCAAGCGCGGAGTAATTAAAAACTTAAATGTTAATTGGTTAATATGATGGGTAGAAGAGAAGTGAAAGCAAGATATTAAGCGCTAAATCTAAAAGAAGAGATACACTGAGCATAGTGGCGCAAATTCTCGAAATTACTAAAGAAGGCACACTGAAAACTCAGATAATGTATAAAGCAAATTTAAGCTTCACCCAACTCCACGATTACCTCCAATTCATGGTAAAAAACAATTTAATAACACACAAAACCCTTGAAGGCAGAAAAGTTTACATCATTACACTAAAAGGCTCCAATTTTCTTCAAATGCACACTGAATTACTTCAACTACTAAGAACGGAAATCAGTAACCCAGTCAAGATTTCCCCAAAAAATCGCTCAAAATCTAAGCCTTATTCTAGAAACGTTCAAGCGCCATCGGCAGTTCGCTGAGGCTCTTAATAATCTGATCGGGATGAACTTGTTCAACTTTCTCGATGCGTCTTTCAATGTAAACAGCTTTCATACCGACCGCTTTTGCCCCTTCAATGTCTGCATCTAAGGTGTCGCCGACAAAAACTGTTTCAGAAGCAGAAACGCCCAGCGCCTTCAAAGTGCGTTCGAAGATTTCCGGGCTTGGTTTGCGCTTGTTAACTGCTCCAGAAACCACTATAGCATCGAACAGTTTATCTAAGCCATGGGTTTTGAGCAGTTTGTCCACGCATTCGGGAATGGCAAAATTAGAAATAATGCCCAGCTTATATTTTCCATGCAAAATACGCAAAAGCTTCTCGGTATTTTCATCCAAATAAACAAAAGTCATGAATTCCTCGCAAAACTCAGCCGTTGCCGAAGCCACAATAGGGCTAGAAACATCATGGTTATATCCTAAGCTTTTCAATGTTTCAGAAACGCGAACATTGAAGTGCGGCTCCTCTAAGTTTTCATCAGCTTTAGCATAGAGTTCATCGCGAGTTTTGATGTATGCTTTTTGGAAGGTATCAAAAGAAACGTTTACGCCATTACTATTGAGGTACCTATGCATTCTCATTAACGATGGGCTGTAAAAATCGTTGTTTTTCCTAATCATCATCAGAGTATCGAACATGTCAAATAGAACTGCTTTAATCGTCATCAATATTTTTCCTAACAGTAAACCTTATTGAACCTTAAAATTCTTATCGCAATTCAAAATGCTTTTCTCCCGTTTCACCGCCTTAACTTTACCTCAGGGAAAAGCATAACCATATAGGTGGAAATTACAAATAAAAGTATAACTGTCGCTATTTGGTAGTGAAGAATGCTTACAAAAAACGTTGGACCGAAAGGGCAGGTGGTAATTTCTAAGCGAATGAGGGAAGCCCTTGGGATTAAAGCCAGGTGACGAAGTAACGCTTGAATTGCGCGATTAAGAAATAATTATTAAAAAAACGCAAGTCAAAGGCAGCTACACTGAATACTTCATAACCACTTCTTCTCCAAAACTAAAGAAACGCGTAAACATCAAAGAGCTACTGGCCCAAGAAGCTGAAGAGAGAAACGCCCATTCTGATTCAAAGTTTTAATTAAAAGTTCACAACTACAAAGCAGCTTATTTAGCCTGTGTGAGAACTTGAGATAAGCCCTTACGGATAAGCCCTCTTAGGAATAAATGCTCTATCAGAGCAATCAGCTTATAATGCTACGCTTGAATTGATTTTGGAAGAAGAAAAACGGTTCCACCAAGCTTCTTCTTCTCTTAAAAAAATCAGACCGCTGAATTTTCAAAGTCTCTATTTGTCCCAGAATTCTCTTGTGCGCAAATACTGAATCTTTGCTTTCAGCAAATCCATGTAAAACTGTTCCTCTTGGGGATGCATCTTTCCCAAAATCCGCGAAGCCGTTTCAGGACCGACACCTTTCACCTGCAGTGCCCTAACCGCCTGTTTGCCATAGCTAAGTATCAAGTCGGCTTTGCGTCTGGCTTGCGTTAGTTCTTTGAGTTCTTCAGGGGTAAGTTCTTTGCCTTCACGGCGCTTCTGCAAATCCGCCTTTAACTTTTCTGCGTCTTGGCTGTGGGTAAAGCACTGTGAGCAATCTTGAATTGCAGTTTCCGCATTGCGGCTCATCAGGTAAATCTTTTATGCGAACCAGTTTTGTCCATGTTCCACAGTTCATGCAGAGCAGATTTACTGTTCTGGCTTCAATCGCATGTTTCATTCTGTCAATGTTGCTTAGGATTACGCGTTCAGGAGCCATCAGCTCTGCGGTGTCAGCGTACTGCATCAAAATGTGGTATGCCAGCGGCGATGGTTTTTCGCGGGCAAGTGCAGTTACGGTTATTTTTCCTTCTTTTATGTCATGCATTATTTGCTTGGTTTTTTGCAGGTCCACTTTATCCATCATGGCTTCCCGCAACGTTTCATCATAAATCGGTGTGCCCTCAAAAGCGGCTTTGAGTTTTTCTCCGCGCTCAGACATAGCTAATGTTTTTCCTCTAGGCATGGCGCCGAATCTTTCAGCGATAGCCTTCATCCTGCTGACGAAAGGAAATTTGGAGTTCACGTAACTCAAAAAAGCCTCATCAATGCGCTCGTCAGTTAAATCAAATAGCTCTTTTGGCAAGCCTTCAATCTCTTGCCTGGAACATTTGTGCGTTGTTTCAATTAAAATGCGGTAGCCATCGGTCCACCAGCCAGTAATAGCTTCGCGTTCCGAGAGAATCGGAATCAAATATTCCGCCTAACGTGCGATTAACTATCTCGCCGAAACACGCGTGAACAACAATGTATCGGTCTAATGCTTCTATGACTATGCGGTTCTGAGTGGGCAATGGAGCTCCCGTCTTGAGGTATTCATCAATTTCCAACGCGGCATCAAGAAGCGTTGCTTTATCAGTCTTCAATTCAACAGCTAACTGCTCCGCTGCGGCTTCGGGTTTTTTGCCTTCTTTGAGCAGTTTGCCGATTTTTTCTCGCATTTCGCCTGTTTGCTGCGCTAAGTCGAATGGTACCGGGAGGATTTCTCCGTCCCAGCCTGGAATAGCAGCTGATGGGTCTTCCGCTGGCACAACATGCACTGTTCCCGTTTCATCGTTAATTTGCACGATACGCCAAACCTTTCCACGCATAATAAAATGCAATCCAACCCGTGCATGCAAGGTCATGAATTCGTCGCCTAAAGTGCCGATTCTGCGGTCGTTTAATACGTTGATTACTGGGTAACGTTTCTCGTCAGGGATCATCGATAGATTGCTGTAGTAATATTCGCGTGTTCTTCCCGTTTTCTTCAAAACTTTTCCTTCTTCATCAAGCCTAAGTTTGTGTAGGCTCTCTAAAAAATATACAACTTCTTGAAGCTTTTCGAACGTAAGCGTGCTATACGGGTAAGCTTTGTTAACGATTTTTAAGAGTTCCCTTTGACTTATGGTTTCTTTATCCATGAGGATGCCTGCAACTTGATGAGCCAAAACATCCAGAGCATTTTTATGCAAAAGCACTGGTTCAAGTCTGTTTTGGTTGGCGTTTTCCACAGCTGCCATTGACTCCAAAGTGTCATCGGGATACGCAGTGACGATTACTCCTTCTGAGAGCCGCTCAAGACTGTGCCCGCTTCTGCCCACACGCTGAATTAGGCTGCTGACTTGCCGTGGCGACATATATTGAATAACTAAATCCACGTTGCCGATGTCTATGCCAAGTTCCAGCGTGCTCGTACAAATGATTGCTTTAAGCGTTCCAGCTTTGAAAGCGTCTTCTATGCTGACGCGTTCCTCCTTTGAAAGAGAACCATGATGCACAGCTACATCATCGCGGTTAAGTTGGTCGAATCTGTGTCCAAGCAGTTCGGCGATAGTTCGGCTATTGACGAAAACTAAAGATGATTTATGGCTGTCGATTAGTTCGATTAACCTTCGGATTCTTGCTGATGCTTCGGGCGTTGTTTCAAGTTTTGCAGCTAATTCATAATCTTTTTCGGTCGGCGTTAAATATTCCACTCTGTAGCGGTAGTTTTTAGCCAAAACCGCTTGCACAATGCTGATTTCTCTGTTGGTTCCAGCAATAAAACGCGCAACTTCCTGCGGGTTGCCCACTGTTGCGGATAAGCCGATTCTTTGAAACTCTTTGCCCGTTACCTCTAAGAACTCGTTCAAGCGCTATTGTCAAGTTGCGCACCACGTTTGCTTTCAGCCAAATCATGCACTTCATCAATAATGACGCATTGTACGTTGCTTAGGTGTCTGCGCATTTGTGAGCCGGGAAGAATCGCCTGCAAAGTTTCAGGCGTGGTGACCAGCATTTGAGGCGGTCGAAGCGCTTGCTTTCTGCGGATTTTCATTTCTGTGTCGCCATGGCGAACTTCAACAGTTATGTCTAATTGCTGGCTCCAGAACGTTAAGCGCTTGAACATGTCGCGGTTCAATGCGCGAAGAGGCGTAATGTAAATTACTTGTATGCCCTTTTGCTCTTGACTTTTCTGTTCAACCAGCCTCGAAAAGACGGGGAGCAGAACGGCTTCTGTTTTTCCAGTGCCCGTTGGCGCAATCAAAAGCACATTCTTACCTTCCAGCACCGGGGGAAACGCCAAAGTCTGCGGCAAAGTAGGTTCTGAAAAACCAAGCTCTGCTAATGCCTTGCGGACAGGTTTAGCGAGTAATTCGAAAACAGAGTTTGAATTTTCAATTTGCATTTTCTTGGATAAACTACTCGGGCAAAAGGGTGCTTTAACTGTTTAGCTTAAAATAGACTGATTTGCCCTGAAATTACATTTGAATGTGAATTCTATTATTCCTGTTTCTTGTTGTGTCAAATTAACAAAAAGGTTCATTCTGATTCTCAACAAGATTAATATGACTTGAAGTCAAAGGAAGATATAACGAAGAGTTAAACCTATAGTTAGCATAAACTTGACAAGTTATCGGTTGGTGGGGGAAAGTTGAACTTAAAACTCTATGTAATCAAGAGAGGGAATCAAAGACTTGACAGTTGCGTCAAACTGGTCGTAGTTGACTTAGACAAAGGCAAACGTTACCCGTTAAACTTCGTCTGCGTTCTGCCTCAATACCTTCGCTTACTTGAAAAACGCTCCAGCAACTTTGCTAAAATTTTTGGCGGAAAAAGCCTTCATGTAGCAAAAAACCTTTTGGTTGAAGCAAAGCACAGAGAAGAAGACCCTGACATCCAAAAAGTCATCAGTAAACGGATAAAAGCCATCGACTCGGAACCGACTGCTTAGAAAATAGCAATTAAGCAAAAATTCACTTTTATAAATTACCGTTTAGATGAAGAGATAAGAAGCGAAATAAGGTAGTCATGTTCCACTAGACCGAATGCTCCATTTCTTGCAGAAAACTCATCAAACTTTTTAACGCCGTCAGGCTTCAAAAACGGCGACTTAATAGCGAAAGGCACGGGGTCTCTTGAATGCGTTCCGATTCTAATCGGCGTGGGATGATCAGGCGATATCGCAATCGCATATGGCTCCGTTAAGCCGTCGAGAATTCTGCCTAGCAGCCTCTTGTCTAAGTCCTCAATCGTTTTAACTTTTAGGGCATAATCTTTACAGTGTCCCGCTTCGTCTGGTGCTTCGACATGAACAAAAACCAAATCATTATCCTCAAGAGCTTTTAGTGCAGCATCTGCTTTGCCTTCATAGTTAGTGTTATACAAACCCGTTGCCCCTGGAACGTTGATTATTTCCATTCCAGCGTAAGTGCCGATTCCCTTCACCAAATCAACCGCAGATATGACTGCAGCTTTCAAACCATACTTTTCCTTCAACGTTGGCATTGACGGTTTTTTGCCGCCTCCCCACGGCCAAATCAGGTTGCCCGGTCTCTTGCCTGCCTTCTCCCGTGCAATGTTTACGGGGTGAGACCGCAGAATACCTCCAGAACGAATAATTAGCTCTCTGAGCAATCTCGCTGTTTTTTCGGCTTCTGCCGACTTGGCTTCTGGCAAAACCGCTGAAACATTTACTCCAATAGCGTCATGTGGTGGGGTGCATTGGATAAGCTCTGGCTTTGGGATGTTTCGCAGTATCAGAAAGTGCCTGTAGTCGAGACCTGGATAGAATTCGATTTTGCCTAGTTTTCCAAACGCTTTATTTATCGATGCTATTAATTTGCTTGATTCTTCAGTTGTTATGTGACCAGCTGAATAATCAACGATAACTCCATCCTTCTCAGTTATCAAATTACACCTGTAAGCTGCATCATTTTCCCTAGCTTTATTCCTCTGGAAGGCGCTTCAAGCGGGCCTCTACCCGTGCAATACTTTCTTGGATCGTACCCCAGCAGTGAACATATCGCAGTTTCTGAGCCTGGGCTTAACTCGTCAGGAACTGTTTTGATGAGGCCGCTTTGGCCTTTGGCTGCTATTGAATCCATGTTTGGTTTGTATGCTGCTTGAAGCGGAGTCTTGTTTCCCAATTCAGGAACAGGGTAATCAGCCATCCCATCTCCAACAACGAGTATGTACTTCATTAAATCAATTCCAGAGTGGCTTCTTATTCACGTGTATCAGCCTTAAACCTTGTTTGCTTTTTCTTTGCTTCACAAGATATTCGACCGTATATTTATCTACTTACATCAAAAATTTATTTTTAAACATAACCGCATACTTGAAAGAGTGGCAAGCGAGTTGTGATTGTTAACACACAGTAACAAACGTATTTAAGAATTCAAGAGTTAAGTTTAACTTTAGAAGGTAAAAGGAGATTTTTAAATGGATGGAATGGAATTGCTTATTATTGGCGTCGTTGCCATCGTGATCATAATGTGGGGCCCGGGGAAGATTCCTGAGTTTGCCAAAGCGTTAGGCAGAGCTAAAGGCGAATTTGAGAAAGCTTCAAAAGAATTCAGTGAATCTGCAAATGCTGATACATCTGTGCGGTCAACTTCTAATGTTACTGCACCAGCTACTATAAAGACTAAGGATGAAATTTTGGTTGACACTGCCAAAAGTTTTGGAATATCAACTGACGGCAAGAGTAGAGAGCAGATTTCTGATGAAATATCTTCGAAGGTAAAACTGTTAGGCTCCGACTGATGGCTTCTTTAGCCTTATTTATTCTTGGCTAAAAAATAGGTGAGACGCTAAAAACTATTATAGCGGTCATTTGCCATGTTTCTTTAGCGGTAGCGGTTTGATTTATTTGCTATAAAGTTTATATTTCCTAGGTAGGTCACTTTTTGTGGGTAAAAATGAGCGCTGAAGAAGTAATTGTTGACCGCAAAGGGCGTGTTCTAATGCCTAAAGCGATGCGGGATAAAGTCGGGTTACAAGTTGGAGGAAAAGCTCGCCTGAAAATAGAGAAAGAAAACATTGTTATCATGCCCCCAATTTCAGCTGAAGAGTTCATTAAAAGAAATGGAGGGCTGCATTAAACAAAGCACCGCCACTATAGATTCGCTAAAACTGAAGATAATATGGGAACCTATAAAAAATAAAAGCAAGCCATTTTAGAAAAAGGAATCTGCCTAAGATTTGTGGCTGTTTTCTGTTGTGGCTTTTAAGATTTCGTCTGTGGTCCTTAGCAGTCCGATTCTTGGAAAAATGTATTTTAGGGTTGCTTCATGTTCGTCTTTGCTGTTTGCAGCCATCGCGTCTGTGGCGAAGACTTGGTTGTATCCGCGTTGATATGCGTCTCTGGCAGTTGTCTCCACGCCTATGTTGGTTGAAACTCCGCAGAGGACAATAGTTTCTATTTTTCTGCGTCTCAGCTGTAAATCAAGTTCGGTTCCGTAAAAAGCACCCCACTGCCTCTTCGCTATAACTATGTCTTTGCCTGTGGGCTTTATTTCTTCCACAAACTCTGACCAATCTGCAGGCCTAGGAGCTGAACCCCACTGAACCTGCTGGTCGACTACGGGATGCAGCATGTCTCTTCCATCAACGGATGTCACATGCACCAGGAAAACCGGCATTCCAGCATCCCTAAACTTCATGACAAGCTTTGAGACGTTTGCGACAACTTGGCTTACAGTGTTAGGCTCAAGTTTTCTGTCGAGTGCAACAATGCCCTTTTGCACATCAATAACAACTAACGCTGTCTTATTCGAATCTATTTTCAAATCAACCATACTAATCACTATATTGAAGGGTACAAAACGATTCTTATATGCATTTTTTATAAGTGAAGACGAGGAATTCGTCCAGAAACTCCCGTCAAACTCAAAAGCAAATGACTAATCATCCCTTCGAGAAGCCTGGGGATTTACCTGATGAAGTTCAGCAGCCTATTCAATGTTTGAAGTGTTGAAGGCTTCAAACTCTTTTAAGAAACGCAAATAAGTTGGTGCGATGCGCTATAACTTTGGACGATGAGGAAATCGAGGTACGATGAAGCTAAAGGCGGGGAAATTATGCTGGCGGCTTGTGAAGTCTTTTTCCGCTACTGAGTCCACTAAAGTTCAACATTTTTTCCTGAATTTTTAGGTTTCGTTAAAAAAGGGGTTCAATAAAGAAAGGAGGCTGGAGAGTTGGTTCTTATTTAGTAGGGTTCTTTTTTTCCGGTCATATACGCCCAAGCGCCGACTATCGCAACTGTTAAGCATGCACCAGCGAATCCTGAAATCAGGAAGCTTGTCATACCGCCGAGCAACGGCAAAACTGCAATCATCCATGGGATAACAAAGACTGCTGTGACTTGTGCTATAATGCCTGCTACGAAACCTAAAACAGCTATTATACCAAATATTTTTAATCTACTATTCATTCAATCACCTTTTTGTTTTTAGCATTACTTGGCGCTTCTTTTTAGTCTAACTTACATATTTTTGTCTAAACGGTTTAGCGCTTACATCGTCTTTAACTCTTCCATTTAAAGCCTAAAGCAACTTTTTACGCGACATATAGCTGTACAGCTATACGTGCATATTTCCATCATATTAACAATGCATAAGATTGTTCTCTGCATTTCTGTCTTCAGAGGTAATCGAAATTGTCAGAAAGATTTGCAAAAAAGTGGGAAAGTAAACGGGAAGATGAGCCATTCTCAAACCGCATTAAAGACGCTGTAAAACCACCGGGACCATTGAAGCCACGACTAGACTTCGCCGTCAGGCGTATCGATCTTCAAGTACAGAAGCTTGATCAAGCCACTGACCGATTCAGCCAAAGAGACAAAGCAATCTTCGCCAGAATAGTTGACGCTTATGCAAAGCATGACAGCGCACGCGCAAATGTATTCGCCAACGAGTTAGCTGAAGTTCGAAAAATGTCAAAGTTAATAATGAATGCTAAACTTGCACTTGAACAAATTACATTAAGGTTACGAACAGTATCAGAACTAGGCGACGTAGTATCAACCTTAGGCCCAGCCGTAGGAGTTCTACGTTCAGTCAAAGCGGGCTTAGTGAGCGTGTTTCCAGAAGCAGAGAGCGAACTGGGCGAAATTGGTAACATGCTAAGCGGAATCATGATCGAAGCAGGCCAAGGTTCAGGAATGACACTAAACTTTGACACAGTAAACGAGGACGCATCAAAGATTCTCACAGAAGCAGCAACAGTTGCAGAGCAGAAGATAAAGGACAAGTTCCCAGATCTGCCCCCAGGAATGCCATCAACCCCAGCCTCACAAACAGAAAAATCAACACAGAGTTTCTAAAATAGGAGGAAAACAACAAACATGTCTAACTCCAATCTTTTTCTTTATATTGGTAAACCTATTAAAAACGAGTATGGTCGTATAATTGGTAAAGTTGCATCTTTCGCATTAACACCGAGCGGAAAATTTGACGCTGTATTCGTCGAATTTGGAGACGGTCAATTCACAAAACAGCCCATGGAAACCTTGAAATTTAATGGTGCTGAAGTCACATTCATATCAAAAATTAAAAACCAAGCAAGTATCCTTTGTGACCAGATTCCTCTCATATGGCGTAAAGACCAGGCTCTAAAAGATCTAAATGACAAAAGAAAAATCTCGCCAGACCTCTATCAGGAACTTCACAATAGTTTCACCAGCGTTTTAACTCAACTAAAGAAGGACGCCCAAATCATTGTCGACGAAGCTGCCATAGAAATTGAACGATGCCAAGAAGAAATATCATCACTCAGCTATGCCATTGCTAACCTTGAAATTGAACACGAAATAGGCAAAGTAGACGAAGAAAACTACAAGAACGCTTTCGCACTTCTACAAGAAACACTGAAACGTGCCACTTTAGAAAAAACTGATTTCGAGCTGACAAAAAGCAAAGTCTCAAGCGTACTGCTAGGCGATTCACAAGACACCACACAGAGAACGAAAACTTACGCTGAACAAGTAAGTGTTGCCCAGAAACTGCCTGAGCCTCCAGTGGTTGTCTACGTTAAAGAGATCGGTAAAGCTGGCATATAATAATAGCCAACAAAGTGAAAATATCGTTCTGTGGAGGGATAAGACATCAAAAGTCTAAGTTTAATTAATCAAACCCCTCCACCTGTACGTGAAGTCGCCAACAAATCTATTACCACTCTTAGGGTTCAGCAAAATAAGCTGGAGCAAGCGAGTTTTCGATTAAAAGAAAGAGACCGCATACTTTTTGAAACTTGCATGGGTGCGTTGAAAAAGAATAATCGGGAAAAAGCTGCAATTTGCGCTACTGAGCTGGCTGAAGTCCGAAAGCTTGTAAAGTTTCTATATAATGTTCAGTTAGCTATTGAACGAGTGATTCTTCGGCTTGAAACAATAAAAGAACTAGGCGACATTGTTTCTGATTTGAAGCCTGCATTGCGGTTGCTTCAAAATGTTTCTCAAGAGCTATTCCAGGTCTTACCTGATGTTAGCTCGGAACTCGATAACGTTAACTACACAATCCAAGAGACGCTTCATGCAACAAAGCTCTCCGCTGACGAAAATTTGATTCCGGTTGGCAAGAAGACTGAAGGCGGCGAAGAAATACTAAAAGAAGTTACATGCTTCATGCAGCAAAAAATAGCTGAAACTCTTCCAGAGCCACCTGCAGGTTCACCGGTGAAAGAGAAGACGCCGATTAAGGAGCTTGTTGCTCTTACCGCTAGTTCTTCACAGATGATTGGGCATAAAACTACTGAAGAAACTGGATTTGACCCATCAAAGACTGTATTCTCCTACAAGAAGTCGGAAATTAAAGAGTTCTCATTGAAGGTTGAGAAGCCTTGCTTGGAAGATGTGCTTCTCGAATATGTCCGCAAGACTAATGGCGAGGTAGATTTAAGTCGCTGTTCAAGTGAACTGCAAACTTCCAATGAAGAAATTGAGCGTGCCCTTGAAAGTTTAGGAACAAAGGGCAAAATAAAAATTGAGTTAAAATCGCCTGAATAGGAGAAGAAAAAAAATGAGCGCCTCAAATGAACTAGAAAAAGCAGCGACAGCGTACGCTTTAGATGCTGTACGCTTAGATAAGCAAGGACAAAAAGGCAGAGCCATAACCCTCTATCAAAAAGCAATTGAGAGTCTCTTGCAACTTGTGCAGCTTTACCCCGAATACGGTTTGAATAAAGTTTACGTTCAAAGAGCAATCGCTTACCAAGAAAGAATCAAAGCATTGCAGGGAGCCGTTTCATCAACTGAAATGAATGAAGCAAGCAACAATGATGGCCAAGGTGGAGGAGCAACCATGGAAGGCAACGGCAACGGAAACGGAAAACCAAACAATGAAGAACTCGTAATGACCGAGAAACCCAAAGTAAACTGGGATGAAGTTGTAGGCTTAGATACTGCTAAAAAAGCAGTGAAAGAAGCCATCGTTTATCCAGTTCAAAGACCTGACTTGTTCCCGTTAGGCTGGCCACGAGGCATACTGCTTTTTGGTCCACCTGGCTGCGGTAAAACTTTGTTGGCAGCAGCGGTTGCAACGGAGATTGATGCTAACTTCTACTCTATTGATGCAGCATCTATTATGTCAAAGTGGCTGGGGGAAGCTGAGCAGAATGTCGCTAAATTGTTTGGTTCAGCTCGCAAATCCTCAAACGAGGGTAAACCAGCCATCGTGTTTGTTGACGAATTAGACTCGCTAATGGGAGCGCATTCAAACGAGGTCGGCGGAGAAATACGCGTCCGCAACCAGTTCCTAAAGGAAATGGACGGCATTGTTGACAAGGGCAAAGCTCTTCACGTTTACGTTATTGGCGCTACGAACAAGCCTTGGGATTTGGATTGGGCGTTCATTAGGCGCTTCCAGAAAAGAATTCTTGTACCATTAGCAGACAATGCCACCAGATTAAGCATGCTAAAACTTTACTCAAGCAATCTGCAGATAGACACGGATGTGGACTTGCAAGAGTTAGCTCGGCTTTCTGAGGGCTTCTCAGGAAGCGATATACGTGATGTTTGCCAATCTGCCCAGCTAAGCCTTATCGGAGAATTCTTCGAGTCAGGCAAAGCAATGGATAAAGAGGCTAAGCCGAGATCTTTAACGATGGCTGATTTCCGCCAAATCTTGGAAGAGCGTAAACCAAGCGTCTCCTTAGATATGTTGTCGATGTATAACAGGTGGTTCGAGGCTTTCAAAGCCTTGTAACGTAGGAGGGGATAAAAAAACAAAAAACCAAAACAATGGGTTGGGTGGAAAGGTTTGGAGAAATTATATTTTTTCTCGCTCTCCCTTCTCCCCCTCAAACTGTCTCCAAACCCCACAACCCAATATTTTGTTTTTTGATGACCTTAAAAATTAAGGTTATTTCACTTCTTCCCTGAATGTCTCTTCGATGATTGTCTTGTTTTAGTAGTTTATTTAAGAAATAAAGTGGTGGTATTTGCTGCTCTATGCGGCTACACTTTTTCCTTTAGAGTTTGAATTGCAATCTTATGAAAATTTTGTTTGTAAAAATCTTGGTCAAAAAGTCATATTTGTCATTTAGGTCTAATTTTGAAAAACTATTTTATAGTACAAAGTTGTATTGTTGGGATTTGTATAGATGAGGGGTTAGTTTCATGAGAAAAAGTACATTGTATTTCATTGTTGTGTTGACCCTGTTATCTTTGGGATTAACTTTAGTTCCAAGCGTACATAGCCAAACACAAGGCATTAAGATTGTAAGCTATAGCTATTATATTGACTCATTGGGGTATCTCGATGTGGTCGGTGAAGTCCAGAATGATGGTGCAAACACCGTTAACCCAGTAATTTTGACAGGTGCAGTATACTCTTCAGGCGGGGTGGAACAAGCAGATTCTTACACTCAGGTTTGGGTGTCATACCTAACCCCAACGCAGGAAGCGCCCTTTTACATGGAGTTTCCTCAGCCCAACAGCTCCCCTGATGGACAATGGGGGTCGGTAGATATCTCTAATATTACCCTTATAGTTTCTGAGGCGAATGCAACAAGTAGCTATCAATATCCAGACTTGAAAATTACAAGTAGTTCAGGAGCAGTTGGCACCAGTGGAGATTATAACGGTGCCTACTCGGTCAACGGCATCATTCAAAATACCGGCACCCAAACGGCTCAAAACATAACGGTGGTTGGAGCCTTTTACAACTCTGCAGGTACCGTAGTCGCGGTAGGATACACAGATTACCTAACTCCCGTTGCACTAGCACCTTCTGGATCGGTCTCATTCCAAATTAGCGCATTTGACTTAAATCAGTCACAGGTACCTTCAAGCGAACAAATTAAAAGCTATTCGCTACTAGTTCAGACTGAGCTGCCAATTCTTCAAGGAACTGCACCTATAGCTACTCCAAGCGCCACAAGCTCTCCGTCACCCACGCAAAAAGCCGTTAATTCAAATAGTTCATCGAATGCAGCGGCAATTTACGCAATCGTGATTGTAATAGCCATTCTTGCGATAGCAGGAACTATACTGGTATTAAGTAAACGTAAGCCTCATGAGACCGTAAAAACACAGAAAAAAGCAAAAAAGAAGAGTATGGTTGAAATTTTGCGGCTGGCATTTTTTAGTAAACAAAGCGCAATCAGCTTGCGGAAATATGTTATTGTTTAAATATTTCTTGCGCACACTGGTTTGTTTATGAGCTACAGGCCTCAAACTGGTTCACGCCGAAGTGCTGCTCGGCAATACTCAAAGTCTGCGCATGAAAAGAAAGCAAAGGAAAAAAAGCAGCGATTAGGTGGCAACTACCATCAAGAAGAAACTGAGATTTCTGCAAAGGAAGTTGTTGAAAAAAATCTGGGCATCTTAAGCAAGCTTGGCAATCAAATTTTTGCGCTTTCACCTTTCAGCCAATATTTCGATGATTGGCTCGTTAATCTGCGCCAGATAATTTCTGAATTCGAGTCAAACCCCGCCATAAAAGTGGACGAGCAATTTGTTAAGGAGCGTTCCCAGATTTTTCTTGACGTTGAAGGTGCACTTGCCGAAAAAAGGCTTCAAGAAACAAACCTTACGGGTGAAGCAAAGGAACTAGCTGACAACAATCATCTTCTGGTGGAAACCGATAAAGAATATGCTGAAAAAACAAGAGAACTAAGCTTCAAGCGAAACGCAGATGTTCAGCGTTTAAGTACTGAAATCCGCGAGTTAGATGATGATGTGGCAGGTCAGGAAGAAATTAAAATCAGGTTTTACAAGGTGATGGCTCGAAAGAAAGCCGCGGAAAAGCTTGCTCAGACAAAACAGAACCTAAAGTCTACAAAGAACGGGTTAGAAGTGGCACTGCAGAGCTTCACTGCTGAACAAGAGAAACTACACGACAATTACGAGAAGAAGAAACAAGAAATTACAGAGAAAGTGGACAGCTTTACATAAAGAACTTGAAAAACTCGAAACCGACACATCTATAGACACAAGGCAAGCAGCATGCAACGCACTGGCTAATGCTATAAACGCTCTTCTTCAAAGAACTCCTCTACCGCCTGAACAACAGTAACCAGAACTAACAAGCTTAATTATTCGAGCGCTTAAATAACACTACAAAAAAATTTATTTTTTGAGCTTCCGGTCTACACTTGTTGTTCTGACCCGTTCATCAGAATTTTTAGCGATTTAACTTCTTCCCGTCAGTGCGCCAACTTCACTTTCTAAAGCAGTAGCTTTTGCGTTAGCCATTTTTTTGAGTTCTTCAATTTCAAGTAAAAGGTTTTTCTTTTCCGCTTCTAAATTTTTTATTTTTTTAACTGTGTTTTTGAGGCTGGCTATTTCCTGTAATTTGTTGTCAGGTTTTCGTCTTCGACGTTTGATTGCTAGTAATGTGGAGATTAAAATGATTGCTGCGGCGGTTATAACCGCGACAAGCACCACATACAATGGTGTTGGGAGGCTGGTGTTGGTGATGGTGAGGACTCTTTTGGTGTTGGTGATGGTGAGGACTCTTTTGGTGTTGGTGATGGTGAGGACTCTTTTGGTGTTGGTGATGGTGAGGACCCTATCGGTGTTGTAGAGGTAATCGCGAAAGTCGCGCTGATAGTGTGAGGTGCCTGGACATTGCTGAAAGCATAAGATGATGCAACCGCAAACGGCGAGCCGTCAACCGTCAAAGAGGCAATGGAGTAACCGGTATTCGGTGTAATGGTGAAGGTTTGACTACCGCCGTAATCAACAGTGCTCGTATCAGGAGAAATAACACCGTTAGCGCCCTGAGTAACCGTAATCGTGTAGGTGCTAATCGCAAAAGTTGCAGTCAATGAACCGTCAGTTGAAACCGCGCTAAACTGGTAAGTCTGACCTGAAGGCGAAGTAACAGTCACCGACGCGCGGTTAGCAGTTATACTCGTGATGTGGTAGCCAGTATTTGGTGTAATGCTGAAGTTTGGAGTAGCGCCATAGTTAACAGTGCTCGTTCCAGGAGCAATCTGGCCGTTAGTAGTCTGAGTAACAGTGATTGTGTAGGTGTTAATCGCAAAATTCACGCTGACAGTGGTAGGCCCGGTAATTGTTAGGCTCAAAGAAGTAATCGCGCCTTCATCAATAGTTCCGTTAACTACGACATCGGCGATGCTGTAGCCTGTATCAGGGGTAAATGCAAAGTTCTCCGCTGAACCCCAGTTAACTGTTTGGGAAGCAATGTTTGATGAACCATCAGTCCCCACGTTAACTGTTAGGCTGTAGGTGTTGATTGCAAAGTTCACAGAGACGGTGGTGTCGCCTGTAATTGTTAGACTTATAGAAGTAACTGTGCCAACGGAGGTTCCGTTAACAGCTACGTTTGAAACACTGTAACCTGCATCGGGCGTTAAGACAAAGTTCAGTTGTGTATTCCAATTAACTGTCTGAGAAGCAAGATTCGATGAACCATCAGCGCCTACATTGACAGTGACATCGTAGTTGTTGATCGCGAAAGTTGCAGTCAATGAACCGTCAGTTGAAACAGCGGTAAACTGGTAAGTCTGACCCGAAGGCGAAGTAACAGTCACCGACGCACCGTTAGCAGTTATACTCGCGATGTGGTAACCAGCATCTGGCGTTATGGTGAAGCTTGGAGTAGCACCAAAGTCAACAGTGGTCGTACCAGGAACAATGGTGCCATGAGCACCTTGAATAACCGTAATCTGGTAAGTAATAGCATTCACCGTCAACTGCGCAGTAGCAGTTATAGTCTCGTAAGTCCCGGTAACTGTCCAAGAACCGGCAGTCGCTGAAGTGTAGACGTTATTGCTCCATGAACCGCCAGCACCAGAGCTTATGCTCCAAGTTGTCAAAGAAGTCACATCCCAAGTGTTGCCGTAAGCGTCAGTAGCCATAGCCGAATAAGTCTGAGACGCCCCCGCCGTAACCGATGCACCCGCAGGAGAAATCACAACGCTAGAAGCCGCAGCAGCATGAGAAACCGTGATGCCAGATTGAGAACCAGTAATCGAGCTAGTCACCGTGTCCGTAGCCGTAATCGACTGAGAACCCGCAGTCTTCAAAGTAACACTGAAAGTTCCCGTGCCAGACGAAAGCACTGAATTAGCAGGCAAAACCGCCTGACCATCTGAAGAAGTAAAGTGAACTGTTCCAGTATAGCCCGTAGCCGTGTTCCCATGTGCATCCTCAGCCGTAACCGTCACAGTGAAAGGCGTACCAGCAACCTGAGAAGTCCCACTTAAAACCACCAAGTGAGTGGTTGCACCCGCCGCTGTGCTTACAGTCACAGTTGGCTGCGAACCGTAGACAGCACCTAATGAATTACAAATATTTGGCCATATGAAGGGGCTAGAGGATGGGGCATTTTTATAGACGTATGTGGTCCATGTGTATGTTCCCATAATAGTTGGAGCCTTAGCAGAGAAAGTCACGTTGACATATTGCCCTTGGCTGGCATCATCACCCCCTTGACTCCCTTCCCAGACCCATATTTGCGACGCATCCGCACCGTAATTCCACGTAGTTTTTAGATTACCGTTAGAGTCATAATGTTTAGCACTTGTTACAGTGACACTTGAAAAACCTGAGGGAATGGTAATATTTGCGCATTTAAGAGTACCGCCAGAGTAACCAGGGAAGGCGTTTTGGAGGTTAACAATCTGGATAACATAGGTCTTGGTTTCGCCAGCATTCGCTGTTGTAGGGTTTATTGTAGCCGTGCACGTGAGAGAAGGTTCAAACCGTTTAAGCCATCGCGGTTCCATCTTTTGAGCCATAAATACCCGGTTACTTTGCATCTTCCCAGCCGTCCCGATGGTAGCTCCTTGAGCCTTAACTTGGAAATTAGCTAACGTGCAAATTGTTAGCGAAATGAAAAGCACGATTACTATGACTTGTAGTTTCTTCATGCTTTTTCATCCTCATGTTTCTTGTTGACTTAGACCAGGACTCTTGCCACGTAGGTGGTGGCTCATTTGTTTGGTTGTATTCGGAGAGTCAAGTATCATGATAAAAGCGACGTTTCCAGAACCTGCATGAGTCAAAAACTGGAATATATCAACCGTTGCCGATAAGCAGAGCATGTTCGCTGCTGTCAGCTGATTTCTCCTCATACTGTAGCTCTCCTTCTCCTAAATTACTCCTCAACGAGGAAGACATAATTGCATAATTAGTATCACGCATATCTATATGATATGTACTTCTATTTTTCCATCTACAGATTAATCAGGCAACATACCACGCTAACAATCAGTTCATTTCTCAAGCGAAGAAAACCACGAATTCCACAAAAATAGCCGCGAGAAGCTTCATGCAAAAAGCTAACAAAAAACCAAAATTTTTCTTCGCATTCTCTTGACTCTAAAAGAAATGTCCCGAATATGCATCGCAAACGTCATAGGAAAAATTCCTATACCGCGTGAACAACAATCAGCACTAACAAGCTTAATTATTCTAGCGCTTAACTAACTCTGCAACCGAATTTATTTTTTGAGTCTCCGATCTGCGCTTGTGTTCTGACCCGCCCATCAGAATTCTTAGCGACTTAATTTCATCCCTCAGTGCGCCAACTTCACTTTCTAATGCAGTAGCCTTTGCGTCAGCGGTTTTTTGGAGTTCTTCAATTTCAAGTAAAAGATTTTTCTTTTCCGCTTCTAAACTTTTTATTTTTTCAACTGTGTTTCTGAGGCTGCTCATTTTATGTTTACCCTCGGCTGCTAATACATTCCGCTTTTTGCACTTAAAACTTTTGTATCTAAAAACCTTATTTCAAGAAACCAAACTAAATCCTTTGCAAAAAAGCTTTGGAAAAAGGGCTAAAAATCTTTTTAATTATACTTGGAACACTACTGTGACTTCTGAAAAATGTAGCTTTTATATATGAATTTGCAATTTAAACATACTGTTTATCTTTCATATTGTTGGATTGTGTCTCAATGAGAAAGACGATATTTAAAAAGCTTGAAGCGCAAGGGCTAATTGCGAATTATAATCGTTTAAGAAAGAATTTGCCGCCTAAACTTCCCGACCGAGTGTTTATTTGGGATGAAACCTTCAGGGAAGGCATCAAAGCGCCAACCGTTTATTTAACTTACGTTGAGCAAGTTAGGCTGGCCAAGTTAATGGACGAAGCAGGCGTCGCTGAGATTAACGTGGGTTTCCCAGCTTTGTCCGAAGATGAAAAACGCAATGTTAAACGCATCGTAAACGAAAGTTTCTCAAACGCAAAGCTTACGGCTTCCGCTGAGCCAACCAAAAACAGTGTAGGCGCCTGCCTAGAATGCGGTATAAAAGAAGTAACCATCGAGACACCCTTTAATGGTTTAAACTTGCAATACACGTTGAAATTAACTAAAGAGCAAGCCCAACAAAGAATAGTTGAAAGCATAGATTACGCAAAAAAGCATGGCGCAACCGTGAACTTCGTTCTCATGGACGGCACCAGAACCCCGCTTGAAGATATTTTGCAAATTTTTGAAGCAGCAGCCACTGCTGGGGCAAGAAGGTTAGCGATAGCTGACAGTGTTGGATTCATAAGACCGCTTTCTATGCGTTATTTAATGTCGCATGTTCGAGATGGTTTACCTGATTCTGTGAAAAATAAAGTAGCGCTTTCAATTCACTGTCACAACGATTTCGGGTTGGCAACTGCAAACACTCTGGCTGCTGTGGAAGAAGGCGTGTCATACATACACACATGCATCGCGGGCTTTGGTGAACGCGCTGGAATAGCTCCGTTTGAAGAAGTTGTAACAGCGTTAGAGCTTCTCTACAATATTGATACAGGCGTTGATTTAGGAAAGATTTACAGGCTAGCTCAATCAGCTGAAAAAGCGTTCGCTTTACCTATTCAATTCCATAAGCCCATAATTGGCGAAAACATTTTCACCCATGAAGTAGAAGAAGATGTAGAGGAAATGATGGCTCACCCCTTAGTTTTCGAGCCTTTCCCGCCTGAAATCGTAGGCAGAGAAACAACAATTTTCGTCGGCAGAAACACTGAGCAAACACTCATACAGAAGCTTTTGGAGAAAGCAGGAATAAGGGCTTCTCCACGGCAAATGGACGAGCTTTTCAGGCGCATTAAGGGTCCGCAGGAAAGTTTAGACAAAGGCGAAGCCCAAATGATTTATTACCAAGTGAAAAAACTCATGAAGGAACTGCTTAAGGGCTATACCATGGAAGAGTTCTGGCGTTTAGTTGAACAGGTAACAAGACAAAAACCCAAATTGCCCAAAGACAAACAGCAATCTCAGCAAACAGCTGATCAGCTGATAACTTAACAGAGTTTCAGTTGCTTTTTGATTTTTTCCCTCTCTTCTTTGCTTGTTTTTCTCGGGTAATTGTAGATTGGTCCGCTTGGTTTTTCATTGTAAAAGGGTCGATTGCAATCTGGACAGCCGGAAGTAAGAAAGGGCGTTCCATCTTCAATTATCTGTTTTAGCCTGTGGCTTGATATACCGAAACCTCTTATTTTGTCTCCATCATCAAAATGCATATTTTCATACCTTGCTAAACCATTAACTATTAGAGAATCTCGCAAGTTGCACTCGTCTGTATGAATCAACAGGCGGCGGAGAATTATTTTCCAATCTTGTGCCTCGAATCGGAGTAAAAGCGAAAAGAGCTGGCAGAACACTCATGTCTACACATTTTTGAATTATTTGGGCTACTTCTTTTTCCGTCTCGCCTAACCCAACAATCAGGTGCGTGCTCACATTTCCCTTTCCAAAAACCGCTACTGCTTCATTTAACAGGCTGAACTGGTTTTCCCAACCGTAAGAGCCGCCTGCAGTCTTTACCCTTAACTTTATTGAACAAGGCTTCGGTTGCCGCATCCAACGCTATGCCTAACCTGTCAACGCCTGCCTTTGCCAAAAGCTCGATATTAACAGCATTTAGCGGTTGACAAGAAACAGAAACCGGAACCGCAGCTTGCTTCTTTATTTCCTTCACGAGCGATTGAAGATTCACAAAAACATCAGGGTAATTTAGGGCTTGGATGCAGACGCGCTTAATTTTTTCCTGCTCTAGCTGCGTTGCCGAGTGCTGTTAGGACGTTTGGGGTTGGAAAGGTTGGCCATGAAACCCTAGACAGCAATTCAGTGTTGCTTTTGCTTCCTCTGGCTTGGGGGCAGAAACCGCAGTTAGCCGTGCACTTGCCCTCCTTGTAAGTCATCAGGTACGCCGTTGTAGGCTCAGCATCTAACTTGCCATTTAACAGTTCAAGAACTATAGCGGTGCCTGTTGAAACACGAATTTGCTCTGGTAAGCCGCTTTGGGTTGGGGATGTTTTTTCTGTCAAAGGCTACACCGAAATTAAAGTTAGCATAATGAGAAAACGGTATATTAGTTTAGGGCTATAGTCTATCAATTAAAAAGTTTTTAACTTAAAAATCTTTGAACAATATGTTAATGCATAATTTCAAATGTGAAATCAGTTAAACGTTCAAAGGGCTTACCCAACGCGCTGTAACCGACTTTTCCAAGATACTTTCTGCCGTAAAACTGGGCATGTGCTTTTCCAATAGCAAATTTCAATTTTGCCTCGCTAAAACCTGACGCATAAAGCAATTTATGCCTAATCAAACGGTAGTTTTTGGGTTCTTCCCAGTCCTCTATTGAAACGCCCTTGTCTTTAACTCGCTCATAGAGTGGTGTTCCAGGAATCGGGTAAGGCAAAGTAAACGACAAGTAATCAAGCGGCAAACCTGACGCAAAACGCACAGTATCCAGCACTGTCTTGTTGTTTTCGCCAGGGTAGCCGACAATAAAGAAAGCTCCCACTTCTAATCCAGCGGTTTTAGCTGCATAAACAGCGCTTTTAGCTTGTGATGTTGTTAATGTGTTTGTTCATTAAACCTAAAACTGAATCATTGCCTGATTCAATGCCGAAGAAGACTCGCAGGCAACCAGCACGTTTCATGCCCCGTGCGACTTCAGCATCCATTGTGTCCACACGTGACAAGCATTCCCAGCCAACATCCACCTTGCGGCGGACAAGTTCAGCACACACATCCAATAGATGCTTGCGGTTTAATGTGAAGCAGTCATCAGCAAACCAAACACGCTCATACCCCAAATCTGCAATCTCTTCCACCTCATCAACAATGTTCTCTTCGGAGCGGTTTCTGATGTCGGTGCCGAAAATTGGTCGGCTGCAAAAATCGCATGAAAACGGGCATCCCCTGGAAGTAATCATGGAAGAGGTAGAGTAGCCAAAGCGGTCAAGATAATACCGTTTGTACGCTTCATTATCAAACAATTCCCGCAAAGGAAAAGCCAAAGCATCCAAATCCTCAATAAACCCTCTTGAGCCAGTATGCACAATGCGCTCTCCATCCCTAAAGACAAGACCTCTCACACCCGAAAACCCAACTCCGCGCGCAACGCATTCGGCAAGCTCAACCATCGTTTCCTCGCCTTCGCCGACAGCAACCACATCAAAGGCGCCTAGAAAACTTTCGGGTGACCAAGAAGGCAGAGGACCGCCAACCACAAACAAGCTGTGGTCACCCATGGACTCCTTCTTAATTGACGCTGCAAGCTCTAACGTGGTTTTTTTCATCGAAAACATAGAGTAAAAACCTATAATTTGTGCTTTGGTACGCTTTACCCGTTCAACCGCTTCACTGAACCTCAGAAAGGTGCAATCAACTAAATCAACCTCAACACCCTGCTTTTTCAAGGCGGCGGCAATGTAGCCTAAGCCTAAGGGTGGAAAACGGAAAATTGAATTATCGTTCGCAGGATGAAAATATGGGTAAACCAAGGCTACCTTAATTGCCATTTAATTGTTAACCACCAAAAATAACGAGTGCTCAAAAAAGCTTGAAAACCTTCATGAAAATTAGTCGTTTTATCCCTTAAAAACCTTACATAAATAAGCGGCTTCAAGCATTCGCCAAGCCCAACCATCTGTCTGCAGTTGCTGTGCTGTTATTTTTCGCTGCACCATCGAAATGTAAACTGACGCCTGTACCTGACCTATGATAAGATTTTGATAAAATATTTAGTCAAATATCCTTAAAACATTGCTAGTGCAATATTCTTATCATGAAACGGAGTTGCCAGCAATGAAACTATTTTTAAGAGTAAGTATGGGTGGTATCAGCAAGAGTTTCTCATTGCTTCTTATTGTTATCTTAGCCGTATCAAGTCTAATAATGGCTAAACCAGCATTTGCTCAGACACCTACCCTACGCCTCAATACCTACGCCTTCTGTTCCACAATTCACTGTTCAGCTTGTTGGTCCTTCTTTCACTGTGCCTACAACTTATTCGTTAAACCAAAGTTCAGGACAGATTGTGGCTAACATTGGCTACAATAATCGAATACAGCTATGTTAATGTAACAATTAAGAATCAACCTCTGGTATTCGATTACAACAACACACATCTTCTTGGGGCTTTTGGATTCTATTATAATATTCAAATAAAAAATCATGATGAAACAAGTGGCTGGGTCGACATTTACAGTGCTTATGAAGATGATTATCCAACACCGTCAGATTCTGATTACACCAACATATCAATCTCTGTAGAAGGTCAAATGGGAGTAGGGATTCTTGCTGCTACTCAAACCGATATCCAAGTACAAGCAATGATAGGAGATATCGGTCGCGAAGCTGTAAGCATAGAAGGTGCTAACTGGCTGTTCCGTGGGTGTTTTATGGTGAAACCAGCGATTGGAGCAATACGCAAACAGTAACCATACCTGCAAACATTCCCTTAAGCCCTACACCTACCCCGTCATCTTCAACTTCAACATCAATTCCCTCGTCATCAACGCCAACAACCACCTCTGCCTCACCCCAAAAACCAATTTCAATCTATGAAATACTAATTGTTGCCCTTGTTGTACTAATTGTTGCATTCGTGATTGACATAACTGTACTCCTACGTAGGAAAAGGCGATGAACGAGTAAATGACAGTGGAGTTCTCTGCGCTTCATAAAATCCTGAAGGACCCCACAAGAAGAGAGATTCTAAAGTGCCTTAATGATAAAGGACCTTTGCCCTATGGTGAACTTATGGGTCTTGCCAAAGTTACTAACACGGGCAGGTTCAATTACCATCTAAAGGTACTGGGCGGTCTTATAGAAAAACTGGCTGATGGAAGATATAGTTTAACGGAAAGAGGCCGCTTGGCGGTTCAAATGCTAGACGAGTTTCCAGAGCGGACGGTTCAAACACGCGAGTCCAAAGACAACAGCAAAAAATTGCTTATAGCAGCCGCAATACTTCTCGCTGGCATCATTGCCATTTCTATACTGTTGATTCTCATGGCAGCTAACGCAATCAAGCTTTAACATAATTTACTGGGATTTTTTAAAAATGTCCGCCGTTTGGGTTGGCAAAGCTTTTATTATGTCACTGTGAAATTTTACATTCGGTTGAAAAAGAATGCTTACAGCCTTCTAAGCGGTGGAATGATTTGGCGGCGAAGTTAACTGATTTCGGATTCTTAAAAGGCGTAGTTGCAGAATGCATAGTTTCCACCTATAACTTAAACGGTGAACCAAACGCGGCGCCCATGGGAGTCATCATGGACGACGAGCAACATCTATTCATCAATCTTTTTAATTCATCAAGAACCTGCACCAACATTAAAGCCAGAAAATGTGCAGTTGTAAATTTAACAAGCAACATCGAGGTTTTTTATAAAACCGCATTCAAAGAAGCAAACCCTGATGGCAAAGTGCCTCAAGAATGGTTTGAAAATGCACACGCCGTTAACGCGCCTAAACTGCGTTTTGCAGATGCAACCATTGACGTTTCAGTCAAAGACTTGGCGTATATAAACAGAGAAAAAACCAGGGCACTTTGCAACGTTAAGTTAGTACAGGCGTCACAGAAATATCCTCAGGTACACTGCCGCGCCATGGACGCAACACTTGAAGCCATAGTAAATGCAACCCGCGTGAAAACTTTTGTAAACGATGAAAAGAAACAAAAACAAGTCGGCAAGCTCTTGGAAATGATTGAAAACTACAATGACATTGTAAATCGGGTGGCTCTAAACTCAGTTTACTCTTTAGTTATGGCTGATTTAATCAAAAGAATAGATTCATGGAGGAGCAAAACTGAAGATTAAGGCTAAATCTTCGGATAGGAGCAACCAATTTGTCGATTAACAAAGCGAGCAAAGATTTGAAGGTGCTCTTGATTACGGGTGCGCTCGCCGAGGACACGGTTAAACGCTACGCCAAAGAAAGCAGCGTAAAAACCGAAACAGTTGCCCTTAAAATTGCGGTTGCTGCACTGTTAACTCCTGAAACCATAGCCAAAACCCTAAAAGATGCTGATGTAAAAGGTTTTAACATGATTTTGGTGCCAGGGCTCGTCAGAGGGGACACATCCGTAATTACAAAAGCGTTAGGCGTCCAGACTTTTAAAGGTCCAAGGTACGCTGCTGACTTGCCAACGGTGCTAGATTCGCTGGAAGAGGTTCAGCTTTCAACGGTTGTGCCCGCGTGCGATTTGCTGCGGGAGAAGCTTCAGAAAAAAGCCTTGCAGGAAATAGAGAAGGCAGAGCAAAACCGTGAAGAACTGCTAAAGAAACCTGGCAGCATGCTGATTGGGAACTTGGCGGTTGGCAAAGACTTTCCGATGCGAGTCTTAGCTGAAATCGTTGATGCACCTTTAATGGATAAGGAAACAATTCAGAGGTTAGCAAAACACTTCGTCGAAGCTGGCGCGGACATTATCGATGTTGGTATGGTTGCAGGTGAATCCAGACCTTCAGATGCAAAACGCATTGTTGCACTTGTGAAGCAAGTTGTGGATGTGCCTGTGAGCATAGATTCGCTTGATCCAGCCGAGATTCGAGCGGCGGTTCACGCTGGCGCAGACCTCGTATTGAGTGCTGATGCAGGAAACATTGAAGCGATTGCACCCTTTGTCTCTAATGTTGCTGTGGTTGTTATCCCAACAAATCAGCGGCAAGGCGTGTTTCCCCAAAAAAGCTGAAGAACGCGTCAAGTTCCTAGAGCAAATACTTGAGAAAGCAAAGAAGTTAGGCGTGACAAGATGCATAGCGGATTTGATTCTTGAGCCGTCGGATGTTTTGGAGTCGTTTATTGCTTTTCGCCAATTCGCTGATAGAAACCCGAATGTGCCGTTGTTTGTTGGTGTTTCGAATGTTACTGAATTGATGGATGCGGATTCCGTGGGCGTTAATGCTTTGCTGGCGCGGTTATCATCTGAGGTTGGCGCCAGCATCCTGTTGGCGACTGAAAAAAGTGACAAAGCGAAGGGCACCGTTGGCGAGGAGGTTGCTGCGGCTAAGATGATGTTTCTGGCAAAAAAACGTTGTTCAGTCCCCAAAGACCTCGGCGTAGACTTGCTGTTGCTTAAGGACAAAAGGAACCGGGAAGAACTGTATGATAAAGCGTTTGAAAAAAACGTGCAGGTAATTGCAGCTGAAAAACCAGATTTAACAGAATTGGATGCACTGGGTTCATTCACAATCGTGGTGGACCGCATTAATGAATACGTCGTGGCGTTGCATTATTCTCTTGCGAAGATGGAGAAGCCGGATAAGATAATCAAGGGCAAAACCGCTGACGCCGTCTACTCAAAGATTATTGAATTGGGTTTGGTTTCAAGAAAAGACCACGCGGCGTATTTGGGAAGTGAATTGGCAAAAGCTGAAATTGCCCTGCGAATTGGAAAAGAGTACATTCAGGATAGAGCGATGTTTACAAAGTAGTGGTTTTAGAAGGCAACTTTTCTTAGAGTGATTTTGCTTCATAAAATCTTCTCCAAAAACAACACTTTGATATTGACACATAAATGTAAAATCTGACCAGCTAAAAAAGCATGGAAAAAACCCTATATTAGTCGCCTGATTTTAGGGTTATTTTGCTTATAGCGCCTATTTTTGAACCGTTTCAGTGGTTGCGTCAAAATGTTTAGCCTTTAGCAAATTTTAAATACAAATTGAAGTCAATTGTTACTTTGAGGTTATTATAGTGGCTAAGGCTCCAAAGAAAGAAGATAAAAAGGGTAAAAAGAAGAAATAAGGCGCTTTCAAAGTTCGCCTAAACCCTCATTTTCTTTTTTCAGAAAAAATACTCGCTTCCTTCAATGATGTGGCAAATTAGACATAAAAAGTGTTATAACTATTTCAAAATAGCGCTTTAGCTTTTTTTGACGGGTTGAAGTAATTGGCTAAATGAAGCTTTATCTTTTTAAAAGTAATATAACTAGATTGAACGGTGAGAACAGAATTTGGAAAGCAATCCGTTAAGTACACGCCTTGCAGGCTTGGCGCTGGAAAACCCGACCATTCTGGCATCTGGAATACTGGGTTACTCAGCTGAATCGCTTCACCGCGTTGCCAAGGGCGGCGCAGGAGCCGTAGTCACAAAATCCATCGGTATAGAACCAAGAGTCGGCTACGCGAACCCAACTGTGGTTCAGGCAGAAAGCGGATTAATCAACGCTATGGGGTTGCCGAACCCTGGCATCGACTTGTATGCACGAAGAAATAACTTACTCTAAAATCATTCTGCGCCTTCCGCTTATAGTCAGCGTGTTTGGTTACTCAGCAGAGGAATACGCTACAGTTGCCAAAAAAGCCGTCGATGCAGGCGCAGACGCTGTTGAGCTTAATGTTTCCTGTCCGCATGTTAAGCAAACTGGCGCAGAAATCGGTCAAAACCCAAAGCTCCTCGCTGAAGTGGTTGAGAAAGGTTAAGGCGGCAGTTGGTAAACCTGTAATTGTGAAGCTATCCCCAAACGTTGCAGATATAGCCGCAATAGCTCGGGCAGCAGTTGAGGCTGGAGCAGATGCTCTAACAGCCGTGAACACGCTGAAAGCAATGGCGATTGATTCTGAAACGATGCGTCCAATCTTAAGCAACATAAAAGGCGGCTTGTCTGGTCCAGCCATCAAACCAGTAGCCCTACGATGCGTATATGACATTCACGAGGCGTTGCCTGATGTGCCAATAATAGGCTGTGGCGGAATAACGGATTGGCGTGATGCCGTAGAGTTTTTCTTAGCTGGCGCTTCAGCGGTTCAAGTTGGCAGCGCCATCGCGTTGGAGGACACGGAGGTTTTCCAAGCCATAACCAAAGGGAGTGGAAGTTTATTTGAGAAAGAAACATTATGGGAGTGTGAAAGAAATTGTCGGCCTCGCTCATCGCAGCTAATACGCTTAGAACGACGGAAATCGTGCAGGTTAGAGTTGAGAGTCCAACCGTTAAAACCTTCATCATGCCCGATAGGTTATGCTCTAAGGCTAAGCCGGGGCAGTTCTTGATGCTTTGGATTCCAGGCATCGATGAAATCCCACTGAGCATAATGGACGCAAGTAACGGGTTGGTCTCTGTGTCGGTGAAGCAGGTTGGCGATGCAACACGGCATTTGCACAGTATGGCGGCAGGCGAAACCGTTGGTATACGTGGACCTTTCGGTAACAGTTTCACTGAAAGCCGAGGCAGAGTCCTCTTGGTAAGCGGCGGAACAGGAACGGCGCCTTTGCTGTTTTTGGCAAAGCAGCTTGCAGCTAAAACTGAACGGTTATCCTTTGTTGAGGGCGCCAAAACCAAAGACGAACTCCTCTTTATTCGGGAACTCAACGGCGTCTGCAACGAGAAAAGCTTAATCACAACAACAGAAGACGGCACTTACGGCTTACAATGCATGGTAACTGAGCCTCTTGAGCAGCCTGTTGGACAAAGAAAAATTCGACATGATCTACACCTGCGGTCCAGAAGTCATGGTAAAGAAAATCTTTGAGCTAACAGAACAACGCAAACTGCCCATAGAAGCAAGCCTAGAGCGGCTAATGCGCTGCGGCATAGGCTTATGCGGAAGCTGCGTGATCGGCAAATACCGCGTCTGCAGAGATGGCCCAGTTTTCACCGCTGCACAGCTACGGGAAGTTAAAGATGAGTTGGGCATTTCAAAAATGGGCTTTGACGGCTCAAGAATACCCTTCTAAACGGCTTTGATAAGATGTTGCCACAGCCGGAACTGGAAGAGCTTGCAAGAAAAGCCATCCTTCTCTACAACAGGGTTAGAAGCCCTGAAGTCACAGCTAAACTCGTATTCGCCTCGCCAGCAATGCTTACGGTTTCGTTTTCCGGAGGCTTCTGCTACGGCTGCGGCGTACTTGACATCGTTGAAGGCTTCGCCCAACAATTCAAAGCATTAACCGACAAAGCAGAGTTAAAAGTGGGCAAGACAAGGCAGATAAACCCAAGAACCTTCGAAGCAGACTACACCATTAAAAGCAGAGGACTTTAGACCCTAAAATGTTGTTTTAGAGGATTGTGCGCCACTTTTATCACATGCTTTTTTTTCGGCATGATAGTTGCTACGTTTGCAAGCAGTTTTTTAAATGAAGTTATCTTAGTAGCACTGCAAAAGTCGAATGAATGGCTTTACGTTATGGCTTTTGCGAGTCTTTTACTTGGGATTGGGGTTTTTCTTGACTTGCAAGCCAAATTTTACACTCATAGCAAGAAATAGCAAGGAGAGACCCAAAAAGCGTTCCAAGTCCTATACTCTCGTTTAGTCTTAAGCACATTGCAATTAATAGAAAAATTGCTTCAGCAAATATCGCAATTAGCATTCTTTTTTCATGCGGTAAAAAAGTATCCCAATATCTCTGAATCAACTTACGCAAGTTACATCAATAGAAAAAAAAATAAGATAGTGTTTGTTACTATCTTGAGCCGTGGCACTTGTTTTTTGCGACCTGTTTGCGAATCTGAGATAGTCTTTTTCCCAAACTTATCACTCCTATCAACTGAAAAAACAGCAAAAGACTTTATCCCTCGACTTTTGACAGATTTGAGAAAAAGAAGAAATCCCTTACAGACTTTACAGAACCCTTATGCGCAATCTTATTACTTTAGGCAATGCCCAAAGTAAGTTAAAGATTAAGAATAAGATACTGGCGGTAAATTGCTGTGCATGCTTTGGAATTGAATGATGTATCTTCGGGGTATAATGGGCAAATCGTCTTGCATAATATTAGCTTTAAACTGCAAGAGCCGTCAATATATGTTGTTTTAGGCCCTAACGGCGCGGGCAAGACAACTTTGTTTAGAACAATCGCTGGCATACTCGAGCCATACAGCGGGAAGATCCTGCTCGATAACGAAAACACAACAACATCAGGCGAAGTGAGAACAAGAATGAGCTATCTCTCGCAGTACAACGCAATGCCTGAAGAGATGACAGTGTATAACGCTCTAAAGTTTTACTCTGAAATAAAAGGCGGAAATCCCGACGAAGTGATTGATCTTTTGGACCTTGGCCAACTGAAAAACAAGAGGTTCTCTGACCTCTCACAAGGACAAAAAAAGAGAGCTGCCATCGCAAAGGTGTTCCTTCACGAAAGCGACTTGTACTTCCTAGATGAACCCACAGCGAATTTAGACCCCTCAATCTCAAAAGAAATTCGTGATATTATCTTAAAATTAAGTAAGGACAAAATGATTCTGTACTCTTCACATAACCTCTATGAAGCAACCGATATTGGAACATACCTTATTTTAATCAAAAATGGCTCAGTGACATTGTTTGATAAAATCTCAAACATTAAACCTAAACAGTACCGAGTAGGCATCAAAACCTCAACAGACATATCTACAATTATAGATGCCCAACGTGAGGGCGAATACTTTGTCTTGAATGTATCTAGCCCCGAGGAAGCGGGACTCGCTTTGAAAAAACTGGTTGAAAGTGGTGTTTTGGTTACTGAAATGCGTCAGCTTGATAATCCGTTGCAAGAGCTTTTTGAGTCATCCAACGGAAAACTGGAAAAAACACAAAAGGAGTTCCAGCAAGTTGCCAAATAATACATCGATTTTTGCTAAACGAAGCCTCAGCTTGAGCAAAATATTTTCTGGAACGGGGATTTTCTTTGCTTCCTTTGGAACCTTCATAGCAGACGCCATTACCTTTCTTGCTAAAGGTGCGCCTGAAGCACTTTTCCTTATTGCTGTTCCGTTTATGGCTCTTGGAATTCTTATGTTCACTACATCTGTTATTCTGCTTTACGTCTATGACAAAAACAACGGCGTTTTGGAGTATCTACTTTCACTCGGCTGGAATCAAAGCGACATCTTTAAACGCTACTTAAAAACCGCGTTATTCCTTGCACTAACTCTTTTCATTGCCGAATTCGCCGCCAATGTCGTCTCAAGCGTTATTGCAGGGACAACACTTTTAGCTCTAGTGCTGTTAGCTCTCACCGCCGCGTTAGGTTTCTCTGCCGTTTCTTTAGCTACAGTTGCTATGATGGCTTTCAGTTCATTACAAAAACAGAGAGTGGGCAGCAACAGTCCTCTTGCTTTGTCGATTGGTGCCGTGGTTATCATTCCCACGTTTTATATTTCGTTTTTACCATTTTCTATCGCCTTCCTAGTTGACTTGTCTATTGCTGTGGTTGCCGGTGGCCTGTCAATTGTGTTGTTGATTTTGTCAAGCAGGCTAATCAGAAGGGAAAAAATGCTTCCATAAAAATATCGGGTGAATAATAATGATAGTAACAAAAGAATTAACAAAAAGGTTCAAGTTCGGCTCGGCTTGCTTGTTTTTTTGGAGCTCATTTTTATAAGCAGCTTTATCGATCTGAAGTTTTCAAGGTAATTAAGTATGCAAACCACTTCCTTAAACCCTAAGCGGGGAAGGGAATCGCACCTCAAATCAAAAGCCCATCCCCAGCTTTTTAGGCGAATCCTAGGCTTTTTGATGAGTTGTTTGAGTTTTTCTATGTGGTGCCGTCTAGAGCGGTTTGGGTTGTTATGCGGTTGCGTTAGAGGTTTTTTCGGATTTCTTTGATTTTGTCGAGTAGTTTTGTTTCGGTGCTTTCTGGGGGATTTGCCTCAGGTGGGGGCATGGTGTCGTTTGGGTTGCCTGCGGGGCTGATTGTGACTTCAAATATGGCGCCTGCAAGGCTCTTTTCCTCCTCGCGCTCGAGGATTTTCATGGTGAGTTTTGGTATTGTTAGGCGTCCGTCGGTGGCTGTTTTTGCCAGGAACTCTTCTTCTCCGTAGCTTTCTGGCTCGAGGGGTTTGACGGTGACTTTTAGCAGTTCGCCTGGCTCCATTTTGTAGCGCCACCGCAGAAGCGTTGGAACTGCAAGCCTGTTGTGGCGTTGGAGTTTAGCTTTGAATGTTTCCTGCTTTGTTAGCGGCATGCAGAGTGCACCTTTTCCCATCTTTCCATATCTTTCTGTATCTTTTCCTATCTTTTTATATCTTTTTTAACCCTAACCTGCAACAGATTCAAACGCTAAAACAAAAAACCAACCCAAAACACAAACACCCAAAACCTCCTCCCTACCTACTTTTTACAACAAAACCACTCACTAAAAGCATCAACGTAAAAGTCAAAAAACAATCAAAAAAGAGGAGAGAGCTTATGTTTCTTCTTGTGGTAACCCGATCTTTCGCAGGTAATCTTTTGCATATCTAGGATTGTAGGACTAGTAGCTCTTTGCTTCGCAGCAGTCTCCGCTCAAGCCGCTCTAATGCCACTCTAAAAGTTGGTTCAACACCCCAACCCTCGCTTGCACTAAAGAAGGTTCCTCTCACCGTCCTAAACTGCAAACGACAATGAATCAGCGGCGTTCCCCTTAGGCTTGTGTTGCCATGACTTTTCATGTAGACAAAAAGTGTTCCTAACTGGAAAGCGTCTTGATACTTATGCGCGAAGGAATCGAATTCTTCCATCATGAATCCCTGCTGATCAGGGCTTACTTCAACGTCTTTAACGCCGAACTGCACCGATAACTTCTTCTCAACAACTTCTAACTGCGAGATTGGCTCAAGAAAATCACGCTTCGTCACGATGCCAACTAGTCGTTCGTTTGAAGTAACTGCTAAACAGGAAATGTTATGATCATGCATTATTTTCTCTGTGACGCGCAAGCTCATTTGAGGTTCAACCGTAATTACTGGTCTAGCCATTATGCCTTTAGCTGGCACGCTTAATGTTTCAATTTTTTCTCCAACTATATCTCCAGTTGTCTGGCGCCTCTGCGGCCAATAAATATTCTCCAAAATATCTTGAATGCTAATCATGCCCACCAGTTTGCCGCTGTCCATGACTGGAACATGCGAAATACCATACTCCCTCATTAAACTAAGAACCGCCCCCACAGAACGATTTGCCTCAATAGTGTGAGGAGCCCTGGTCATGATTTTCTCTATCGCAGTGTTACCCCACTCTTGAAGAACAGCCGCATGAATAATATTCTCATCAGTGACAAACCCCAACAGCTTATTCTTCTCAAAAACCGGAAGCTGCCTCATCTCACTCTCAATCATCAACTTAGCCATTTTACTGAGAGAAAAATCAACAGTCACAGGTGGCGCAACCTTCATCAATGTTCTGACCTTGGTCGCAGTAGAATCAAGTCTTGACCTTAAAATCGAGCGTCTAGTAATCACGCCTTCATACTTGCCTTTATCATTTAAAACAGCTAAAACCGGAGGCATACCTGTTTCAAATGCTTCTAAACACCGAGACAGTGTATCATTTTCTTGAACAGAGTTAAACCATTTGAATAGACATCTTTAGCAAAAATTAAGCTTGCCATAATAATCCCTTCTCAATTAATTGTAAAAGTAGAATTTAAACATTGCAAAGTAGCCAAGCTGCCAAGGAAGCAAGGGTAATCTTATTAGAACAAAAAATTATTTACATAATTTCTGCAGAGAACCCAGCGGTTTCTAACCGACCGCACCTTCGCAATAGACATCGATAAGTAAAATTCTTCTATAAAAAAACATGAATTGTTCTATATCAAACAATAACAAAATCAAACATAAAATCAAAAAAAATACAGAAAAAAACATTTAATGTTAAATAAAAATAGAACAATTCATCCTTACACCTTAAATAAGACAATTCAAACATTAATTAGTTGAGAAATAATCCTCACGCTAGTTTTATCAACTTAAAAACAGCTTTTTTCTAATCCGCTTCTATCATGGAGGGATTTTGTTAGTTATGTCTGCTGAACCAAAAAGAATTCGTTGAAGAATTAAAAATTGAATGGAAAAGGCTCTGGCACGAAAGATTCGACGATAAAGTTAGAGCTGAAGGCATAGCGCTCAATGACTACGATCAATTGTTCATCGACAAGGGCACAATAATCCATGCAACAAGAGACTTCAAAGCCTTAAACTTTAAAGAAATCCTAGAAGAACACGAAGTCTTAAACGCAGAAAGATACATCCCTCCTGACCCGCATGTTGGCGGATGGACAAAATTTGTTAAAACTAATATTACCAGCCAGAAATTGCAAAGAAAAAGGTTAGCTCAACTACCTTTTGAAGAAAAGACGGAAAAGCAGCAATTAAAGAAAAACGGCAGAGGCTGGCTGCACGTCTAAAGTTTAAAAATTTTCTATTTTTATTTGATTTTTAGGGGAACTCAGCTTGGGTAATTATAGAGATAGACTAGACATAATAGCTGACATTCTTAATGTTGCAAGTCAAGACGCTAAAAAAACCCAGATAATGTACCAAGCTAACTTAAGCTACAAGGTCTTGCAGCGTTATCTAACCGAAATTATTGATGCCTCGCTTGTGACATTTGAAAACCATAATCAACGCTACAAATTAACATTTAAGGGGCATGAATATTTAGATGCTTACAAGGAATACGCCCGATGCAGCAAAAACATGGAAAAACACCTTTATGATTTTTCCACAAAAAAGAAAGTTTTAGAAGAATTGTGCCCAGTTAAAGAATTCCTATCCCAATCAGCACACTAAGCAATAAATGTCTAATTTTTAGCGGTGTCAAGCTTGATTAAAGGCTTAAAGATTTGCGTCATAGCTGTTGTAATCCTCTTTATAACTACTGCATTGTTTGCCTCTCCAGTTTTCGCCGATCAAAATAGCGCTCAAACAGCAATTATTTCAGCACAAAACAACCTCAAAAGCTGTTACGACGCAGCTAAACAAGCACAAGCCGCAGGAGCAAACGTAGATTCTTTAATGGCTACTCTTAACAACGCAGCTGGATCGCTGTCTGAAGCAGAATTAGCTTACGCAAGTAACGATTATAATTCAGCCTATACTTATGCGACCCAAAGCCAAACCACGCTTAACGGCTTTATTTCCCAAGCTACAGCCCTACAGCAAAATGCCAACAATAATGACAATCAAAACTTCAGAATTACTCATTTTGTCGATAATAGGTTCTGTAGCAATCTTATGCGTAGGCATATTTGCTTGGGTTAAATTGAATAGACAAGGCAGGAAGACTTGAATGGCTATCCAACAATATAAAACACTTTTACTAGTTGTCACTGTTGTTTTAGCATTAATTGTTGCTTCACCCGCTATCCAGCAGCTTGTGGCAGTTCCGCAAACGACTCATCTCACAGAATTATCGATTTTCGGTTCTTACCATAATGCCACTTATCCCTATAACGTTAAAGCTGGGCAAAGTTACCCCTTATACATTAACGTTGACAACCATTTAGGGTCCTGCGCTTATTATCTTATCGAAGTAAAATTCCGAAACCAAACACAATCGGCACCAGACAGCTTCACTTTTACCAGCAGTAATCTGCCATCTTTGGGTAATATCTCATTTTGTGTTGCCAATAATGAATCATTACAATTACCCATTGACATTTCCTTTCAGTACAAGCTCGACCTGAATAACACTGATCAACTTGACATGCAAAACGTTATCGTTAACGGTTTCTCATTAAGCGTTAGCCCAACAACAATTGCCTGGGACCCCCAAAGAATGGGATATTACGGAAACGTGTTCTTTGAATTATGGATTTTCAACGACACAGCTAACGCTTTCCAATATAATCAACGTTATGTCAGCCTATGGCTAAATATGACCAAATAATTGGTCAGTCAAAGATTACTGAGAAACAGTTCCTGTTTCAATGATACAGTAGCTTTTTGCCATGTTCATTGCTGATTAATCCCAAAATAAAGAGCCGGGGTGGCTGAGTAACGAAAGCGACGGCCTGCAGAGCCGTTTATGTCGGTGCGAATCCGACCCCTGGCTCCACAACAGCAATGATTGCTTCCTGTACTGGGTGATAGCGGTTCATAAGAAGTGCGTCCAACATTGGAAAAATCTGATCCCCGCTCAAATAAGGAGATTGAATGTTACAATGAAGGTCGCGATGATCACCTGCTGGTACAAGGACATATCAATGGCGAACTATTCTTCGAACTTGCAAAATGCCTCAGACAAAGTAGTAGATTGGCAAGTAGTATCGTCTCATTGTGGCTGCTGGAAACGTTATTCTGGGAGAAAGCATTTTCTCCAAGGCAATTGCAAATTTGTTTCCTTCCCTCCATACGTACACGCGCTGGAAGGGACTTCTGGACCTCGCGCCCTTCACTTGTTGTTTTCTGCGTCTACGTTGTTTCTCCAATCATTGAGAGGAATCGCCTACTTGGCAAAATGCAAAGACAGCGAAATAATTCATTATCAACAAAGTACAGCACCCTCGTTTGGAATAAGCGCTCTTTATGGGCTTCTTTCAATTCCCGTACAGAAGAAGCGCATAGTCACCGTGCACTCCCTTGACCCGATGAGCAGATTCAGAGTCTTCAGTCGCTCCTACAAAAATGCTGATAGAATACTTGTCCATTCAAATGAGATGAAGGAAAAGCTGTTGTCTTTGGATGTTCCAGAATCTAAAATAAGGTTAGTACCTCACGGAACGACGCTCCCGTCACTTTTAAAAACGACTCGAAAAGAGATCACATTCTTTGGATCTCCAAACAAGACCAAAGGGTTTTGGACAATATTAAGTGCACTGAAAATATTGAAGGATCAGGCTCGGGATGTGCACGTAAACATTTACGGCATCTACAGCGACACGGAAAAAAATGATGCGATTAACGAGGCGACGCAAGTCGGCGTCGCTGACTTGCTCGTTTGGGGGGACCGACTTAGTGAGGCGGATTTCAACCGGAAGATGCAAGAAAGCATGTTCACGCTGGCTGTTTACTCGCTCACGGTGTCTGGGAGTAGCATCGTTACAAGAGCGATGGGAAATGCCACTCCGATCATAGCATCAAACATTGGAGGCATCCCAGAGTATTTGGGAGATGGAGGATTACTGGTTCCGCCAGACGATCCAAAGGCACTGGCTTCAGCTATGGCAAAGTTACTTGATGACCCATCGTTAAGAGAAAGATTTTCAACAATGGCGAGAAGAAGGGCTGAAAACTTCTCTTGGGATAGGGTGGCTGAAATGACCGCTGATATTTACTATGAATGTTTGCGGGAAAACCCGTAGAATTAGGCAAATCGGACATTTAGCATGTAATGTTACGGCGAGGAATATTGTATGAAGGTAGACGAGTTAACTTTTGAGGAATTCTTGAATTATAAAACTGAATGGTGCGACGCTCTTCAAAGAAGCGGTGATAACCACATATTTCTCACGTGGGAATGGCTGTCAACTTGGTGGAAGCACTTTGGCGACGAAAGGAGATTCAGCTTGATCACAGTTAGCGACGACGAAAAACTAATTGCCGCAGCTCCTTTAATGAGTTCTAAGTATAAATTGGCAGGACTCAAACTAACAAAAATGGAATTCATAGGAACTCCCGCAGCCGACTATCAAACTTTTCTATTAGCGGACAAGAAAGCAGAGTGCGCAAAGTTGATGATGGATTATGCAAGTAATAAAACCTCAAGTTGGGATTGCATCGAATTTGAAGATGTTCCAGAAGACTCCGAGACGATAAGGATTCTGAAGACTTGTTCAGGGAAAAAACTCGAAATTTGAGGAAAGAAATCTCAATATTTGCCCTTACATAATCTTGCCAACTCGGTTTGAAGATTACTTCCAAGGACTTGGTTCTAATTGGCGAAGAAACATGCGCCGATGGGAAAAAAGGCTAAAAAATGATTACAGAGTCAATTTCTATATTCATAAAGATTTGGATACTCTTGATGAAGCTATGAAGACATTTTTTAACTTACATCAAATAAAATGGCAATCGGAAAAACGCGCCGGAGTTTTTGCAGACCAAAAATTCCGCGATTTTCATCTAAACGTTGCTAAGTCTTTCGCCGAAAGGGGATGGTTGAATCTTTGTTTTCTTACACTAAATGATGAACCTGTTTCAGCAATTTATGCATTCAAATACAGAAACAAGATGTTCAACTATCTTACAGGATTTGACCCCAAATACTCCGAATACCATATAGGGCACCTTCTCTTCCTGTACTCGATAAAAAATTCTATCGAGAATGGACTAAGGGAATTCGATTTCATGAGGGGCGATGAATCCTACAAGCAACAATGGAACACGTTGATAAGGAATAACCTAGAGGTAAGAGCCATAAAAAAAAGAATCGTACCCCTTGTTTATGATTTCATCACAAAGAAAGATGTGTTTACCCCGCTGGCGAACACTCTTGGAAAGCGACTTTCAGTAGCAAAACTTCATAATTAAATTAAAAATCGCTGATAATATGAGTTTAATTGCGAAGGCATATTGTGGGGTTATTATGTGTTTCAGACCAACTATTTTGATTTAGAGTCCTATGCTGAAAAATTTTCAAAAGAACAAGTACTCATACTTAGCAATCGAGATTTAAGTGTAAGGCCATTTCTTTGGGGGGAAGACTACTACATATATAGTCTTATGTCACAACTCGACAGAAAAGGAATTCACGTTGATACAGCAATCGTCTCTGGAAAAAAAATTAGAGTTAGCGGTTCCTGCATAGATGAAAATGTGGATAAAGTGGTTCATAATTTCACCACTATTATTCTTCATAGTAATAGTCTGTCGCTTATCTTGAAGTCAAAGATGCAGAACAAGTTTAAGCTGATAATGCCCGTCTATTTTCTAAAGAATAAATGTCTTCCTACCTTTGAGAACCTGATAAATGGCTTTCGTCCATTTTTTTGGCAAAAAACCGTGGACGAGTATTTAGTCGCTTCACCCACAATAGCCTGCGGTCTCAGAAAAATAGGTATAGCTAAAACAATAAATGTAGTTCCACCTGCTTATGTTTGCCCTTATTGTAACCATGGTGACTCCACAGGTAAGAAAGAACTCTTCAAGAAGCAGCTGCCAACGACTGTTTATGCAGTATACATAGGACCTGTTTTGCCCAACAGATTTGATTTGAAGAGCACAGTAAACGCGCTTGAGCGCAACTTTGGTAAATACAAATTAACTGTTTACACAGCATCTCCAGTTAAAGAACAATTATGGCAAGAAATCGGCTCTAATGTTAAAGTAATTAGGAAACGGCTTTCAGAAAAAGAGAAATGTGAAGCTCTGAAAAAATCGCATGTCTTCGTGGCTCCCAGAAAAGGTACTACTATGGAGCCAACGATATCCGTTATTGAGGCAGAATATCACGGGAACATAATCGAGCGATTTTAAGATATTTATGCAACATTTAACACAATTGTTAGGGCATTTGAAAAAAATGGACATTACCTATCTAATGAAGACCTTGAACCTGAAAAGCTCTATACTCATAGACCTTTACTCCTAACGGCGTAACCGCCAAGAAATTGGTTGATTTGATTCCAGTCGGGAACGGAAGCCGGGGTGGCTGAGTAACGAAAGCGATGGCCTGCAGAGCCGTTTATGTCGGTGCGAATCCGACCCCTGGCTCCAATTAACAGTTTACTGTAGATGATTTGGAAGAATGAATAAAGAATTGATTTGGTTAGAAAACAAGCTTGAGAGTCTTCGAAGTTTTAATGGCTCTCTGCTCGGATATGTTGGTTCTTCGCCGAACGTGATGGAGTTAGCGTCAAAATTGGGCGTTAATCCGTCCGAAGTTTTGAAACTTGATTCTAACGAAAATTTCTTTGTGCAATCTGAGTTTCTCAACAACACTTTTCAGGAAACGCTTAAAGAAGTTGATCTGAGGCTTTACGATCCAAAAGCATTATCTGACCTTGCGAAGTCTCTGGGCAAGTATCTAAATGTTCCGCCTGAATGCATAGTTGTAGGAAGCGGAAGTGAGCAGCTTATAGATTTTATTGCGCAATTTTTCTTGGAAAAAGGTGACGAGGCTATTTCTATTGTGCCTAGCTTTTTCATGTATGAAAAAAGAGTTAGTTTAAGTGGAGCTACACTCAGAGCCTCTACTTTGAAGTCTGATTTGTCCATAGACGTTGATGATATCCTCAGAAAGGTAACTCCTAAAACTAAACTGATTTTTATTTGTTCACCGAACAATCCTACCGGAAACGAGTTTAGTTGGGATTCTATTGAAGCTATCGCTGATAAGTCTTCAGCTGTAGTAATTGTGGATGAAGCTTACGCAGAGTTTGGAGACTCTTCTGTTTGTCCATTAGCTGTCGAGAAAAGAAACCTTGTTGTAGTGAGGACGTTTTCGAAGGCATTTGGTTTGGCAGGATTGAGGTTTGGGTATGCAGTTACCCATAAGAATTCAGCTTCAGTTTTTTCCGGAATAATTCCGTATACCGTTGGTACAATTACGGCAAAATACGTTCAAAAACTGTTGGCTAAAAAAGAGATTGTGCAAAAATGGATGATGATGGTTGCTGATGAGCGGGAGAGACTTGTGAAAGATTTACGTCGTGTAAAAGGATTAGTAGTCTTTGAATCGAAAGCGAACTTTGTAACGTTTAGACCTCACTCAAACTCCACACAAGTTTATGCAGACCTTTTGGACAAAGGAATTATAATAAAAGACCTCGGTGATTCACCAATTATTGGTCACTGCTTAAGAGTAACCGTGGGGCTTCCTGAAATGAATAGCCGGTTTTTGAGCGCAATCTCGGCAATAATGGCAGTATGACTGAATGATAGAATTCTATTAACAAAAGCCTTCTGAGAACCATGAAACGGAAAGTTAGCGCTGGGGAGAAAAAATTGTCGATTGAAGATTTAAAGATTGAAGAAAATAACCATTTATCTATACGCGGAACAGATTTAGTTGACCTAAACCACACGTATGGTTCTCCTCTATTCGTGTTTGATGAAGTCACTCTTGTAAATACCTTCACAAGATTTTTGCAAGCTTTCCAGAAAAACTACCCAAAATTGATGATTTGCTATTCGATCAAAACAAACAACAACTTGGCAATTTGCCAACTGCTTAGAGAGAAAGGCGCTTATGCAGAAGTCTCTTCTGAACTTGACTTTCATGTGGCGCTGAGAGCTGGTTTTCACGGTGACCGGATGATTTTTGATGGACCATTTAAACCTAAAGAAATATTGAGAAAAGCAATAGCGGAAAAGATTTCACTGATTAACGTTGAATCTTTTGAAGAACTGGAAAGAGTAAATGAAATTGCTGGTGAAATGGGCGTTAAGCAGTCTGTTGGGATTAGAGTTAACCTTTTTAAGGATCCAGGTTTGTCAAAATATGTTCATATCAATGAACTATCCACGGCCGCTTTGTGCAATCTTGAATGTAGATTTGGTTTTTCCGTGGAACAAGCTTACTCAGCGTTCAAACATGCTGATGAGCTAAAGAATGTGAATATTGAAGCGATTATGGCACATCCGTATCATGTGGCAACAAAAGTGTTATTGCCCATGATGCGTGACCTAAAAGAGAAATTTGCAGCCGAAATCAAATACCTGAATATAGGTGGTGGATTTAATCCAGGTGGAGCTGCCTTTATCGGTACTAATGACTTGACAAGGGACTTCTTGAGAAGAAAAATTGGCCTCAAGTCAAAACTGCCTAGGCAGCGGTAGAGGTACCAACATTGAGTCTGTCGTCAAGCCAATCGTCGAGGAAATAAGACAGAGTATAGGAGATTCACCAGAACCAACTTTAATTGTTGAGCCAGGAAGATTTCTCACGTCTGCTTCTGGACTCCTGCTCACAAAGGTTGACCACGTAAAAAACGCTGGTGGTTATAGGTGGGTAATGGTTGATGCTGGAACAAATCTGCTTCCTCGCTTCGGCTCAATAGAAATGCGTAGGACAATTGTGGCAAATAAAGCATCAAACAAACCTGAAGAAGAAGTCAATATCGTTGGTCCCTTGCTTTATGCCGAAGATTTCATTTCTCTCAAAACGATGCTTCCCAAAGTTTCTGAAGGAGACATACTCGCGTTTTTTGATTGTGGCGCCTACACGCTTTCAAGATCAAATCAGTTTCTCCATGCCCGCCCTGCCGCCGTCCTATTAGATTCTAAGGGGGACGTTAAGGTTATTCGCGAGAAAGAGACTCTTGAAGACGTTTTGTACAAGGACAGAACAATTCAAGAATAATCCATGGCGGCTTAACACCCCCTAAATTGGTTGTATTTTACATGTTTAGCAATGGGGTTCTAATTGCGGAAGGATACAATCCAGTTATCCTTCCAATCTTGAGGTCTCTGGAAAAAAGGAACATAGACACAGGTGTCATGACAAATTTTCCTGTGCATATTTCCCGGTTTTCTAAATATTGCCAAAAGCAGTTTTTGGTACCATCGACTAGCCTTGAAAAAGAATACGCTCAGGCAGTGGAAAAAATTGTTAAAAACAACAAGTTTGACATGTATTTTCCGCTTTCTGAATGGTCTCTATTGCCGATTTCCAAAAACAGAGGCAGACTGGCTCCTTATGTTAAACTGCCCATTGCCAGTCACGACTCAATTCTAGCATGTTTTGATAAACGTTCGACGCTTGAGTTAGCTGTAGCAAATGGTGTGCCTATTCCCCAAACGCGTTTTGTAAACAATTCAGCCGAACTAAAGCTTGCCGCTCAAGAAATGAGCTATCCCTGCGTTGTTAAACCACGTTGGTCGATGGTATGGAAAAAAGACCGCGCGTTTCATAGACGTGGCGGATTTGTTAACTCTGCTTCGGAACTCATTGCAACTTACAACAGCATACATCAATATTTTCCATACCCGTTAATCCAAGAGTATGTTCCAGGAGTCAACTATTCGGTCGCTGCAGTGTACAATAAGGGAAAACCGAGAGCGTTTTGCTGCATAAAAGTTCACAGAGCATGGCCTCGCACTGGAGGTAACAGTTGTTATCGCGAAAGTGCTCCGCTAGATCCTCGCATGAAGATGTATGCTGAAAAACTGCTCGAAACTCTGAATTGGCACGGAATCGCTGAAGTCGAGTTCAGACTTGACCCTCGAGACAACATTCCTAAGCTAATGGAGATAAATCCGCGGTTTTGGGGATCACTTTGTGTTGCAGTCAAAGCTGGAGTGGACTTTCCATATCTGTTGTATAAAATAGCCATGGACGGCGACACTAAGGGGACATTCAACTATAAAGTGGGTATTAAAGGCAGATATCTAGAGCAAGAACTTCTCTACCTTGTTAGTCTGATGAAGGATTCTTCAGCAAACTCCAGCTTGAGGAGTCAACATTTAAAGTTGTTTGCCAGCTGGTTTAAATTCTATGAACCAGGTTTGTTTTACGACTTATTTGAAGCAAAAGATCCAGTGCCCTTCTTTTTCAGCATGGCTCTATCTCCTCGGAACTTGGTTGACTTGTTAAAAAATAAAAGCCACGCATGGAGTCCTCCTGATGTTAGTTTTTGATAGAGAAAAAGTTTTAGAATTCATATCTTAACTTAAGTGTTTGAAGCATCGAGAAAAGCAAATTATTCCCTGTAACTCCTATGGTTAAAAGGAGCCAGATGTAAGCTTTAATAAGTGAAAAAAGGTTTAATTGAGCTCGCGACAGGCAAGAGTACAAGCTATTGAAGGAAAAGAAAAGCCTTATAAGTTTTGTAATTTTCATTAAAATAATGAGCACTTGCCTTAGAAAGTAAGTGAGGAATTTTTAGACAAGTTTTTTAGAAGAATTTTTTAGAGGAATTTTTATGAAAATTAAGGTTGGTAAGATTTTAGGTTTTAGTTTCTTTATTTTCATTATGATTTTTGCCCTGCTAGCAGCCCATGTAGCCTCCGGCACTGCAGTAAACTCCACAATAAAAGTGGGAACCAATCCTGATGGTGTTGCTTATGATTCTGGCAAGGGCGAGATATTCGTAATCAATGCAGGCTCCAACAATGTCTCGGTGATATCGGACAGCACCGATACAGTGGTTGCAAACGTGACCGTGAAAGCCAATCCCTCATGCGTAGCTTATGATTTTGGCATGGGCGAAATATTCGTAACCAATAGCTCCGACACTGTCTCAGTCATATCTGACAGCACTGATACTGTGGTTGCAACCGTAACCTTGCCTGTGGGATCTGATCCTGATGGTGTTGCTTATGATTCTGCTAAGGGTGAGATATTCGTGGCTAATGGTGGTTCTGGTACGGTTTCTGTGATATCTGATAGCACTAATACGGTGCTTGCAACTGGCGGAACTGTGAGTGTGGGATCTGATCCTGATGGTGTTGCTTATGATTCTGCTAAGGGTGAGATATTCGTGGCTAATGGTGGTTCTGGTACGGTTTCTGTGATATCTGATAGCACTAATACGGTGCTTGCAACTGGCGGAACTGTGAGTGTGGGATCTGATCCTGATGGTGTTGCTTATGATTCAGCTAAAGGAGAAATATTTGTAAGCAATTATTATTCCGACACGGTTTCGGTGATATCGGACAGCAGTAATGCTGTGGTTGCAACTGTGTCCGTGGGATCTGATCCTGATGGTGTTGCTTATGATTCTGGCATGGGTGAGGTATTTGTAGCCAATCAAGGGTCCAACACTGTCTCGGTCATTTCGGATACCGTGGTTGCATCTGTGCCTGTGGGCAGCTGGCCCCAAGATATAGCCTATGATTCTGGTAGAGGCGAGATGTACATAGCCGATTGGGGAGGCAACACGGTCTCGGTTGTATCAGACAGTACCAATACTCTTGTTGCAACCATACCCGTGGGGTCTCAGCCATATGGAGTGGCTTATGATTCTGCCAAAGGCGAAATATTCGAATCAAACTATGATTCCAATGTAACCTACGTCATATCAGATAATACCAATGCTGTCGTGGCAACCATATCCGCCGGAAACGGTCCCTCATGCTTAGCATATGATTCTGGCAAGGGCGAAATATTTGAGACCAACTATGAGTCCAACACTACCTCAGTGATATCAGATAGCACTAATACCTTAATCGCAACCATACCTGTGGGACTCTTCCCATATGGCTTAGCATATGATTCTGGCAAGGGCGAAATATTTGTAGCCAACTATAATTCCGGCACTGTCTCGGTGATATCAGACAGCAGTAATACCGTGGTTGAAACTTTGACCATAGGAAATCCTAGTATTGGCGTGGATGGTGTTGCTTATGATTCTGGCAAGGGCGAAATATTTGTAGCCAACTATAATTTAGGCGTGGTTTCGGTAATATCGGACACCAGCAATACTGTAGTAGCCACTATACCCGTGGGTTCCAAGCCTGAATGCTTAGCTTATGATTCTGCTCTGGGAGAAATATTCTGTAGCTAATGAGTTTTCCAGTTCTGTTTCGGTGATATCGGACAGCAGTAATTCCGTAATTGAAACTATATCCGTAGGAGTTATTCCCTATGGTGTTGCTTATGATTCTGGCCTAGGCGAGATATTCGTAACTAATGCCGTGTCCCAAACAGCCTCGGTCATATCAGATGACTCAACTTTGGCTGGTCGTTCTGTGTCTGTTTCGCCTGGCTCGGTGGATCAGGGTCAGACTTCAACTTTGACTTTTCCTGCTGTGACAAGCACTTCACCCTACACTTATCAATGGTATAGTGAGGCTCCCGGTGCATCCTCTTACTCGCCTATTAGCGGTGCGACTTCCTCTACCTACGACTTTGCAACTTCGACGACTTCTCCAGCTACGGCTACGGGCAGCTGGAGCTTCTATCTTCAAGTGACCAATAAGACTGGAGTACAAGTGGCGGATTCTGCTGCCGCATCGGTGATTGTTAACTCTCCTTTGGTTGCTCCTTCTGCTTCTGCCTCGCTTGGCACAGTGGATCAGGGTCAAGCTGCAAGTTTGACTTCAACTGTGGTGACAACGGGCACTTCGCCCTATACGTATCAATGGTTTAGTGAGGCTCCCGCCGCATCTTCTTACTCGATGATTAGTGGTGCGACTTCATCTAGCTACGACTTTGTAACTTCGACTACTACGACTACGGGCAGCTGGGGCTTCATGCTTCAAGTGACTGACAATACGGGTGCTGCGGTGAACTCTAATGCAGTTACGGTTAAGGTGAATGTTGCTCCGACTGTTTCTATAACGCCTGCTTCCTGGATTATGGATGTTGGCCAATCTGAGCTGTTTACGGCTACTGCTTCTGGAGGTTCTGGTAGTTACTCGTCTTACCAATGGTATGTGGGCGGCGTAGCTCAGAGTGGCATGACTGCGTCGACGTTTAGTTATGCTCCTAGTTCTTCGGGTTCTCCCTCGATTACTGTTACTGTTACTGACAGTTTAGGTGCAACTTCGGCTCGGTCTTCTGCTGCGACGGTTACTGTGAACCAACTCACTATTACCGTTACTCAGACTGCTAACGGTGTCATTGCTCCTGGTTCGAGCCCTGTTAATTATGGTGCTATTCAGAGCTTCAGCATTACGCCTGCTACTGGCTACTACATCGCAAGCATAACTGCTAACGGTGCGTCGGTGACTGTTACTTCGCCTTCAGGTCAGATCTTACCAGTTTAGCGCGGTTTCAACTGACGGTTCATTGACTGCAACTTTTGCGATTAGCACCTACACGATTACGGTTACTCAGGGCGCTAACGGTGTTATTTCTCCTGATACGAGCACTGTTGATTACGGC
>CAWAUU010000045.1:0-6098 GCA_963785215.1 Candidatus Bathyarchaeota archaeon
GCAAAACTACTCGACAAAATCAAAGAAATCCGAAAAAACCTCTAACGCAACCGCATAACAACCTAAACCGCTCTGAGGCACCACATAGAAAAACTCGAACAACTCATCAAAAAGCCTAGGAATCCGCCTAAAAAACTGGGAATGGGAATTGAACCTATAGAATTTCTCTTTCCCGAAAGAGAACCTCTGCTAAGAGAAAGGGTGTTACTTTCGGTCTTTATTGGTTGTGTTTCCATTTTAAATCATTGCTTGTCTTATTTCACTGGTTGGGTCCTTGAACCTATGTTGCTTAAAAGCCTTGCTTAATTGGCTTTTTTGAAATAAACGCTAAATCAGGAGCAAATTCTTCAATTTGCAACTACTGCACATAGAGGTCTTACCAACAATTAATTGGTGGCATGTCTGCATTTACCGTTTTACTATCTTTTCTTTTAGGCGTGTATACTCCCTCTATCAATATTTAGAAAGCTTGTCTATTATTCAAATTATAAACAATTATTGCCAGCTTTAGAATGCTAATAGTGATTACTTGTAGGTAGTGGATAGATGGCAGTTATTTTTTGCGGTAAATAGTTAGAAGCAAAAATCTCAAATGGGCATGGGCATAAATCGCTGATGACTCAGACACATGGTATACATTACATAGGTTTGGGAAAAGGTTTCCAAAAACATATATCCTCAACCCGCCAGACTATGGCTGAGTCTCATGACACTATTTGAAGTTATGACTGGGCTTTCTGCTTCTTTTGCAATAGGTATTCCCACTTTCATGGACAAAGTCATGCGACCAAAGTATGAAGAACGCTTTAGAGAATTCGGGGAAGCTAGAAGAGATTCCTTCATAGATGAGTTTGAAAAAGCGTTGCCAATGGTTAAACAGGCAAAACAAGAATTAACTCCAGAAGTCGTAGAAACAATGGAAAACTTGTTTAATGAATGGGGACAAGTCAGGTCGGATGAAACAAGACTTTCCATTCTTCTTAAATACAGAAAATACTTTTTTATTTTTTGGTTAGCTACTTGTGCCTTAGCTCTCTTTTCTATTCAATATTCCGAAAGTATAGTTATCACTCAACCCAATGTAACCCTTGGAACAATAACGATTGGTCTTTTCGCTTTGATGTTCTTAGCTACAATCTGGTATGGTTATGAGCTTTTTACGCTTGATGAAAAACTCTCGAAGACCAAATCTAAAAGATCTTTATCACCGCCAGTTAAGAGAGCAGATATACTTCAAAGTATAGAAAAGTATAGCTACTCTGAGAAATTAGTGGCTGATGCTCTGAGGCAATTTAAAATTCCCTTTGAGAAAGACGTTCGATTTAACGTTGGTTCGTCCATTTTCATAATGGACTTCGCCATACCATCACATGATGCTAAATATGTGATAGAGGTAAAAGCAGGAAGGTTAGGGTCAAAACAGTACATTGACAGAATCATAAACACGTTCAAGCTTCTAAAAGGAACATATGATTTCAAGGCAATTTTAGTTTTGGATACATCTTATCTCTCTGGAGGAGAAAAAGAGTACCTTAAGAATAATTTCCATTCGATTATTGACTTACATGAACTTGAAAAATTAAAAGATATAATTCGGGTATAGTCGCTCGCGCTTACACCAATATAGATACTTTAGAGTGTAAACTCAAAGAAATAATAGCTCATGAGTCAATCGAACGGTGAATTGAAACCGATGATACGATGTCTAACGTAACGCCTACACTCTATAAAAGAGGCACAGCTTCCTAGCCCTTTTCCCGTGACAGGGTGTACCTACCCCTGCACAGTTTTTTTATTGTTAATTAGTTTAAGCGGTAGACCTGTTTTTTTAAACGCTGAGTCAATTGAATAGCTTGCGAATGTAACTATATCTTTTGCATTATACAGATAATAGCTTTCCAATAGTTTGCTTGCGTCACAATGTTCTGGATTTAATATTATGAAATGAAAAGATAAATAGAAACTATATGACGCTGTTTTGTCACCTTGTTGAGTAAAGCTGAAAATTACATGTGGAGACAGTTTAACTTGAAGCTTTGTTTTAACTCCAGTTGAACTTATGTTAGAAAGGTCATAATCTTTTGCCATTATCACAAAGCCTTTATGCAATGTATCCTGAGGATTTGACGCTTCTTCATATTCTTTAATTGGGTTGTCTACTGCTTCTCTAAAAAGAAATTTAAAATCTACTTTAAAGCTATCAAAAAAAGCACTTGCAAATGACTTAAAATTAGTAAGTTTACCGTCATCTAAAAATTGCATCATATCGTTATACCTTTCTTCTAATAAAAATGGCTTGGTATCTTCAGGCTTTACTATCAGCGTCATTACAGGAGTTTGGGGCTGATACTTCAGCAATTGCTTTCTAAAGAAAAGAAAGATACCTATTATGCTGAGAAGTGAAATCGCTGAAATTACAGCGTCTAAAATTAACCTATCAATGCCCACCGAGGAAGTTAATGAAATCGATAAATCAAAAAGGCTTGTGCTCAACACATTTACCAAAAATGCCCCAAAAAGTATCAAAGCAACGATTTCAAGGTTAAAGAGTTTTCTTTCTTGATATTTTTCTATTTTTGACATTGTACTTTCAAAATTAGGTCTAAATTGAGTAAGCCATTCAGTTGCTTTCTTTCTCTCTTCTTCATTTTTCTTATAGAATTCAGCCATGGTGAGTCTCTTTAAGCAATCGGATATTACATGAAGATAGCACTTATTAGAATATTCGCTTGAGGTGTTTTAATTAGTGATTTTCTCGAACTGCTTAGCGATGCAAAAACTTAAAACTAAATTTCTCAATTAGAGTTTGGGGTTAAAACATGGAATATAAAACTATACTTAGACCTTATGACCTTACTTCACTTATTGGGAAAGCCGTTGGAGAAGCTGGAAGTTCTCAAGTAACTTGTGAAACTGGGGATTGGAATAGTGCATTAAATAAACATGCCAAAGATGGATGGACTGTTAAAAATAGCGGCGTAGTACAATCGGGCAGAGACATCATATTCTGGGCATTGTTAGCAAAAGCTGAAAAGAATGAAGCTGGATTTGCAGAAATGAAATAAGAATATTTAGCCTTAACTTCTCACGAAGCCCAATTATTTTTTCTGGACAAATTTTTTTCAGCATACCTTTTCTACAAAAAGCAAGCGATAACAAAACTTAAATCCGCATAAGCAGAATAGAAGCAAAGGTAAAAAAATGAAAAGCTGGGTTTTTAAAGCCGTTTTTTTGGCTTGCGCTTTAGTCATCGTCTATGTGACATTTTGGGTTTCAGTTCCTTCTATGGGTGGCATACATTTTCAAATCGACACTTCAAGTGTTTCAGCCAACTACACACAAATTATCGGTTCTGCACCGTCTAACATTACCGTCAAGATTCTTAACGGTAACGTTGTATTTGCTAAAATTGGGCTTCAAAGTATTCCAACGTTAATTAACGGAATTACTACTTCAACAAGTATTATTGTTGCATTTAGCGGTGCATTTATGGCATTTATGGCGCGTGAAATTTTTCAAACTGATAGAAAAATGAAAACTGCTTTCACAGTTATCTCAGTTTCATTTATCTACATTTTCGGCTATCTTTTTTGGGTTTACATTTTCTTGGCGGTAGGCTTATTGATACGGCACTGAGATGGTCTTTGGATGGTCTTCTTCTTTCATTACTAATTTTCATTGGGATAGCATTGTTGGGTTATTACAGAATGGACAACTTGGAACAAAATGAAACTGGCAAGCCGCCAAAACCAGAATCAAATGATGCAAAACCTGTCGAAGGTAACGGAACTAAAGATGGCAATAAAACCGTAAACATAACAATAAACATGTAAGGTCTCTCGAAACTCAAATTTTTTCCATGCCATACTCTGGATGCTTGATGAAAATCTATGTGCCAGCGTGGAGCTAGGCATGAGAATTGAACCCGTATATAACAGCTCTGGAGGTTTTCGCAAATATAGAGTTGAGTTAAATTTAACCAGAAATTTTGATTAAATTGTTCTACGATAAAACAGGAAATTATGTATACTGTTCTACAAGAGAACAATTATGGAAATCAGGCATTTGATTCACCAACATCTTGTAGAAGTCGTTCGATAAGCTTGTCCTCAATATAATATCCCTCCGTAAGCAAATCGATGACTGCATCTTTTACAGAGGGAATTATGCCGTGTTTCTTCGCCATTTTAAGAAGACCTAAAGTGCCTATTACTTCAACGTTGAGTAAAATTGCGTGCTTTCGTGCCTTTGCATCATCTGCAAGTAAACAGGCTTTAAGTTCTTTGGCAAGAATAATCGCTTCAGCTTCGCCCTTATCGATGAGTTTCTCAAGAAGATTGTAGACTTCAGTTTCTTTGATGGTTCTTACTTCTATCCAGTCTAAGTTGTCAAAGATCAATTTCTCTTGCTCTTTTGCTGTTATCTCCAGATAGACTGCCTTAGGAATGACGATTTTCTTGAAAAGCTTTTGCAAGATTAACAGTTTATTTGTCTTCAAAAGCACGATTAAGGGGCTACATCTGAAACTATCACTTAATTCGCCTTAGCTCTTCGTCTAGCTCCTCTTCAGTTATGTTGGTGAACGCTGCCTTGTGCTTACCAAGTTCATAAATAAAGTCAAGCAAAGTTAAACCTGACAGTTTAGCGGCTTGACCAACTGATATTTTTCTTTCCTTATAGAGCATAATAGCTAAGTAAAGCTTCAATTCGTTCTCACTTATGTCGTCGATTAGTGCTTTGGGAAGCTTAAGCTCCAAGAATTTCACCTTATATTCTGATGCCCGATCCTGCTAAAATACCTTGCCAGTTCCGCTGATGAATAATATCTCATAAAGAAATCTACAACCTGGCGATAAGACATCAAGGTAAAATATTAGAAATGCTGATCATGTTATACTTACACCATAGGCCCGAGGATGTATGCTAAAGAGCTGGGATGGGAATTGAACCCCTATATAACGGCTCTGCAGACTGTCGCCTTCCTTGATTTAAGCGAGAAGGCTACAAAGTTGTTTAGTCTGTCGTCTTTTTTCTAATCCTTTTGTAGAAGTTCTTCATATCTTCCTCTAAATCCTCTCGATCATATTGAGAGACTGATTTCTTCTGCTTAAAATAGTCCATCATCTCTCTAACAGACACTCCAGCGTCCATTGCAGCACGCTCCAAAGTTATTAACCCATCGGCATAACGTTTCGCCGCATACTCTTTCTTCCAGTCCATTACAGCCTTATAGAGCAGCTTTCTTAGTACAGTCGACCGGTCTGTTTGCTCCACGCCCTCGATCTTCTTAATATCTGATATTAAGGTCTCGGGCAATCTTGCAGCAACCATTTCTTCCTTCTTCATTTTCTCACCTTCCTAGCCTGATTAATAATTTCCGTTGTAACATCCGCAGATATCCACATCACCTTTGCCAGTTTAGCAAAGTCTTCAACCAACTCATCGTAATTAATTAGTTTACAAACGAAAGCTTCGTACAACACCATAACGGTGCCCGTATACTCCAAATCCCAACTCTTCGCAATGGCTCGAGTTTCCTTATCATCAAGTATTATGAGCATTGTTCCATCTTTTGCAAGAGTTAACGCTCCAGCCTCACCTAAACCAATCCCAGCTTCTCCAATTAACTTCTGTACAGTTTCATTTTGACTTTCTGTTAGCTCGGTAACTACGATCCAACCGTCTTCAATGGCTTTTTCAATTTCTAAAGCATCGCTGGCGCCAAGTTCTTTTCCTTTGTCCACACTTTCGTTTTTCACTGATTGCGAGATGACGACTGTCCCGTAAAGGTCCCGTAGCAGTTTCAGCCTTCCGATCTTAGCTAAACAGATTAATGGTGACGTATTCGATGTTACTTTCATACAATAATTATTGTGGAAATAACATATTTAAATGTTAACAGTCTATACAAATGTTAACAAACTCATTTAATGGAAATTGAACCCGTAGAATTTCTTTTTCCCGAAAGATAACCTCTGCCTTTTTTCCTTTAATGTAGAACCGAATTAATTTTAAGTCAAAAGCTTTTTTCACTGAAGCAGCAAATCAAAGCATCTTACCCTTAATAACGTAGTCTGCTTCGAAAGTTCTTGGGTTCA
>CAWAUU010000046.1:0-57199 GCA_963785215.1 Candidatus Bathyarchaeota archaeon
ACGTAAAGCCGTTTGGTTTTTTGTGCAGCGACGATCCGCTTTGTCGAAGCAAAAACGCACAGACAACACCTATCAACAAGGCATCCGCTGAGATCGGTGCCAAAACTCTGACGACTTCGTATGAAAGAGGATGATACATCCAAAGAAACAATTGTAACAGCGGATTAAGGCCGATGATGGCAAGCAGTGTCGGCACCAGCCATGAGGGGGCGCACCAGCCAGATTACAACCGGCAGCACCAGATAAAATTGTTCTTCCAGGACCAGCGACCAGGTTACAAACAGCCAGTCCGGATTTGCTGGTGATGGCCGCGACAAAGTTTTGGGTGAAAGCTCACGTCGGCCCACAACGGAATATCTCGAACAAAGAGCTCCTTGAACCACGTTTGGGAGGAGTAACCGGCCAGAAGCGACCTCAAAACAATATAAAGAGCCAGGGATAGAAAATACAAAGGGAGTATTCGGCAGACCGCCCGGATGTAGAAGGATTTGAAATAATTTTTGGAATTGCGGTTATCCATCAAAATGCCGCCTATCAGAAAACCTACAGGACAAAAAAAGATCAACGCCACTCCCGCCCATGTTCTTTTGATAAAATCACCCAGCCAAGTCTGCGCCCGGGTATGATTGCATTCGCCACAAAGTGCAAACAAACAATCAAACTGATGGCCAGCCCCCTGATTCCATCCAGTTCCGGGAGGCGCGATGCGGAAACCGGTTGCACATTAATCGGTGATTTCATACCGCAATGGGCGCCTTGATAGCTGGATGCGGGTCGTACCCGACCAGTTCAAAATCCTCGACAAAATGCCGTAAGTCGTCAATTCTTTTCACCGCCGGATTCAATTTCATTTGCGGCAGTGGGCGCGGTTCGCGCGACAGTTGCAAAGTTCGCCTGCTCGACGTGGTTTTTGTACTGGCAAACCTCTATTTATCAATGAATTGGCGGAAAAACTGAAGATTGAGCGTCGTCTTGTATCATATCATTTATCAACGTTAGAATTACATGGATTTGTCAAAAGTGAATTTAAGGTCATACAGCCTCCTCATTCTAAGGGCAAAGCAGGTCGGTTTTATCAACTAACCGAAAAAGCCGATACCGTAATTCCAAAGCTAATAGAAGCGCTCCAAAAATAAAACCCATTTTTTTATGGTAATTCTATAGCAGTATTTAAAACAATAATCCCAGTTAATTTAGCAAGTTCTGTTAATTTACTTTGAATATCTATAGTGTCGCCAGGAAACATGTCACAAGTTAATATGTGGCACCATTCATTGACGAATTTTCCGTTATTAGTAACATATCTGAGTTCAACTTCAAAGGCGTAGTCTCCATAGTTCATGGTAATAATCATGTGGACTGAATTGCAAACCATGAGTTGCTTTGCGTTATTTACAATTTCAAGTTGTTCAAAAGGGGGTTCCTTAAAAGTAGGTCTAGATAATTCAAGGTAATGCATTTTTAGGGGAATCTTGCTTTTTTCATATTCTTCATTTACTTTACGTTTAAGATCCTCTGCAAACATTATGATTCCCTATGATTTCCCCAATCATTTGTCTATACATTACAGTTTGACAGTTTTAAGTGTTTTGCTTAACATTTTACTAGGAAATATTTAATCATATTAATAAATAATTATTCGATGAACAAAAATAAACTTTTAGGTATCAGTAATTATCCCACGAAAGCTAACACTGAGAAAACCATCCAACGACTGTTTACACCAAAAACCCATCCCACGCAAAGTTACCAGAACCGAAATTTGCCTAATAAATACAAAAAAGCTTGATCATGAGTGAACATGATAGAATCTTGTGTTCTTTGATTGATGGAATTAGAAGGAGAAAAGAACAAAAATGTCTAATCGCCTCATTCTCAAAATTTGTTTTGCGAATCCTCGACAGGGAGCGAAGTCAGAGTCTATGTATAGAGAAATTGAAAAAAGAATTACAGAAGCAGAAGTATATAGATTGGACAAATCAAAAGTTACTGCTGCTGCAATTGAATTAACACTGGTACTCCAAGCTACTACTACAATCGCTACAGTTACAAATCTTCTCTACACTATATGGAAAGATCATAAGAAAGAAGGTCAACTTTATGTTGCAGCTGACCCTGAAAACAGAATTGAGATTATGATTACTGAAAATACAAGTAAGAAAGAACTTGATGAGTTTCAAGAAAAAATTATTAAGTTAACTAGTAGTGATCGAGAAATTGAAATCTATCAGGAAACTATGGATGAAATAAGTCAAAGAAGACTTTGGATTAGGGCAAAATAGTAATCCCCGATCGGTAAAAACTGTTTGAGCAGACGAAATTTCACACAGTAAATCAACAGACGAAGAGTTAACAGAACCTGATTCCATAATGCTTTTAAGTTTCTACTTCAAATGAAAATAATGAAACTTGCGGGTATGCGCTTTTTTTGTGTGAAGGGCGCTCGGTTTTCTGTTGCCGCCTTAGAGTGGCGTTTAGCAGATGTTCTGCATAGAAATAGATTAGAAATTATGGCGGCAGATTAAGTCCATTTTTGTGATTGGCGGTTTAGACGCGATGGGTCATTTGTCTTTGGAACATCGATTTTTTTGCTTGATTTTTTTGGTATGAAATTTTGGGAATTTGAGTTGGGTTCTCGGATAAGAGAATAATCGAATACAGATGAAAAATTCGGGAGGTGACAAAGAAATGAGGCGTAATTCAGGTTTTGCTGTTCAAGTTGAGAGGCGTATTTGTCGGCTTCAGCAAACAGTTAGGGTTGACACGCAAGGTTTGAGAAATAAGTGGATTAGCGAACTTGATGACTTATTTGACATGGCTACTTCAATCGCTAAAGGCAAAGTGGACCAGCAGCAAGTTGGTGATAAGTTGCAGTCTATAACTCCTAAGGAGCGGCAGATGTGGGCTCAAGTATCAGCAAATATTGGGATGGTTATGGGCAATTTGGCAAAAGGATATGATGAGAGGCAGATCGACGAAGATTTGGCAGAGTTGGAGAAGCTAATGAATGAGATCAAGAAAACGCAAGCAGAAATTGCAGAGAAAAAAGGATCATCGGAAGCAAGTTTAACAAGCTCAGAAGATAGCACTGGAAATTAATGCATCTCAGTTTTATGGTTTAGCTCCCCGATTTTTGACTTTTTTAATTCATAAAAGCAATTAGTTCAAGCAAATGTTGATTTAATGCAATTCTGTTTGGCTATTTCTTCTTGTTGTTGTGGTGGGTCCTATGGGACTACCCCCCCAAAGGGGTCGAGTAATAATAATTCTTTTACCGAACTACGCTCTCTTTGGAGGAATAGCCTCTTAGTACAAGCAGCTGAAGTTTTTTAATGATTCTGATTGCACAGACATTAACGTCTGAGTAACTTACTTAATACGTTTGAAATCACGTCGACACAACACAATACCTTTGGGGTCGCGGGTTGAGTAAAGCTTATATTTTTCATCATTCATCTTTCATTTCGGATGTAACATGAAAGTCGTACAGACAACTCTTACAGAAGCAGAGCATAAACTCCTCGAAGAATACGCAAAAAGGAACTCAAAGAGTATCAAGGAAGTCCTACGTGAGGCGATTAGAATTACTGTTGAAGGTAACGTGAATCCAAATGACCCTATTTTTACAAGCCCGCCCAGCTCCAGACGAACTGGAAAAAGAGACCGCGGCTCTGAAGAACACGATAAGTATCTGTACGGTGAAAATACTTGATATTCATAGATACAAGCGCGTGGTATGCCGTTGAAGTCGAAGATGATGTGAATCATGAAGCAGCATACAAGTTCCTTTCCACGATAGCCTCGGGAAAACACGGCATTTCCGTAACCACCGATTACGTATTAGACGAAACGCTCACTTTATTGAGGTCAAGAAGAAGCCTTTCTTCAGCCTCCGCCTTTATTGATAAGATCAAGAAAAGCAAGAGTGTTCGCGTATTCTGGGTAGAAGAGGACTTGTTCGAAAAAGCGCTCGAGGTGTTCAAACGGTCTGAGCGCAAATCATGGAGTTTCACAGACTGCACAAGTTTTGCTTTGATGAAAGAACTTTTGATCCTTGATGCGTTCACATTTGACAGCCACTTCAGGGAAGCGGGCCTTCAGATCCTCCCTTGAAACTAATTTTTCGTCAAAACGTTTGAATTATTATCTTGAGCGCCATCTGAACTGACGATCCCCCGATGATTGCGTTACAAATTAGTTGCGCCAGTTTTCTTTAAGAAGCAAAACGAGCTCGCAGTAAATTCTGGTATTGCTTTTACTTTGCTTGATGGTCCCGATCTTTTTGGGTCAGAAGTAAGTATCTTTTTGTTTCTTAAACAATCAATTCGTTGTCATCAACAGGGAGGACCAGTAGCTTGAACTAAATTAATTTTGTTTAAGGGAAAGCAAGTATTTATCCGATGTCAACAGGTGTCAACCTTCGCGTTGTTCCGCACTTGCTACATTTTTCCTCTAATGGGTACCCACTTGTCTTGCGACTATATTTGATTGGGCCTTCAGGGTCGGGATACAGCGTTGTCTTTTCTGCTAAGCTTTCCTTCTTTATTGGCGTAAATTCGTGAGTGGGTCTCTTTAGAATTTCTAAAAGTCTAAAATTACCTCCAAGTTGGGTCTTGAGCTCTTCGAATTGAGCTAGTTGATCCTTATCAAAGTTTTCTAGTTGAGATTGAATTGATTTTAGTCTGCCAAGAGAGGCTTTCAGTTGACTTACCTGAGCTTTTGCTTCTGCTATGGTCTCGTACTTGTTAATGGTTTTGCTGATGCTTTCAATGTCAACCGATATTGATAGTAGGCAATTTTTGATTTTTGCATAATTGTTTACGGCTTTGGTCAGGTTGTTGTTTTGTTCAGCCAGGTTTTCTATTTGAGGTTTGTACTGTAAGAATTCTTGGTCATAGTTTTGAGGGTCTATATGGCACAAAGGTTGCTTGCCTTCAATTTCTTTTGTTGCTGCAAGAAATATTTTGGCTTCTTGCTCAATTTTATCAATCAGTTTGCTGTCTGGCATTTGGTAGTTTTGCCATTTATCTTCAATTGATTTCATTTTATTAACAGTACCCGATCTTAGCTTTGCTTTTCGTTCCTGATGTATTGCTTCTTGCAGTTGCCTGGTAATACGGGCGGTTTCGGCTCTTGCTAAAACTTCGATTGCTGATTTTCCCTTTGGAGTCAGCTCAAAACCAACTCTGTCTTGCAAGTAAACTTTGCGTATCAAGTTTTTTGCGCTCAGTCTTTTGATGCTCATTTCTACTTCTTCGCTGCTGATTTCCATTTTGCTGCTGATTCGAGCAAGCGCCAGTTTTTCCGTTAGATCAGCTATACTTTTCTTAGATAGATAATCTACGATAGCATCGTCTATTGATAATTTGCTTTCATCGCTAATGCTCGTGTCGTGCAACCTCGATCAATACGGTTAGTAAGGAGGTAAATAAATTCAACTGGAATGGTCTCCAAAAACTGGTTTAAGACAAAAGAAGAAAAGAATGCTTCATTGGCTGCCAGTTCCTAAACCCAAAAAAGTAACAAACCTTTAGTTAACTAAAAAAATAATCTTTCGCAATCAGGCGCAGGAGAAAGAATACTGAAAAATTTGTGAATAAAATGTTGACTTATCTTTTCAGAAGCGAGTCCGATGGGATTCGTTTAAACTATTAAGCGAATCCAATAACGGGCCCGATGGGATTTGAACCCATGACTTTCAGCTCTTTGTATTTTTCTGCGGATTACTGCTTGGTTTAGATGACAAATTCAACGCCTTCTAATTTTTCGAACCATTTGTCGCCAGTTAGAAATTTCACTTTATTCTTTAGTGCGAGAAAATATCCGAGGGCGTCGGCATAAGATATGTTGCGACCTTTTTTCTTTAGCTCTAACCTACGCTTCATTGAACTTTCAATATCAGCTACCCCGAAGTCGATGACATATTTAGCAAATACTTTGACTACCTGAGAAGCGGCTTTTACACCATGAACCTCGAGAGTGCGATAATATATTTCCATTAAATTCAATTTAGTTAATAAACCGTCATTTTCTTCAAAGAAAAGCCTGTAATTTTCATTGCCACTAAGATATGCCAAAACAGCATAACTGTCGTAGAAGAACCTTGCAGGTTTCTGCAAATCATTCCCAGCCGCGTTTCATTTCGTCTTTCTCATGCTGCAAGTCCTTGAAAGGATATTTGCCTCTAAGGCTGCGGACGTCAGATACTTTTCTTATTGTTACTTCAACTTCTTCTCCTTCCTTGAGACCTTCTTCCTCGACTAGCGCTTTTGGCAGAACTATACCTAGTGAATTTCCCCAGCACTTGACTTTCGCCTTGGTATTCATAATTATACATGTATAACTTTTTAACATTAAAGCTTTGCTATAACTGCTCAAAAATCTAACAAAAAAGAAAAGACAAGGTTCCAATAGTGATTTTGGCGGACCCGATGGGATGCGCTTAAAAGATTAAGGAATCCTCAAACATTTTGTCTTTACCAATCGGGTTTTCTCTTCCAAATGTTAAATGTGCATTGACTCCAACAGTAAGAACCAGCCTTGTATTGACAGCCGTTACGGGCAATACCAGTGAATTTAGGTACAGACTTTTTTTTTGCTTGAACGCGAACAAATACCTTTTTCGGCTCGTCACTTTGATTCACAGACACACCGTCTTTTTGGTACTTCAAACGCTGTGGACATTTTTCGTAAATTGAAGAATTAGAAAAAATAGATTGAGGACAAGTTTGACCTCCGCAATGACGAATGATTAATTGAAATTCCCCTAAACCAGTCTCGACTTTAGCGTATTCACAACAAACCAACTTTCACTTTCCCCCCCGTCACAAACTCCGCTAATCAAGTATAAAACCTCCTCAAGCTTATCTTGCTTTACCTATTATTCTTCGTCAATATCTTTTCCTAAATAACTTGCCACATATTTGTTCGCACGGTAAATTTTTTTGGATCATACTTTTTGAATACAATACCGCAGTGGCAGGTTCTGACTAGGCTGTAATGGGCATCGCCAAATTATTGCATTCCTTTCCTTTCCAATTTCTAAGAAATTCAACCATGATCAAAAGACGCTAAATTGGGAACGCAAAAAAAAATAAGCAATAATTGATCGAAAATGAGTCGGTCCCTAAAAGGAGCAAGTCCCGTTCGATAAGAAGTAGTCACCCTTTTGCGGTCAAGTTCTTTGTTTACCAGAAGTGTAGTAAATTAATTGGTTATTGCGCAAAAAATATTAACGTGCGATGCCTTTTCGATTGGCATTAAGGTAAGGCTAATTGTCCAAACCGACTAAAACTCGCAGTGTAGAAGAGATTAACGAGAAAATTCGCAAGGGCGATGTTCAGGTTTTAACCGCTGAAGAAATGAAAAAACTTGTTGAAAGCAGCGGCGTTGAAGTTGCCTTTAAAGAAGTTGATGTGGTTACAACAGGAACTTTTGGCGCCATGTGCTCCTCGGGGGCAGTTATTAACCTTGGGCACTCTGACCCGCCAATAAAGATTGATCATGCTTGGATGAATGATGTTGAAGTTTGCCATCCAGGCGCAGCGGTAGACCTGTTTATTGGAGCAACTAACATGTCGGAGAAGCAGCCTTTCGAGTATGGCGGCGGACACGTTATCCAAGACCTCGTAGCAGGCAAAGAGGTTGAACTCCGTGCCACAGCTTACGGAACCGACTGTTACCCGAGAACTCAGCTTAAAACAACATTAACAAAAGATGATTTAAACCAGTTTTACCTGCTGAATTTCCGTAACTGCTACCAACGCTACAACTGCGCAGTGAACACCAGCGACGAAACGATTTACACTTACATGAGCAAACTCTTGCCAAGACTGCGAAACGCAACATTTTCTGGGTGCAGGCGAATTAAACCCGCTTATGAATGACCCAGACTACGAAACCATTGGCATGGGCACCAGGATTTTTCTTGGCGGCGCGACAGGGCTACGTTATTGGCGAGGGAACACAGCATAGCCCAAAAAACCTAAACGGCACCCTGATGGTTAAGGGCGATGCCAAGAAGATGTCACCTGAATTCTTGCAGGGCGCTGCGTTTACGCGTTATGGCACTTCAATGTATGTTGGATTAGGCATTCCCATCCCCATCTTGAATGAAGGCTTAGCAAAGAAGACAGCGATTCGTGACAGCGAAATCATGACAGACGTGGTTGATTACAGCGTGCCACGCAGAGACCGCCCGAAGCTTAGGCAAGTAAGCTATAAAGAGCTAAAGTCTGGCTCAATAATGATTAATGACAAGAAAGTCAGGGTCAGCAGCCTGTCTAGCTTAAAGATGGCTAAGAAAGTTTCCCAGACACTGAAGTCTTGGATTGAGGAAGGCACGTTTTTCTTAACTTCGCCTGTTGAGCGGTTGCCCACTGACAGCGTGTTTAAGCCCATGCGGCAGACAGAGGAAATCCCGTTTGTCGTCAGCGTTATGCATCCAGCGGTCACATGCACCGAAAACGAAGAGATACGTGCTATTGCCGAGCGAATTGTCACCAAATCGGTTAACCACATCGTGGTTGTTGATGACGCTGGCAAATTGCGGGGAATAGTTACATCTTGGGATATTACTCGGGCTATGGCTGAAGGCAAAAAAGCGTTAGCCGACATAGAAACACATAACGTATTTACAGCTAAACCTGATGAGCCGCTGGAAATTGCTTCGAAACGAATGGCGCAGCATAACATTTCAGCGCTGCCAGTGATTGATATTGAAAAGAAAGTGCTGGGAATAGTTACCTCTGAAGATGTGTCTAAACTGTTAGGACGGTAAAATGCATGGTAAGACTTCTCTTAAGGTTCACTGAAGAACAGGTACCTCAGCCGATAGCTTCAGCCAAATAATTCTTGAGTACAAAGTGCCAATGGCCATTTTGGTCAGCTCACATAAACTCTAAGGGCGGCGAAATACTTGCTGAAGTCCCAGATGAGGCACAGGAGAAAATAATAAAAGCTTTCCGAAAAAGAGGCGTAGCAGTTACAGTACCGAAACTTATCGAGGTTGATGCAGAGAAATGTTTTAGCTGCGGCTCCTGTGTGGCGCTTTGCCCTGTGGAAGCCATAAGCATAGACAAAGATTCCACTGTACAGTTTGACAAGGAAAAATGTGTCGGCAGCACCTGCAGCATCTGCGTTGACGCGTGCCCAGCCAGAGCAATAAAATCAGTTAAGCAAAACACTGAACAAACAGCAATAACAGGAAAAAATAAAAGTTGACCAGAAGCCTATTCAAAGAAAACTTTACCCTAAAAGAAACTCAATGCACCATAATTTCTGACAAGCAAACAAGCCATCCAAGCAGCCATTGAATCAATCAAACGCAACAGGCAAGAACTCGAAATTTACGTAAGAGCAAACCCCAAGTTCTTGTATACGCTAAAACCAATCCCGCCGCCAGAAAAGCCGCTTGTGGCGAAATTGATGGCTTTAGCTGCAGAAAAAGCAGGCGTTGGACCCATGGCAGCCGTTGCAGGAGTCATAGCGGACTTAGCAGTAAACGACATGACCCGTGAAGGCTGTGAAGTGGCTGTTGTGGAAGACGGCGGAGAAATCTCAGCAATATCAAACACGCCTGTTGATGTGGCAGTTGCCGCTGGAGACGAGCCCCTATCAAAACGCTTCGGCTTTCGGCTCACAGAATTTCCAATCGGCATCGCCACCAGTTCAGGACGATTCAGCCACGCGTTAAGTTTTGGTGATGCGGAGGCAGCAACGGTTTTCTGCAAAAACGCCTCCTTAGCCGATGCAGCAGCCACAGCGGTAGGCAACGTTGTTAAAGGCGAAAACGCAGAAGCCGCGATTAAAGCAGGAATCAGCAAAGGATTATCAATTGAAGGCGTGGAAGGCGTACTCATAATCTACAAGGGCCAAGTGGGCACCGCAGGCAAAATCCCACAAATAATCAAAGTGGAACCATAAAAATAAGCAAAACAGCTTACCAAAAAATACCTGCAATGAGAGGAATAACTTAATAGCCAATAATTTTAATAAGCGATGCCAAGTGTACTATATTAAGTGAGGATTTCTTTGTCATCTCTGAAGGAGGTTTAAGGGTGGAGTCTGCTGAAAAAATAAGAGAGGCGCTGGGTATAGAAAGGGAAGCAGTTGGAGTGAAATACACCGATGAGTCCCCTATAGCCAAGCTGGCTGAGGGCCAATATACCGTGTGTGATGGCATCCTAGAGGCTGCTGGTGGCAAAGTGATAATGCTCTCCAAGGAGACCTGCTCTTGCCCCGGAGGAAGGAGCCTTATTGGGCTTACTGAAAGAAGAGAAGTACCGCTTAGGCTGCTTGTTGAAGGGGAGAAGCTGTGGTGCGATGTTAAGACGGCGATGAGGTCGTCCATTGAATCTGACAAGATTGCTAAACCACCTCTCGGTATTGCCAGCAAGGTCTATCTATATCCAGTTAGCAAAGACATTTTCGTGCCTGATTTAATCATCTTCCTCGTGAATGCAGAACAGGTATCAAGACTTATTACGCTGGCTCAGTTCTGGGATGGCAAGACCCCATCGTTTGAGATGAAGGGGTCGCTTTGCTGGAGCAGCATAACCTACCCGGTTGTGTCAGGTAACTTCAACGTTACTGCCGGTGATATAAGCGCAAGGAGGATGGTGGGCTGGGACAAGAATATAATGTTCGCCTCAGTTCCGGTGGAGAAAATACGGGGAATTGCCGATGCCTTAGATAAAAGCACAGCTGGAACAGCTAAGCCATCTAGCCAGTTCATTACGATGACCGAAAGGATGATGTTAGGGAAAAAATAACAGCAGGTCTCCTTTGACGAGGAAACTTAAGACACACCGGCAACTTGTGAGGATATGTTTTCGTTATCTTTGAAGACTTGTTCAGAAGAGCTCAGAGTTTTCTCAACCAGAGTGTAGAGTTCATCCAGAAGCAAAGCCAACTTTTCGCCTTTAGCAGTCAGGCAGTAGGCTTTAGGCATTTTTCTCGTGAACACTAGCTTCTTTCCCTTCAGTCCTCTCAGGTACTTGTAGGTTGTCCTTGTGGTAAGTCCTGTTTTTTCGGCGAGTTTCTGAGCAGAAATTCCCTCGTCAGGTATGTCGTTGTAAACCTTGCTCTCGGTGGAGGAAAACGTTTCCTTTGCAGGGTTGCGTTTTGATCTGAAGAAGAATATGTAATCTCTTTCCCTGGGCGTTTCTACCAAATCCACCGTTTTCAGTCTCCTTAGGATTCGCGAGACAATCTTCTTGGAGACAAGCTCGTTCATGTCTTCAAAGGTTTTGGGTCCGCTGAGCAAAGCTTTGAGTACAGTTTCTTCGTTGCACTCGGAATGAGCCGGCAGAAAGTTCACTATGTTAGCTGAACCTTCGATCAATTCTGTGAGTCTGCCACCGAATGTTGTCGCGTAGTATTGGTCTTGAGCCTCGATGGCAAGCCCAACTTCTAGCAATGGACGCAAGTACTCTTCAACTATGGTGTCTTGACTGTGTGAGTGACCCGCCTTTCTGAGTTCTTGTTGAAGCTTGCGCACTGAATAGTGGCTTTTAGTGATCATCATAAGAATGTGCAGTCGCGTGTCGTTTTTCAGCACGTTCATTAGGTCTTTCATGAAGTCTGGGTTTTCCATGGTCTTGTGGAGTCTTCTAAGCTCGTTCTTCAACTTCCAGGTTTTGCAGCGTGAGATGCATTCGAGCGGAGTTATTGGAGTGCACTTCCTGCATTCCTCATCCAAGATTCTAAGCATTACTGCGAAATCACGATTTTTTTCCACGCTTCTGACAGTTGCCAGTACATTTTGAGCCTTCATATGACTTTTACCTTTTCGGCGACGAGAAATAGTGCACATGTACTACAATTCCTCTAAGCAGAGTTTTTTGAAAAGATAGGATGTTTTAGCTACTGTGTTGATTGTTGAAGAGCAACACGCGTTTGCTTGTATGCCCGTTGCTGGTTGTTTCACACCCATCATGGTTTATTCTGGGAGTTTGCGAACGCGAACATAATGGTGTCAACGCCAAGAACAACACTGCAACTACAGTAGCTAACGCCAAAATCCTCCTTTTCACATCACCCGCAAAAACTAAAGCACACGCTTATTAAACGGTTTTTCAAAATTATACCCAACTCCGTTCCTAATCTAATTTTGCGTTACTCTCAGATTAAAGTGGTAATTACTGTGGAAAACCAAGAGTAGAATGCCTCAAATGTGGGAGAAACAATGATCATCATGAAAGTCGGAGATAGCACAATAGGCTGTTTTGGATTAAAGATGGAGGGCTCCATGATAATCCTGCAGCCGTTTATCTTAAATAGTTCCTCTTCTCATAGAAAACAGGGAGGGGCTTTATTTGAAAACAAAAATGATAGCGTTGATTCTGGGCACGGCGCTTATCGTTATAGCGGTGATACTTGGCGGAATACAAATCTCACACGCATACAACATCTATGGGGCAGCTGGGCACAAGTGGTATTTCTATAGCGCCGTGGCAATAATCGGAATCATAGGCATCATACTAGCAGTATGGAGCGTACTGAAGAAAGAAGCACCAAAGAAAACTACTCCGTAGCGCACTCCTAAATTGCATATCTACCCTCCTTTTTCTCTTTTAAAGCCCTAAACTGCATGTGCCATTTTCCTTGTTTTTCAGCCTCTATTACTCAAAACATCAGCCGTCCAGCCCAAAAAAGCATCAGATACATGCCGGCAAAAATTCATTTTTATAACGGTATGGTCGCGCGCTGCCTTGTCCCTTTATTATGTATTGAAGAATGTTGATGAGACTGCTTTGTCTGGTCGTTTGATGTTTTCTGCTGCTTCTCTGTTCAGTTCGCGTAGTGTACATACTTATTTTAGCACTTAAGTGACCAGCAAAGCACCGTTAAATTTGATAGAAAGAAATTCAAGAACCCGATAGGTATCTCCATGCTTCCTGACTTCGCCCGTAAGCTTGGCTATTACCTCAGGATCTACGTTGAAACCCATTAATTCTAGTTCTCAGCGAGAAACATATACATGAATATCATGCTCAAAACAAAAGCAATAATTCCAAGTCCGATAAACGTGAAAAACGGTACATAATTAAGGAACAAGCTGTCTAACGGAACTTGATCGATGACTATTCTTGCAACAATATACAACCACAGAAGAAAAGTGTATAACCAGAGTGTAAAGAACAACGCTTTCTTTTTCCTAATAATCTAACCTCCAACCATAGCAATCGTAGACAAGACCTACTTTGCATTCATCCACATTAAAGAACATTCACCCCATTTTTATCCTCATCGGAGCTGATCAGGTTGCCAGATGGCAAACTCCTCGATCAATCTTCGGGTAATCTGCTTGTTGTCAGTAGACGCTACTTACCTCCTAAGCTTGGACTAAGCTCATTTGATACGAGACCCCTCTTCTCAAAATAAGCTTTTCAATTTCGGATCAAACCAGTGCGTCTTTAAAAAACGAGAAAACCCTTAGTCATTCATGAAAACTCTTAAATTATACAATTCCCAACTGAACTGCAAGGTCCCATTCATGTCATCAAACACTAATACGCTTGAAATCCAAAGCTATGACAATAAAGAAAAAATGTTCCTCGTAAAATCTCCAAAAGGAAACATTGTGAAGGTTCAAGATACCTTTGCAGAAATGTTCCCGCTTTGGGTGGGGAGAGTTTTAATTACAGCTCAAAACGAGAAATGGGCACAAATCGCCGCAAGCTTAACTACGGGTTTTGCCACGAGCGTAATTGAGGCGACTGCGGAAGCAGCAATCGAACGAACTGTTCCAGCAGACCAGACACCTGACAAACGACCTGGAATACTTATTCAAATTTATAATCGTGACCGTTTTGAACTCAAGCACCAACTTATGCAGCGTATCGGCCAATGCACCCTGACTTGTCCAACAACCGCAGCCTTCAACGGGCTAGTTGGCAAACGAACATTAGATGTTGGCAACAGCCTACGCTATTTCGGCGATGGCTTCCAGAAAAAAGCCATGGTTGGAGGAAGAAAATGCTGGAAAATCCCAGTTATGGAAGGCAGCTTCATTGTTGAAAACGGTTTTGGCGCTATGGAAGCGGTTGCAGGCGGCAACTTTATGATTTTTGCGGAAGATCAGCCATCAGGATTGAGAGCGGCTGAAGCGGCGGCAGATGCAATCCGCGCAAATGCTCCTGACGTAATTATGCAGTTTCCAGGGGGAGTTTGCCGTGCAGGAAGCAAAGCTGGCTCGCTCAAATACAAACTGAAGGCTTCAACTAACCATCCGTACTGCCCAACGTTGCGCACACTTGTGCCTGATACTGTTGTTCCAGAAGGCGTGGCTTGTGTTTATGAAATTGTTATGAACGGCTTGTCTTTGGACGCTGTCAAAAAGGGCATGAAAGAGGGTGTAACCGCTGCTATCGGCGTGCCTGGCGTGGTTAAGATTTCGTCTGGTAACTATGGTGGGAAGCTGGGTCCGTTCAAGGCTTATCTTAGAGAAGCCATTGGCGCACCAATGCCTGAGCCAGTGCAGACACCGCCAGCTAAGCCAAAAGCCTAAATCTTCCGCTTTTTAAGTCGGAACTTTTATTTGATTCCTTTTAACGTTAGTTATCCAACTAAACGTAGTAATTAGTGAAGTTATTTGAGTACAGCGAAAAAATCGTCTCTTGAACTATTCAGGCTAAGAAAAACACTTAACTCCCTGGCCAGCAAAGAGGGCAGCCACACGGAACTGATCACTGTTTATGTTCCGCCGGGCAAACAAATCAGCGATGCGTTGAACCTTCTGCGTAACGAATATGGAACAGCCAGCAACATCAAATCAAACGTTACCCGCAAAAACGTCCTAGACGCCATCACTAAAGCCCAGCAGAAACTCAAGCTCTTCAAGGATCCAGGCGAAAAGGGCATAGTGATTTTTACCGGTGCCCTTCTGCAGGAAGGTGGCGCGCCAGGCACTGAACGCATGGAAGTCATACGTGATTGTTCCGCCTGAGCCGATTAGGATTTTTCTTTATCGTTGTGATTCACGGTTCCACACCGAGTATCTGCAGGAGATGTTGCGGGAGAAAGAAACCTACGGCATCCTGCTGGTGGACGCCAATAACGCTACCATTGCAACCCTGCAGGGCAAACATCTAGAAATTGTTAGGCAAATGCACTCTGGTGTTACGGGCAAAACTAAGGCAGGTGGGCAATCAGCTAGGCGATATGAACGCTTAAGGGACATGCAGCTAAACGAGTATTTTACCCGAGTAGGCATACATGCGAACGAAGCTTTCCTACCTATTGACACGTTAAAAGGTATTATTTTAGGTGGACCTGGACCAACAAAATACGATTTCGAGAAAGGCGACTACCTCAACTACCAACTGAAAGGTAAGATTCTTGATGTCGTTGACACGGCTTACGTAGAAGAGCAAGGAGTTAAAGAAGTAATGGAGAAAGCGCCTGAAATCATGCGGAAAGTCCGCTATATCGAAGAGAAAGAAATCATGCAGAAATTCCTCTACGAAGTTGGCCATGACACTGGAATGATAACTTACGGTGAAGCTGAAGTGAGGCGGCTTCTGCAGTCAGGAGCAGTCCGCTTGCTTATCATGTCTGAGAGCTTGGATTTGGTTCGTGTCACGGTTAAATGCAGCGCTTGCGGCTACGAAGAGCAACACACCCTCAAAAGCCAAGAAGTAACCAGTTTCGAGCAGAGCTTAGTCGGGAAACCATGCCCAAAATGCAACGCGCCATCCATGACAGTGTTGGAGAAAAAAGATGTCATAGACGATTTAGCTGAACTGGCGGAAATGTCAAACACCGATGTAGAGATAATTTCAACCGAGACGGAAGAGGGGCAGATGCTTAAGAACGCTTTTGGCGGCATCGCTGCAATGCTCAGATTCAAACAACAGCAAAGCTAAGCATTTGACGTAGCAGCTGGTTTTTTGCCTGTGCAATTTGGTTGTAAAAATTAGGTCCCTTCTCTTGTGTGCTGTTTGTGTTTTAGGTTGCTTTTTTGGGGCAGGGTTTAAATTTTGGTTTGTTGATGGTAAATTTTGGTAATATTTGGTAGTTTATGGTAAAAAATGGTGAAAAAAGGTGTTTGATACATGCCATTAACTGAACTTATAACATTCAAAACAAAGCTGGAACGATACAACAGAATAATAATTCCAAGGCACAGCCGCTGGCAATACAAAATCGAGCCACGCGAACTCCTAAAAACAAACATAAGAGTATTTGGCTCCCAAAACTACGAAGAAGAAACCTTCCTCGCCAAAATGAACAGCGACGGACGCCTAACAATCCCAAAACTAACCATGGAAATCCTCAAGCAAAGAGAAGAAAAAAACCTCACAGGCTGCATTCTTGAAGTGGCAATTAGTCCAGCAGGCGAGCGAAGTGATGCTGTGCCACATGAAAGTGCAGAAACAAAAATGCTTGACAAAATCAAAGATATTCAAAGAAACATGGGCAACGCAACCTCTTAACAAGGCAAGTAACAACTTCGAATATCTAAAGCACAAGAGAGCTAAGAACTGGGGATGGGAATTGAACCCCGACCAGTGAGGTTGCCCTGACATAATCGTTTTCTCATCTGAATACAGAATAGTAAAAGTAAAGGATTTATAGTATTTCGCTTAATAATTTAGTAGTTGAAGAATTATGGCTTACGAAGTTAAAGTTACCCGGCAGTGCCAAACCACTATTCCCAAAGCAATCAGGAAAAAATACAAAATTGATGAAGGAGACAGCGTAATCTACGTTGACTTAGGCGACCACATTGCTATGTTACCAGTTTCCAAACACCCACTTGAGGAACTAAAGAACTTACAAATTGATGTTAAAGAATCCGTTCATGAAATGCGGACAGAAGCTTTAGAAACAGCACAGAGGCTAGTCGACAAAAAATTCAAGCGGTGACAGAGAATTTTAATCGAATCGGACTTGCTGTTAGCCGTCATAAAGAAAGATGACCGATTAAAGCCCGTAGCTGAGAAAATCATGGAGAAAATAGACCTCGGCGAACTCAAAGGCGTTTACGCTTCAACCGCTGCAATTCAGGAAATCGTATTTTGGTTCTACAACAGACAATTATTCAATGAGCTTACCCACGCCATGAATGTTCTCATACGCCTGCGAAACGTCGAGTGGGTCCCTCTGACTCCAGAAATATGCCTAACTGCGTCACTGCTGATAAGCGAGTACAACACCTCACCATTTGACACCTACCACGCAGCAACAGCAATATCTAAAGACAAAACAATCCTTAGCACAGAACACATATACGATAAAATCAAAGGAATAAAAAGAATAGAACCCACGTACTATACCAAAAACCTCCAGCTTGCGCATACCCATCCTCAAACTACATGCGAACCCTTGGAGAATAAGAAGAAAAAACTCACAAACAGCAAAAACTAGATGTAACAACTTACCAATTATCTGCATAAAAGCCCGATTCCGGTAATTAATAAGCATGGAAAACACAACGAATTGAATGAAAAAAGTTCGTTATCAATAAATTATTTGTTATTCAAATCGAATTAAAATGAGCCTAGGTTATTTCTGCCAGAGTTCCTCTATAAGTGGTTGTGACACTACCGATAATTTTATTTTTATTTCTTTTATCTTTTCAATTACTTTTTGTTCATTTTGATATTTATACATAATTTTAGCCAGCTCACTTGGGTGGACCTTGATAGCATTTCCAATTTCAGCATTATACATTTCCATGAGTCTATACGTTTCTGTAATTTCAGTTTCAAGTGAATTATCAATGATGGGGGGAAGAAACCACGCTTCTTTCCTAACGTTTTTCCAAGCGTTCGTAATTGTTGGTCTGCAATTCTTGATCAATTCTGCATTATCATCTAATTCGCTGATTAGGATACGTATTCCCTTAAGAACTGAATGCCTAAAATGCCGCTTCTCTATTCCTTGTGTAGCGTGTACTGTAAGCCAATAGCCTATTAGAATACCAAACGCTGATGATCCTGCTGCAATAAGCGCTGCTGTCACCGTCGGGTCAAAATTAAGTGTAGTTGTTTGTGTGATACCTTGCAAGAACTGCAGTGATCCAAACAAAGTTTCTCGGCTCATGTTAGTTGAATGGAGTGATAAAACATTAACATTTTTTACGAGGTTTATGAAAGGGGCTTGTGAAATAGAAAAGAAAATGACAACAGGCAATAAACATACTTTGTTTTTAATAACCAATTTCATTGTTTTAGCCTTGCTCAATTGATGATAAAGCTGTACGATTGTTAAAGCCTACAATCTTTCCACGGTCAGTAAAATACTTGAAAGTCGAAATGATTGAGCATAGAACAGCATTCATTACTCTTGCAAACAATTGTTCATTAGTATTTAGTTCTGTATCAGTACTATCATCAGTTGAATAGTGATTGCCAATTAAGATGCACAAACCAAGAAAACGAATAAATCGTGAAAGCTTTGTTTTACTTCCGTTTAAGAGTTCAATCGTGGTAGTCTCAAACTCTGTTATCGTCTGTGCCATAGTGGGCACCTCGAATATTTCATGTTCAGATTCAAAAAGGATAGATAGCATTTGCTCCGCTGGCATTTGTTTCTTTTCAAAAGAATTTTCGACTTTTATATTTTTGTAGTTGAGACCCAAAGCAATTAGAACATTTGCAAAAGCACGCCCAAGTAATACAAGTGCATGCTTGTATTGGGATTCTATATCTTTACCATAATTAAAGGGGTGACACCTGATATCTATCGCCTCAGATATAAAAATTTCAACGTCAAATTTCTCGACGAACTTGAAAAAATCAAGGATCCATTTTGAATCTACTCCAATGATTCCCATTTCTTTGGAAACAGTGCCAAGGAAATGAACTGAATTAGACTTTAAAAGTTCAGGTGAAATTTTTCTAGACCATGCTTCAATTTTTTTTATGCTGTTATTATTTCCTCGAGTTTCGAAAGATAGTAGTGACCATTTGTTAAACTGCGTAATCAATTGGTCAAGTATTTCGGGAGCTTGCATGAGAAGTTCGCACTCTGTATCATTTGAAACTAGTTTTGCCGAGCTTTCAACATCATTATTTTCTTTAAACCATTTGCCCAGCATTGATTGAGCGCCTGAGCCGATGTTAAGATCTTCAAACATTTCTTTTGCATCTGTTTCAAAAACTATTTGACGTTTATCTTGTAAGGTTTTCTCAACTGAAAAAGCGGCAATAATATTAAAAACGGTCATTATCACATATCTCAAGTTTGCTTCGTTAGTTGTGTTCTCAGAATAAACCCCTGCAGCGAATTTTTCATAAAAGTTAATGGCACGTTTGATATGATCTTTAGCTCTTGCTGAAAGTAATCTTTCCCTGCTCTCGGTTAGATGTTTTACATTATCTGATTCGATTTTAGGTAATGAATCGTCATTTTTTTCCTCGCTCTTCGAAAAGCTTAGAATATAGTCTTCCGGAACGACACTGAATGTTTCCTCGACCTTTTCAAAAAAATCAACTAGATTTTTATTAAGGCGAAATACTTTTCGGGATAGTTCCCATAATTCCACATTTTGCCGCTTAACCCTAAAAGGTGAAGTCGATTGTCTTCCAAGAACAGTAATTCCTGAACCCTCAAGAATACTCAAAAGCGCTGATAAATCCTCGACGCCTACTTTATTTATGTCAAAATCTACAAAAACATCCGGGATTGGTTCGTGGTACAAGTAAGCTATCGCCGTCATCAAGTCCTCGCTTCTAGATGGATATGCATTTTGGATTGATTGAATGAGCCTATTCGCATTCGGGAACTCCTTCTTAAGCAAGCTTTGAATTGCTTCAATCTTTTCATCGTTTACGAAGCGTAGCGCCTTTGCCACCAATGGTGCATTGATAATTTGAGTCTCTTCAGGGATATATTCAAGAATTCTTTTGGCACATCTTATCCATTCACGCGGAGTTGAGGTTAACGGAGTAACTGGCACGCGGTCTAACGCATCTTTGGCAAAAGGGTTTACATAATGCTCTCGATCAGCAGCCGCATCTCTCAGTCGTTTATCTATCAATTCATAAGCATTCCTTGAATCCCATTTTGGAAGAACAACAACTTCATCAAAAATTCCGCTGTATTCAGGCAAAGATAAATGCTTTCCCCAATTTGAGGATTGATTTGAAGATCCAGCAACGAATATTGTAATCGGCAACTTACACAGTTCTTGGAAAAGCCACTGCTCAGACTTGAGAAAATTAAGTACCTGTTGGTATTCTTTTAGGCGATGCAATTCATCGATAAATATTATAAAACCTGAAAAATGCTTGCAGAGAGTTTCGAATGCATTTCTGATATCTGTTTCGTCGGCTGAAGCATTTACAAAGTCTTTCTGGATCTTTTCGATTTGTTGTCGATCAACCGCACTAGCCTCAAGAAAAGCCACGTTACTTGCACTCACAAGTTCCTTTTTTATCTCTTCAATGAACCATGACCGTATAACGCTTGCTCCGCTTATGGTGTCGACATTGGGTTTCCAACTAAGGTTAATATCACGACATTGAATATTTTTTGCAAAAAAACTATAACGAACATAATTTACTATAGAAGTTTTGCCGCTTCCGTATTCCCCCAAAACAGCATAAACCTTATGGAAAAACAATGTAGGGTTTTCAAGTAAATCAAAAACCTTGTTAACTATTTCCTCATTCTTTTTTCTCACAAATAGGTGGGCGTCGCTTGGTCCCAAAGGGTGAACGTCCATTTTAGGCTCTTTAACTAACCTTATTTTCCGCCACCAGAGCATATTACCCACTATTCATACTTATTGCAGGTTTTCCTTAAGAATTCTTTGCATGATCCATGATATTATTGGCATTCAATTTAGAAGGGAACAAACAGTTCCTTTGCTTGATTGAAAATTTAAATGCTCACCAAAATGAGGCAGTTTCAATCCGCAAAGCATTTTTGTAAAGTGCGTAATAGTTTGAAATTAAACAAAACTTTACCAAAACTAGAGGTAAATTGCTGAATCCCTAAACTTTTCAGCTGCCCGACAATTTTTTTGGGGGTAAGGTGAAGGGGGTTTGCCCCTCTCCCTTGAACTACAATTCTTTCCACTTGTCTTAAGCGCTTGTTTGGTTTAAAAGGGATATTTCGGTTTCTGATATATCAATACTTATTCATAATCCGTTAATCAGTTTGTCCCAAAATCTGTTCCGCTCAGCTTTTGGTTTATGCCCATGAGAGATTTATTTACTGTTCCAATCTGCGTTTTATTATAGAAGCCCTAATTTAAAATCTCAAGCATTTGGTTAACTTTCAGTACCTCTATTTTCTCATGTTTCCTCAGTGCTAACAGGTGTTTATCTCCGCTGACAATGTAGTCTGCCTTTCCATTGAGGGCTGTGTTGAGAACTATATCGTCATCAGGGTCTTCCAAGATAACCTTAAGGATAGAATCAACAGGTACTATCGTGGCTTTTCTTAAAAGAATTAAAATAAACTTTTCAACTTGAAAGCTTGTAACAGAGAATTTATCTCTTGAGAGCACGTCAGTTAATTCAGCTAACATCTGACTAGATAATATAAGAGTGTGTTTCTCTATCAATTTAATGAGAAGTTTTCTTGGTTTTCCATCATTAAGGAACGCTGACACTAAAACATTGGTGTCAACCACGACTCGAGCCATCTTACGCGCCTTTTTTGGCTCGCTTCTCAAGTCTATACGTCTGAATCTCCCTTAAAATTTCATCCTCAGAAACCTTCTTTCCTTTACGCTGTTTATCAACTTCGCCGAAAAGATCTTTCAATTCTTCCCCTAAAGGCGGAACCTCAAGCTTGCTTACCACAAGCTTATCGCCCTTTCGATAGACTACGAGCTTTGTTTTTGAAGTTATCTTTAGCTCTTTTCGGAGGCGTTGCGGAATAACTATTTGACCTTTTGTTCCAACGATTGCAATCTCGGGTTCTTCTTGCGCCATTTTTATCGTTAGTATACTTTTCATACCAGCAATTAAGGCTTTCTCAGTTTTGCTGAATCCGAAAAGCAATAATTCAAAGATTAACAATTTATTTTTCAATACAACTGCAAAAATTTTTCCACTTGGCTTTTGGTTATCCTCTTCACGAACAGCTGCTTTTGTCTTGAGGTGACGCCTGATGCAAGCTCAACTTGGGCTTGCAGGAGCTTTGAGAATTCCTTGATTATTTCCTTGTTCACTTTGCCTTTTACGGGTTCCTCGGTGCAGTGGACAACTATTTCGTCTCCGTTAAGTTTTATGCTGAATTTTGGGGAGTTGGGTTTAACAAAGATTGTGATGATGACGCCGTCTTTGGTTTCGGTTATGCTCATGCGGTGATGCACTCGGCGGCTTGTGCTTTGCTGCTTTGCAGTGCCCAGCTAAACTTGTTTCGCAGGGTTTTTGGGTAGAATTTTTCTATGTCAAATTTGACTTTTTTTGCCCATTTCACATAAGCTGTCGGGTCAATGTACGATTTCAGCGATGTGCCCAGGTTGTATTCTTTGGTTAGCTTTGTCAATTCCAAGTCAAGCTTAGCCCGCTCTATTCTGGTCTCGAGCGATTGGGTTTTTTTGCCTGCAGCCTTTTTCGCTTCAAGCTGCTGCTCAAGTGCTTTGAGGTTGGCTTCTTTTTTGGCTAAGCTCTTGTCAAAGGTTGGCGGAATCTTTCTTTTATGGTTTGCCACTTCTGCGACTTTATAATTAGCCATTTTTGCAGCGTAAGTTTTTTTGTAGTCTGGGTCGTCCTTTACTATTCCGCTTTTTTCGAGCTCTTCTTTGACTGTTTTTGTGCATCTCCAAGTACGGAAAACCTTAGCGGTTAATTTAGGCATTTTCTCGGAGAGGAAGCGGGAGACCTTTTTGGAGTCGACGCCTTCGAAGAGGTATTCTTTGCTTGTTTGCATGTAGTGTTGGATGTTTCGGATAACTTCTGGCGGTGCTTTGACGTTTTTTATCCATCTGACGCTGTCTTTGCCGAGGAAGTCGAAGTGTATGATGTCGCCTTCTATTTTGATGTGTTCTGCCCGAAGCGTTATGGCGCCTACGGTGTCGGCTTCATCTGGGTCCTTTTCGTCGCCAACCCTCATGTTCGGCACCAAAATAAGCCACGACACCGTCGCCACCTTGCGCCTTGCATCATCTTTATCGTTGAGGTTTTTGAGGATGTGTTGCTCAATTGTTTTAATTTGCTTGCCAAGGTTTTCGGCTTTCTGGAACTTCTCTTTTTCCCGATTCTGCTTTAGGAACGCTGTGTCGCTGAACCAGACGTACTTGATTTTGCCTGTTAGCTTGTCTTCCCACTTTGCCACATACATCTTGTCAGGTTCCCAAACTACGCCTTTCCAATGTCCCAATGGAACAGGTGCATCAGACGGCAGGTTTAGAATTATGTCTTCTTCTCTTGGGCCATCCTTCCATTTTCCACGCTGCGGATGGTCACCTCGACCGGCAAAAAGACACGATGGCTCAGAAGTCCAGTTGGCAATCTCAAGCTTTTGTCCATCAACTTCCGCATAACCATATTTTTCTTTGAACTCTAACCGTTTAGCTTTGCGCTCTTCAGCTTGCTGCTTTTTCACTTCTTTGGCTAAGGCTTCTTTCTTTGCTTTTTCTTGCTCAATGAAGCTACAGACTTGAGTGAAGTCGATTTCTTGAGCCGTTGGCTGATTTCCGTTGTTTAAGGTTGCAGACGGGTTATCGATGTTAGCTAAATACTTTGAAGTAAAAGCATCCAAGAAACTTGCCGAAGGGTTTTCCTTTTTCAGTTGCCCAAGGAACTCCTTCATAAAATTCTTCTTAAAGACATTATCTGGCGGAGAAACGGTTGACAAGGATTTTCTTATCCATGCAACCGCCATCTGCTCACTTTTAGGCGCCAACTTTACCGTCTGATCATCTATCTTGATGCTGAAGCCCTTATAATCGTAAAGTGGAACGAATATACCGTTATGCTTCAAACTTTTCATAACGTGTCTCATTAACTAAACCTCAATATTCCATGGCAAACGACTTTAACTCGTTTAAGTCTTTGCAATACTTGCTCATACATGGTTTTTTTACTTTTCGCTGCTAAAGCAGCAATTTTCCATTATCGCACGTCCGAAGCTTAAAAACGTTCACCAAAAATCACTTGGAATTACTGGAAAAAAAGCGTTTTTTGCTTTTTCGCAGCCCGATCACTTTGAAGCTTCTTATAAACCGCCTCAACATTTTTTCTCTCAACATACCCCTTATGCGGACGAAAACCGCCGGAGAACCCGCCTGGAATATGCATGAGTTCATGAATCAAAGTTCTCTCCTTATCTTCAGCGGACATTCTATCATAAATCTCCGAAATAACCTCGATCGTGTATGAAGGCGGCAGGTTTAGGACTCCTTGCCAAATTCTGCCTAAACCGTGAATTCGTGCGATTGTGCGTCTGGCTTTGGAGCCTTTGCTTCTGTACGCAGAAAACGAATTGTGGAACAACATGGTAGAACTCGCATTCCTCTGCCAACTGGTCTACTTGCTTTTTGATTTCTGGAGCTTCAAAATATTTTATCGGCACGGTCTCGCTCTCTCCTAATGGCATGTATAGCAATGTTTGGGTTTAAAAGTTACGTGCTTCTCAGAGGATTTTCAACAAGTTATATCAGAACCCCTACATTAACTGGTAATTTAACAGCCACTTAAGCGTTAAGATACGGATTATGCAAAACTTTATAACAGCGCCAATCGTTTTGGATTCTAAAAAGGTAGAAGCAAGATTGAAATTCGGCACATACATGTTTGAAGCAAAAAAAGTTCCAGGCTTCGACTATGACCTTTTCCGCGTTAAACCAGAAGTAGGCAGACGATTACCACCAAAACCTGACATGCACAGCAACATTGCGATTTTCGGAGACAACGTGACTGCTCGTAATCACCCGGACTGGATTTCGCAATCAGACCTAGGTCCAGCATGGAGAACAAACGACAACTTCAACGTTAGATGGGACATTCTCTGTGCAACCCAACCAGAACACCGCGCAGAACAACTAGACTACATCGAAGACGTCGCACGCAAAAGCCCAGGAATATGGCTAAACAGCATCCACTTCGCAGACCACGGACACTGCACATGCCCACGCTGCAAAGAACTCCATGCAAAAAGCGGTTTAAGCTGGTATGAATGGCGAAGAAAAGAAATCACCGATTACATGGCGCTAGTAAGCGAACGAGTACGCGACCGAGCCAAGAGTAAATTTGTTATCGGTGTTCTTCCAGACCCAGTTACCAACTATGAACGTTTCGGAGTTAACTTTGATGACCTTGCCCCACTGACTGACGAATTTCTCGTCGTCATGTTTAGCAAAAACTACGCTACACCTTGGTATTGGGAAATGCTTACCCGTAACTTCAAGAAACTCTTCAAAGACGTAAAACTTAACATCGCATTGTACGTTATCGGTCCAGGCGACGACCCAAGAGAAACACCAACCCCGAGCGAAATATTAACAGTTTCAGTCCGCATGGCAAGAGCAGGCGTAGACGGAATTCTCTACTTAACAGACAAAGCTTACCAGATGGCAAGAGTTCCAGAAAGCTGTAATAGCTCAAAAGGACACACGCGAGCGCTTGAAGAGCTACGGCGGCAAACAAGGACAAGAAGTTCTTGACTTAGTTACAAGCTGGGAAAAGATCGTAGAATAAGCCTAGACAAAAACCGAATTGCATGCATGAGTGGTAAAACCATGAGTGGTTTTTATTTAAACCACCAGGCTGCCCTTTTTATGTTAATTCAGTTTTCTGGCTTAGTTTAATTGAATGTAGTCTAAGGTTTTGTTTTTTGTTTCTCGGATTTCCTTCATGGATTCGTATTGTGCTTCGATTAGGATTTTTAGGGCGTCAATATTCTTTTTTATGTTCTCTAACTCGCGTGTTTTTAGAAGAACACCGGACTTTATGAGTTGCTCGTTGATGTTGCCAACTGTTACCTCAAGCACTTTAACTTTAAACGCGAATATCTGAAGGGTATAGAGCAGACTAAGCTGGGCGTTCAAGGCTTCTAGCTGGTCCAAATAACGAGTTTTCCGAATGAAAGCCTTGATTTTTTGCTCATGCGACGCTTCAGGTGACTGCATGATTTGGTCGTAAATGCGCTGATTGTTTCCAAGTTGCCTCTTTTGTTTCATCAGCAACTTTCTGTATACGCTTTGCTGTTTTATCTAACATGTCTAATACTTCATCCAACCTATTCTCCCCCAATTAAACGGTAATTATACTTTCATGAGACTGTAACAACCATTATATATAATTTTAAACATCGGTCACAAAGCTTAGGCTGAGGTGTTCCAGTTGTGGAACAGACTGTTCCAAAGGGAGAGTAATATGCCACTTAAGAATTAGATGTAAAGTAGCGTTTAACAATAAAGGCTTGAACGAAACATGAATCTAAAAACGGCTTTGGTGGCCCTCGTTATTCCCCTGTTGCTCGTTTCGCCTGCAATGGGCGTTCACGTTGTTAAGGCGGATTCTACTGATTCAGTTTCATTCTCTGGTGGAGTTACCTTACTGTCCCCTGTTAATACAACTTATAATTCCAATTTTCTAACGTTGAACGTTAATTTCGGTTGGGGAGAAGGATTGCAATGTTCGTTGAATTACAGCATTGATGGAAACTATGGTGGTCCTATACCTTTGGTGCTTAATAACCCCGTGTTCGGAGAAATCATTTGCCCAGCGAATGGAACAGTGCAGTTACCGGAATTATCTGATGGCTCACACTGCTTAACAATTTACTGAGGAAGCCAACCTCAACGATTACCATGGGGCAAACCCTCCAGGTGCACCCTTCAAACAAACCGGTCCTGGCAGTGCAGATTATTATGCTGCTTGGGTTGATACAGTCGATTTCTCCATAAGCACGGGGGTAGCAACGCAAAACTCAACGCCGCCACCGCAAGCTTCGACTCCGCCCGCCATAACGAACTTGTCTATAGAAAACAAAACATACTCTACACAGGATATTCCATTAAATTTCAATGTTAACGAAAACGCCTCAAAAGTTGCTTACAGCTTGGATGGAAAAGATAACGTTACAATTGCTGGAAACTGCACACTAACAGGATTATCTGTCGGAGCACATAATCTAACAGTCTACGCCTGGAATGACGCTGGCATTGGCGCCAGTCAAACAGTCAACTTTGCCATAGCTAACATGGTATCGGTAGCTTCTCAGTCGCCAGAAACCTTCCCGGAAGCACTAGTGATAGTTTCAGTAGTCTCAGTAGCTGTTGTCATTGGTGGTTTTCTGGTTTATTTCAAGAATCGTAAGCTCTAAACATTAGCTGTCTAAATGTTTTTAGTTCTCAGAGGGAAAGGAAATATAGTTTTTAACTTCAGTGTTTTTTCTTCCCTTAGCCAGTAATTTTTAGTAATTTTTTTTTGTGTGACTAATCAACTTAAATGAATCGTTTGGTAGTGACTAATTGGTGAATAGCCTTGGATAAAGAGTCACCAAAGGAAAGCTTGGAAGAATCAATCTTTAAAACGTTAAGCCATCAGACTCGCAGAGATATCCTTAGAGTTATTGGCGAGGAGAAACAAGCGTCATTTACCCAGATCAAAAACAGCCTAAAGGTTGAAGACAGCGCCTCATTATCCTACCATATAAATACTCTCCAGCCGCTTATTACCCAAAAAGGCGGAAAGTACGCCTTGTCTGAGCTCGGACAAGACGCTTACGCATTAATCAACAAAACAACAGCTTATACAGAATCAAATTCAACGCTAAATTTTGTAAGAAGCAAGATTTCCTTGGTTATCGTTGCAAACGCTGTTCTTTGGGCATTGGCTTTGCTATCAGCTAGCCAATTTGAAGGAAGACTGATGCTAGACACCATTCTAAGCTTTGCAGCGTTATGGTTCGTCAGCAACATTATTCTTTATGCGCTCTTACTGAGGGCGGGAAGAAAGCCTTGCCTATGTGAAACCGAAAATTTAAGATTTAATCACTTTGAATATGGCGACTTGGTTGTTTTTGAAGACAAGGGCAAACGTCGGGTCATCGGAAAACCGTGGAATAGAATCAAAATCGCGCACGACAATATATGATATGTTCCATTGTCTTATTGCGGCTTGGTAGTCAAAGCAGTTAAGCGGTAAGTCCGAAATTTTATCAAGGTAGTTGTTAGAGTTATTTTCTATTAGGCTGTTCCAGTATGCTGTTGTTTGGTTGCTTCTTGATTCAGGGTTAAATTGGCTGAGCCCCACAAAGAAGCTTATCTTTGATGTGGAGTTTCCTTGTAGGTTATAGCTAAGTTCGTACGAGTCGGGGTTTTGCTGCATGACTACTTCACTGCCTAGTTCTCCTTGGGGGAACACTATTTGATTTACCTCATGTAGCAGGTTATCGATTATGCCAATACTGTTACCAGATTGCACAGGAAAACCCCGTGCTTGGAAAGGCAACTGCAACCAATCAAAATTAACTGAAGCGTTACTTTGGAGAATAAACGAAATCTGCGCGAAGCTAATTCCCTTGTAAATAGTTATTTCTTCAGTGATTTTGAGCAGTTGGTTCTCTCTTGTCACTATAAAGGATGCGTTGTCCATGTTGCTTTCCACCATTGTGCTTGTTTGGGTGAACCCTGTTAAGTTAAGTTGCTGTGGAAACCATTTTCCCGATACAGCAAGCTGATTTGGCTATCGTTTAACGTGAAAATAGGCGGATGAACGTATGAGCTGTTTAGATCCGCTAAAATTTCGTGAGTGTTGTCGTTCGCGTAAGCTCCCGCTTGTTGAACCTCGATAAGCCCGTTGTCTACGATATAATCTGCAGTCAAAAGGTCTGTAGCCACATTTGCCGGACCCAATTCATGCTGCAAAATCAAATACTGCGGGTCAACGGCGCTTAATGTTGGTCTTTGAGCGAACCCGGAAAGCCACCAGCCGAACTCGCATCCGCAACACAGACGGAACCAACAGGAGTATTGGCTTTAACCCATTGAATCGCCTGGTACTGCGAAGGATTCATAACTTGAAAATAATTCGCTTGCGCAACACCAACGTTTGGCAAAGAAAAGAGTGGCGTGAATAGCACCAAAACCACCAAAGTCGAGACCAAAACTGCAGTGGCAACTCTTTTGGATATAATTATGGGAGGTTTGAAGCTGACTTTGAGCTTGCCTGTATTGCGAAACATTTGCGTTGCACGTGAAAGACCGCTAGGTAAATTTGAAATTACTAGTGAAACGCAAATGATAGCGGGAAGCGCCAGAAAATAGAGGAACCGTTCATAATCCAGGTAGACACCGAACAAGTAGCTTTGGGTTCCCAATGCGGGAACAAGTAACCATGAGGCAAACAGAATGGCGGGAATGGATAGGAACTTTTGTATTTCTGAATCTTGAAAAAACAAAGAATAGAAAACTGGAATTAAACTTAAGCAGATAATTTCTAAGGGTGCCAGTCTTGTTTCAAGAATCGCTTGACTGGTTTCTGAAACCGCAGCCAGTTATAGTGCTTTGTGAACCGAAATATAACTGGAATAATATTTGACTAGGTAAGGAGAAACCAGCAAGACCCCGATGGCAATTGGCATTAACCAAGAAAACGCTTGTTTTTTTGTCAGCCCTGTCTTTTTCCAGAAAACGGGCGCACATGAAGAGCGCAAACACCGTTATTGCAACGAAGATGAGTGCGCTGAAGACATGCGTTAAGAAAATAGCGCTGATAAGAATTGAAGCGACTGCGATGTAGCTTTTAGAGAGAGAGTTTTGAAGGCTGCAAAAACAGGTAAAACACGACTGGAATCAACATGAGCGCGACAATGTTTGGGTATCCAGCCCAACTTAGCATTATAATGTCGCTAGCGGAAAAGGTAACTAAAACAGCAACAACAAAGCCTGCTAATTCACTCCACACTTGCCTTACAATCAAGAAAGCGCACAGAACCAAAAACGCAGAAAAGAAAGAAGCCACCAGCGCCTGAGCTCAGATAGTCTGGTTAATCCAGTCATGCTTATTACGAATGCTGTAAAAATATGGTAACCGGGATTTGTGGCTGAGATGCCACCGCCCATCTGGTAGTAGTTCCAGAAAAAGTTCGTTTTTCCAGATGATATAGAGTTTATTACGCTTTCATGTAACCCAATGTCTGCTCCAGGCGGGTAAATGTTCATTGTCATAAGAAAAAATCGGTAGGCAAACGCAACGGCGAGTATTGCAACTAATAAGAGGTTTTTGCTTCTTTTCTCCACCATCAGGCGCCGCCTAATATACAACCGGTTAATTGGCTTGTCCATTAATTACGAGTGATTAATAATACTTCTTCATAAATCGCCCAGCTGTATTCTACGGAGAGACAGTAGTCAACCGCTTTTTTCTATATATAAGCCTTATATTGTCTGTTATGCTAATAAGCTATATGGGTAAGAAACTATGAAACTTAGCGCTCGCAAGGTTGCTATTTTTTTGCTATTATCCTTCTTGATGGGCGTTAGTTTGGCAATCCTGCCCCTAGGTTGTGCACAATACTATAGTCCTACGTGTACGGTGGATGCAAGCGTTAATTATCCGGGGGCGGGCACTTTAACGCCAGGTTCAGGTTCCATCGTTTACAATTATGGTGACTACGTTGTTTATACGGAATATACGAATCCTGGTTACTCATTCGACGGCTGGTACTTAAACGGGGTTTACGAAGGTCAATTATCGAGTATTCCCATAACCATTTATATGGACTACCAGCTTATAGCGGTGTTCAGCGTAAGCTCAGCCTTTCTCACGATTTCATCAAGTGCGGGGGGTACTACAGACCCGGAACAGGCGTTTGGAACTATACGTACGGAAGCATAGTCACCGTTTCGGAATCCCCGAATTCAGGAGCTACCTTCAGCGGCTGGTACCTTGATGGCACTTACATGGGCACTACAACCAGCCTGAAAGTAACCATGAATCAAGACCATCAGGTAAATGCTTTCTTTGCAGGCGGAAACAATATCACAGCTACACCAGCCCCTACCTCTATGCCGGCACCAACCTCTAACCCAAACCTGCTATCTCCTATCTTGCAATTTTACTGCACAAGTTCAACGAGCTATTCTACATTTAACATTGAAATTCAGGGAGTTTTGGAATATAATGATTCAGGCTTGGTCGACGGAGGCGTTTATCTTTCGTACAGTGTGACCAATGGAGCAACTTGGCAAGATTTTGCGTATGTTGAAACAGGCGATTACGGTAATTTCTCAGCTGTGTGGATGCCTTCTGCTTCAGGCGACTACGTTATTCGAGCTGTTTACTTTGGCAATAGTGTTTACTCTGCAGAAACCAGCACCGTTAACTTTGATCTTACACCTTTAGAAAATCAAAACCAGGATGTCTTCTCTGTAACATCAAACTCAACGATTTCAAGCTTATCATTTGATTCGACCACTGATTCATTAAGCTTCGGCGTCTCTGGACCTTCAGGGACAACAGGATATTCCCAAATATGCATTGCAAAGTCACTTTTACCCGATGTTACAGCTCTCACAGTAACGTTAGATGGCTCAACAATTGCTTACAGTCACTTTTCAAGCGGGGACGCTTGGCTAATAACAATCTATTATCACCACAGCAGCCACAGCATCGTCATGGCCTTAAACTCACAAGCTTCTCTTTCTAGTCCCACTCCTGTTACCTCCGTTACACTAATCCCCACGGCTAATCCAACCGCATCCCCTTCTATAGCGGCTACACCCACACCTACTCCCGAGTTTCCATTAGTAATTTTGCCCCTATTCTTAGTAATAGTTAGTCTTGCAATTATGGTCATGTTGAGAAAACGAGCAAAAACTAATGCGTGAACATCGATTCAGTGCTTCGCTTTCAAAAAGCACAGTAGACGGTGACACCGCTACTTGGAACGAGCCAAACATCTCCTCCTACACATAGTTCCATCTCAGTTTCTACATCTCGCTCCCTGCTTCCACTGCTACTCCTTTTTCTAGCTTTATTTCTGGCGTAGCTACCTCTTTTAGTCTTGTTTGGAAACCTGCTTGGGAGTCAATTGATTTTCAGAGTTGTAATCGCTGTCCCGGTTGCAGTCATAGCGGTAATTATATCATAAACTTAGCTAAAACAACCAAAAAATACTCCACAAGAAAATCTAAAAACGTTAACATTTTTTCATTGCTTCTTCCCCCTACTATTTTGCACCTTCTACGAGCAAACCTGTTACCAATAAAACTACAAAAGAGCAGGTTGCTCAAGAACAAATCCTGATCGTGGTAGTCAGCTAATTTTTACGTCTTTTCTATTTGTTTACTCTGGTTTAGTGCTGTTACCCATTCTTTTGCGTTCATTAGGCATGGAGAGGAGGGGTTTTTTTTCTTGTATTCGTGGCTTAGTCTCACTGCCATGGGGGCGATTATGCCGGCTTTGTCAAGTAATTCCTCGTTTGAGAAGAAGCCTCTTGTGGATCCATCGTATGTTACGGCTCCGTTGTGCATTACTATGACTCTTTTCGTGTGTTCGGAGACAAGTGTCATGTCGTGAGTGATGGCTAAGATTGTGGTGCCAGCTTTGTTTAGTTCTTCAAGCAGGTTCATTATGTCTTCGGACATTCTGAAGTCTTGACCTGTTGTTGGCTCGTCAACTATCATTATCTTCGGGTCCATGACAAGAATAGAAGCTACGGTTAGTCTTCTTTTTTCGCCTTTTCCCAAAAACATTGGGTCCTCATCAATTTTTGAAAGCAATCCAACGCTCTTTAACGCTTCTTTGACTCTTTGATCTATTTCTTGCTGTGGTATCTTTAGGTTTTTCAGGCCGTAAGCTACTTCGTCGTAGACTTTTCTCATGAAAATCTGGTTGTCAGGGTTCTGAAATACGTATCCGACGTAGCAGGGTATTTTCTGAATCACTTTCTTGTCTCGCAGGTCCATTCCCATTACTTTTGCTTCGCCTTGGAACTTCTTGTACAAGCCGCTGATTATCTTGGATATTGTCGATTTGCCTGCCCCGTTTTGCCCTATGAGCCCTACGTATTCTCCTTGTTTTATGGCGAAAGTTACTCTTCTTAGAGCTTGTGTTCCATCTTCATACGAAAAGCTGAGGTCTTTGACGCTTATTATTTCCTGAGCTGATTGGTCTATTGGGTCATCTTCAAGGTTCGGCACCAGAGACTTTTGGTTTCTGCCGTCGAATGCTTCAAGCATTTCGTCGACGGTAAAGGGAACTCTTCCATTGTAACTTAGCCCTGCTTGCCACCCGATCCTCGCTATGTCTGAGGAGTAGAGTCCGTTTTCATCAAACAGCTTACACTGGGAATAAACTTGTTCTGTGGTTCCATACGCAATTGCTTGTCCATTGTTTATGGCAAGCACCTTGTCGGCGTATTTTTGTATTACTTCAGGGTTGTGCTCGACAACAATTATCGTTATGTCATATTCGTTTCTTATGCTGTCAATAGCTTGTATTATGCTGAGCTTTCCCTCTGGGTCCAAGATTAGACATGGGTTCATCCAAAACCAACAGTTCAGGCCGTAGGGCGATGAAGGAAGCTATTGCAGCCCTCTGCTTTTGCCCACCAGACAATTCGCTGGGGTGAACAAGATCCGCGATTGGCCACAGCGAGCCCAGACCGACTATTTCAAGCGCTTCTTTAGCTCTTCGCTCAATTTCACTTCAAGAAAGCCCTAGAAGCTCCATTCCGAAGCTAATTTCATGGAGGAGGTCCATTCTTAAAAACTGGTTCTCGGGGTCTTGAAGCAGCAATCCAACCCTTGGCGCTGTTTGTTTCATGCCGACAATTTTATCAACTACTCTGCCTGTCTTCTCATCGGTTACAGTTTCGACTTTAGTTAGTGTTTGCCCGAATAGTTTTATTTCACCTTTTATGTGCTCTCTCTCTTTGCCATAGGGGACTGTGAAAACATGCGGTATTACTCCAGTCAAAGCGTAGCACAGGGTGGTTTTGCCTGCTCCGCTTGGGTCCGATGATTCCGAAGAATTCTCCTTTTTCTACGGTGAAGGATAAACCCTTTAGCGTGTAGGGGTTCTCTACGCCTACGTAAGATCGGTATTTCCACCAGAAATCGTTGACTTCCAATACCGACATTTCTTTTACCTCATGAACAAGGAAGTGATGGAGTGTCCAAGGAAAACCTCGTATATTAAGAATGCTGCTAAAATTGCCATGATCGTGAAGTCTACGACGCTTAATCGTTTTGTCTCTTTATAATCCGTCATGCCTTTTGACGCTTCAAAACCCCGAGCGTAGAGCGCTACACCCGTCTCTGTAGACCGCCTTATCATTGTTGCAACCAACGGAATAGATACATAGGCGAGGTCTATTATCTTCGAAAAAATGTTTTTCCTGACGACATTTGCGGCACGAGCAGTTTGGGCAATTTTGATGTCTTGATAGTCAAGTAGTATTGTGTTTAGACTTCTGAACATCAATGCAACGAAGAATGACTTCCGAAATGAAAGGCGCAGTTGTCTGAGGGCTCCAGCAATCTCTACGTCTCTTGTTGTCAAAAGAAAAAGAAATGATGTGTAAATTAGCACTCCATATCCAAGCGCTTTTGATAATGCAACCATGGTTGACCATTCAGGAAGCGAAAAAGCGTAATTTGCTCCGATGGGAACTCTGACCCATGTTGCTATTGATGAGAAACTAAGAGCACTGGGCATTATAGTGAACCACCACAGCAGCAATGCAGGCACAAGAGACCAACCGATATTTCGCGTCTTATAATAGACGAGGCTAAAAACGCTTACAAGAACTACTGTTGATATGCCTACTGGCAAAAAGCCTGGCCACAGATAAAAGACAACTCTTGCCCCAGGTAGCGAACCGTTAAAGAAGAGCCACCAGAAGAATTCACCGAAAAGCACAGGCACAGCCAATATTAAATACGAGCTTACCAAATGCTTTGCAGTCCTTGAGATTATCAAGAGGGCAAATACAAGAACTAACAAGAAGATCAACCCAACGATGTCTGGACCGCCTTTTGAGACAGGGATATCAAACATGTAAAGCGCCAGCACTGACATCGCTGCAATCATGAAGAATTTTGTTATAACATGTAATTTTTCAATTGGCGTTCCTGTTCGCATAGAAAAAATAAAGGTGCACACGTACTTCTTAGAAGCACGTGCTTCCTCGTCTGGGCTTGCCAACAACTTTCCCCTTTAAATTGTTCTGTTAAGGAAGAGCCGTTCTCAAGTTATCCAGCCGTGATTTACTAGTCCTTGCCTTTCAACAAGGTTTGTAAGTCCCTTGACAAGCACCGGAGTTATGATTACCATTGCCAGCAAATCGCCTGCGAACCATCCTGCCCACCAGACCCAATATGCGCTGCCTGGAACCAGTCCCAATTGGTATTGTATTCCAATTCCTAGCTCTGCGCTGACTGCGTTAAGTATGATTCCGTTTATGAGTATAAACCAGAACCATGCGCCTACTCTCTTTGTTTTGACGCCAGCAACTTCTTTTTCGGTTAAGTCTCTCCATAATGGGTCAAAGCCTTGTTTCGATAGTAGCCCGCGGTAGACTACGAATGCGATTAGCGGCGGTACGAAGTCAGCTACCGAGTATGTTAACGATGGAACTACGCCTAAACCCACCATCAGTCCTGCTCCGAGTACACAGCCGACGTATGCAGATGCTATACCCCAGATTCCCCACCACATTGTGAAGACTAGAAAGAAGGGGTACACAAAGTAGAACAATGAGATGCCTGAGTAGCTTAACGGTCCGAGCAAAGAGACGCTTAGATAGGACAGAACTATTATTGCCGCGATCTGTACCGCATACAGCACGTACTGCGTTGTAGAAACTGGTTCTCCCCTGCCCATTTTCAAAGTATAGTTGCTCCAAGGATACTTACTTTCAGTATTAGATACTGTCTCTTCTTCCCCACTCAAATGAATCCCCTTGTTCTCTAAGTCACCGCTATCAGTATTTAATACTTTTCAACAAAATTAAAACAACATTTCCATCAAATTTTTTTTCCAAAATTAGTTTTCAGTAGGCTAGAATTTCCGTTAAATTCAAACTACCGATCTTCTAAAATAGTTTTATCCTTAAGTTTTTTGTCTATTATTGGTACTGACTAGTTTTCTCCTAAATTTCCAACTCGCTCAATGTACAGAGCTAATCATATGAGGATGCTTGGAAAATTGCGGTGTTTTGTTTGATGCCATTCTTGCTCACATAGTAAACTGTTCCCGCTAATACTGCGAAAGCGGCGGCTACTGGGGTCCAGAACCACCATTGTTGCCAGATAGGCGTGCTTGTTGGTTCTGCGGCCACGTTGAGGATTTGGACATTTTCTAAGGTGCTTATTGAGTCATGCCCAAAGTACAGGCCTGTAGCCTGCTTTATTGAGCCAGCGGGATTCTGAGTTCCTGCGAAGACTGTCACGTTCTGTTCTACTCCGTTAACGTAGATGTGCATGCCTGTTTGGGTGCTGCGAGTAAACACGACGTGATACCACTCATTTAGAGAAAGTGGTTGGGTAGTGTCTATTTCGTTGAAGCCTCCCGTGTCGGTTGTTACGTAGCCGCGCAGAACTCCCAACGCCGGGGAGGTGCTGTTGCTGGGTGCAACGCCGTTTATAGCAAGTCCAAGAATCCTAGTTGCCGTAATTGGATATTCTGAGGTCGTACTCACGAATTCGATTACAATATTGTTGTAAGCCACATCTTTGAATTGATTCACTTTGACCCACGCTTCGATAGTGATGTCACCTGGAATGGTTAAGCTGGGCGACGCTGGAACGTACGCATATGAGTCTCCACTAAAGGTTAGAGCTTCGCCGAACTTGCCTTCAACTAATTTAGCAGGAGACCATTCACCGCCTAACGCAGTCACCAGGCTTGAGTAGGTACCAGTCTCATTCCCCAAAATTGCTGGGTTATTTCCTGTCGCATCGGGCGTGACGCCGTTTGGTTCAACACTGCCAAGACTCCATGAGGCAGCAACATTGTTGGAGCCGATAGTTGGCGGAGTTTTTTCAGCTGGAGTGACGGCGTTTGAGACGTCAAAAAGCGTCATGAGCGGGTAGTTATCAGTGTTGTTGGCACAAATTGTGTAAGGCAAATTCATTATTCCAGAATTACCTATCTCTGTTGCGTTAGGGCAGACCGTTGAGTAATCGCTCCAGTAATTTCCTCCCAGAGGAGATCCTTCATCCCAAATTTGGATGTCATAGGGCGAGGTGGAATACGCGTTTTGCTGGTTGTTTACGAAGTTGTTATGGAATATCGTGTTATTGGTGGATAAGCCGAAACTCGGGACTGAATAGATACCGTATTTGTTGTTGGCGATATAATTTGCGGATATGACGTTGTTGGAGCCGGTGAGGTAAATGCCTGAATTGCTGTTTTCAGTCATGTTGTTTCTGAAGATTACTGAGTAAGTCGCACTCAACCCTATGCCTATGGTGTTTTGGGACAGGTTGTTTCCTGTTATATTGTCTGAATAGCCTAAGATGGCGATAGCTGAACCCGTGTTGTTTGTTATGTTGTTCTCTGAGATGATGTTGTTGAAGCCACCGTAGAATTCGATGCCGTCGTTATGCGCATTTAGAAGTTCTGCATGATTCCCAGTGATATTATTTTGGGTGATTAAGGTGGAGGACTGGACTGAACAAAAGATTCCTGACAACGTATTCACTATGTTGTTGCCAGTTATTATGCAGTTGTTTCCTTCAATCATAACGCCGTAAGCGTAGTCGGCAGAGGCTGAATAGTTGACGCTTGTGATGGTGAAGCCTGAAATCTTCACGTTGTCTGCTGCAATCGTGAAAACGCTGGCTCCTACAGAGTTGCCTGTTCCCACCACCACAGTGTTTGCGCTGTTTTCGCCTTGCAGCGTCAATGGTTTGTTAATTATCGGGTTTTCAAAATAAGTTCCGCTTCGAACCAGTATTGTGTCGCCTGCCGAGGCGTTTCCGATGGCGTCGTTTATGGTCGGGTAGTCGTCAGGAACGATTATTGTTTTTGTAGCTGTCAGCGGATTCGTTGAGACCATTGAAACGTTTGGAACCGAAGGGACGAGAAACGGAACTTTAGAAAAGGCCATCGCGCATTGTGGCAGAACCATCATCGTGAGCAGAGCTGCGAGAAGAAGAGCAGGGACGAACCGTTTTTTTTCGGATTTCATAAACTTTCCTCTCCCACACCAATAATATTGCTACGGACGTGCTATATAGCTCTCCCCAGAGAACGGAGTGTTCCGCAAGAAGAACAGCATTTAGCATGGTTTCCGTGTTTCGGTTTTGCACTGTTGCAAGAAATAGCGGCAACCAAAAGTCTGCCCTTCGGAACACTTAGTTCTGTTGCGAGAACGCATGCGGTATGAGCTTTTTTATTATCGGTGGTCAACCTAATATGCTGCTTGTTTTAGGGTCAGGTTGATCGTCGGATTGTCTTTTTTTCTCAGTGCAATCAAAAGCGTCGCAGTCGCAGCAACAGCCAACGCTACATCCGCAATCGATAGTAATTGAAGCGCAATCGACCTGTTATCCTGATAGTTAAGTTTTGCAAGCCATACGGAGTGATTTTTTGAACCCACCACGATATAGCCGCCGTTTTTTGCAGGGATAAGGGAATTATAGTTTGCTTCCAATCCCCATGGCAAGGTGACTCCTGGAAAGGTCATGTTCCAAAGTTCGTTGCCGACTTTATCGATCATGATTAACCCGACATCTGTTAGGTTTGCAATGGCCAGAAGCATATATCCTCCGCTTTGGGTTTCAAGGGCACAAGTTATTGAGCTGTCTTTGGCGCCGTATGTTTGGTTCCACTGCATATTGCCTTCAGCGTCGGTTTTGACTACCCACGCGCTCTTGTCCCAAAGGTAACCCGCCAACAAGTACCCGCCGTCTTTCGTGGCTATAGCGAGGTTGCATTCGGGTTGAAAGTAGTAGCCTTCTCCGCCATAATTTTTGCTCCAAAGTACATTTCCAGTCGCATTCATTTTGGTAAGCGTGAAGAAGCCCCGATTCGGAACAAAAGAATAGCTGACGTCAGACATAATGTATCCGCCATCCGCCGTTTGGATGATAGTCGATGGGCAACCAGCCACCTGCCCCGAAAGCGTCTCGTTCCACTCCAGGTTTCCGGATGAATCTGTTTTGGCAAACCAAATCGCGCCCAAGCCTTCTAAAACTTTCTCGCCGAAACCAGCAATGGCAAAACCGTCATCACTGGTTTGAATAATCGACATAAAATAGTTTATCGGAGCTCCTGAACTGAACATTTTGGTCCATTGAATGTTGCCCTGAGAATCGGTTTTCACCAACACGTACATGTTATCAACGAGCCCCGCCAAAGCGAAGCCCCCATCGCTTGTAGGCAAAAGACGAGTGAGATTCGTGATTTCTTGACCGATACGAATTGTCCTCGTCCACAACACATGATTTGAAGAGTCAAGTTTAATGAGAAACGTGCAGGATTGGTTGGCTGTGTTCAAAACCAAACTTCCATCCGCAAGTTGAAAGACACAGTACCCCATTTCGCCCATCAAATTAGTCTGCAACTCAACAGGAGATGACAACGTGACGGGAATCTCCGCTCCTAAAACCGTGAGCGCTACTCCGGATAACGCCGAAACCAAGAGTACCGCTATCAGAAACGCCGAAAAAACCTTGCTCAGAGGTTTTCTCTTTCCGAAGTACACGGCTAATCCTGCGCTTACGATAACAATTACCGATATGCCAACAACCAAACCCTCAGCATTGGCAGAAACAGGATCCAAGAGCGCTGAAGCACCGTGAATCCGATACAAACTTGACAGCAGGATAACTGCGGAAAATATCAATATTGCCTTTTTGTACACGGTAAACCCCAACTATTCTACGACCTCAAATGTATATTACTCTCGCCATGGAACACTTGGTTCCACTGCTGGAACACGGCTCAAGTCTCAATGCGCGAAGAAATGCAGGTGAAGGTTAAATAAAGTTCTTTTTGTCGCGCTCCAAAAAATGTGATTCTCCATCTTGCTAGGAACTTTTTGAAACAGAAATTATTCATCTTGGCTAGGTGCTGACGTTTTCCTTATTTTCTTATTCGAAGATAATCCCTCTTTAAGGAAGAGGATCATGGCGATTCCCGTTATTGAAAGACCTAACGCGAAGAAGACCTTGAACTCGTAGGTTTCAACGGCGTAATGAATTGCTAAAACCACAATCTCGGTGATGAAGAGTCCGAGGAAAAAAAAGAAATAGAACATTGCATTAGGCAAGAGGCGTCGACCAATCCAGTGATATCCGTTGACCCTCATTTTCTTCTTAAGTAAGTATTCACCATACTCGTTTTTCTTTAATAGTCCCGAATCTTCAAGTTTCTGAAGATGCCGATAAGCCACGCTTGGACTGCTAAGATGTACACCACGCATCACATCCCTTGGGCCAACAGGCTTGCCTTCTTTAGCCACATACAAATATACACTGAAGGTGGTCCCCTCAAGTTCCGCGCTGAAGTCGTTCGACAAGCCAGGATCTCCCGAATACTTCCTTTAAACTATCTTACCAAGATTTCTATTTTTCGCTCAGCTTAGAAGCTCAGCCAGACTTTGCCTTCAAGATTTCAGCAGGGGTTAACTATTTTTTTCACATTTATTGGAAGAATTAATTAATCTCTAATTTGCCATATGATGCAAAGGCTCAAAACATGGTTTCAGACTCTTTTTTCTTGCATCTTTTTCTGGCATTCGCTGTTGGAAGCTTATGGGTGTCTATAATCACAATCGTTGCGGAAAAGAAAGGAAGCGTCTTAGGCGGAATCCTCGGCGGTCTTCCATCTACATCGGCTTTCTCGTTTTTCTTCATCGGGATTAATCAATCTTCAGGCGCCGCGGTTCAAGCGACTACAGTTTTTCCATTAGCCTTCGGCATTACAAGTGCATATCTTTTCTTCTTCGCTTTTTTCGCCCCGAAAGGTTTTAGCCGCGGAATTTTTGTTTCTCTTCTCATATGGTTCGCATTTTCTGGCTTAATTGTAGCGTCTGGTCTGAGGGATTTTGCGTTTTCCTTGGTCGGGGGAGCTGCGATTTCGGTTTTAACTTATTATTTTTTCAATAAAAAGCTAAAACTCCAAAACCTAAAGGGAGAAGCAAGACTATACAAGATTCGTGAGGTTGTTTTGCGTGGAGTCGGTGCAGGATCACTTGTTTTGATTTCCGTGCTTTTGAGCCAAATTGGGGGTCCTGTGCTCGGCGGCATTGCAGCTGCGTTTCCAGCGGTTTTCACTTCAACTTTGATAATACTGAACAGGAGTAGAGGAACGGAGTTCTCGCGAGCGGTAACTAAGCCGTTGGTGTTGTCGGGTATTCTAACGATTATTCCCTTCAGTGTAGCTGTTAGGTATCTGTATCCGAGTTTTGGAATCTGGCTTGGAACCTTAGTTTCCTATGCCCTTGTGGTTCCATTAGCAATTTTATCTTACTACATGGCGCAACGTTAATGGCAGCTTAACGATAACAAAACCTGACCATTTAAACTTGGATGAAAATGTCAGCAGTAAATTTTAGCTTGTTTGTTTGTTAGTTTGTGGTATTAGTTTTATCTGGTAGAGGTCTGCCCAATCTTTTCCTGTTACAAAAAGTCTGTTATTTTGCTGGTCATACGCTATGCCGTTTAGCACGGCGTTCGAGTTTGAATTGTTGCGGTTGAGGCTGGTAGTCCTGTGAGGTTTATCCAAGCTTTGACTTGTCCAGTTTCTGGGTTGATTATGGCGATTTTGTTTGTTAGCCAGATGTTGGCGTAAATTTCACCGTTGATGTAGTCTAGCGAGTTGATGTTTACTACGGGTGTGTTTCCGTCATGGACTTGGATTTCTCCTGTCTGCTGAAATGTTGTTGGATTCAAGAAGTAGAGGTGGTCTGTGCCGTCGCTCATGATTAGGTTTTTGCCGTCATAGGTTAAGCCCCAACCCTGCGTGGGGTAAGTAAAATTTCCCAGCAGCGCAAATGTGGTTTTGTTGTAGATGAAGCCTATGTTTGACTGCCAAGTTAGCTGTATAATGGTGTCGTTGACGACGGCTATGCCTTCGCCGAAATACTGGGTTGGCAAAGTGTACTCCTGCAGGACATTGCCAGTGGTCAAGTTCACACGTCGTAGAGATGAAGCGCCGTTAGAGTCCACTGCCGCTGCTCTCGTAAAGAAAACCATCCGAGTACAAGAGCCCCTCTGTGAAGGCATTTGTATCATGCGGATACGTGTTAACTATGCTGTAAGTGTAATATGTTGCAGTGGATTTTGCTGAAGCGTTATTGCTGTTAAAGATAACCAGTATTGAAGCGCTCAAGACAATAATGGACACTATAAGCAAGATCGCTATGACTAACGACTTCTTCATTGCAATTTCATGTAACACTTCCCATTAATATGCGAAACGGAAAAAGCCGCCCTTTTTCGACCCTGCAAACCTGAAGCTAAACGGCGTGGTTTTGATTGTCTTATGCTGGGGAAATAGACTTAAGACTGCTTTGAATTATAAGCAAGAAAAACCGCTCAGGATGGAGAAATGAAAGATGAATTGTCCAACATGCGGAAGGGAAAATGCTGAGGGAAACGTTTTCTGCAACTGGTGTGGAAGCAAACTGACAGGATCAACCCAAAGCCAGTCTGCTTCTCAAAGCCAGCCACCATTTAACGTTGAGGATGAAGTCAGGAGCGTTATTGTTAAGAGGTTTGATGGAATAAAAAATAAAGACGAAAAAGCAGTTACAGCGCTCTTGGATGAGAGCTATAGCAAATTTGACGATTGGCCTCCTTATCAAAGACAGGATCGTGCACAAGCCCTGCAGAACGAGTTTTCGGCATTCAAGGTGCTCTCCAACTATTCGTACGAGCTGAAAGATTTTAAAGACGCAGTTCTGGGCGAGGTAGCCTTAGCCACTTTCACCATAAACTATAAGGCAAACATGAGAAACGAACAGTTTGACGTGACTTCACGTGTTACCGCTGTTCTGAAAAAACAAGATTCAACCTGGAAAATAGTTCACGAGCACCTCTCCAGATTCCCCGCAGAAAGACAACCAAACCAGCAGCAGCAATTCAGTCGCAGAAGATTCCCCTTTTAACCCGAGCCAATCTTTCCAACCCCACTTATCTGGCAAGACTTTTCTCTGAACTAAATACTGAGCAGCTAAATATTACAGTATTTCATTAAGGATGGCAAGTAGGCGTTTAACTGTGGGTTTAAGAAGCGAAATTCTGGCGTTAGCTTTCGGCGCACTCCTTATATGTGTCACATTTGGAGATGCACACATTTACTGGTTCATCGGCAACTTAGACACGATTTTCGGTCTTGCATTCTGGCGTGCGATGGATGTTTTTTATCCGCTTGCGTCAATTTCAGTTTTCCTGCTGTATGGTTGGGAAAAAGGGAAGGGACTTAAAATTAACTCAATTACTATCTTGCTGTTTGTTTCGTTCGTCGCTGCGCTCGCATTGGTTAATATTGACGATATCGCGCAAGTCCTCAACATTACATTTTCGCCACCAAAAACCTACTGGGTTGCAATTGAGTGGGTATATCCAATTTATTCAAGCGTTGCTTTCTTCCTGTTCGGCAAAAAACATGAAACCATGATGACAGCACTTCAGAAAACTGGTAAACAAAGTTAAATTGCTTCTTCAAACTTTAGAAAATAGCTCTGCCCTTTTCAAAGTCTTTTTAAGATGTGACGTCATCGGGGGGTTAGTCATTTCTGGTGCTTGCTCTTTGAGCGTTTTTCTGCAAATTTAAGAGCCTTTGCCTTTGTGGATGAAAATCTGAAATGTTTAAATAAAAAATGTTTTATAATTCTGGGCATGAGCTCTAAAAGAAACAGCAAAGTTAAAACTTACAATCCTAAAACGCGTGGCAAAAACCGAAAGTTGATCGCAGTAGCGATTATAGCGGTTATCGCCATTGCAGTTGTCGCCTACGTCGTGATTGATCAAAGCGGCTCGCATAAGGCAAGTCCTAATCAGGCGGTAAGCACGTCCTTCGCCGTCTCCCACTGCTTCGCCTCTCCAACTTCGTCAACAGTATTTCCGTCCGTGACTCCGCTGACTTCACCAGCAGGCGAGTACAGTGCAAGCAGGACCAAGGTTCTCTTCATAACTTCCATGGGTGACATAGTTATCCAGATGCGAGACGACAAACCCATTACCACAACCAACTTCGTAAACTTGGTTAACGAAGGATACTATAATGACACTATCATTCCAGAGGGTCATCGCTGGCTTCATGATTCAGGGCGGAGAAGGCAAAACCACAAAACCGACGATTCAAGACGAGATAGGCAATGACAATGTAAATAGCAACATGACGATAGCCATGGCTAACACGGGACCCAACTCGGCTAGCACCCAATTCTTCATCAACGTTGCAAACAACAATAATCTCTACCCAAGCTTCGACACTTCATACACGGTCTTCGGTCAAGTAATATACGGCCAAAACGTCGTAATGGCAATTTCACAAGTGCCAGTAGAATACAGCGCCACGTATCAGGAAAACTCTCAACCAATAACACCCGTGACCTTAATCGGCGCAGTAGTCATGCCATAGCTCCCCATCAACCACTCTTCTTTTGTCAAGCAGCCAGTTCTTCATAAACGTCGCTGACAACCAAAATCTTTACCCTTCCTTCGACACATCATACACGGTTTTCGGCCAAGTTATACAGGGAATGAACGTTGTTATGGCGATATCTAACGTGCCTGTGAATCAAAGCACTGACCAGCCTTTGCAGAATGTAACTTTAATTAAGGCAGAAGTATTGCCCTAACAACACTACACTTTAATAAGAAAGAGTTGAATATTTGCCTGTCCATGCACTTTTTCTGCCCTTAATTTTGCAAATAAACACAATTTATAATTTGTTTAAAGCTTCACTAAGAGGAAAATTCTGTTTGTGCTGGTTGACGAATACGAAGACATGGATATTTATCAGCAAAAATTAGTTAATAGAATAATTACGGGAAGAAAAAATTGCATTTAGAATAACCTCGAAGATAAACAGAATCAAAACAACTGACGACTAAGCCATAACCTTTTTAAAATATTCATGCATATGCATGGCAGAGGGCAAATTTAGACATGCAGAAGATTAGGATCATATTGATTTTAGTGAGTGTCCTCACTCTGTTGACGCCGTTTGTTATTGTCGGATTGACTTACCGAAACAATCCCGTCCAGATGGTTGTCCCCTCACAGATAAAACAGATAACTGGATCACTTGGTTCAAACAACGGAGGCTCAGGAAACAGCAACTTCATCTCAAGCAACATACCCGTCTCAAGCACATCATCAACCAGCACAATTCCAATCCAGCTCACGAACCCATTTAACTTCAGCGTCACATTGTACACAATGAACGCAACCGTCACGACCAGCAATAACAACAATAATAACAATAACGGTAACAATAACAATAACAACAACCCGACAAACAACCCAAATAACAATAACAACAACCCGACAAACAACCCAAATAACAATAACAACAATAATTCAAATAATAACAATTCAAACAATAACAACAATAATAACTCCAATAATAGCTCCAATAATAATTCAAACAATAACAGTAACAATGGTAACAATAACTCAAATAATAATAACAGTAATTCTGGAAACAACAATGGAATCCCGTTGGGGACCATTTCGTTTGTCGGGGCTGCCAAGATGGGTGCTATGCAGACAGTTACCGTAAACGTTGTTTTTACTTGGGCGACGAATGCTGTAAGTACGTTGCAGAGTCAAAATCCGTCAGCGACAAGTGTAAATGTCAATTTGGTAAATCTGACTGTAGATATCAGCGGCATTACAATACAGATGACTCAACCTACTTCGGCAACAATGGAGATTACGCCATAAATTGAACAGGTGAATATGGATGGAACGCAAAATCAGCTTGCTTGGAATCGCGGGTGGCATCGCCGCCCTTATTTTGGCAGCAGTTTCTTTATTCGTGCCTTGGTGGCAACTCAGCATCGCCAACGGGCTTGCCAAACTCAACGTTTCTCCTTTAAACATCAACGTTAGCTTACCCGGCTACAGCGCCATCACGGTGCCATTGATATTGGCCATAACCATGGCTTGTGCGCTCTCGCTGATCGCCAGCGGCGTAATCATGCTAATCTACGCGACATCCCCCCTGAAACCCTACGCTAAGCGCCTTTTAGGATTCGCATACAAAACACCTCTAGTGCTGGTGGTGGTTTTCACAGTTTTGCTGTTCGTTCTAACTTTTGTGGCGCAAAAAGCAGTCGGCCTCTACATTCCCCTAATGGGTTCAGCCAACCTCCAAGTCCCCCAAACGTTAACGCAAAACGTGATCATCAGCGCAGCCGTTTCTGCGACTTTCCTGTGGCCGTACTGGTTCGCAGTAGTCACCGCCGGACTTTGCGTAGCCGCCAGAATCTTCAACCGAAAAATCGGCCCAGCACTCCAAAAACAAATAAATTTACCTCCACCTTCGGCAACGCAACCATCTTCTCCATCTGCTCAGCCCGCGTAGTCTGCAAAGCCACCCGCTGCCCCACTGCGGAGAAAAACTACCCAACCCGAACGCGGAGTTTTGTCCTTTCTGTAGTAGACCGGTGGGATTTGAATCACCACCAAAGTGGAGATACCACCCGCAATTCCTCCCTTTTTCAACAGTGATCTTAGTTCGTGCTTTGAGAAACACAGGCTTCAATGAAGGCAAAAGAGGCGACGGGCTGTCTCCCATTGCAATGTCTATCGCTTTAACCAAATCTGAAATAATTCGGAATCAAATCTGGGTATTCTTGGGTTCAATCTTGAAAAATCATTTAATAAGCGTTTGACAATGCGTTTCAAGCAACGAAACTAAAAAGATGGGCTGAGAAGGCTCTGGTTAATTACGATAAGTCAGTATCGTGATAGCGCATTTGCATTTGCGTTCTTTTCCTTCTAAAGAGTTTCCAGAGCCTCAGCAATCCCTTATTCTCTTAAGAATTATTATTTTTTGTTTTAACTTCTTCTTTCCTTCAAAGACCTTTAGCCACAGTTTTTGAATTGCTGTCGTTCCATAATACTTCAAATTGCAGTTTTGCTATCTCAACTATCTCTCTTGCATCAGTTATTATCATCGCCTCCTCTATTCCTATGGAAGGTATACCGAACCACACTTCTCTCGAATCAATTAAAGTAATATAAGATACGCCTGACATTCTAAGGCTTCTTATCTCAAAAATTGCTGACTTAGGAATTATTTTTTCGAAGGGCGAAGCCAACTTAGCTTCATCTCTTGAAGTTGTGATTATTAAAATGCGTATTTTGGGGGAGCATCTTTTGACAATTTTTTTAAATTGCCCTTTGCAGTATTCCAGCCACTTGAAAGACCCGTCAGGCAAAATTGTATCATAACTTTTTTTCAAGGTATCAAATGCTAAGTCAATTCTAGATAGTGGTGCTTCCTTTGAGAGAACGACAATGCTGCTGTTTTGTGGGTACACACTTTTCGATTTAATGGTTTTTACTTCTTTTTTAATATCCACATAATATTTTTTTAGTATACGGATTTCTTCCTTGGATTCAGTATGTATTGAATTAATGATTTGAGTCAAGCCTTCCTCAACTGGAATTGCTTGAAATTTTACTGGTGTACCCCCTGTTCTTAGAGCCAACCCTTTCTTTTGTAGTACTGCTAACGCTTTGTAGATATCTTGTTCATGTATATGCGTTGATTCAGAAATTTGTCTAACAACTGCTTGTTCTGATTTAGCCAAGAATGCGTATACTCTTGCCTGATTGGGCGACAAATTAAAAGCGCAAAGTTTCCTAACTAGGTTTTCATCTGACATGCTGCCCAATCCATTAGCGGTTCTACAAAAAGCCAATAATGGTATTCTCTGTTCTTTAATTCTTCTTCCAAGATGGCTCTTTGCAAGAGTCGATAAATATTGTTTATTAACCCTTATAAAGTCATGGTGAAAAAAGTGAAAAATACAAAAAAAATTGGTAATTCGATACTTGCAATTGTAATTGCTGCTTTGCTATTAATTTCAATGTTAGCTCTGCTATCAGATTCGGTTATCCCCAATGCCAAGGCACAAAGCACTTCAGGAATTAGCTCCAGTTTAACCAATGATGAAATGGCCTCACCTGCAGGAAATGACAGCCGAAGCTTTGTAGGTCAGGGTCCAGGCGTAACGACACCAAATCTAGAATGGACAGCCGACATACCAGGGGTCACCGTAGAAGGTTTTAGCAGTATGACCGCCTTCGGTGGCCTAGTGTTTGTCCAAAATGAAACCGACACAATTGCTTTGAACGCAGCTACTGGGAGCATTGTCTACACAATTCCCCTTCCCTATACTCTACTCTATGGTGGCGCACTTTCCTATCTAAATACGGTAATTGCAACCGAACCAATAGATATCGGCGGCGGCTACATGCTAGTAGGGAGCAACGCCTATTCAGTGGCTACAGGAACACTTACTTGGACTGCTCCAGCCGGCTTCTCTGCAGGTCAAGAAGTTCTAAGCGGTGGTGGAGCGCTTGTGACCGATCCCCAGTATCTACCCGCTCCAATGTTCTTTGCTGGAGGCTGCGGCTGGGAGCTAACTAATCCAGCGCAACCGCCTACAGTCCTATGGAACGACACAGGTAAAGCTCACGTACCATCTGGCAGCGGATCAGCATACGATGATGGAGTAATGGTATACGTCGGAGCAGGTCAAACATTTCAGGGATTTGACGCAACTACAGGCGCTTATCTGTGGACAGCACCAGTTAGAGGCAGTCAGACTTATGGAGCTACAGCTACACAAGGCGTTTTTGCATTCGGCGAACCTGATGGCGATTTGGATGGGTGGAATATCACCACAGGACAGCTAATGTACGTATTCAATCCGAACACAGCCTTTGATTATTGGTCTTGGAGTCTAGGTTCAGGCTATGGCATGATATACGGGCACAACCAAAACGCACACTTCTACGCTGTAAATGCTACGACAGGCAAGCTAGTGTGGGATCAAACTAGCACATTATTCGATGCAAGCGCTAATACAACCTATCTTAACGGAATCGCATACTCGGGCACATTTACCATGGCAGGGGGGTACGTCTACACAGAGATGGGAGAGAATCAGTACCATGATCCAACCACAGGATTATTTGGGCAATCTGAGTTTGATTGCTATAATGCATACAATGGAAGCCTCGTCTGGTCACTACCCTACGAAAATGGCGCACCTGATAACCTCCAATGCAACGCTTACGGAAATCTCTACATGATTCCAACAACCTCATCAGCAACCTCCGGAGTTTACCATTACACATCATTATCAAGCGAAGGAGGAACTACTCTCGGTCAAGTAATATGTCTTGGAAATGGCACTGCACAGAACTGGCCAATGTACGGAAATGACCCCGCACATACTTCATCAGGATGGGGACCTACAAACTTAAAAGTGCTATGGAATAGAGGCTGGGGCTCTGGCGGATATCTAGCTGCTTCTCCTTCATTCGCCGATGGCATCGGATATGTTGGCTCGTCTGACCATAACATTTATGCTTTCAATGCTTCTACTGGCGACGAAATTTGGAATTTCACAACAAAAGCAATTGTCCAATCCACAGTTGCAATTTCAAACGGCAACGTTTACACTGGCGCAGATGACGGTAACGTCTACTGCTTAAACGCCGCTATAGGAAACAAAATCTGGAGTACACAACTTTCCGCAACACCTGCATTTAACTTAGGCTTTGGCACCGAGGGTACTGGCGGCCCACCATCTCCCATGATAGTTGGCAATAATCTCTACATAGCCGCAAATAACTACGTGTACGATTTGAGCACAAGTACCGGATCAATCTTGTGGAACTTTACTTGGGGCACTGCAGATGTTATAGGAACACCAACCATAGTTAATAATGTGCTTTACATTGCTCCCGACGAAATTGGTCCAAACGGCTTCCTTTACGAAATTAACGCTCAAACAGGCGGACTACTCTTGAATGTAACCCTTCCCTATGCAGTCAATCCATTTATTAATGTCACACCTCTTGCTACTGTGGTCGGCCCTAACGGACAAGGAATTATTGCGTCTCCAACAGTCGATACTGCGGATAACTTGGTTTTAGTGCGACAAGTAAACGGCTACACATATGCAATAAATGCAACATCAGGAACGATAGTATGGCTCTACAATGCAACCTATAATCATGGTACTCCTGAACAGTGGGGCACCGAAAACGTCGGCTCGCTACTTTATGTAAATGGCATTGATTACTTCAGTGATTACTTTTCAATAGTTGCTGTAAATGCACAAAATGGCACTGTCATTTGGAGCACCTATCTTTCAAGAGAGGACGATGCTCAATTGCTTTCCTACTCTCAAGGAAGCATATATGCTTGCTCGAACGACGGTTACCTATACGTGCTTAATGCTGCAAGTGGCGCAAAAGAGTCCTTTGCTTATGTCTCTGCTGGCGAGTTAGGCGCAACTCCAGTACCTTATGATGGTAACGTATACGTAGCATCTGGCGACTGGAACATCACCTGCTTTACTCAAGCAGCAGCTGCGGTCGCAGTAACACCAACGGCAACTCCAACCCCGACTCCAACACCTACCATTGCACCCATTGCACCCACAGCAACGCCACTATCGCTATCTCCACTTGGCTGGTCCTTGCTGTACGTTATGATCGTCATCATAATCACTATTATAGTCGCAGTAGCCGTAGTCGGCGCGCTCGTGTTGCGAACACTGAAAAAGCGAACACAATGACAGAACAAAGCGAAAAACCCCCACTCCCCCTTTTTTTGGTCCAGAAAAATAAGGAGAAAAAGATTGGGCTGAGAAGGCTCTGGTTAAAATTCACGAAAAAAGTTCCTTAGAAAGAATTTGCATTTTTCTTTTCTCCTTCAATTTTCCAGAGCCTCAGCAAACCCTTAATGCTTTAAGATGTAACTAATTTCCCACTTGTTTTTTTTTAGGAAACGAGGCTTAGTTTTTTCCAAGTGGACCGGGGGGGATTTGAACCCCCGACCTCTTGAGTGCAAGTCAAGCGTTCATACCAGCTGAACTACCGGCCCATGCTTTCCAATTGATTAACCATTCAATGATATTTAGCTTTTGTTCGGGCAAAAACAGGGCTGACGCAGAAAAATAATGAAAAATATAAAAAAAATAATGAATAAATTTAGAGATTTAATGGGTTAGGCGGTTAGCTTAATATCGTCTTGGCCTTGCTGGTCGTTTCTTAGCAAAGCATTCTCGGCAGTAAACTGGCCTGCTTGGGTCAGGTTTGAATGGGACTTCACATTCTTTTCCGCATTCAGCGCAAGTTGCTTTATGCATTTCTTTTTCGGTCACTACTTTTCAACTCCTTATATCTGTTTATTGTGCAAAAACTGCTTCTTGCACGACACATCTAGGCACCGCATTGACGCATATAAAATTTATCGTTAAAAAAACAGTCGCAAACTTGATTGTTAAACAATTGCTTTTAGCACGGATTTATCAAAAAAATCAACATACCAATAGTTTTAAAAAAGTTATATGCTAAAAGCGCTGATAAGTCATTAGCTTTGGAGGCTTAAGGTTTGGAGTTTAAAACAGTTAAAATTGACCCGCCGAAAGACTGCAACATCATCTTAGGCATGGCTCACTTCATAAAAACCGCTGAAGACCTCTATGAAGCCATGGTTAATTCTGTCCCAAACATTAAATTTGGCATAGGTTTCTGCGAGAGTTCAGGACCTTGTTTGGTTAGGCACGAGGGAAACGACGAGGAATTGCGCCGACTGGCAGCCGAGAAAGCCTTTGAAATTGCTTGCGGGCATAGTTTTCTCATTTATATAAAAAATGCTTATCCATTAAACGTTCTTGATAAAATCAAGAAGGTGCCTGAAGTATGCACTGTTTACGCTGCCACCGCTAACCCGCTAGAAGTAATAATTGCTGAAACCGTTCAGGGAAGAGGCATTATCGGCGTTGTTGACGGCTTAAAAAGCAAAGGCGTAGAAACCGACGCTGACATTAAGGAGCGGCGTGAGTTCCTGCGGGAAATCGGCTACAAACTAGGCTAACAGCGATTATTCTTCTGAAGCTATTATGCTCTTCAACAGGGAGTCGTCGATGTTTCCGCCAGTTACAACTATAGCCACGGTTTGCCCAGTGAATGAGTCGTTGTTTTCCAAAAGCATTGCGACTCCTGCCACGCCGGAACCTTCCACAACTTGCTTTTCATTTTTCCAAAGCAGATAAACCGCATGCCTAATTGACTCTTCTCTAACCAGCATCACCTCATCAACGTATTGCTGTGCTATAGTAAATGTGATGGAGCCTTTCTCGATGCCTCCTGCGAGCCCTTCAGCAATGGTGTTGGGTTCATGTCTGTGTGGAGGAACGATTTTGCCAGCCTTCAAAGACTCATACATGATAGGTACAGCTGCGGATTGTACGCCGATAACTTGCACGTTGGGTCTTAGGCTTTTAACGGCTACGCTTATGCCTGCAATCAAGCCTCCACCGCCAACAGGCACAACGACGACGTCAACGTTTGGAAGTTCTTTGAGGATTTCTAAGCCTATGGTTCCGTGTCCAGCCACGATTAGCTCGTCATTGTAAGGTGAAATGTAGAGGCGACCTTCTTGTGTTGCTAATTCTTTAGCCTTCTTTTCAGCCTCAGGGTAAGTGTCACCGAACAACATGAGGTCGGCACCGTACTGTTTTATACCGTCCACTTTGATTTTCGGCGTGTCAATAGGCACTACGATTCGCGCTGAAAAACCCAGTTTTTGGGCACCATAAGCTACTGCTTGACCGTGATTGCCAGCCGAAGCCGTCACCACTCCTCTCGCTTTTTCTTCAGCAGATAAGCTCAAGAGCTTGTTGATTACTCCGCGAATTTTGAAGGAGTGCGTTACCTGTTGGTTTTCAAGCTTCAAAAAGACCTCACCCCTGCATAGCTCGCTTAGAAACATTGAACGCGACAGCTGAGTTGGAATAGCGTATGGTTTTATGGTTTTTTGTGCTTGCTCTATGTCTCGAAGTGTGACCATCTTTTTCATCGCCTAAAAGACCGTTAACTTACCTGTTAAGTTAAGTACCATAAACTATTTTAGGTTACTTTAGAATCAAACCTTAACAGCATTTCAAAACTGGTGTTTTTATGAGTTTAGAGAGAAATATGGCTCAAATCGAGGCTTACAGGCAGCAACAATCAGAGGAGCAGCAGAAACTAAAAGATAGAATGGGCAAAATTAAACATAAAATCGCCGTCATAAGCGGCAAAGGCGGAGTTGGAAAAAGCACCATAACCGTTAACCTTGCCGCCGCATTTGCACAAAAGGGCTACAGGGTCGGCGTTTTAGACGCGGATATTCATGGACCAAGCGTTCCAAGACTGTTAGGCTTGGAAGGGCAACATGTTAAAACTGGTCCGCCGGGCGCTTTTCCAGTTGATGGGCCATTTAGTTTGAAGGTTATGTCGATTGATTTCTTTTTGCCTGAAGAGGCGCCGACTATTTGGCGTGGACCACTAAAGATGAAGGCGATAAGGCAGTTTTTATCAGATATTGTTTGGGGAGAGCTTGATTTTCTCTTTATTGATTTGCCGCCTGGAACAGGCGATGAACCACTCAGTATTGCTCAGCTTTTGCCTGACCTGGACGGCGTGGTGATTGTTACAATGCCATCCCAGTTGTCGAGTTCAGTTGTTAAGAAAGCAATTACGTTCGCTGAAAGATTAAACATGCCCATAATCGGCGTTGTAGAGAACATGAGCGGTTTTGTTTGTCCACACTGCGGAAAAAAAACTGAAATTTTCCAATCCGGCGGCGGAAAAAAGATGGCTCAAGAAGCCGGTGTTCCCTTTCTCGGAAGCATCCCCATTGACCCCAAAATAGGTGTGGATTCTGATAAAGGTCATCCTTTTGTTGTTGCGGATAAGGATTCTGCTGCGGCTAAGGATTTCATAGAAATTGTCAAGAAAGTTGAAGCTTACCTGAAAAAGCGATCACAAAAAATTTAGATATTGTAAAAAGTTTGGAGAGCTTAAAACTCCCAGGTTAATTGTTGCCCTTCAAGTTACACTTTTGTAAGTGTAATTTCTATCGTTGAAACCATCCTTGACCTGTTTTCGCCCTCTCTTGGTGGCATCTCAGCTGTTCCGATTGCGATTTTTGTCACTTTGAGATCTTTTAGGAACCGACTTCTTGTTATTTCTGCAACGTCAACAGCGGTAGTTATTGCTTGCCCTCGTGCTTTTAGGGTTATTTCTTTTTCTACGCCTGAAGAGAATGCCGTTATGATAGCGAGAACATAGCTCATTGGTGGTTTGTTTCCAACGAAGATTACATCATTTGGTTTTTCTGCCATATATATCACTCCTTTTTATATTTCATTGCGATAGTAACGTTCTTTTTGTCTTTGGTAGACTGGGAACGTTACTGCACTACTACGTAAAGCTTCCTTATAAACGCAGTTCAGTAATCTGATATATGAGCTAGCGTTAACTCAAAGATAAGGTAATCCTATAGATGTTTGACGGCAAATTTATCAATAGATATTTTTGCAAATCCAGAAGTTTATTTCATAATAATTACGAAAAACGCTATAGTTTTATACCTCAACCTTGAAGGAAGAGTACAAGCCGGAGAGTTATTTCATGTCAGTGTCGCCTAGCCTCAGAGAAGTTTTAGCAAGAAGGATTGCTGGAGAAATAATTCTTTCAAGCAAACCAGGCGCTACCATGCGGAAGTGGCGGGAGCTATTCGCTGTTTCTCAATTGACCCTTTCCGAGACGATGGGGCTGTCATCTTCAGTGATAAGTGATTATGAAAGTGGACGACGAAAAAGCCCGGGTGCTAAATTCATCCGAAGGTTCGTGCTCTCGCTTTTGCAGATTGACGAGGGAAAAGGCAGCCGCTTCATCAGAGAATTCGCTAAGCTAACCAGTTCGCCAAGCATGGCTGTTGTGGATTTGCGTGAGTTTCCCATTCCGGTACGGGTTGAGTACTTGTGCAGGGCTATTGGCGGCGAAGTGGTAGCTTGCAAGGACAAGTACGTTAAAGAAGTTAACGGTTACACAGTCATCGATAGCACAAAAGCGGTTGAGGCGTATTCTGGCTCGGAGTACGCGCAGCTGTTTGGAGCAACCACTGACCGAGCGCTGATTTTCACAAACGTGGAAGCAGGATGCTTACCCATGATGATTGTCCGCGTCAGCAGCCTAAAACCGAGGATTGTAGTTTTTCACAAAACCCAACCCGACGCTGAAGCCATACGCATAGCAGAGTACGAGCAGATACCGCTCATTTACTCAACAGCACCCAACGTGGAGCAACTGGTGAAGTCTCTGCGGAAACTGTACCGAATAGCATTACGCATAAAGCTTGGCAGACGAGTGCGTCCACCACCAAAAATAAGCGCATAAAAAGTTAATGGCGTTCGTATGCCCGCGCCTCATCCAATAATTCCTTTGAGGTTTTTCCATCAGCATCCCTTTTAATGAGGCAAATTCTTCTTTTGGGAAAGAAGAGGTTTTATTATTATGCCTCTTTCACCCTCTTCGATCATAATTTTATCTTTGATTCCGTATTTTTCCCTCAGTGCCTTAGGGATTGTGAATTGGCCCTTTTTTGTAACGCTGCTAACCTTCAAATCAGTCATTTCAATAACCGTTCTGATTTATTTGACCTTAATATGGGCGTGGTATATATTTAAGAGTGTGGGATTAATAATATTAGTGGGAATAAAATGAGTGAAACCACCATTAAAATGGACGCGAAAGGCAGAATAATCATTCCGAAGCGCATAAGGAAAGCAGCCCAGCTTAAGGAAGGCAGCTATATCACCATTAGATCAAAAGGAAAAACAGTCATTATTGAACCAATTGAGCCGGTTGCGGACAAATATTTTGGTGCTTTCAAAGTAACTAAGTGGCCTGAAGATTTAGATGAATTCGTAGTGGAGGTCAAAAAGGAATGGTGGCAGAAGAAAAGCGGTATATAGATGTCAACGTTTTTGTATATTGGCTTGGTAGCCATCCAAAATTCGGTGAAACAGCCTGCAAATGGATAAAAAACATAGAAAGCGCTCGTCCAGGAGAGTACATTACCTCTAGCTTGTCTCTCTATGAAACACTTGTAATTGTCGCAGGGTTAACTGGCAAAAAATTAAAAGACCAAGTTTTCACAGAACAAGTTATTAAAGCTATAACAGGTATCAAAGGCCTAATAATTGAACCGCTTAATCCTGAAGATTTTGTCAGAGCCGTAGACATAATGAACGACTATAAGCTTGACTATGAGGACTCTATACACTTAGCTGTAGCCATAAGAACAGGAGCACAAGAAATAATCTCAAATGACAAAGACTTCAAGACAGTACCAATAAAAAGAATCTTCTGAAAAATCATGGTTATTTGTGGTTGTTTTCGTTGTTGTAGTCTGTTGTTAGTACGTTCATGGCACTCAGGACTGCTTCCATGCTGGCTTTAACTATGTCTTCGCGTACTCCCATGGCTGTTACTGCTCTGTCTCCTTTGCGCATGCGCACGACAACTTCAACCATTGCGTCAGTGCCGCCAGTTATCGCTTTAACATTGTACTGTTCCAGCGTTATGGGTTCAACTTCCGCAATCGCGTTTTTCACCGCGTTTATAGCTGCGTCAACTGGTCCTACGCCGACTGCTGCACCCCAAACATCCCTGCCGTTTAATCTTAGCCGCACTGATGCTGTCGGTGTTACTTTGTCGCCGCTCACAACGGTCATCTCCTCAAGACGTATTGGTTTGGCTTTGCTTAAGCCCATAACGTTCTCCGCTATCGCCAACACATCCGCATCCATGACTGTTTTGCCTTTGTCACCTAAGTCTTTGATTCGCTGGAATATCTCTTTAAACTGCTCCTCAGTTGGTTTCAAACCCATCTTGTCCAGTGCAGCTTGTATGCCATGCGTTCCCGAGTGTTTTCCTGGCGATATGCGTCGTGTGCCACCGACCAGTTCAGGAGCAATCGGCTCATAAGTCAATGGGCAAGCAAGCAAACCCTGCGTGTGGATGCCTGATTCATGCGTGAAGGCGTTTTCGCCAACGATTGCCTTGTTAGGCTGCACGTTGATACCGGTTAATCTTGAAACTAGCTGTGAAGTGCTGTACAGTAGCTCGGTTTTTATGCTTAAGTCCAAATTGTACAGTTGCTTTAACGAAACCACAATTTCTTCTAACGAAGCGTTTCCAGCGCGTTCACCTAAGCCATTTATGGTTGCGTGAACCTGCGTTGCACCCGCCCTTAATGCCGCAATAGAGTTTGCTACTGCCAT
>CAWAUU010000047.1:0-3343 GCA_963785215.1 Candidatus Bathyarchaeota archaeon
CTATCTACTCGGTCGAAAAATATATACGTTTTATCAGTACGTTTGTATATACGGAGGACAAGAGCATATGGCTAAAGTGCTTAAGTCGTTCAAGTTTAAACCTCAAGTTTATGAGAGTTTCAAGCAGTTAGCATCCAAGAACGGTTACACTGTGACCGGTGCCTTTGAGAAGTTCATGGAGTCTGCCATTGATCACGGTCTTGTTTTTCCTTCAGCCGTAAAAAAGGAAAATGTTGAAGCTGAAGCTCGTATCATGCTGGCTTGGCTTAAAGAAGGCAAGTACTGGGTTAATCTTGGTGGCGGAGAAGAGACGAGCACTAGAGGTCGTCTTCTGCAGCTTTTGCCGAATGTTGAAAATGCTGATTTGAGATTGGATATTGAAGAAACGTTGAAGAAGAAGCCTTAGCCTGAAGTCACTTCTCTTTTGAGTTTATTTGCTGACTCCTTAGTAGAAGTAAAGGGAGCTGATTAATGTGGGAGCATAAATGCGCCTGTGCCAGGTGGTGGTGCTTGGGCGGCTGCTCGGCATGCTAGTGCGAGAGCCATCAGTTGATCGTCATGTTTTCCTTGTGGATGCCAGAACTTGAGGTGAATCCGTTCTTGGGCTGTTTTGGGCTGCAGATACTCATATTGTTGCTCGTTCATCTGTGCGATTAGTGTTTTGTCGTCTCCAATTATTTTGAGGAGTTTCTTTTCCATTAGGAGTTTGAGGTTGTTTAGCATGTTTTCTTTTTCTGTTTCAGTGAAGAATACGCCCTCAATGCCATATATGTTAGTTCTGTTTAGTTCGTCGACTACGGTATCGCCTATTCCGCTTTTGTCCACGTGTAATCTTTCAAACTTGAAGACCTGGTGTGCCCTAGCTACGTATCCGATGACTTCAGGGTAGTTTGTGCCCAGTGGAAGTTGGCGTTTATGCACTAGCCTTATCTCGCCAGTCTCGGGTCTTTGCACAATGACTAGTACGCTGTAGTCGATTTGTTTGCCTAAGTCTAGCCCAGCGTAATATGGTCCTTTAAGCTGCTCTGGTTTGGCTTTTTCGGTGTCTTCGATATAGGTGTTTGGCGAGTCTGGGTTTCCTAAATCTGTGTCCACGCAGGTTGCGATCAGGTTCATGGGGAAGAATGTGTGTGTATTTTCTACCCATAGGCCTTCAACTTCTCTTTGCCACTCTTCATGCGTCATTACTTCTTTCCATTCGTCAAGCTGTATCTGGCTGACAAGGGGACTTTGATAGCTTGCGTAATGGTGTACGCTGTAGCGTTTTGTGTCCAGGAAGGCTCTGCGGAAAACGTGATCAGAGCCCATGGGTGTACCGCTCATAACTAGACATGCATTGGGTTTTGTTAGCATCATCATTATTTCGCTCGTTACCATTTCGCTTGGAACAATCGATGCCTCGTCAATGAAAATATAATTTGGGTGGTAGCCTCTGAGCTTGTCTTTAGAGCATGGCAGGGCAATGAGTCTTCCGCCCAACGGTGGTTTTAGCTTTATTATTGTATTGGTTGTTCCCGGTCTCTGAATCATCTCTTTCAGTAGCGGGTTAGCCATGATGGTTGAGTAGCAGTAGTCAAACATAATCATTGATTGGCGTTGGGTGCTGCTTATGATTAGACTCTCTATCTTGGGCTTAGTGTATAGTAACCAGAGATTTTTTCTGCTGAATACTAGGCTTTTGCCCCATCCTCGACCGCAAACCGCTACCTGTTTTGGGCTAACGTCTCGAAGGAGTTTCTGGTGCTCAGGCGCTTGGGCAAGCCATTTATCACCACACATTAGAATCGCGAAAAATACGGGGTCTTCAACAAGTTTGGCGGCGACTTCTTCGTGGGCTAGGAGTTGCCTTAGTGCTTTGGGTCTCTGTAATAAGCCCTCGCAGACTGAAGCTGTAAACTCCAGGTCGCTTGTTATCTTCTCAATGAAAGTCTTCTCTTCCAATCCCTAAAGTCCCTTCTTACGAGCCTACGCATCCTGCCGTTGGCATATTGTTGGCCGATAAAGTCGCCTAAGGTATCCTCATTAAATTGTGAATCCTCACCTTTTTTAGATAGAAGCTTGTTTAAGGCAACTGCGTGGTATGCAAGAGCATTGGCTGCCCGGATTTTTTCCAACGTTGAAAGTGCTGGATCATTGAATATTTTCTTCAAATCAGCCAGCAATTCCCATTCCATAGCTATGAGCTTGTCGACATTTTCTTGATCTTCAGACATAAATTACTCCTGGAATCATCAAATAATTTTCAAACTTTTGCAGTGTCAAGGCTGAGCTTAAGCTAATTGTTAGCTTTCTCTCAGTATTGGAATCCTAAATTGCAGCGTTTGCACCTTTTAAATAATCGCAGAAACGACATTGCAGAACAGGGGAGGGTAGAGTGAAAGTAAAACGCCACTTTGGCATGTTTTTTAGCCAATAAGAATTCATTTTTAAAACTGAAATGCTTGATAAAAATTGAAGCCCAAAAAAAGTTTCCCGCTTTACACCCTTCACACCAACAGAATAAAAGCAATTCACATTCCTGATCGTCTTAGCTTATAAGTTACCAGTAGATTGGCGCCGGGGAAGGGATTCGAACCCCTGCGAGCACGAAGCCCACTAGCTGGCTTGTCAATTTTGGCACAAGCCCCTTTTGTGCAAACTTGGATCTCGAGGCTAGCGCGATAACCACTCCGCCACCCCGGCTTGCATACAACGATTGCCTCTGCAGTGTAAAAACATTTCCAGAATTAGAAAGCTGTATTAGTCTCTAAAAAAACTTGGCTGGATTTGCATGAAAAAGTTTCTTCTTATACATTAAAAGCACGTCTCTGCATTGAAAGTGTACGTTTTTTTCTATGTTGAACTATATTGAATCATGTTTGAAGCCTAATAGGCGCATCTAGTAGTCCCTTGGGTCTTTTTTGCGCATTTTGCGTTTTCTTGCGCCGAGCTAAACCTTTAAATTAAGCACTAAACGACAAAAGCAACCTAAATCAAGCCCTGACCCTGAACAGCCTACCCTATAGACCTACCCTACTATTTGTGACAAAAAACAACCACAAAAAGCAGAACCAGCCGTCACCAGACCCCCCTCCCTAATATTTACACCCATCTTCAACAAGTAAATAGTACCCAACGTCATTGACTCCCCTAAACCCATGCTCAAATAACTCCGCACTCAGGTGGCTAAGTCAAAAGCCAGACCTGAACACTCACCAACATTAAATAGCAGCAACTATGAAATCTGCGGTTGTTTTAACCAGATAAGCAGGCGCAATTTGCTTTCTTATTTTTAATGGTAACGTTTATAACTTAATTTACTATTTGCTAAAGGCGCGAAGCTGAAGTACAATGGGACATCGAA
>CAWAUU010000048.1:0-16717 GCA_963785215.1 Candidatus Bathyarchaeota archaeon
TTGCGTGGCTCGAAAAATCCTATTATTATAATAGATAGGAAAATTTTTTTAGGGTAGGACGATATTTTAATCTTGAGTGAAAAATATGGAAACCATAGTAGAAGCTAGCATAGTAAAGGTTACGCGGAGGGGACAGACCACCATTCCTGTGGCAATTAGGGAAAAATACGGAATCAAGGAAGGCGACCGACTGTTTGTGCAACTCACAGAAAAAGGAATATTATTCAAGCCCGTACCGAAACTTTTGGAGATGGCGGGAATCGATGCGGGGTATGGGACACCTGAAGAAATCAAAAAGATGATAGAAGGGCTCAGAGGAGAATACTAGCTTGAAAAAAGTTCTGGAAACTGTCAATAAATCTTAAATCTGTAATCGCAGAAACAGCTTAAACATGGCAAAGATGAAGTGTGTAAACTGTCATCAGGAAATCTTGGAAGATAATCCGGACATGTGCCCATACTGCGGCAACAAAAACTTGATTCCCCTTGAATCCCCCTATCCTGACGTTAAGTCCCAGTCAACCATCACTACCCAAACCAAGGTTTTAAAACCCAAATCTAAATATTGGAATCTATACTGGATAGTTTTGGTTTCTGTTTCCATTGTCATCGCCGTTTTTGGTTCCTACTTTTCCCGTTTTTCTCAGGTAAGCACAGCTAACGTATTGATTGTTACTGTTTTAGGAATCGGATTTGCATACTATATCAGTGCTAAACCATCCAGCGCTGCAAACAGAGCTCTGTTCATTTTCGTTGGAGCCACTGTTCTTGGTTTCGTTTTGTGGGGTGCTTTAATGGTTTTTTCAAGTGGAATCAGATGGGCGATGTCGAACGGAGAGTTTGACGTCTTTGCTTTGACAAGTCTGATAGCTTGCTGGATTATAGGTGCCTTAATAGGCGACCTGATAGGCAGAAAAAGAAACTACCAATTTCCGCAATTAGGAATGCCCTAATAACTGACACCCTTTTTCAAAAAATATTTAGAACATTCTTAGCACCTTTAAACATTCAAATCATTTTATAACCGCTATAGTTGCCGCTGATTCGGAAAGAAGAAACATATTTCATCATTATCAACAATAAGCAAATTCCAAGAAACGGCAACTCTAAGTTGTTAGGGATGAACAATAATGGCTAATGAACCGAAAAGAAAAACATTTACCTTAATACACACTTTAAATTTAAAGTGGTATTGTAAGCGAGTGAGGATGGATTAATCGTGCGTATCGTTGTGCGGATAGGCGGCTCAGTAGTAGCATCACCAGTTAACACTGAATTAATGGGCAAATACGCTGACCTGATAAAAACCGTGAAGTCTCAGGGTCACGAGGTTGCGGTGGTGCTTGGCGGCGGAGCATTGGCACGAGAATTCATTCGGATAGCGAAAGATTTGGGGTTAGATATGCAGGCGCAGGATGAGGTTGCCATTTCTGTTTCACGCCTGTATGCTCAGCTCTTCCTCAAACGGCTCGGCGAAGCTGGATGCAGTAAAGTGGCTATAACGCTTGATGACGCAGCTCAATGCCTAAGCGAAGGAAAGATTGTTGTGATGGGCGGCTTGAAGCCTGGGATTACGACGGATGCGGTTGCAGCGTTGGTTGCTGAACGGATCAACGCGGATTTGCTGGTTAAAGGCACCGACCAAGAGGGCGTTTACGATAAAGACCCAAGGAAGCATGCGGATGCGGTTAAGCTTGACCGTTTAGGTTTTGATGATTTGCCTAAGATTTTTGAGCATAGCGAGCATAAGGCTGGGATACATCAAATAATTGATCCTGAAGCCGTTAAGGTTCTGAAGCGGAAACGGTTGAAGCTGATTGTAGTCAACGGCTTTAAGCCAGAGAATATTTTGGCAGCGGTGAAAGGCGAAAACGTAGGCACAGTGATAAATTAAAATTCGTTTTCCTCATCCCTTATGAACGCTAATGTTACGCTAAATCTTAGGCAATACAGCAAACTAACCCGATTAAACGCAATTTGTTGATCAAATTTTAGGATACGTTGGCATCATTGCAGTTGTTGTAACAGCCATAGGCGTCGTTTCTCATGTAAAAACCTGAATAAATAAATACACGCATTATCTAACAGACGGAAAGCACATGGAGTGAAAAACTTGCCAACACTCGTCGAAGCAGTAAACCTGAAGAAAACTTACATGCTTGGAAAAGTCCCAGTGGAAGCACTCCGAGGAGTAAACCTCAAAGTTGAAGCTGGAGACTTCGTTTCCATCCTCGGACCATCCGGAAGCGGCAAATCAACGATGCTGAACCTGATCGGCGCATTAGACAAGCCGACTTCAGGCACACTGCTAATCGACGGCGTTGACATCTCCAAACTCAACGACAACCAACTGGCCGATTTGCGTAGGCGAATCGGTTTTGTTTTCCAATTTTTTAATTTAATACCCAGATTAACCGCGAGAGACAACGTTGAATTATCAATGGCTATTGCGGATATGAATAAAGCAGAGAGAAGAAAAAGAGCAATTGAGCTTCTTGAAACCGTAGGCTTGAAAGACCGAGTTAACCATAAGCCTGCTGAACTGAGCGGTGGACAGCAGCAACGGGTCGCAATTGCACGCGCCTTGGCAAACAACCCCAAATTTCTCTTGCTGGATGAGCCGACTGGAAACATCGATTCCAAAACGGCGAGCGAAGTTTTGGGTTTAATCAAGAAGTTGAATGTTGAACACAACGTTAGCATCATCATGGTTACTCATGACCAGCATTTGGCTAGTGAAGCGAAAAGAACTGTGCAGATGTTTGATGGTCAAATAACATCCGAAGTGGTGAATCAACAATGAAAACAATAGATATTTTCGGTTACTCTTTCAGCGCAATTAAACTCCGCAAGCTCAGAGCAGCATTAACCATTTTAGGCGTAGTCATAGGCATCGCCGCCATAGTAGCATTGCTCTCTATCACTCAGGGTTTGCAGGCAACTATAACTACCCAGCTTCAAAAAGGACTATCAACCAACACATTAATTGTTACTCCAGGCCAAAGCGCTTTAGGACAAGCCACTAGCGGCAGCGGTAGTGGTGTTGGTGGTGCTGGTGCAGGCGGGCGAGGCTTCAATTTAGGCGGTTCCAGGCGCAAGTAGTTCTGGCTTCAACTTGTACGTTAACTATACTCAACAAATTGACGCTTTATCGCCAGATATAGTGGGCTCGTTCGCTGTGATAGAACGGTCAGGCTACGTTGATGCTGATGGCGTTAATACTTCAGTTACTATTTACGGTGTTGATTTTAGCCAGTACGCTCAGCAGTACAGCAAAACTTTTGTGGCTGCATCAGGAACCATACCGTTGAACCCCACTGACAACGAGACAGTTGTTGGAACACTCGTAAATAATCCTGGACAAAACGGCACATTACTCTTCAGCGCAGGCGACAACATTGGCATCGTATGGACTAACGGTACAACGCTCCCAGTGGTAAACGAAACTTACACGGCGCAGGTTTCAGCGGTGCTTCAAAAAATCGGTGGTTTCGGCGTTGGGGGACCTTCAGATACAGGCGTTTACATTCCGCTAAGCCAGGCTGAGAGCTTTTTTGGAACAGACCAGTGTACCATGATAATCGTTCAGTTAAAAAGCAGCAATAACGCCACGGTCACAAATGTTTCTAATGCTATAACTAATTATTTTGGCGGTCAAGTTTCTGTTATTTCTGCAACGGCGGTTCTAAGTTTGCTTTCAACCGTTTTCGGAACCATACAATTGTTCCTCGGCGGCATAGCTGCTATTTCCCTGTTAGTGGCAGGCATTGCAATAATGAACATAATGATAGTCTCGTTGATTGAGCGCACACGCGAAATTGGCATACTCAAAGCGTTAGGGATGAAAAGCCGAACCGTACTAACCATTTTCCTTGGCGAATCAGTTATAATCGGCGTAATCGGCGCATTAGTCGGCATAGCTTTAGGCTGGATCTTAGCAAACGTTGTTGCGAAGGTTTTAGCTTCAGGAGCATTCGGCGGAAACGGATTCAGAGTAACACCACTGTTGACTCCAGAGGTGTTTTTGGGCGCTTTAGGCTTCGGCATTGGAGTCAGCGTAATATTCGCGTTGTACCCAGCATGGCGCGCCTCTAAGCTTAAACCAGTAGAAGCTTTAAGATATGAGTAGCACAATAATTCATGCAGAGGCGTATCCACTATGAAACGGTTGTACCCTGACCAGCCAGTCGTAGGCATCGGTGCAGTAATAATCAAAGAAGGCAAAATCGCACTCATAAAACGGGGAAACGAGCCAAGCAGAGGAAAATGGACGATTCCAGGCGGCTTGGTTGAGCTTGGCGAAAGCCCTGAGCAGGCGGTTATCCGCGAAACGAAAGAGGAAACTGGTCTTGACGTTGACAACCCAAGTTTGATTGATGTGGTCAGCAACGTTGACTTAGACGAGAAGGGCAAAGTAAAATACCATTACGTTATCATCGACTATTTTGTACATGTGAAAGACGGGCACGGCGCAGGCTTCAAGCGATGCGGTAGAGCTGCGTTGGGTGCCCTTTGACGAAGTGGAAAAGTACGATTTGACAGCGTCTTTTCGGCTTTTCTTTAGGCATAACCGCGTGAAGTTTGAGAAAGCTAATTCGTATTAACATAATCTACTCTATTTCGAATAGCTTAACCGCGTTTTCGCCTAGTATCATCCTCTTTTCTTGCTCAGGAATATTAAGCGATTTTATGTTGTCTATGATTTTGGTTGTGTCTCCCCAAGGGTAGTCAGTTCCAAAGAGCATGTGTGAGGAACCATAGAAACTGTGCGCAAGATCCATGGCTGGTTTCCACATTCCTTCCGCAGTGTCAACATAAAACATTTTAAGGTATTCAATAGGCGTCTTTTTCAGCGGTAGAGGAGGAAAACCATTCTTGCCCTGCCCAATTACGAAGCCGTTAATTCTCCCAGCCATTAACGGTATAAGCGTTCCCAAGTGGTGTGTTATTATTTTTAGGTCAGGATGTCTTTCCAAGACGCCGCCTCTAAAAATTCGAAATGTTGCAAGCGCAGTGTCTATGCCCCAGCCCATCATCATGTTCATGTTGTACTCGTCATTCATCCAATCATAGATTGTCCTGATGTACGATGGATGAATCCACAATCCGCAACCAAGCTGACTAACCTTATCGTATAGCGGCTCAAACTCTGGTAAGTCAAGCGGCTTTCCCCTCACATTTGAAAGCACCTGAACACCGAGCAAGCCAAGGTCCTTCACTGATCTTTCCGTTTCCTCAACAGCCGCCTGCACATCAAGAAGAGAAATCGTCGCTATTCCCTTGAAACGCCCGCGTGAATTCTCTGCAATCTTGGCGATCCCATCATTTGCTGCCCTGTATATCTTGTTGAATTCCTCAATGGGAACATTTGAGGGCAGATCGTCAAGCGTTGGTCCTGGAAGAGAAAGAATTTGCTTATCGATTCCGAGCTTTTCCATTTGGCTTATTCGATAATCCAAGTCAGTTATTGACTTTCCTTTCCCTCCAGCGGGATTATCTGAAGAAAGAAAGGTTACCATCTGGGGAAGTGGCTTGGGCAACGCGTCCATGTATTCTTTGGGGTAAAAATGGTTGAAAACATCAATAATCAAGGACTTACATCTCCCTTAAAATAAACAAGAAACAGGAAACTTAAACAGAGATATAAAGTTAGTTGATGTTCGCATCTTTAAAGAATAGCCGTGTTTCTCCCATCGTTTTGATGTCTAAAGCTCTTACACGGGCTACTATAGGGAAGTCGCTTACAACTTTGCCAAGGGTGAGGCAGTGATGAGGCGGCAAGTCATGGGCTATTGAACGCACTGTTTCTGCGTCCACGCGAGCGGCTCGGCTGACAACGTCGAGGTCGTGTTCGTTGGTGAAGTTGAAGAGGAAAATGTTGTCGGCTTGGCGGTAAATGGTTTCTTGTATCGTGTCAGGCTGGTTTGTGATGAACGTGGTGAATATGCCGAAGTGCCGCATGCGAGTTACGATGTCATCCCAATAAGTTTCACGCAGATAGAGATGTGCTTCTTCAGCGAAGAGAAAAACCGCTTTGAGCTTCCAATTTGAGAGGGAATCAACGAGTTTTCCAAGAGCGTATTCGACTACGATTTGGCGGTCGATGTTCGAAGTGTTTTTCAGGTTTATGACGATGGCGCCGCCTTGATCCTTAGATTTCAAGATGCTCTCATCCAGCAGCGTTGCTTCGCCTGGGCAGTCGGTGAAGAAGCCTGAGTTAGCAAGGGAATGGAACCGTGAAGCTAACGCGTCGCGGACATGCTGGTTGCAGTTTAAATCGCGAATCGCCTCGCCTAATTCTTGCATGTTTAATTTTCCTTTCTCTTTAAGCATTTTCCATATCCGACGAAATTCACGGGCTGAAGTGCCTGGCAAGTGCAGCGCATTTACCAGTATGCCCATTACGGTGTTTAGGTGAAGCTGTTCAAGGGCTACTTTGAAGTTCTGCCCCGGGGTTAAGGTGTGGATTTTGTCGTAGTACATGTTTCTTTTGCCATCATTGCTCATGCCTAAACTCGTGTATTCGCCGTTTAAGTCGAAGATGACGACGGTTGCCCTGTAACCGACCAGGTTAACCATCAGGAGCTTGGAGAGATGCGATTTGCCGCAGCCCTTCTTGCCCGTTATAATATTTAATGTTCCATCTATTGCTGAAGCGTCAATCGTTAACAAGTGACGAATCTTTTGTGCCGCCCAAAATTATCGGCAGTTTACCGTCAACCTTTGCCAGCTTCATAAGCATAGGAATAGACAGTTTTTTGATGGTTGATTGTGAACGGCTGGGAAGCCAACTGCTGCTTGGGCTCAGCATTTCATTTTCCAACGTTGCCCTAATCTTGCAAATTAGGAGGCTGGCGTCTTGAATGTAAGTGATGTGGGGGGCGATTTCCATGGGGTCAATGTCTTCGCCCTGTAAGGGTTCGCCTCCGTCAGGCAAGGTTCGCAAAAGCTCCTCAAGTACGCCGGGGACGGCTGCGAATTGTACGTCGATGACTTGTGCGATTAAGGCTTTAGCCGCATCTTGGTCTTCGACGAGAAGGTAGTCGCCTTTTTCAGCGCTCTCCGTTGGGAAACTGATGATTTGCAGGATGTTGCCTTCTTTTTTGTAGAGTTTCATGCGTAGATTTCCCCCTTGCTGAATGGACCGAAAAGCAGCCGGTGCATGTCTGGGCGGTTGATCATTTGTATGCCGTGTTTGCGTGTGATGAAGTGTTTGATGGCTAAGACTTCGTTGGCTGTAAATGTGCACAGGATATGCGAGAGCCGCAAGGTTTCTGGGTAGCTTTGAGTGTACAGGTCGTTGCCAATTAGTTTTTGTATAGCGTCCATTCGTTGTTCTATAGGAGTTTCTTTGTCGATATCTAAGCGAAATGCGAAGTTTGCCTTGTTTAATCGTGCCACGTAAACGTCGCCTAACAAAATTATTGGCGGTTTTGAGTGTATTCCTGTGGTTTCAAGCAGGTATGGCGGTTCATGTTTTGGAAGCTGCTCGGTTATCAGGATGCCGTTAGCTCTGAGCGTTGTAGCTTTTGAGAAGGCAAGTACGGTGCTGTTGTTTCTTCTCGCATAACTTAGAATTTCCCTGAGGCGCTGGACTGGCGTATCCATGGTGCCTGAGGTTAAGGAGCCGTCGAAGAGGATAATGCCATGGTTTACGGTTTTAGCAAGCATTGTTTGTAGCCATCGCTCCAGTAGGCTCGCGAGACGCATGGGCATTTGCATAGATGTTTGGTGCCGCTTGGTGGCTGGCTCCGTAGCTGGTGCTGAAGTAAGCGTGTTCAAGCGTGTTGTAAACTGCGTTTTTGTTCTCTTCCGTTATGTGGAAAATGAATGGCCCGAGGCGCGTGTACTTGTAGCTGTGGTTTTGGCGCCATGTGATTGCGCCTCGAATGGCAACGATGATGCCGGTGCTTGTTTCGCCGATTTTTATGGTTGAGGTGTCTACGGCGGCGATTAGGGTTTCTTGGTGGTCTGGTTTTATGGGGATTGGTTGCGGTTTTAGTTGTATGCTGGAGGGGTATTGTTCAGTTACGCTGAATTGTTGAAGGTTTTGGGGGTTTAATTGGAAGGGTTGGTGCTGGACTTGTTTGAGTGAGTAGAGGCTTTGTTCTAGGAATCGCTGTGGGAGGGTTGTGTCTATGGTTGGTTGTGGAAAGTTATATTTGTTAGTAATTGTATATTGTTCAATCACCATGATTCACCAATATTCAATATCTTTATTGGTGAAATATTTAAATATTGTGCATGTGCATCTTGCACAATACAATAGCCAACAAGTGAGAACTTGACAGAAAAACAGCAAAACCCTCCAATACGCGTAAAGATGAAAGTCGGCGACATAGAATTCGAAATCGAAGCCCAACCAGACCAAATCCAAACCGCCGTAGACAGAATACTCGCCACAGTCACCGAACGCCTAAAAAACACAAACCTCGCCCAAGTAGCCGAACGCCCAGCCCCACCACCCAGAGCAGAAACATGCAAAGGCATAATCCAAAAACTCTGGGAAGAAAACTGGTTCAGCGAACCAAGAGGCCTCGACGACGTCCACACCGAACTCGCCAGACGCGGCTTCCACTACGACCGCACCGCCGTAGCACACGCACTAGTCGACCTCGTCAAAGACAACATACTCACACGCATAGGCAAACCACGCCGATACCAATACGCACAAAAAAGACCGCCAACTTAACATGTGAAAAAATCTCCAAGCAGTTACCAAATTTTAAATAACAATTTTACATAATGCAGTTTCATGCAAGTCACCGATTTAGTGCGCTATAATCATGTTGTTCGTGGGCTCTATTTTGACGCTATGACTAAGTTGCCTTGGAGTGAAGTGGTTAAGCCTAGAGGGGCAAGTTTTGATTCTGTGCGTAACGTGTTTTTGCATTTAACCCTTGTTGAGGACAGGTGGTTAGGCTATATTATTCCGGGCAGGTTCAGGGGGGTTGACTTGGACTTTGAGGCTTTCAAGGGTATGGACGATTTAAAGAGTTACATGGACCATGTGAAAGATGCAATCGAAAGCTACCTGAAAGATCTTTTAGCTGGACAACGACACAAAAGCGTCATTGCAGCCTGCTGAATACAGGATGCGAGTTCAGCGTAGACTATCTCGGGATCACCATATTTGTTCAAGTACCTGAACGCGCCGAGATTCAGTGCTTTGGCTGCTACCTCCTCTCGTCCTTTTCCTGTGAAAAGTATGAACGGGGGGCTTTTTGCAATCTTTTTTAATTCTTCGAGAAACTGGAGCCCGTTTTTTCCTGGCATTTCATAATCTGAAACAACAACATCATAGTGAAACTGCTTCAGTTTCTTGAAGGCTTCATAAACTGAGGTAGCCGTTTCAACCTTAATTTTGCCCTCCATTTCCAAAATTCGCTTGGAAACCTTCAAGAAACAGTCGTCGTCATCGACATACAAAACCCTCAAGAAATATTCAGTATCAGTTAACTGCAACTCGACCATTGGCCGAAATGCTGTCTCAGCCATTATGCATGTCGGTGCAGGTTTGATTGTTTCTGCTACGTGTTGTTTTCTATGTAGTTGTGTTGTACTGTTCATTTGTTGCACTCTGCTACATAAACCAGCTATCGTAAGTCTCAATATATACGTTATTTTAAGATTCGATATATTCCTAAAACCGATATATGTCCAGAATACGACCTAACAAAGCAGACGAATAAGTCCAGCTAAGAAAGAGGGAACGGTTGTCTTTAATTGACGACTATGGTGAAGTATCCGTCTCTCTGAGTGCGGGTCATTTTAAGTAAACTATGCGTAGACACGTACTAACCCTGAGTAATCCGTTTCTGTAGCAACGGAGTTTGCTTTTTCCATTTAGTTCACCGAAAGAACGATAAGCTTTCCTGCCATATGTGACCTCCGCCTTTTTGCTAACATCGCTCAACGCATAATATCAGGACAAGGCAGCGCTCCTGTGGCAGATGAACCTTGAAGCGCCTTACTTGGGCTTTTTGCACTACAAACACATGCATCCATAAATTAGAAAAGGTTTATAGTATAATTAGTCCATTATATCTTGTGATTTTTAAAGGTTAATTTTGAGTGGAGGTGAAATTTTGGCTGATATTGTTGATACTGCAGTTTCTTCAGGCATGTTTAACACGCTTGTGACAGCTGTAAAAGCAGCTGGATTGGTTGATACCTTGAAAAGTCCTGGTCCATTCACGGTTTTTGCGCCTACTGATGAAGCATTCGCTAAATTGCCCAAAGGCGAACTCGACATGCTTCTTAAGGACATTCCGAAGTTGAAGTCAATCCTAACTTTCCATGTGGTTGATGGGAAGTTAATGGCTTCAGATTTGGCTCAACATGAGTATTTAAAGGCGCTTCAGGGAGGAGAATTAAGGATAGACTCGTCACGTTGGCACATGCATAGACACATGAAAGTTAACGGTGCAAACATCGTCAAACCGGACATAGCAGTGGATAATGGAGTTTGCCATGCCATAGACAGAGTGCTAATGCCCAAAATGGCAGTTGTAGGCGAACAAACTAAGTAAAAAGTAAAGCCCTTCAATTGTGAACCGGAAATAGCGCTATAACAATTTTGAATAGAATACCTATTTTTTTGTTATGAAAAAAACGTTTTTCATTCCACTTCAATTAAAGATTGCGCTATAAACTTTAAAATAATTAGCTTTAATATTCTTTATAATTTATTTTTTATCATGAATTTTAATTATTAAAAAGTACTTTCCCTAAAACTATTGAGCGCAAAAAAAAGAAAGGGTTGGTATTTGGAGGTTTATTTACTAGTTTTCGGGCTTGGTTTTGGTTTCGCCTTTTGCGGCTCCTTAACGGGTTTCATTGGTTGTTCGCAACAAACTATCTCGCATGGTTCACAACCGCATGGGTCTTCAACTGCAATTACTAGCCCGCATTCTTCACACTTGTATTTGTCACCTTTTTTACTTGCCAAAAATTAACACCTGCCTTAAAATATCGCTATAATATTGAGAGATTATTCATTCTAATAAAGAATATCTAAAATTATGCCATTGCTTGGACCGTACTCGTTAAGCAATAAAAATATTTGTTTACTTTCGCTTCCTAAATACCAAGAAGACTCGACTTTTTAGAACTTTAGGTAATGCGGGTAAAGAAATTTTAAAGCACCATACATACGCAATAGAATTTAAGTTTTGAGCTGTTGCTTTATTTTCTTTGCCATATCGTCAAGTTTGGTTCTCTCAACCTCTTTAAGAGCGCTAAAACTTGGCAGTTTCTGCCCTTCAAATCTTGGAACCACATGCACATGAAAGTGAAATATATCTTGGTTAGCAGCTTTGCCGTTTTGCTGGATAATGCTGATGCCATCACTGTTTGTGGCTTTTTTAATAGCTACGGAAACTTGTTTAACAACCTTGTGAACCTGGCTTAGCTGGTCTTCCGGAATGTCGAAAATGTCAACATAATGCCTTTTTGGAATAACAAGCGTGTGTCCCTCGTTTAATGGTCGTATATCAAGGAAAGCCAGTAATGTTTCATCTTCGTAAATGATGCTTGCTGGAGCTTGCTTGTTCAAAATTTTGCAGAATATGCATGATTCGTCAAAGGTCAAGCCGGTCACCGTTAAACGATTAGCGCTTTTGCAATCAGTTTATATGTTAAGCCAACTTCATATTTCTTTCAGTAAAACCAGAGGTTAAAAAAAATGACCGAGTTAGAAGATAAAGTACGCCAAGAAGTAGGCAAAGTGCAAGACCCAGAAACAGGACAAACATTCGAAGAAATGCAAATGATCCAAAGCGTAAAAGAAACTGAACCAGGCACAGTCACAGTCGAATTCATACCAACCAGCCCATTCTGCCCCATTGCGTTCAAACTTGCAGCAGACATCAAAGCCGCTGCAAAATCAGTTCCAGGCATAAAAAAAGCAGTAGTTTACTGCCGCGGACACGCGATGGAACAGCAAATCAACGAAATGACAAATAAGCAATAAAGATAATTTTTCTTCAGTTCTTTTTTCAATTTTTAAAAGAAAGTAAAAAAAAAGTTTGGGTTATCTGATGAATCCGCAGTTTCTATTGTGTGATTCTTCGCTGTCTATAGAGTCACTGTAGTCTCTGAAGCCTGTGTGAAGCTTCGCTCGAATTTCAAAGCGTATTCTAGAAACAGTTTTTGCATAACGCTTTATCATCATAAAAATATTGTTGAAGTTCATCTGCCTAGCAATCGCCAAGAAAGCAAACATACTGATTACTGCTAACATGTAGAGTGGATTGATTAAAACGGCTATTAACCCGACCGCTCCAAGCAGAGCAAGATAAATGATGCTTCTCACTTTTCGCATATTTATCACCGAAATCTACATAGTCACAAGTTGCTTAAAGGCTTTTTTGACTTCAGTCGGCTTGTGTTTTAATGTGTGTGCGCAGGGGCTACCTACGGTAGTAAAGCATATACGTTTTGCATATACACTTTGCATATACAGGAGAGCGAGCATTTGCCTAAAGCATATAGATCGTTCAGGTTTAACCCTCAAGTCTATGTAAGTTTCAAGCAGTTAGCAGCAAAAAAAGGTTACACTGTGACTGCTGCTCTGGAAAAGTTTATGTCAAGCGCTGTTGAGTTTGGTCTTGTTTTTCCAACAGCCAAAACTGAAAACGCAGAAGCGCAAGCCCGTGTGCTGCTAGCATGGCTGAAAAAAAATAAGTATTGGGTTCACCTCGACAGCAAAGAAGAAACAAGCACATTGGGCCTTCTACTTGAGCTTTTGTTGAAGGTTGAAGATGCCGAATTAAGAAAAGATATTGAAGAAACCTTAAAGCAAAAAGCCTAGCACCTTCAGGCATATCAGACAGCAACAATAGCGTGGTCGCGACAGTACAAGTGGGAGAAGGCCCCTTGGTATAACTTATGATTCAGATAATGGTGGAGTCTTCGTGGCTAATGCAGCCGATGGGGTTCCTTAAAAGAGCAACCATGCCTTGGGCATATAATTAGATTAAATCAAAACGCAACTTGGGTTAGGTTAGAAGTTTATCAATAAACCGTTTACTTTCTCTAACTATGTTATTCATGTTGTCAACGATTTTTCTGCCTTCATCTGTTAAGCAATAAGCCCGCCCGACTTTGTTCCTGACGCATTTTATCAAGCTTTTTCTCTCAATAGCCGCAAGAGTAGAATATATTGTGCTGGGGCTGGCTGTATCTCCAACCTTTCTCACAAGATATTTGTTGATGCCATAACCTGTTATGGATTGGTCTTTCAGGGCTACCAAGATGGCTAAATCTGAGAAAGCTAAAAAGATTCTTTTGTGCACGGTTGCTTTTTCCGCCCTCAAGTTAACGCCATCTCCCTTCTAAAAATCGTTAGGATCTTAAAGGTTAATAAAAGCTTCTTTTTTAGCTACTTACTTTTGACTTGTTTAACACCTGTACAATTTTTTTGTAGTAGTGTTAGTATTAGGAATACTACCCCTTACTAGCATTATATAAGCAAACCCAAGCTAAATAGAGCAACTGGAAAGCCAAAACTATCCCCTAAAAAATTCGAGGGCTAAGAAAAATGGCTAAAAAAGCAGCGGCTTCTCGTTACAATTGATCTACCGGCAGTGCTTCTTTGCTTTAGCCCTTACACAATGCTAAATAAGCTATAGCGAAGCCAAGGCTGACTGCCTTGGAGGCGTGTCACCGCCTAGCCCTAAGGGAAGGGCAGAAAGAGAACAGAAAAATGAAACCTTTAGCAAAAAACGAAGGAGAGCAGAATGAAAAAAAGAATTTTCGCCATTTCGGTTGCACTATTCACAGTTTTAGCGGTAATGCTATTTGCGGTACCGGTTAAAGCAACGGGACAAGGACCATACTGGGACTGGCAAGCTACTATAGGATCACCAGGGCCTGATGCCTTCTGTCAATGTACGCACACAGATTTATATGGAGCTGATGACTGTTGCGCGGGTTTAGGAATGGAGGCATGGTATGATACCGCTAACCCTTATCACTATGATTGGGGTTATTGGGACTTCACTGCCGAAACGAGCTATAATTATCAAACGCCTACATGGAAAATTTATCAGTATCCATCTTGCGATTACATGATTAACCAATATGGGTATTATGCAGGAACGGAGTTCTATGACACAAGTAGTCCTTATTGGAACTCGTGGGGCTCGCTGACTGTTGAATGTTACTATCCAAGCGACGGACCGAATTATCCAGCGGTTTTTAGTCCTGATGCGATTTCTTTGAACGGGCAATCATACGCTGCTTTCTATCAAATTAGCAATTCAAACAACATGCAGTATGTTTCAGCAGGACCGACGGGCTCATACTACTATGTTATGACGGCGTCAGCAGGGCCTCCAACCGTACATCAAGGTAGCGGGGATTAAGGAGATCTTTACATTGAAAAGTATCGAAAATAACTGCCTCAGAAAAATAAGACTATCAGGAAAGAAGCAGCGCTATCTAGCGTATACTAGGCGTCATGCTTATAGCAACCACACTTATTGTTACCTTTTCCGTTGCATCTGGTACATCCACTTTGCAACCTGCAAATACGGCTACAAGTTCCGTGCAAACTATAAATGTAGCAGATCCTCAAACGCAGTTTAAACTTGATGTCGCATATGCGTACATTGGACCGGCTCCACTTAATTCTTCATACATAGCAAATAACGGTGCTAATATGTCCATTGTTAGCCAGTATCCATCGGTCGTCGAGCTTAACATTACGCGTCTGCCGGGAGTCCAAATTCCATCCTGTGATGCTGTTTTAGAGATCTACAACGTCCAAATTACCACTAATACCGGACTAGTGGAGAATAATCCATACTTTGTAGGGACAAACTACAGCCCGTCTTTCTCCAGTTCCGAATTGTCCACTTTGTTTGCACATGCGGACGACCTCACCCCTCCGCAGAACTTCAGCACCCCCCTTAGAGGTAACTTCGAATTCAACATGACTGAATGCATCAATCTTGAGCATACCCCTCGGCTCTGTAGGTTGCTACTCAACCGGCACAAGCAGCATTGGGTTATGGACCGCTGGAAAACCAAACGCTATTTCAGTTACTATCCTGAGAATTGGCTATATCACTATAAGCAATAACGCGATTTCCCTCTATGAAGACCCAGTTAATACGCCTGCAGTAGCAACAGCACGGACGAGCAATTATGGCAACGGCTTCCTACAGAATAACTTGGTGCCTACAGCCAAAATGCCACGAACAAACTTGTTCCATCCTGGCTCTTAGTGCAAGGGACAGGGTTCAATTATTCCCTATTTTTTTTTGAAAAATAACAACTAAAAGAGAGGGTCTTCTTGAATAAGAGAAAACAAAGGTCAGACATCGCAAGCAAAGCTCACAGTATATGCTTCATTCTAAAGTTTATGGAAAACGAATCTTTATACCTGCCCTTGAGCTTTTATATAGAGAGCGACTTGATTAGTAAAACTCTAGAAACACGAGAAGAACCAACTCGGCTGCTTTTTGGAAAACGAAGGAATGTCTATGAAAACTAAAAATTGGAATTTTGTGGTTTCATTTTTCATTATACTTGTTGCACTGTTAGTGGTTGCCAGAGTTCAAGCCGTTGAAGTAACGGCAACTGTATCCGTGGGAAGCTTTCCGTCAGGAATAGTTTATGATTCTGGCAAAGGTGAGATGTTTGTAGCCAACTATGGCAATAATACAGTTTCGGTTATTTCGGACTGCAGCAATACGGTGATTTCAACAATAAAAGTTGGAATCGAACCCCAAGGTATAGCATATGATTCTATTAAGGGTGAGATCTTTGTGGCCAATAAGGGTGATAACACGGTCTCCGTCATATCAGATCTCAACAATACAGTAGTTGCAACAATTCCTGCATGGGGAATTGAGCCTTGTGGCATAGCTTATGATTCTGGCAAAGGTGAGCTATTCACTGCCAATTATGAATCCAACACAGTCTCGGTTATATCAGATAGCAACAATACCGTTATTGAAACTATAAAAGTTGGAAACGAACCTTGTGGCATAGCTTATGATTCTGGCAAAGGTGAGCTATTCGTAGCAAACTCTAATTCTCCTTCTGATATTAGTTCGCCTGGCACAGTCTCGGTGATAAACGACAGCAAAATTGTTGCGTCCTATCCTGGAATACCAACGAGTAGTCCTGTCGTTGCAACCGTAAATCTTGAAAATACTCCCATCGCCATAGCTTATGATCCCCTAAAAGGGGAAGTATTTGTAGGCAACGCAATAGTATCAGACAATAACAATAGTGTTGTTGCAACCATCTCCTTTCCTGAAGGCGAAGGGGGGGCCTTACAGTATATGCTATGATTCGGGTAAAGAAGTGATTTTCTATGGCGGAAGCTTAGGACTCAATGTTACGGTTTTGGCGATGGACGACAACTCGAACGTCTTCGTTGCAGCTCTAACGCTGCCAAGAGGCACCCCCTCAGGGATCGCATTTGATTCTTCGAACGGCGAACTTTACGTAGTAAATAATTGGCAGCCCTATAATTCTAACGGCACGGTATTTGTGATATCAGATTCCTCTCTCCCGTCTGTGACTCCCAAAGTCCAACGGCATCTGCTCCACCAAGCCCAAGCGCGTCTCCCACTTCTCCAAGCCCAACTATACCAGAGTTTAGTACCGCAGCGATCATTTTAGTAATCGTTGTATTGTTAACAGTATTTTTTGGTGCTGTTGTAGTTGCAGTCAATAAATCGAAAAAATGGACCCGAAT
>CAWAUU010000049.1:0-66417 GCA_963785215.1 Candidatus Bathyarchaeota archaeon
AACAGGTGTGTAAACAGTGAATGTGTTGCTTTGCCCTTTTGCCCCGCCGCCCGATGTCGATATAGAGATGCCTGTACCCGCCGTATTAAGCGTCACTGAACCTGTCCAGACGCCTGCTGTAAACCCGCCTGTAGTAGTTGTTGGGCTGATGGTTCCTGAAGGAGACTCGGTCAAAGTGTTGGTGTCGGTGGTGCCGGTGTAGCCGCTGAAAGTATTGCCGTACTGATCAATAGCTGTTATCGTTATGCCGAAAGCTTCACCTGTCGCCTGCCTACCAATTATGCCGCCGCCAGAGGCAGTAACGTTGAAGCCACTGAGGACTGGCGTGTAAATAGTGAACTGTGCTGTTCCCGAAGTGTACCCAGGACTAGTGGCTGTGAGTGTTGGTGTTATTGGTGTTACAGTTGATGTGTCGATATAGTAGAAATCGGTCTGGCCATAGTAGTATCCACTGCTGATTGTGGTAGTGAAGATTTGAGTGCCGGCGGCGTTTACGAATTCGCCGGTAGCCGAAGATGTACTAAGTGTAACCGTGATTTGGCCGCCACCACCATAGTGAACACCGCCTGTAGTATCCCGTATCACCTCGATTTTTATTGAATTTGCTCCAAGCGGTCCAACCGGTTCAGCCCCTGTGCTGGGTACGAAAATCAGTTCGTATTGGGTGATAGTGAATGTTGTGGTTGCTGGTGTCAAGCTGCTTCCAGTAGAAGAGGCTGTAAGAGTTAGAATTTGATAGGCTGTGTCGCTGAAGTAGAAACTTGCAGAACTCGAACCAGCTGGGATCGTAATCGTAACCGGTGTAGTTGTGATCGGCGTGGTAGGACTACTATAGAAAGTACCAGTGGTGACACCTGACGTCAAGGTAACAGTAACGCCTTCTGTTGGGGCATTAACAAGGTTACCATATTGATCTTCCAGCGAAACTGTAATCACACTGGAAACTGTATTAATAGGCACCGATTGGCCTGCCCCAGCTGTGAAGACAAGTTTAGTTGCGGAGTTAGCAGTAACCGTGAAGGGTGTGCTCAGCCCTGTTACGAGTGGACTTGAATTAGTCACGTTAATGACATCATTCGTATAAGCTGTCGTGATAGTCACCGAACCAGTATAGACACCAGCACTCCACGAACCAGTACTCGCCAAATTAAGCGAGCCAGAAAGGTCACTGAACGTAGCCGAACCACCGTAGCTCGTAACAATGTTACCAAATGCATCCTCAGCCGTGACAGTTACAGTGAAAGCCGTGCCAGCAGTCTGCTGACCAATAGTGCCAAAAACAAAGTTTGCAAAAACACCAGGATTAACCGTCAAAGGAGCCGTACCAGTAACACCTGAAACAAGAGCCGAAACCGTCCAAGAACCAGCCGTATACGAAGTGTAGACATTACCACTCCATGAACCAGCCGCACCACCAGTTATACTCCAAGAAGCAGTCTGGACACCCAAACTATTACCCTCAGCATCAAAACCAGTAGCAGTAAAAGTCGCAGTCCCACCAGCAATAACCGAAGACGGACCAGAAACACTAACAGAAGCCAAAGCACCCGCATTCACAGTCAAAGAAGCCGTACCAGTAACACCTGAAACAAGAGCCGAAACCGTCCAAGAACCAGCCGTATACGAAGTGTAGACATTACCACTCCATGAACCAGCCGCACCACCAGTTATACTCCAAGAAGCAGTCTGGACACCCAAACTATTACCCTCAGCATCAAAACCAGTAGCAGTAAAAGTCGCAGTCCCACCAGCAATAACCGAAGACGGACCAGAAACACTAACAGAAGCCAAAGCACCCGCATTCACAGTCAAAGAAGCCGTACCAGTAACACCTGAAACAAGAGCCGAAACCGTCCAAGAACCAGCCGTATACGAAGTGTAGACATTACCACTCCATGAACCAGCCGCACCACCAGTTATACTCCAAGAAGCAGTCTGGACACCCAAACTATTACCCTCAGCATCAAAACCAGTAGCAGTAAAAGTCGCAGTCCCACCAGCAATAACCGAAGACGGACCAGAAACACTAACAGAAGCCAAAGCACCCGCATTCACAGTTATGCCAGTCTGAGAACCAGTGATTGAACTTGTCACGGTATCAGTAGCAGTAATCGATTGTGAACCAGCCGTATTCAAAGTAACACTGAAAACGTGAACGCCAGCATCACTAGCTGTAAACTGGTAATTAGATGGAAGCACAGCTTGAGCATCACTTGAAGTTATCGCGACTATACCAGTATAACCAGTTACTACGTTTCCATACACATCCTCCACCGTAACCGTAACAGAGCCCACAGTACCAGCAGTAACTGGATTTGTAAACCCAGAAACAACAAAGCTCGCAGCAGCGCCAGGATTAAGAGCGAATGGGCTGCTCTCCCCAGCAATACTTGAACTTGAACCAGTCGCCGTAATAGTATCGAGATATGTAGGCGGCGATGCCTTCGTGATGGTCACCGGACCAGCCCAAACACCATTAGTAAACGCGCCAGTAATCGTACTAAGTGACAAAGAAAGATCAGTTAACGTAGCCGAACCAGTGTAGCTCGTGACAGTGTTACCGCTTGCATCTTGAGCCGTAATCGTTACATCGAAAGGCGTACCTGCAGTCTGCGTACCAGGATTGCTGACTGAGAAGCCTGAAAGAGCACCAAAAACCGTCAAAGTAGCAGTGTTAGACGTAACGCTACCGACGGATGCAGTAACCAAGTAGGAACCAGCCGAAGCTTCAGTCACAGAGCTTCCAGAAATCGAAGCACCATTAACACTGAAAGTAGCGGATGAAGTGACATCGCCCATGCTGACACTATTCTGGTCGTAACCCGTAGCCGTATAGGTCTGAGAACCACTAGCAGCAGCAATACTTGAAGTTGCCGGAGTAATCGTTATGGTGGTCAGTATGTGCACGCTAACGAAATTAGCAGTTAAAGTGCCAGCGCCATTAACAGTCGCAGTGGTAGAAGTCGAACTTGCATCAGCAATTGTAATCGACCCAGTAGCAATCCAATCCGAAAACTTATAGTCTTCAGAACCAGCATTAGCGCCAATCGAAACTTTTGAACCCGCAGCGTAAGTTTGAGTGCCACTTGGCGAAGTCGTTGAACCACTTCCGCCGCCACTTGTATAGAAAACCACATTATAGTTAGCCAGGCTGAAAGTAGCTGTTACAGTGCCAGCGCCATTGACAGTCGCAGTAGTCGAAAGCGAAGTCTTATCAGCAATTGTAATCGGTCCAGTAGTGGTCCAACCCGAAAACGCATAGCCAGAAGCAACATCAGTAACGCTAATTCCAACTGAACCCGCAGGTTCAGAGTTAGCGCCACTCGGCGAAATCGTTGAACTCCCACCACCGAAACTATTAAAAGTCACCGAATAGGTTGTGCCGCTTGAATTGGCTGTGCCTGTAAACTGGTTAAATGCTCCGCTTGTTGTAACTACTTTGATCGTAAGTTGCCCGCCATTATACGCGTAAGCAACCACGAGTGATACAGTTTGGCCTTGAGCAATAGTTATTGGGTTTCCAGACGGTGAAATGATGGGCTGTATCAAATTATTATTTATGTAGACAGCACTGGCGGGATTAAGTTGTACAGCTCCCAAACCAGTATTTTGTACGTAAACAGTCAAATTACCAGAAGTCTGATTATAAGCAAAATTCTGAATAGTTATAGCATACCCTGCTTTAGTGGTGGAACCGCCTATGTAACCCATTACCCAGGCATAGACAACAAGCGAAGCCACCACGGCAATCGCTATCAATAGCAAAACTGATATTATTGGTGATATAGCTTTAATAGAACGTCTAAATTTAGTTATTTTTCGCGTTATTTTTTGCATGTTTTTCATTTTCTCCTTTCTCTTTTGGAGAGCAATCGCTAAAAAGCTGCTCTCGCCAGTTGTAATTATTGACGTTTATGGAACTATATAAGAAAGGATGGAGTATTGTTCTATAGTTCCATAACCAAACGCAACAATCTGTCAAAATCTGAATGCAAAAACCTCCACCAAGCGCATTACAACCACGTTGACTCGTCCCTGGGAGTTTTGATCTTTCCGATAAATTAAAATTCTCAAAGCATAAGATAAGTAAACAATTCTTGGAGCCAAAGCTTATGGACCTTTCAAACATACGCATAAAAGAAAACTTTGGAATAGTAACCAACGACACAAGCACCACTCAATTCAACTTTCTAATTAGCCCCCCAAAAAACCGCGAAAGCATCGAAAAACAGGACATAGTCTGCCTTGACCACCCAACATACGGCGACGCATGCCAAATACTCGCCGAAGTTAAAGAAGTAACCAGTTATGAAGAAGTCGCAGGCTCAACAGTCGGCAACCGCGTAGGCAAAATGTTAGCCACAGCCCAAATAATCGGCTATATCGACCTAAGAAACGAAAACCACCCACTAAGCAAGCTTCTTGCGCCGCCAAATCCCGGCAGCCGCATATACATGCCATACACCTCATTCCTAGAAGATGCATTCAATCGAGGAACCGACGGAAAACCCTATACGCACCCACTTCATCTGGGCAAAGCAGAAATCATCGCCGTCTCCCAAGAGGCTAATGACGAACAAATTAACTATTACCTAAACGCCGCTGACCTCATCAGCAAGCATACACTTATTTCTGCGGTAGACGGAGCAGGAAAAACCCATATCGCCACAGTCATCATTGAAGAGCTTGCCAACAAAACAAGTCATCCAATAGTAATCTTCGACCCAAACAACGAATACACCACAATAGGCACAGCCGCAAACCCAGACCAAAACTACCCATTCAACTTCCAAACCGCCCTAATCAACACCAATACCGCAAAGAACAGCCCAGACGCAATAACGAAAAAAATCAAACAAGGCCAAGTTACATTCATAACTGCCGAAAACTTGACGCTCACAGAAAAAACCGACTACTACGCCAGCATCTTAAACACATTAGCTAAAAGCAGACGAGAAAAAACCACACAGCCATTCCTCCTTGTAGTTGAGGACGCAGAAAGCCTCCCGCCTCAAGTAATCCAAGAAATTCTCACTACAAAAAATGACATAGCAACCATCCTAATCACATCTCACCCAACCATGCTAGGCGGAAAAGTCCTATCTCAAACAGGAAACCACATCATCGGAAAAACCAACGACCCACAGGATTTAGCCTACCTCAAAAATATGATCAGCGGACGTGACGAGCAGTTATCCAGCTTAAGCGTTGGCGAATGGGTAGTTAACGGCTTAAACATTATTCGCCCAACAAAAATCCACGTTAGAGAACGCTACTCTAAGGCTAAATAACCTTTTTTTAACTCTTGCCATTTGATTCCTAATCCACAAATGTTTTGTGTCAAATTCCTCCAAATATACCTTTGAAAGGGAAATTTCAGCAACACTCGTAAGCATTGGCTTACAATACACAGACAACCACTCAGATACAAATTCGCCTTTCCTGATATTACAGGCTATGTAGTTAACGTTGGAACCGCTAAAGCAAACAACTGCACAATCCACGTTACCGCCATACAAAACGGAAACATGACTGCTTCGGATACTTCAGCAACCATTCCTTCACTTGATGCAGGAAAATACGAGACTATAGACCTACAGTTTCCATACACAGGGCAAGCGTTAGTAGCGTTTACTATTGGCATAACATGGACAAACTAGCCAACACCTTTTTTTATATTTTCAACTTCAAAATTACAGATTGGTGGTTATCGCAAAAACGAGCACTTTAACCATAATTCCTAAAAATAATTTATGGCTGGAAAGTGGTAGATTCTTCTATGCCTAGAGTATTTATGACCGTAATTGTTACAGCGTACCCAGGCGGGTAATAATTAACTTGCATACTATCGTCTTGCGGGGGGTTTACGCCAACCGGGCTAGAAGGATTATAATTACTGCCTTCATTTGAAAAAGTAATATTGAAAGACTCGCCCGCTGCCACCGTCACGTTTAAGTCAGCAGCATAATAATGCGCGTTTAAAGTATTATCAATTATCCATAATCTGGATAAAGTAATGTCTGACCCTCCGTTAGCGGTGACGACAATAGCCCCAGCTATTTGTTCTATTTTAAACGTTGAGTTAATCTTTGCCAGGAAAAGTTGATTTGCTTCTTTGGTTGCTGTATCATGCCACAGATAGACGTTTGTGAAGAAGAATAACAATATAATAATGAACAACATGGTACCGATCACTTCAGCTGTTCCTTTACGATTTTTTATGAGCCTTTGCATAATCCCATTTTACTCCTTGTTAAGGGTCAGTGTATTGTACTTCAAAGTTTGAACCCCTCACGGTTACGATTTTAAAATCATAAGTGATTCCACTGTGGAAACCCTCAGACCAATAACCATCAATCGTAACATGATCGCCAGCAATTATTAACTCGTTGAAGTTAATGTTATTTGAGGAAGAACTAGTGGTTAGTGCCGTGCCATCTACGTAAATCGCGGCAACTGTCAAATCAACATTTGTTCCCAAATTTGTCGCTGTTCCTGTATTGTACACTGTAAGCTGTACCGCGGTTGAATTTTGAATCCAAACATCCTCTATCGTCAAGGACTCCAAAATGGAGCTGCCTACTCCCGCCTGGTAATTCTGCGCGTAAACAGCAACGTAAGCAAACAGTATAGTCATGCCGACCATAACGACCACTATCATCAAGATTGTTGAAATAACCGTTGAAAGACCCTTTTTATTTCTGTAGAGTTTTCTCATTTTTTCACACCCAATTCGGCGGAATTGCTATGAAGAATATCGCATAGCCCACGACACTTAGGATTATGGCGTGTTTTAAGCCGCCTGCTATTCTGCGCTCCCCAAGTTTTCCCGCCATCAACCCGCCAGTAACTGCGGAAACCAGCATGTCCTTGTAAAAGAAGTCTTTCAATCCGCTTATACTACCCACTGAAGTTGAGCCCATGATTTGCGGCGCTCCTTGCATCGGAGCAAAGAAAGACCGCACAAGAAGGATTCCTACAACTATAAAGACCGCAAAAGCCGCGTAAATTATGATTATGTAGGGTTTCATCTGGGCACTTGTTTCCTTGTCCATGTCTTTCATTTCCTCCATGAAACCCGATGTGGCAGTGAAAACCTTCTTTATTGTGCCACCTGAGCGACTTGCCTCAAGCACCAAAGCGCAGAACCTGTTTACTATTGGCGAATTGATGCCGCTCTTTGAAGTTGGTCAGAGCCTGTTCGAAAGATGCCCCCCAGGACATTTGAATGGTCAGCTTCTTGACTTCGTCAGAAAGCGGATGCCCTATCATTTTGTCGTCAACGACTTTTTCCAATGCTTTAACTAAGGTTAATCCGGTTTCCTGAGATTCCGAAACTCCGCGCACTAGAAGGGGCATTTGATCCTCTATTGCTGAGGTCCATCTTTGGTTTTCGTAGTCGAGTATGGCGGAAGGAACTATGATTATAAGGACTGCCAATAGGAATATTTCGTTAGCATAAACCGTTAGGACATTGGGATTAATTATCGCCAATATGACAACGTCTACGAGAATAACCACAATGGGAACAGCAACGGCAACCTGCCTTATTTTCTTTGATATCTGGCGCATTTTCTTTACCTCGGCGGAGTCATCGAATCAACCATCAATAGGATCACGGCACAACCTGCAGGCGTTATCACATACGCTAAGAGCAAAAGTATCACCTGTGGGTTAATGTTGCCTAACATTGATGCACCACCACCCAAAAAGGACATTATTGAGAGCATAACCACAAGCGCTAGCGGAAGAGCAATCATGAAGCTAACGTAGACTTCAGCCATGCCACCTAAGCTCTCTAAATAGCTCTTCATCGATGCAACTCTTACTTTTTTGAACTTCTCAGACTCTTCTCGCAAAAAGGCAGCTAAGTCTCCACCCGCGTGTGAAGTGGCCACAATACCATCGAGCATTGCGCCAAACTTTCTTGAAGCTGACCTTAAAGAACCGCTTTTTAGAGCGGCGTTAAGGTCTAAACCTAATACTTCAATATCAGCAATTATTCTGCGCACTTCTTCACCTACACTAAATTCGTCTCCAACATTAGCTAGTGAACGAAGAATGCGCTCCGGTGGCATACCAGCACTGGCAAGAACAGCCATGAAGTTTGCAGTAAGCGGAAGGCTGGCTTCTATTTTCCTTGCTTTTGAAGAGATATCAAGCAAAGGGTATGAGTAACATATGCCAAGCGAAGAAAGAAAGACTACCAAACCAATTAAGACAGAGAACAAAATAGAGGAAAATAAAAGCATTGAAAACAAGACGGAGGTTAAGAGCATTGAGAACAATAAAGCGGCAATTCCCGAAACAATTGAAGCGAACAGCATTAATCCCATGTAGGCTTGGAAGGTAATTCTTAAGCTCGTCTTCGCCAAGTTATTTTGTAAACTATCAAACTTGGAAAAGATACTCTTCGGTATCAGGTCGGATATTCGCAGGAACAAGGTTAGCAGCTTTTTATTCGTTTTTCAGGGCCTCCGCGAGAATGGGCTCAGGGTTTTCAAGGTAACTTCTGACTACGTTTGAGACATCCTTGTAGTTTCGCACATTGGTTTTAACCATCCACTGTATAACTTTAGCCCTACGTTGGATCTCTTCGCTTGCTTGTTCAGGGGTTATGCCTGTTTTCTCAGCAATTTTCTCTAAAATGTAACTTCTACCGGTAAAATCAAAGGTGTCTTCAGCAGGGCTCCATCTATAAACTTCGTTTGTAAGGATTTCACCTGAACGGGGATCCAAACCCACTATTTCGGAGGTTGAGACGGTTTTCCTCACGGGTTTACCGCCTATTTCGACTCTCTTTTGAACAAGGATTATGTCTATTCCAGCGATAAGGGTTCTCGGGATATTCATTGGCGCTGACTCTAACCGGTATACACATGATTCTACTGATTCGGCATGAACCGTTGACATTCCAAGGTGACCTGTGCTCATAGCCTGGAAGAGAGTGTAAGCTTCTGCTCCTCTGATTTCACCCACAATGATATAATCAGGTCTCTGTCTCAGTGCGGCTTTAAGCAGATCGAAAAGGGTGATATCCGAAGTCTCTGTTGCAAGCCCAAAATGCGTTCTTGTAGCAGCGGGAATCCAGTTTTCGTGTGGAAGATTCAGTTCAGGAGTATCTTCGATTGATACGACTTTCAGGTCTGGCTTAATGAACATGCTTAAGCAGTTGAGTAAGGTGGTTTTGCCCGCTGCGATTCCTCCTGCAACCAGAATTGAAACTCTGTTTTCCACTGCATACCAGAAGAAAGCAGCCATTTCAGGCGAGAGAGACTTAAAGGTTATAAGGTCTGTGACTGTGAAGGGGTCCAGCTTGAATTTTCTGATAGTGAAAGTGGAGCCTTTGCGGGTGACTTCGCTTCCGTAGGTTAAGTTGAGTCGGCTACCGTCTGGCAAGCTTGCATCTAGCAGTGGCTGCGCTATTGAGACGTGGCTTCCACAGAGGTAAGCAAGTCTGAGGGCATTTGTGTCGAGTTCATTGGCGGTTTCGAAGCGAATGTTGGTCGGGATGGACTCAAATTTTCTGTGCCAAATGTAAAGGGGCACGTTGATTCCATTGCATGAAACGTCTTCGATTAATGGATCACGCATAAGTGGATCTATTTTTCCATACCCAAGATTGTCCCTGACGACATAATAGAGCAGTTTGCCGCGGGTTTCTTGGTCCAAGTTAAAACGGTAATTATCCAATACTTCATTGCACTTTTTCACCAGATATTCTCCAGCGGCCTGTTTTGACTGCAGCTCCATTGGCTTAAGCTGTAACACTTCGTTTAGAATTCCTTTCAAGCGCTGGAGACCTGCAATATCAACCTTGTTGAGCACTGGCTCTTCCACAGCATAAGTGATGTTGCCTCTGACCACATCCCTGGTTACATTGACATAAGCATAAGGTGCGTTAAGCGGATAGCTTTCTAAAATTGCTAAGTCTTTAATCGGAGCCTGTGCTGCAACCCCAGAAATTCCAAGTTTCATACTTGGATTAACCAAGTTAGATGAAAGCGGATTCCCTGCAACACTGTTTTCGGCACCTATATTTTGCGGATTGTCCACTGTTTTCTTTCGATTAAACAGCTTTCCTAGTTGCTTTTCGAATACCATCGCTGCATCATCCATGTATATTAGTTATTATTATAAGTTAAAAAAGGGAAAAAAAGTTTTTTGGGCGATCCGCATTTAACTGGGTTGAGGATAATTAAGCAAACCACTGCCTAGGACCAGGAACCTGTTCAGTTACTTGGCTGTATGTTCCGCCTAACGTGGTTACTTTAATTGTAACCTGCGTGCCAGGGGTCAAATTGTAGCCTGGTACGGTATTGGCTGGTGGGGTGGTTTGTCCGGCAAGAATTGTTACAGTGGTACCTGGAGGTATGGTCATTTTCGAAGTAGCAGCAGTATCAAGTATACCATTGACGTACAGAAAAGAGCCTGGCGTCAGCGTAATCGTAGTAGTGCCAATATTTTGTAGATAAACATGGTAAAGTGTAGTCGTTGTGGGATTAGTACCAGTTGTATTCTCCCAAGTAACGCTTTGAATTACTACTTGATCGCCTGTCTTTCCGGTTTGGTAGCCTATATATCCCATTACCCATGCGTAGACTACAAGTGAGGCTACGACTGCAATGGCAATCATTAATAGCACTGATATTATTGGCGAGATCGCTTTCATATTTTTGCGGAATTTACGATAATTCATTTTTTACTTCTCCTTTCTTTTTTCTATTAAGGAAACTTAATACTAACTTTATTAGCGCTTCCTTAAAAACCACTATGCAATAATGTTCTACCGAAATTTGATATAATACCAATCAGAAATAACCATCTAAGACTCGATAAGAAAAATGCCAGCCATAATATTCACATAAAATACATGAATTATTATATCGCTGCAATTGAAAAGTGTTATAACAAAGCAATTGCAAATAAAGTAAGGAAGCCCAGCATGAAACTTGTAAAAACAGGAATCGCAGGTCTCGACGAATTCCTAACCGGAGGCATACCGCCTAAAATTCTCCTTCTAACAGGTTTACCAGGCTCAGGAAACGAAGTCTTCGCCAGACAAATCGCCTACACAAGGGCAAAACAAATCGGGATAACTTACTTTACCGTAAATGCATCCCCCGAGGGCGTGAAAGAAGACATGGCAGACTACAACTGGGACATCACACCTTTAGAAACCGCTGGAAACTGGAAATTCAAAACCTTAACAAAAACTGCCGACCTACAAGAAACCATTATCGAAGAAATGAAACAACACCGAACAATCATTATAGACTCACTTTCTGAACTGCTCCTCACACGCAAAGTAGGAGAAGCCATCAACCTCATCACGGCAATGTCTGGTCAAAACAAAGACAGCGAAGAATACCATTTGCTTCTCTTGACCGAAGGAATGCAAGACCAAAAAACTGAAACTGCAATGGAACACTTCGCCGAAGGCGTATTAGTATTCAACACAACATGGACAACCGACACTACACACAGAGACATCCTAATAAAAAAGATGAAAGGCACCTTTGTCCATGACCGAAGACTACCATATACAATCAGCAAAAGAGGATTTCTCATAGAAACAGCAACTAGAATAACTTAACAAACCCAGCCGCAAACCGCAATAACCTAAACATACTACAAATCATTAGCAGAAATTCATAATTTACTTATTACGAAAGTGGATATATGTCCAACGATAATACATGAAGCCAATTCACAACAACAAAACCGAACTCTTCCACGATTGCATGAGTATAGTTTTTGTATGCGGAATAATCGGTGCGGCGCTAAAATTCGTGACATTCTTCAACCAATGGGTTTATTTCCCATCATTCCCAAACGCACTTGACTCAACATTCCTCATCTCCGGAGTTTTATACCTCGCCTGGAAATCACGCCAACACAAATAACCCCTAATCATTCAACCAACGCCATGAAAAATCAGCCACCAAATAACCATAAGACGTATACATACTCCGATGAATCTGGATTAATGGATGCACATAGTAGTAGAGCAGCGAAAGAAAGAAAAAATGCCAGCCAATAAATACGAAAACCACCTTGCCACAACAAGAAAAATGCCTGTTCTTAAAGTGTTATCGCGATTTCTTATCAACGTGGACGTAACTCATTTGACACGAGACCCCTCTTCTCAAAATAGGCTTTTCAATTTAGGGACAAACCAGCGCACGAAGTAACCCCCGTCTGTTTTTTGTTATCAGCGAGTAGCGCATGCGTTTAACTTTCAAAATTGCATTTTTCAAATAGTTTTTTCTCACCTTATCAGATAAATTTTAATATTTATATTAATAATTAAAAGCGTTTTGAATCATTTCATAATATTTTGGACTATATCCACATGTTAAGAAATGTTATCGCTTCAACAAGCAAATACGGTCTAACCGTGAGGTAGGAGAAAAGACACGTCAAAACTCACTATCATGGTGGAAAAAGGCGATATACGTAAAACTTGGAATTACATCTTACCTAAACAACACAAATCCACCAGCTATAGTCCAATCCAATCAATACCACTTCTTACCAAACAAAACAGCTCAAGGAACCGCCTCAAAAAAGGAAAAACAAGAAAACAATAAATTGGCAATTCTCAGAGGGCGGTGATTCCTTAGGCGGCAAATCAGCATTCAGGGCAACAGGACTCGCTGAGGGTGGATAAATGCTTCAGAACCTACGGTCCTGACTTGGAAAGGATGGTCTCTACAGGCATAGAGCAGCTGTTGAGCGGGTGAATTCGCGGTTGGAGGAGCAGCTCTGCCTCAACAGGCACAGAGCCAGAGGTCTTAGAGGCATCGCAATACATGAGCTGCTCTGCGTGATCGTCATGCTTCTGACGGCAGTTATAGCTTTAAGGCTGAACAGACCCGAAAAAACCAGATCCATCACCATGGTAGCAAGATAGCAGAAATTAACACAAACCAACCGAATTAGCAACAAGCCGGCGGCGGACTTCCCGCCGATAACGATTAAAAATGCTGACAAGATTTCTACAATAATGACCGCTTTACTGGAACAAAGAGTTATTTCCGTTTTGCAGAGTATACAATAAGAAGTGCAATTCCTGCAACAATTAGAATGACAGGATACACCACATAAAGGAAAGCATGAAAAAACCCAAATGCAACCGTAAACAACAATGAAACAAGACCCAAAATTAAGAACTTACCACAACAAACTTACGGTATCAGACACACAGAAAATTTTAAAAGGAGCAACAAGCATAATACCGTATAGATAATAGCCAAGCGGTGGAGCGCTTGAAAAGAGTTTTGATTTTTGAGAGTAGAAGAAACCATCTGCAAGTCTTATCTGACATTCTTGAGCTATGTAAAATGCCTCAGGCAAAAACCTACATTTTACGCAAAACAAACACAAATTTCAAGTTGCTTGAGAGCTACTTGCTACAACTTCAAACATCATATCTTCTGGAAATGCAACCTGAAACACGAAGATACTTCACAACCAAAGAGGGGCAAGAATTTATTGAAGCATGGATAAAGCTTAAAACAATACTTTACCCCCAAGAATTCCCCTTCCTCACCAACAATAAAAAACGCACTATACACAACAATCAGTTCATCGCAGTACCAGTTAATAATGCCAATTACTTGACTGATTAAAAAAGAAAAAAGCTTACTTCATTTTCATAGTTTCATGAATGGGTGAGCGTTGAGCATGAATGGTTGATGGCTCTGCCCAGTTGAACTGGAGCGTGTATAGCTCGTAATCTATGCACTAGTGAACTTTCTGTACTTTTAGTTTGCATTAGCAAGTTGCCGAAAGAAAACTATTTTTGTTTATAGGAGGATTTTTTGGTGCTGCCCTTTGACGGCGTCGTATACTTTTTTGGTGGTGTAGCCTGAGAAGCTTAACAGGTTAGCGGTTGAAGCATAAAGCATTAGCAGGTATTTTTTCGCGTCTGGGGTTACGCCTTTCTCGACAAGCTGTATAGCTTTTACTCTGCGTTCATACCGCTTATCTTCAGAGTGTGTGAAAATGAATTTCACGTTGTTGCCCGCATGAACTTCCACGCCTTGCTTAATTAATTGCTGAGCTACTATGACTTGGCTAACATGTTGTTTATAGTTTTTTGGCTGTTTAGACATATGCTTAGTAACTATCAAATCGGATATGGAGACTTCGCCATTAAGTAACCGTTGCCTATAAGCTTTCAAAACGTTTAATGCCTCAGGAATTTTCCGTTGAAGTTCCACTGAATTATTCGCCGAAGCTAATATGTTGATCATTTCGGTTTGGGCATCAAAAATAAACCCTGGAGTATCCCTGCGTCGCACTTCTAAGCCCCTAATCTTAACCTTACCGTTCTCCATGACTCCGAAATAACGGTTTAAAACACTAATACGCGGATGCAGTTTGGAAGGCAGAAAAGCTACCCATTTGTAGCGTCCCTCAAAGTTTATGGGAACACCTATTTCCTTAGTAATTACTCGGCATAAGTCATGGTACTCTTCTATGGGCGCGTCTTTCTTTTTGAGCCACAACGAATCGACAATACCGTGAATAACCTCAAAACCTTGATCTTCAGCAATATGCGCTGCCTTAAGAAAAGCTTCTCTGCCAAAAGCGCAAACGCCAATGTGGCCGTCAACGGTGCCGAATTTTGAGTTTTTGAAGCCTAAGTAGCCGAAGCATGTGACTAAAATCCATTTTAACGCTGTCTGACGCATATCGTACGCTTGTTTAAGGTTTTTATCGGCTGTTTCGTCGCTTAGGCGTTTGTAATGCATTCGTTTGGTTAAGGCTAAATTGATAGTTTTAGGCACTATTCCAACCCGTTTTGTACAGATATGATAATTCAGTTCTGGAATCCTCAAAGGCGAATCAGGGCAGCATTTGCAAAGCACTGTTTCAGCTGAAATATTGTTTTTAGCCATTAAAGCTGGGTACATGGAAGAGAAGTCTAATTCTCCTATCGAATCATGTACTCCTAGGCGTGGCTCAAAAATTAAGCCTCCGCGGTCGCCAACGAGCAAGTCAAGGGCTGATTTGAAGGCTTCGGGAATCCTTTTGTTTCGGGGCACAAGAATGTCGTCTTTTACGGCTTGGTAGAGCTGCATTGAAGACATGCTTGAGCCAATCGAGAATCGTGCAGCCGTGTGCAAGGGTACTCTGCAGGTTCGTGCTATCTCGATGAAGCCTTCGAAACCTGCTTCTTTTATGATGAAGGTGTTGTTTTCGTCGATGTGTATTCTTCCATATAAACGCACGGTGCCTGCCCTGTAAAATGTGCGACCATAGGAAAAGTAGGTGTTGCCCGCTGAAATTTTACGGTTAAAAGGTTTGTTATCTCTGCTTAAGATGAACTTGTCTAAAATGTTGTTTACGGTTGCTCTGTAGATTAAGTAGGGAAAAAGGTACGAGTCGCCAGCGTTTGTTAAGATTATGTCAGGGTCTAACTCGTTTATTGCGTAAACAAGCTGCAGCAGCTTTGTGGCTTCGTCACCGTAATCAATGGCAATCTCCTCTTTGCCCTCTTGCTTTAAACATATTTTATCGATGGGCATCATCAAAATTAGCAATAATCCCCCTCTGAGCAACTTCCACTTCAAGCTTTATTACCTGCAATTTAGGAATAACGTAGTCGGTGCTTTCAACCGAATCCAAAAGCGTGTAATCCAAGCCTGACTTTGTCACTTTTAACTCGACAAGTGCAAGCGGAAACAAGTCACGGCTAAAAAGGTATGAACGGTCATTCTGCATGTCGCAATTGTGAATTTCATAACGCAAGAAATCTCCGATTCTTAGAATTTCAAGTGTTAAAGAAGGAATTTGCCTGCAATCCTTAACAGTTATTTCCAGTACTCTTGACTTTTCAGTATCTGTGGCTTGAGCGTATTTTTGCACGAATTTTAATGAAGCGATTTTTTGATTGCGAAATAGTCGGCTGATTAAGCGTTCAAGGTCGTCTTGTTTGCCAGAGACGTAAATGCAGGATTGAAACGTGTCAGTGAACTTGATTCTTTCGCCTTTTTCGCTTATCACCCAAACTGCGACTTTGCCAGGGTCAGAAGGGTAAACATCAAGTAGCCATCCTTTAACGCAGTTAGGAGCCGCCGTGCTGCTTTTGTTTGAGGTCATCTAATTCCTTCTGCAGCCGTTGCAAGCGGATTTGCTGTGAGACCAGCATTGACATTATCATTGGTTCAAAAGGTAACGGTTGAGTGGCGTTGCTTCCTGCCGACGCGTAGCTTCTGCATGCATCTATCAGTATGTCGAAGGCTTCTCTGTCTTCTTTGCGGAGTGCTTTTGCGAAACCGTTCCAGCGGCGTATTTCGTCTTCAATTGCCATGCGGTATGATTCAACTGTTTTACCCACGTCAAGCGCCCATGAAGTCGGTTAGTGTCAGGTTTTCGGATGGAAGTTCAGCGGTGCCTAAGACGAAAAATGGATGCTTCTCTAATGTTACTTCTCGCGTGTAGGTGGTTTTGCTGAAGGATAATACTGTGTTTGCTTTTGAGCAGGTTATTTCTTGAAGTAAACTGTTTCTTCGGTTGTCAGAGTAGGGAAGGCAAGTTGCGATTAGGATTATTTGGTGTTTTTTTGCAAAGCTTGAAAGGTAACTGATGATTTGGCTGTAGACTCTTTGGGCTTCTTCGTGTGGAATGTCATTGTCTAAAAAGAATCCGGCTATGTCTGAAATAACTACGAGTTTGGCATCGTAGTTTTTTATGGTTTCTTCTAGTTTATCGAGTATAAGAGAAGTTAACTGGTAAGCTGTGAATGCTCTTGAAATAAAGATGCGTTCAAGCACTTGCCTTGGGTTAAGCTGGTGAAGTTGAGCTAAACGGGCGATTTTGTAGAGCCTAAACGTGTTTCCGCCGTCAATAAAGACAACGTTGCTTCCTAAGCCGCCAAGCTGCACTGGCAACTGCGCCCTTATGCAGAGTAGAGAAGTTAATGAAATAACTGATGGTGACCCATAAAGCACGGCGAAGTCGCCTGGTGCAAATCCTGGAAAAAGCTCGTCTACACCTGGCATGTTTAAAGAAAATAGTGGTTGAGCCATGGTAGGTTTGACAATTAAATTTTGAGACATTCTATTTTGCTCTCCTGTTCATAGACGAGCAGCAAGTACGTTTCTAACCCTTTTTAAATCATCGTAGAAACGACATTGCGGAACAGGGGAGGGTAGAGTGAAAGTGAAAAGCGTAAGTTTTAGGCAGTTGGCTTGGTTTCTTTTTGTTGCCTTAGAATTTGGGTTGCCAACGTCATTAGGAAGATTACCGAGAACACTATTGCCGCCATTCCTACCTTGTACATGATGCTTATGTTAACATAGAAAAGCCCAAAAACAGCCACAACCATTAACGCTAAAATAAACACTTCTTGAACACCACTAAAGATTTTTGTTCCAAAACTCAATTACGTCACCAACGTTTCCTAAACCTTTGCACATGCGCCTAATATTAATTTTCTGTTTATATTCTTTCAAATAATCCCTGCTAAACTTGCAGCTAAGTTAGCACGGCCACTTTCCACAGGGAGGAGATACTGACAAAATGGAAGTAACCGCTTTTTAGAATCCTAAAAGGGATCTACTATTAGCTTGTTCTTTCTGCTATCAAAAAGCAGGAGTAAAGTCAATTTAGTGAGTTAATTCCTCAAGCAAAATTGGTTATACTTAAGGAGACTACAATTCAAAAGAGAGCACCCCTTTTTTGCCATTGCCCTACAACTACACAGGATGCCGGCAACTTTCCTCAGAGACCCAAAATGGTTTTCCCAATGAATAGTATAAACCACGGACATAATGCTATAAGCTTTTATACGTATGTTGATGAGATGTTAAAATAATATAATATACACTGCTTGCCGTGAGGATAAAGACTAAATGCCCTACATAAAAAAAATCGAGTTAAAAGGCTTTAAGTCTTTTGGGCCCCAGACCGTCAAAATAAGTTTGGACAAAGGCTTCACAGCCTTAACAGGACCAAACGGCAGCGGAAAATCCAACATCATGGACGCGGTGCTTTTCTCGCTTGGGGAATTGAGCACAAGAAGGCTCCGTGCTGAAAATGCGGCTCAACTGATCTTTCACGGCTCAGGTAAAGCTGGGGAAGAAAAAGCCAAAATGGCGAAGGTTGTCATCCAATTTGATAATTCTGATGGCACAATGCCAGTTGATACAACTACTGTCACGATTTCACGTGAAGTTTATCGAAACGGCCAAAGTGTTTACCGCTTAAACGGCAGAAGAATGTCAAGAACGTACATTACAGAAACTCTCTCCATGAGTTCAATCAGCAGCATTAGCCAAAACATTATTCCTCAAGGCACACTAACCCGGTTAACGGAGATTAACCCGCTTGAACGTCGAAGAATCATCGAAGACCTCGTTGGGATAGGTCAGTATGACGCTGAGAAGGTTGAAGCAGAAGAAAAACTTCGCGCCGCTGACATTTCAATCCGCACTGCAATGGGCAGAATAGATGAAGTGCAGAAACGCCTAGATGATTTGGAACGTGAACGCAACCAACTTTTACGTTATAACTTCATCCAGACGGAAACGAAAAAGTTCCAAGCAATAAAAATTTCAAGCGACATAACGCAATTAAACGCTAAAATAAAAGAAGCAACCAGCCAAACTGAAAAAGTCAAAGCTAAAGTTGACAAATTAAAAGAGCAACGTGACCTACGCAGGTCTAAACGTCATGGAATCGAGTCTGACTGGCGAAAACTCAGCGGCGAAAACCTTGAACAGGGCGGTTCAGAAGTTCTTAAGGTTCAAATAACTATTGGTGAATTAAAATCTAAACTTACCGAATTAAACAGTAAAATTAATTCTGGACAGGGTAGCCTTGAAAGCTTAAAACGCGTAGGAGAAAACAACCTTGTTCAACAGGAAAACATTAGAAAGGAGATACGGGAAAACCGACTGAAAATCCGAGTTTTCCGCAGTGAACACGACGAAAATCAAGGATCAAATAGCGCAAAAAGAAATGGAGCACGATGCAGCGGCAAAAGAAACCGCCCAACTTTGGGAAGGACTAGGCGATAATAACCAGCAAATACGCGTAAAGCAAGCTGAAATTGAAAACCACGTCAAGCGGCTTGCGTATTTACGCTCAGAATACACCAAAGATAAAGCAGCGCTCCGCCTATGCAGTGGAAGACTCAAAAACTTAAACGTGCGAAAAGAAAAATTCCAAGCAAGCCTCGTCGAAATCGAAAAATCACTATCTGAGCTGGAGCAAGTTCAAAAGGACCAGAAAAACTCGCTTAAAAATCTTGAACACACAATTGAACGCAAAAAAATCCAAAAAGAAACGGTTGAAAAAGAAATCACTGATGCAGAAAAAATAGCCAGCTCAGCTAAAGAAGCCGTGATAGAATTTGCCACTCAAAGAGACCTTGCGGCAACCATTGCTGCTGAAGAAAAAGCTCTAAGAAGCATAGAGGAAATGGGTAATGTCGGCGCAATAAGCGGAATCCACGGCAGACTACGTAACCTAATAAAAATCGATAAAAACTACAAGAAAGCTATCGAAGCAGCGGCAACAGGTTGGCTTGATGCTTTAGTTGTAGCAAACATTGACTCAGCCTTTACATGTACTGAAACGCTTAGGCGCATGAAGCTGGGAAGAATAAAAATTATTCCACTGCAGGGAGCAATCAACCTTAAAAACAAAGGGACCCCCAGCAGCCGAGAAGGCGTAGTAGGCGCCCTCTCAAGCTTCATGAAATATGAAAGCAACTATGAGACTGGCTGTAAACTATGTTTTCGGAGACACAATAGTGGTCTCAAACGATAAAGTTGCCTTTGCCCTTTCAAATGAGGGTTACCGAGCCGTCACAGTTAATGGTGACTTGTATGAGCCTGGCGCTTTTGAAAGCGGCTACTACCGTGCGCCGATAGATTTCTCAACAATTATTCCAAGCGAAAACGCATTAAAAAGTTTAGACGAAGCAGTAAAAGCACTCCAGACACACCTCACTCAAAGAGGAACAGACATTACGGGCATTGAAGAAGAAATTGAGCGAAGCAAAATAGAAATCACACGCCTCTCAGGATCTATCGCCACCCTAGACAGGGAAATAGTGCGAATCAAACGAAGCGTCAAAAGAACACAGTTCAACATTCGTCATACGGAAAAATACGGCGGCAAACTTGAGCGTGAAGCGGCAGCTTACAAAGGCCGCATGAGCATGTACATGAATGAGCGAAACTCCATCAGGAGAACAGACCAAAGATTACAGGCAGACATAGCCACTTTAAGACTGAAAACTGATGTGGCACACATCCAAGAGCTCGAAGTGCAACGGGAAAAACTAGGCGAAGAAGTAAACAAGCTGCGTCAAAACTCAGGGTCAACTCAAACGGAAATTTCAACTTATCAGTCACAATTTGATAGAGTCCTAAGAAACGGGTACAAGAATATCAAGATACAGATAGTCAAGGTTGAGCAACAGCAAAGAAGGCTTGAGAAAGAAGTTGCTGAGGCACTTCAAGAACGCGAGTCAATAAAGAAAGAACTGGAAGAAGATGAAAAAAGCCGTGTTGAACTTTCAAAGGCTGTTTTTTCTGCACGTGAAGAATCCAAAAAATTCACATCACAAATAGACGCCATTGACGCTGAACTACGATCACTTGATTTTGAATATGAGCAGGCAGACAGGCTGCTAAATCAGCTGCAACTAAGCATGGAAACTAGCCAGCTTCGTCTCCAGCAGCTTCAATTGCAACTTCGCCAATTCGGCTACGAACAACCTTTAGAAACAAATCAGAAACAGGTTGAGGAAGCAGAAATAACCATCCGTATGATGCAGTTTGAAATGGAAAGAATAGGCGCCATAAACCAACTTGCGCTTTCACATTATTCGGACCAACTGTCCCGCTACAGAGAATTATCGGTACGCTTAAACGAGTTAGAGAGGGAAAAACAAGCCATCGTACAGTTCATGGATGAAATTGAAGCTAAAAAACGCAAGGTTTTCATGAATGCCTTCGAAAAAATCAACAGCAGCCTCAAACTTTACTTCTCCAAGCTCACCGGCGGTGGAGAAGCTACGCTTAAGCTGGAAAACCCAGATGAACCCTTCGCTGGCGGCATAGACATGATTGTACAGTTTCCAAACAAACCCTCAATCATTGTGAGCGGGGCAAGCGGTGGAGAACGTTCAGTTTCAGCAGTCAGCTTCATATTCTCACTAAAAGAATTCACGCCAGCATCATTCTTCATCCTAGACGAAGTTGACGCACACTTAGACGCTTACCACACAACCAAGCTTGCCGAAGTACTCCTTGAAGAAGCCGCAAAAATGCAGTTCATAGTAATCAGCCTGCGCCCTGAAATGGTTAACAAAGCACAAAAAGTCTACGGAGTCTACGAACTCAACGGAGTCTCCAACGTTGTCACAGCAAAGTTCCCAGCGGAGGCACAGACCTAAACGTCAACAATACCCATCAGAAAGCCGTTTTATCTTCGACCTCCGTGGAACATCCTGTTTGAATTAAATAAACTTGAGAAGCTTACTCCATGGAACGTTAACATAGCTTACCTATTGCGGTCGTTTCTTACTGAAATGGAGAGGACGGACAAAGTTGATTTCAGAGCATCGGGTGTAGCGTTGGATTCTTCCGCTTTGATTTACTTGATGAAGTCAAAGCTGCTGCTTACTTTGCAAGAGCCGCCTGCACCGCCTAAGGGCCCTCAGGATTTTGTGCCACCGCCTTTGTTTTTGCCACTGCGACATGAGTTAACATCAACAACTATTCAGCATTTGCTTGAAGTCTTAGATGACGTGTTGAAGGGTGAAAAAATGCTTCATCTTGACCATGTTGTTGAGCAGCATCCTGTTTTGCCAGCGGTTTCAGATTTGATGCCGCAGTTTGACAAGTTTATCGCTGAGCTTGAGTTGCAGGTTGATAAGCTGTATGCATTTTTATGCGAGAAAGTAAAGGGCGCGGGCATAATCGATTTCTCGACTCTCTCGAAAGACGCAACTAGAATTGAAGCATTAAGAATGTTTATTTACCTCTTGTTTTTAGCTCAGGATGGCAAAGTAAGTTTATGGCAGAATGAAGAAACAGAAGAACTATACATAGCCGTGGGGAAACTCAACGTTGGAAAAGCCGAAGGAACAAACAGTTAATTCAAACCCTGATGCAGAGCAAGCGCAGGATACCGAACGAAAAGCTCATTGCTTAGCACTGCTAGAGGCTGCACTGTACGTGGCTGGTCGCCCATTAGACCTCAACGAGCTATGCCAAGTCATAGGCAGCCGCTCAAAGAAGAAAGCTCAAAAATACGCTGACACGCTAATGCAAGAATACGCTGCAAGGAACACGGCGCTTGAAATTTTAGCGTTAAAAGATGAACGTTACGTTCTGCAGGTGAAAGCAGACTTCACACCGTTGATTAAGAAACTTGTGAACAGACCTTTGCTGTCTTCCGGACCATTGAAGACGCTTTCTTACATTGCTTACCGGCAGCCTGTTTCTCAGAAACGCGTGGTTGATGTCAGGGGACAACACGCTTACGGTCATGTGAAGTTGCTGAAGGATATGGGGTTGATTGCGGCTGAAAGAAGCGGCCGTTCAATGGCTTTAAAGACTACCGATTATTTTGCGGATTACTTCGGCTTAACTCAGGATGCGAGCACGATGAAGAAAGAGTTAAAACGCATTTTCGGCGATGCATTGAAGGACTACGAACAAACTTAAAACGGATACGTTTATATGGAAATTAACGGTTTTACTGACTACTCGAATTAGATATTGAAAAAGGGAAATGTAGATTATGTCTTCGCATAGCAGTTTACGCAAAAGAAAACTCACAGGCGGCAAAAAAAGAGCTTACAGATCAAAGAAAAAGTATGATCAAGGCGGATATCCTGCAGAAACAATTCTCGGTGAACCCAGAAGGAAAACTGCCAGAGGTTTAGGCGGCAACACAAAGGTCAAAGTTTTAAGCGATAAATACGCTTCAGTAACTGATCCTAAAAGCGGTAAAACACAAAAAACCGAAATTACCCGAGTCGTCAAAAACGGTGCTAACGTTGACTACAACCGAAGAGGCGTAATTACTAAAGGTGCAGAAATAGAAACCGCACTGGGAGCAGCAAAAGTTACCAGTCGCCCAGGCAACGACGGCGTAATCAACGCAGTCTTAATGGCTACTAAAGAGAAAAGCTAAAAACTTTCTAATAGGGTTTTGCAGGCACGCTTTTAATCTTCACTAATTGTTTTGCAATTTTCTGTATTATCTTTTCTTTTGGTTCTTTCTTTTCAACAAGCAGCATTCCAGTTTTAGCCCAATGTGTTTTGGGAAAATGAGCTTCAAGGTTAACTTCGTTTTTGAGACCTAATTTGTCAACTGCTTCTTTAAGTTCCGCGATTTTTGGAGATTGGACGGCTAAGTTTTTTGGGACTCGGCGTCCTTTTTTTCTGGTTTTAGAAGCGTCGAAGTAGATTGGCCAAATTATTGCTTTATCGAGTTTTCTCATGTTTATTCATCTCTTATTTGTGAGCGTAATAAGCGATTAGTTTCTTGTTTACTTCGTTTATGCATGTGAATCCGAATCGTTCAAACTGTATTATAGCGTCTGGCTTTAACTTTTTGCAGGCACTTTCAGCAAATCCCTCGGTAACTGACGCGTCCGGCATGACCACTTGGCATGGAAACTCCTCGCCCTTCGGTATCCACTGGATAAGCTGAACTTTAATTTTCCTAACGTCCTCATAAGATTCGCTTGCAAATGTCGCGGTTACTTGATTGCCTGTTTTGCTGCCGGCTTTGACGTTGAAGAGCTCCATGAGCCTAACGACTTTTTCTGGCTCCAACGCTTCAGCATCTTTTCTTGAAATCCAAAAATTCACCGCTTTCTCTGTGGATTCTGGAGTTACTTTGTATTCTCTGAAGCCTTGCTCTGGTTTCTCCGGATGCAAAGGAAGTTTGGCATGGAAAGTTTTCGGCACTTGCAAAACCTTTAGTTCCACAGGCTCGGGCACGAAGAAGTATCTGTTGCTTGTGGCGTCGAGGATTTTGCGGTTGTACGAGTACAGGTTTTCCCAGCTCAAGGTCACATCATTTGATTTTGTTCCTACATCGATTATCATTTTCTTGATGGCTTCAGGCGTGATTCCCCGTTTTCTAAGTGCAGCAAATGTGCCTAGGCGTGGGTCGTCAAAGCCTGTGTAGATGCCTTCTTTTACGCCTTGAATAATTTTTGATTTGCTTAGGAAAGTGCCTGTGATTTTTAGTCTGCCGTAATGGATGGCTTCGGGGTATTTCCAGCCTAAATGTTCATACATGTATTTCTGGCGAACCATGTTGGTGTAGTGTTCTTTGCCTCGGATGATGTGTGTCATGCCCATTAAATGGTCGTCTAAGCCTGCGGCTAAATTGTAGAGGGGCCAAACGACGTATTTGCTTCCAACCCGTGGATGCGGATACTTCTTCGTATCAATTATCCTTAGGGCTGGCCAGTCTCTGACCGCTGGGTTGGGATGTTCAAGTTCAGTTTTAACGCGAACTACCGCTTGCCCTTCCGTGTAACCGCCGCTGAGCATGCGTTTCCAGCGTTCCAAGTTCTCAGATGCTGACAGGATTCGGCATGAGCAGGCTTCTTTAGCAATGGTTTTTTTTCTGAATTCTTCAGGCGGGCACTCGCAAACATACGCGTTTCCATCTCGTATTAGCCGCTCTGTATAGTCGTAGTAAATTGGCAATCGGTCGCTTTGGATGTATTCCTCGTCAACTTTGCAGCCTAGCCACTTCAAATCCTGCCTGATGCTATCATAAAATATCAGCGACGGTCTTTTCACTTTTGGGTCTGTGTCTTCGAAGCGCAGAATGAATTTGCCGTTGTACATGCGGGCGTACTCGTGGCTTAGAATTATGGCTCTTGCTGAACCCAAATGCAGAACACAGTCAGGGTTCGGTGAGAAACGTGTCACTATCTGAGCATACTTATCCGCGTTAGGCAATGGCGATAAGCGTTTTTCTTCAGCTTTCTCTTTCTTTTGGGTTTCAGGCCAATTTTTCTCAACAATCGCTTTTTGCTCTGCAATGGAGAGGCTGTTAACTTCATTTACGACGGTGTTGATTAGGCTTGAGAGCTCTTTTACTTTTGTTCGCAGGTCTTGTCTTTCGCCAAGAATTTTACCTACCATGGCGCCTGCTTGAGCTTTGCCGTCATGCGATACCGCATTAAGCAGTGCAGCTTTGCGAATAAGCTCTTTAAGTTCAGTGTCATTTTCAAGTGCCAAACTTTTTACGCTCGCTGAAATGTTACTTGTTTCTTTTAATCAAGAATTCGGCGAACTCTTTTAATTTTTCCTTAGCCTGTGGCGTCGGCAAAAGCTTTTCAGCTTCACTCCAGCTTTCTTCGACAATTCGCTCTGCTGTACGCTTAACATGTTCTACGGCATTGTATTTCTGCATCAAAACTATTGCCTCGTCTCTTAGGGCTTGGTCGGAAGTGTGCATGTTTAGTATTTCAAGTAGCCTCTTCTTGTCAGCGCTATTTGCCTTTTTCAGCGTATAAATAACCATTAAGCTTCTTTTGCCCTCAGTAATATCTTGCCCAACGCCGCCTTTCTTCTTGGCGAACTCCACTCCAGTTATATCTAAAATGTCATCCTGCATTTGGAAGGCAACACCTATGCTTTCAGCGAAACGCCCAAGTTTTTCCACCAGCGGCTTGTTAGCGCCTGCTAGCACAGCTGCTATTTTGGCTGCCATACGGGCTAGGGTGCCTGTTTTGTAAGCGCACATCTGCAAGTAATCCTCTTCGCCTAACTTGTCCGCGTTTGCGATGCCCCTGTGCCATGCAATGTCCATGGCTTGCCCCATGCTGAGGTTAATCATTTCCTGCACGTAAACCTCGTAAACGTCCCGTTCCATTTCAGGCGTAAGCTCTGCTTTTTGCGCCATTAACGGAAGAAGCGGCAGATAATACATGGCGTTTCCAGCGTTAACAGCGATGTCCATTTGGAAGATTTTGTGTGTGCACGGCTTGCCACGGCGCATTTCTGAGGAATCTTCAATGTCGTCGATAACCAGCGTTCCGTTATGGATGACTTCGGGGATAATGGAGAAGTCTAAACAGTAATCTGAGTCTTTACCTAACGCTTCGCAAATCAGCAGGAAAAGCGCTGGGCGCCACCTTTTTCCGCCACGGTCCAGCATGTCCCAGATGGGCTCTGCAACTGCTTTGTTTAAGGGTTCCAAGTTGTAACTGTACATTGGCGGATTAACCTTGAAAAGAACCGCGTCTTTGCTGAACTTTCGCGGTATGTATTTTTCAATAGCTTTGTCGATTAGGGGTGCTTTTTCTTCAAGAAACTTTTCAATATTCAAATGTTAACGTGCTCCTCTGCGCATACTTCACTGTGTCAAAGCCTCGGATGTTGAGCCACTCTGCAGTTTTTCCAGCTATGACCAAAGGTACTTTCGCTAAGGATTCAAGGTTCTCAGCGCCCACAAGAAACATAACATTGCGCAACTCATCAATTAAACAAGAAAGCAATTCCTGTGTTTTCTGTGCCCCTTTAACTGCCGCTTCAAGCACAGGCTGAGAAATACTGGCTAAATTTGCGTTTAACGCTAAAGACTTAGCTATGTCTAAGCCGCTTCGGACTCCGCCGGAAGCAATCACTGGAATCTTCACGGTCTGAGTCGTTTCGATGAGGCTTACGGCTGTGGAGATGCCCCAGTCCCAGAAAACTTCACCCATGTTGTTTGGGCTCTGTTGAACGGTAATATTCAACCGCTGCAAAACTTGTTCCGCCAACACCGCCGACATCGATGGCTTTTACGCCTGCAGCTTCAAGCGCTTTTGCATCTTCCGCTGAAATACCGCAGCCGGTCTCTTTAACAATCACGGGCTTGTCAAGTTCACCTGCGATTTCACTGATTTTCGCTAAGACTCCTTTGAAGTTGGTTTGTCCTTCAGGCTGAACTGCTTCCTGCACCGCGTTAAGATGCACAGCAACTGCGTCAGCATCTATCATTTCCACGGCTTTCTTGACTTCTTTTAAGCCGTATCCATGAACAAGCTGTACTCCGCCTATGTTGGCGATTAAGAAGGCAGTTGGCGCTTTTTTGCGTGCTATCTTGTAGGTTTTTTCGAGTTTTGGGTCTTCGATGGCTGCTCTTTGGCTTCCCACACCCATGCCTAAACCAAGTTTTTCGACGGCTTCGGCGATTGAAGCATTTATTTTTGTTGCTTCTTCTGTTCCGCCAGTCATGGCGCCAACAATTAGGGGTGCCGAGAATTTTTTGCCTAAGAAAGATGCTGATAAGTTGATTTTTTGTCTGTCAACTTCGGGCAGGGCTCGGTGGACCAGTTGGATGTCTTCGAAGCCTGTGGTGGCTTTTCGGGCTTGGGCTTTTTGTTCCAAGCGGATTTTTATGTGTTCTGCTTTTCGTTTCTCGGTTTCAGTCATGTTACGCCTTCTCGATTTCAGTGCCTAACACGCTTTGGTCTGTTAGTGCTCTGTAAATTGATAACCCTTTTGTGGCGCCTGTAATGGTGACGCGAACGCCTTGTTCGATGGCTGGGATAAGCTCGGCTATTTTGCCTGCCATGCCGCCTGTAACGTCTGTGCCGGCTGCTTTGCCGAGTTTAGGCTGAATCTGCTTGAGTTCTGCCAATGTTAAGTGCTTGTATGGTTTAGCGTTGGGGTTAGTTTTCGGGTCACAGTCAAACAAGCCGTCTGTGTCAACGCCAAGGACGATTTTTGAAGCCTTATACTTGATTGCTAAGTAAGCAACTAGCTGGTCGCCAGAGAGAATTGTGAAGCCTAATTTATCGTCTAAAACTGCGTCGCCATACATGACAGGATTAAACGTCATTTTCTCCATTGCTTTGAGGACTGTTTCGTCAAAAAATTTGATCTTGCCATTCTCTGTTATGATGCAGGATGATGGCGCGATGCTTACGGCTGGAATTTCATGCCAAATAAGCGCGTCCATAACTAACCCGTTCAGCACGGTCATGACATGGTGGGTTTCTGCGAAGCCGAGTTTTTGTGTTGGCTCATTTTTGTAGCCGTCTTTTATGCCGTACTTCGCTGCGGTCGGGTGACCAAAACTGCCGCCGCCATGCACAATAATCAAGTTATCAAGATCCGCCCGCTTAATTTCCTCCGCTAAGCGGTTTATGATTTCAGTTTTCGCGGCTAGTTCCCCTGTTTTGTCGGTGATGGCTGAGCCGCCGATTTTTAGGATTACTGGTTTCGCCTCGTTCAATTTCCTTGCACCTTTACATATGATATTTTGGCACTCCTTGAAAAGCATTACCGAGAACATCAAAAACCTAGCTCTCAGGAAAGGAAAAATGGGGAGATATGATTAATGCAAGAACCTATTTCGTAAACAAATATGGATATTTTCTCTTTAACTCTTTAAGTGAAGTATTCTTAAAATCAATTTCGCTTGGCAAAACCGTAAATTTGGTTGTTCGTTTTCTCCAAAAAGATATGAGTTTTTGGATTTTGGTTTTTCTTTCCTCAATCCATTTTTGTCGAACTGGTTACCAAAAGGTCTATGTCGCTTTTTTCAGCTTGCTTGCTTTCTTGCATAAGAAGCGAATACGTCTACGGTTTCTACTTTGAAGAGTTTCTTAACCGTAGGTTTGAGCGTTTCCAGCTCTGTCTTTATTTCTTCAAGCGTTTTCATTGCTTTTCAAAATATGTCTGATAGTTAAAAATTTGATGAGGTTTATCTGCAAAAGATCTAATTGGATACCCAAGTTTAGTTTTATGTTATTGAAAATTGTTTGTTTTGTAGAAAGTGTTTTAAGAATTTACTGTATATTCATTGTTTGAAGGTTAATCTGATGGAATCTGCTGTTGATATCCTTTCGAATTTTGAAGCGAACGCAAAATGGCTAAGAGAAAATTATGAACAATTGAAAAAGGGTTTCAACAACGAATGGGTCGCAGTTCTAAATAAAGCCGTTATTGACCATGATTCTGATTTGACGAAGCTTGTGAAGCGATTAAAAACAAGGTACTCAAAATCCTACAACAAAATTGCAGTGGAATATGTAACCACCGAAGAGTTGGATCTTATTCTCTAAATAAAAAGGTGGCTGTTTTGAGGATCCCTTGCTTTTTCAAGTCAGGACCACTTGAAGCTGCATACGTCAATACAATATTTGAATCCGAAGCTTTGCACATATACGCCACCATAGAATTACTCATAGACACGGGCGCAACCAAAACGACGGTAAGCGATAAAGATGTAATTCGGCTCGGAATAGACTATGATGCGCTGGAAAAACTTGACAAGGGCATGCTCGGTATTGGAGGAGCAGTGGATACATACATCCTCAAAGAAGCCAAACTGGCTTTCCATAAAAAAGACAAGCAAACGCATGTTGAGCATCTCGAAAGCTTATGTTTCCTGCGTCATTCTGAATTGACTGAGCGAATTCTTAGAATCCCAAGCATTCTTGGAAGAGATATACTTAACAAATATGCGTTAGTCTATGACAGAAGACAAGATAACGCCTACATAACTGATGAGCCAATACCTTAATGTGAACCAACAACTTGTTACAAAAATTCAAAAAATGGAGATGACGCCGTTTTCCACTCGAACTTTATCTCCAGTCTTTATTTTAGAGATGTCAACTTTGTCAACGCATGGGATTTCGCTGATTATGGCGCCGACGGCGACAACGGTTTCGCATTCCTTGTTAATCATGCCTGCTGGAGCGGTGCCGTTCTTCTTCATACGATACAGCGTGTAGGAGCCTACGGTTGAGCCTTTGCCAGTTGGGAACACAAGGATTTTGCCTTTGACGCTTTGCCCCTGCAGTTCATGCCCTTTTTCGATGACGACGCCCGTGTTCGGGTCTACCCCGCCATAGAACGATATAGGCTGGGAAGTTACGAGGGCTTCGCCCTCGGCTTTGCCTTTTGAGATTAATCTGCCCTTTAACTGCTCCATTTTCCAGTCACCGCCGCCTCAACGCATTCCTCTATGCTGCCCATTTTGGTTTTCATGACGTTCTGCCTTGAATAAAAGCAGCCTTTCGCCGACGTTGTTGCCAACGACTTAAACCTGCCCTTTAAGGGCGCAACTGCCATGCATGTGTCGCAGGCAAACTTTGCGCCAGCCGCCTCAATGACTTGGGTGTAGCCGCGTTTGTCGGCTAGTTGTTTTGCTGTTCTTGAAGTGGCAACCCAAAACTCCGTGCCCTCAGCTACTTTTTTGCCTTTAAGCAGCTCGGCGACTTTGGCGATTTCGTTAATTGAACAATGCGGACAACCAACGCACACCAGTTCGATGTCGCTTACTTCGTCGTTGATGTTGTCGTAAGCGTTTTTGATGTCGGCTTGCTCGATTGTACACTGTCTCTTTTGGTTGAGTCTGCTGTTCTGACTCCAGGCGTTATACCTTTCATGTAAAAGAGCGGTTTTGCGCCATAAGTCACAACGGAAGCACAGAACGATTTGAGCTCGTCTAAGATCAGCCGCTTTTATGCCTGTAATGTATGGGAATTTTGTTTTCGGCTTTCTTGCCAATCGCATAGCCCAGCGCTCCCCAATCTGAGAGCTTCGTTAATTCTGCGTTAACTTGCACGTGGACGTCGGGAACCCGGTTCTCATCTAAATGCAACCCGTAACAGGGTGTTTTGCCCACGAATGCCGCCGCCAGCGCGGATGGTCCGCCTTCTTTGTTTGTTTTTGCGCCAATCACCGAGTTCGCGAAGGTGACAGCTGAGCTTTCTGACCATGCGACGTGTTCGCCGTAGAGCGGCAAGTTACCAATCAGGTAGGGTGTGCATGTGCAGCTGACAAGTATGCCCATTCTTTCGAAGGCGTCTATTACGAGGTTTTGTTTTTCAGCAAACTCTGGGCTTATGCCAAGGTTGCGCCAGTTTTCCAAATCCATTCCTGCCGGGTTGAGGGTGGTGAGAACTCGGACTTTGCCGTCTTTTGCCAACTCGTTTAGAAATTCTAAGCCTGCGTCGCCGAGGTTGTTGTAGGATACGCCTGCCACTTGGACGCTGCCAACTTTGATGAGGCTTTTTGCACCGTAAATGTCGCCCAGCGCAGTCGAGGATTTCCATGCTTTTACGTACAGCGTAGCCTTCAGCGCCGTCAAGCATTTTCTGTTCTTGCTTAGTTAACTGCATGTTTGTCACAGGTACTTGTTTAAGTCTACTTTTGATGTATTCTTCTTTTTTGAAGCCTTTGCCCGTTGTCACAAGCGGTGCAGTCGCGTCTAAGCCGGCTTTGGCGGTTGTGGCTTTCTTGCCTTCTGTTAAGTCGCCTGATGGGTCAAGCGAAGAGCCAGGCTGGTTAGAAAGAATAACCGCGTTTTTGTCGGCTTGGAACCTTGTCGCGATAGCCCACTCCACCTCGTGCGGGTCATAAATGTTGATGTCATCATCAACAACAACACAGTGCTTGAGCGATTTGTGTCCTTCAAACGCGGCGGCAATTGCTTTTTTGCCGTCGTCAGCGTTTTTCTTTTTGATTTGCACAACAGCGTGGAGCCAGCTGCATCCGCCGGGCGTGATGTAGACGTCTTTGCATTGGCAGACCTTGTTGACTTCGTTGAAGATGGTGGGTTCTTTTGGCATGCCCATGAGGAACTTGTGCTCGTTTTTGCCAGCAAGAATGGTTTGGTAAATCGGGTTCTTTCGGTGAGTAACGCATTTGATTTCGATGATTGGCTGCTGGCGAACGCGGTCAACAACGCCTGTTAAATCGAGAAATGGACCTTCAGAAGCTTTCTCCTTGGTGATGCGCCCTTCAAGCACAAACTCGCAGTCCGCTGGCACTTCCAAATCAACGGTTTTGCACTTTACCAGTTCCGTTTTTTCCAGGGCATTAGCCATTCCCAGTTCGTCAACGCCTTTCGGCAGGGAAGTTGCGGCTGAGAGCAGTACAGCGGTTGAGTTTCCGATGCATATGGCTATGTCGAGTTCGCCGCCTGTTTTTTTGAGCGCCGTGTCTGTGCCGCGGTCTTCCACGATGCGGGCGACGAAGTGATTTTTGTCTTTAAGCATGAGACGGTGGAAACACATGTTTCTGCCCAACTGCGGGTCTTTAATGATGGTTACTGCTGAAGCGATGTATTTTCCGCCGTCCTTCTCCGTGTAACGCATTATCGGGAGTTTGGTTAAGTCAACGTCGGTTTCCACGATTTCTTGGCATACGCCTTTTTCAGCCATTTGCGGAGGCACGGGATGTTCTATTGCGTTAGATAATTTGGGAAGTAACTTGTCTTTTTGTATGCCTAACGACCGCGCAATCAATTCTTTGGAGGATACGAGTCCCGCCACAACAGGATAACTTGACTCTTTCACTTTCTCAAAATAAACCGGTTTCTCGCCAAGAGCGCTTATTATCCCAGCTAACTCGTACTCGGTGGAAACTGGCTTTGTGATTCTTGTTAATTCGCCGTTTTTATCCAGCGCTTCTATAAAGTTTCTAAAGCCCAATTTGCATCAACCTAGTATTTTTCAACGCCTATCTTTGTGCTCAGCACTTCAAAGCCTAAGCTTTTAATGGCGCTTAGAACTTTTCCCTGCAGATCTTTGCCCGGCGTCAACGCCACCATGCATCCGCCTCCGCCTCCGCCTGTGAGTTTTGCGCCGAAAGCGCCTTGTTTTCGGGCTAAATCGACCAGCATGTCGAGTTCTTTGCTGGACACACCGATTTCTTGGAGCAGGCGGTGATTTTCGTTCATAAGTTCGCCGACTTTTTTAAGGTCATAATTTTCCAATGCTTTTCGTCCTGCGAAGGCTACGTTTTCGGCTTGTTTAAAAATTGGGTCGTATTTTGCCGGGTTCTTCTTTTTGCGTTCCGCGACGCCTTCCACCATGACTTTGGTGTTTGCGACTTTGCCCGTGCTGCCGATGACAATTTCGATTGGCCTGCGCAAATGAAGCTTTTCAATCTTGTCTGGTCCGCCAGCCATGTCTTTTTTAAACCACATTAAGCCGCCGTAAGTTGCAGCGGTGTTGTCGATGCCTGAGGGGTTGCCAGCATACGCTTTCTCCGCCTCATAAGCGACTTGATTAATTTTTTCGTCAGAAATCTGCATGCCAAGCTCTTGGGCGATGGCTCTTGCGATGGCGACGCTGCTTGCTGCAGAAGCGCCCAACCCGCTGAAACCAGGCAGTGTTCCACCAATCGAAATATTGAGCCCGATTTTGGGGTCGATGCCCATGACTTTTAGCATTCTCTCGATTGATTCAATTTGTTGGAGGCGTTTTTCTTCGCTGTAGCCTTTAGCGGTTTTTCTTTCATCAATAATGTTGATTCCTTTCACGCCTTTTTGGACTTCAGCGTCCGTAGTGGAGTCAATGGCGGAAACAATGCCTGGTGCGCCATGAACGACGAAGTGTTCGCCGAACAAAATTACTTTTCCGTAACCTGACCCTTTACCCATGGTTTTATCCCTAAAGAAGGTAGATATTGCATTGTTTAGATAAAAATGTTCGTTTACAAGGCTATTATTCTTGGTTTTCGAGAGCTTTGTTGAAATCCTTCAGTTTATTCTTAAGCAAAGTTAGAAAGAGTATGATTGCTCCAAGAGCAGTAAGAGCCACTCCTGCCATCAGGTAGAAGTAGTTGTTGTAGGGCCAAGTGCGGATTATGCTGTAGCTTATCACTTCGTTAAATGAATCAGGGTTTGAGAAAATTATGTAGCCAGCGTTTGGAGAGCCGACGACGTTTGGATTGCTTGCCTGTAAATTGTAGGTAAATTGCCCAGATGAGCCGTTAAAAACTAAGAGTGGTGGCGGCGATTTCCCTCCCCAGGTATTAGTTATATTAAAGAATGTCTCGATTGTGCCTCTTTCGGCTTCGACCTGAATATGATACAGTCCAGGAGAACCTGTAAGAAAAATTATGGATTGATTGCCATTAGCTGGTACAGTGAGAAAACCTCTTTCCCAGAATTCCTTCCCTTCAACTTGACTTGAATAAGTATACGTGAGGAAGATTCCTGAGGCAAGCATTATCAAAGCAATGATGACTACCAGTGGTTTTCTGCCTAACATTTATGGTCTTTTTAGGCATTTACTTTAGCTGAGTAAAGACTGTTTGTGTGTGTAAAAAATTAAGTCATAATTCTAAAATCAAGTGTTTGCCGAGTTAATGGGAAAGGCAAGTTTATGAATCAAGCGAAAAGTGTTGCTCAAGGCTTCACAGCAGCGGCAAATGTCATTTGGCTAATCGCTTCCATTTGGGTGTCCGTTAACATTAACCTGTGGCTTGGTCTGGGGCTCTTTGTCTTTTTAGCAGTTCCTTTTTCCTTGCGTAACATCATGAGCTTAAGAGGCTTTAACGCAAAAATGACAGCCCAAGCTGCAGTTAAAAAGGCAAAAACCGTTTTGATGGCTTTGCAAGGCTTTGGTTTTGCATGCTGGTTTTTGGATGTCACCTCAACCATCTTTGCCATAAATATAAATCAAACAAGCAGTGAACTGAACATTTTAGGCTGGCCCTTTGGTGCACTTGGCGCCTTAACATACTACATACCCACAACGTTCCTGACCTATTTCTTGTTGTACAAGGTGAAATCAAAAGAATCATTCTATGTAGCAGTCATCATAACTGCGGTAACGGTGTTTATGGGGTTAAGAAACCTCAACGCTGGACTATACAATCTTTCGGGTATGCAAATTAACTCATCAGCCGCTGGCTTAGAAACACTAGGCATCTTGCTTGCCATCATGAGCGCTTTAAGCACATTCAACATCTTAGCTGCAATAAGAAAGATTCATGCTTGGCAAAAGCTAGCTCTTCAAAAAAGCTAAACTTTACACTGCTTGCTTACGCTGTGCTGTTTGGGTACATGGGGAAAATTAGGTTAGGCAGGTCAAGCCATGCGCTAATACCAGATAAGGCATAAAAGTTTGGTGGGCAAGACACCTTATCTTATATTAGCAGCCAAACCGCCCAACTGTCGCTGGCATTCCTTTCTCGCTTAAACCACATTACGTTCTAATAAAATATAAAATGATGTTGTTACAAAATGAAACAACAATCGCTAACTTAAAGCAACTTTAGCCTTGATTGTTCTTCGCAAATACAACATTTTACCGTTAAAATTAGGCGACTAAGCTTATTCAAGCACCTATTTTTTGAAACTTACTGCTGCATATCCTACTACGCTTGAATGGTCGCCTGTTATGTCGCCGCTGTTGTGGTAGCTTAAGAGTTTAGCTTCTTTCGCGTTGACTCCTTTTGCGTAAGTGATTAGGGCTGTTATTGGCGCGTAACCGCAAGCTGTGATGTTTTGTGTTTCGACTGTTTCATAGAAGCGTTTTGCGTCCATGTCTGTGACCGCTTTAAGTGCAGCTTGGTCTTTTGCGGCTGCTGTTTTTGCTGGTTCATAATGCGTCATGTCAGAAGAAGCGATAACTACGGTGTTTGTGGCATCTAAAACTTCCTCAAGCGCCCTGCCCACCTCAACCGCAGAATCATAATCTTGCATCAGGAAACAGATGGGCACAATCTTGAATGCATTCCCGTAGAGAAACTGCAAAAAGGGCAACTGAACCTCGATAGAATGTTCATAACGGTGGGCAAGTTCGTCTACGTCGATGATGCTGGTTTCGCGGGTTATCTCGTTTGCCATTTCAGTATCGATTTCTATGTCGCCAAGCGGTGTACGCCAAACGCCTTCACGCATAAGGCTCAAAGCGCTACCGTAACCGGTATGATTTGGACCCATAAGCACTACTGTGTCAGGTTTGCCATCCAAGGCTAACTCATAAAAAGCTGATGCTGCCACAGGACCAGAATACATGTAGCCTGCGTGGGGGCAAATCACGCCAACTATGTTTCGGGGGTGGATATGCAAGTTTACAGCGGGAAGTTTTTTTGGACCTAGGTCATGGAGGAAACAGTTTTTAATTTGTGCTCTAAGCGCTTCGGCGTCGCCTTCATAAAATTGACCTGCTACGGTTGGACGCCGAATCGTCGGCAACGGTTTAGGGTTCCTCCTCCTCTTCCCGTGTAACCTTCGCTTCGAAATCTTCTATGGTTGCTGGTGGGTCTTTGTCTGCGGCTAATTCGCCTCTTTCACGAAGGACCTGCCTTGTTAGTAGCCAGAATATGACGGCTAATGCTCGTCTGCCCTTGTTGTTTGTGGGGATAACTAAGTCTACGCCTGCGAACTCGTTGTCTGTGCTGCATAACGCAACGATTGGAATGCCAACTTTTGAGGCTTCTTTTACTGCCTGTGCATCTGCTCTGTGGGTCTGAAACAAGTATGACTTCAGGGTCAATTCTGCCTGGATACTGCGGATTGGATAGTTGTCCAGGGATGAAACGACCAATTAGCGGTGTTGAACCTGTTAGCTCGCAGAATTTTTTGACTGGTTCTTGAGCATACAGCCTTGTTGCTGCCACTGCTACTTTTGCGTGCTCGTAGCGTGAGAGGAATTTTGCGGTGACTCTTATTCGGTCGTCTGTTTTTTTAACGTCAAGTACGAATAATCCGTCTGGTCTAACCCGGTAGATGAAGGGTTCCATGTCAAGGGTTTTCATTCTTGTTCCAATGTGGATACCTGCGGAAAGCAGGGTGTCTCTTGGTAAGAGGAGTTCCTCTGCAGGCGGGGCTTCCTTAGACTTCTCATCTGCTACTGCTGGTTGTTCCTCTTCGAAGGGTTCCTCTTGGTTTTCCTCTTCTGGTTGATTCTCTTTTATCTTCGTCTTCAGACATTTTTTCATCTTCTGTTTAGCGTATTTTTAAATCAGCCATTTTGGCTCTGTTACCAAGGAAATGCTCAATCCTTATTAGCTCGTTAAGTTTGGCTATGCGTGCGCCTTCAACTACGCCTGTCTTGATTAGCGGGCACTTGTAAGCCACAGCCAAATGAGCAATGTGCCAGTCGCATGTGTCTCCTGAACGGTGAGACACAACTGGGTCGTAACCATATCGCTGTGCAGTTTCAATTGTTTGAGCTGCATCGGACAGGGTACCTATCTGGTTGACTTTTATTATGATGGCGTTTCCAGCGTTAATCTTTATTCCATTATTTAACCTTTCAGTATTTGTTGTGAACAAATCATCCCCGCAAATCAAGCAGTTTTTAGCTTTCCGAGTTAAAGCAGCGAAGCTTTCAAAGTCTTCCTCATGGAATGGGTCTTCCACGTAAGCAAGATGATATTTCTCGATTAATTCAAGCATGAACTCAAGCTGTTCAGCCGTGTCACGCTTTTTACCTTCATTATCGTAAACGTATTTTTCTTCCTTAGGCTTCCAAAGCGAGGAAGCAGCAACATCAATGCCAAAGCCGCATTCAAAATCCAACTCGTTACCAACCTCTTCGCACGCTTTAGCGATGACGTCGAACGCGTCAACAGTGTCAATGTTGGCTATCCACGCGCCCTCGTCGCTTTTTCCACCGTTAAACTGGCTGTTTTTCTTCTTTAAAGCTTCGCCAATTTTGCGGTGAATCTGAGTGTTGGCTGTTTGAGCTTCAAGAAAAGTTTCAGCACCATGCGGCAACGCCAAATACTCTTGAATATCAGGCGCTTTGCCCCTTGCATGTTGACCGCCGCTTATGCAGTTGCCAAGAGGATAAGGCAGCGTAGTTGCGGCGTTTCCCCCCATAAACTGGAATAAAAGTAAACCATGAGAGTTCGCCGCTGCTTCGGCATTGGCTAGAGAGATGGCGCATGCGGTGTTTCCGCCGATGTTTTTGAAGTCTGTGCTGCCGTCCAGCTCATGCAGCGTATTGTCAATTTCTTCTTGAAAATCAGAGTTTAATCCTGCAAGTTCAGGCGCGATTAAATCGTCAACTTTTTTTACGGCTTGGTCCACTCCGCCTTGCGGGTAATAGACCACTTCAGCTTTTCCGCGGCTTTTTCCTGCTGGAGCAGATGCTCTTCCGAAACCACCAGTGGTGATTACGTCAACTTCTATTGTTTCTTCTCCGCGATTGTTGAAAATTTTTCTTGCAATGAGGTCCTCGATAATGGATGACACGCTTTTAAACCTCAAATGGCTATAATTTTGTTACGAGCTTATTTTAGGTTTCGGAACCACAAAAATACGCATTCAAAGCCAATAAGTATAATAGCCGCAAGCTTAATTTTGGAGCAAAAATCTGCGCTATGGCATTAGCCTTGACTACTGGGTCAAAACCGCACCTTAATGGATGCTGATAATGCCTACCCAAATAAAGGTAGGTAAACATGAAGATGATTGAATTCGTACTCTTAGCGGTTGGCGCAGTAGTTGGAGCTTTTCTGCGTTACATAATTGTTGATTCGCCAAAAACCATCGGCGGACTCCCAGTCAATGTTTTAGTTGTTAACGTTATTGGCAGCTTTACGCTTGGAATTTTTTCAGTGCTGGCGCTTGCTTTAAATTTGGATGCAAATTATACGCTGCTTGTGGCTACTGGATTTTGCGGTTCATTCACAACCATGTCCTCGTTCGCTCTTGAAACCAGCAACTTAATGGATAGCAGCCGCTTTAACCTTGTAATACTGAATATACTAGCGAACGTGGGATTATCTCTGGGTGCCCTTATAGGTGGAAGAGTGATCGGCAACACCATAATGTCGAGGATACTATAATGCGGATAAAAATGTGGAGCGTCACGATAAGAGTAAAAAAGAACGATCAAGTTGGCGGCAAACGGCTTGCGCCCCTTGTAATGGATTTTCTAATTAAGGCAGGAGTCAGCGGCGCCACGGTTTGGACAGGCGTTGACGGATTTGGGAAACGCGGCAAATCAACATTGAAACTTGAAGGCGTCACAGTTAACATGCCCTTGATAATAGAAGTGATTGATGAGCAATCAAAGCTTGAGCCACTTCTCCCAGAACTAAAAAGAATAGTTGGGGACAACGGTTTAGTAACCATACAAGATACTTACGTAATATAAAACCAAACCAAATTAGTCAAACATCATCAGCCTACTGCTGTTATGAAGACGACGTTTTTCCTTGTCTTGGTCGAGGGAACAACTGTCGCGCCATACCTGGATGCTGGTCTGCTCGCTTCTCCGTGGCTCCTGCGGCATTGCACACCCATGGTCTTCTTGTCTTGCGAGACCCAAACCACACAACCTATGGTTTCACATTCAGGACATTTTCTCTGGTCACCGACTTTAACCATAAATTGAATCCCCCGTTTTCGCTGCTTGCTCTTTGCGAGAACGTTCACGCATATTTTCTTTCAGAGCCGAGGCTCCGCTCTTAATGTTCAATGTGTTTTTTCCCTTCTTGTTGTTGTATTAGAAAAGAATCAGTGACTCAACAGGTCAGCCAGAGAACAAAAGAAACTCTTCAGGTACATGAATGAAGTCTCACGCTTATAAAGGCAAGAAAAAAAGGATTTTTAACCCGACACTCCAACTTTTTTGATGAGTTCGTACAACCATAACTTTCGGGTACAGAAAATAAAGGATTAAAAACGCTAAAATTCTTTTAGCAGTTTGTCAAAAAGAGCTTTGCTTTTTGAGATTTCTTCCATGGATGTTTTATGGTCTAGTTCCAGTGTTATTGGACCATCATAGCCGTAACCATGTAGGCTAGCGAGGAAGGCTATGAGTTCTGGTTTTGGTTCAGTGAAGGTTTCATGCGATTTATTAGCCATGTGAACGTTGCAAATGCGCCTTCCATATTTCTCAAGAAGATTGTCTGTTTCTTTGCTTTCTAGCGCATGGCACAAATCAAACGTTATTCCCATGTCGCCATCATCAATAACGTTTAGCACTTCCTCAAGTTCTTTGACGTTTTTGCCAAAACCACTCGACTTATATGACAAGTTCTCCAAAGACAACTTGATGCCCAAGCTCTTGGCAAACGGTTTGATTTCGCCAAAAATTTCAGACACGCACTTCTCTCTAACGGGCTTAGGTAACTTTTTTGAAACATTCGAGTGCACGGTCATAAGCGGCGCGCGAAGCGCATGGGCGCACTCAAGCGATATTTTTCCGAAGTAAACTGCCCTATGGACTTCGATAGGGTTTTTTACGTGCAAGATAGCGGAGTGAAGCGTTAAACAATTCAATCCAGAAGCAGCTAACGCTTTTTGTTCCCGAAAAACATCTGTATCTCTCTCTTTCTTCACAGCTTTCATGTTAAACTCAATGTTCTCAAAACCAAGCTTTTTAACGGCAGCAAAGTTCCCATCTAAGCTTAGCCTGCTAAAAATCCCATTAGACAAACTCAACTTCATTCGCCAAAACCTTCCGCCTTATTTGTCTCCACTTATGTTAAATTGTTTCTCTCTAAAAGTCTTACTTCATTCACACTTTATCAGAAGCGGGGTAATAGTTAATTTCCACAATTTTCCTATACATAACCTGACGGTGCCAAATGGTAGAAGTTAAAATTCGCTTTTTCACTAGTCTAAGAGAAATCGTAAACAAGAGAGAAGAAACACTAACGTTTGCTAACGGTGAAAAAATTACTGTTGATTTAGTTCTTAAGACTCTGGCTCAAAAATACGGCAAACCCTTCATCGAATACGTTTACAATGGCAAAACAGGGCAACCCAAAAACTTCCTCCAATTCCTCATTAACGGAACCAGCACAGCAACACTAAACGGGTTAGGAACAGAACTCAAAGACGGCGATGTTTTAGCTATTCTGCCCCCTGTAGGCGGCGGTTAAAAACAGAAACTGTAGGCTATGCTATAGATGGCGAATAGCAAATGCTAAAAAGAAAAGAGCCACAATAAAGAGGCTATCTTATCATTAAGGAGCAAGCGATGTGCCTCCAGCAGTAGTCAAAACAGTTAAAGACCTAATTTATTGGCAGTACGCGAAAATAATCGCTGAATCAGCAGGCATCGGAAAGAGAGATTATGGTTTTGTGATGAACAAGTTCAAGCAGCTTAAGCAGGGCAGCATTTCATGGAATGAAATCAGAGAATACGTTAAAGAGAGGGAGTATTCAAACGAATGCGTTTTCTGTGGGGCAATTGCAAACCTGACGCTTGAGCATTTGCTGCCGCAAAAGTTCCATGGACCTAACGTTGAGAAGAATCTTGTTTGGATATGCAAAAGCTGCAACTCCCAAAAAGGCGCAAGAAGACTCTACGAGTACTTTGCCATTCAAGCAGGTGTAGAAGCAGCCAAATATGAGGTACCACGCATAGCTGAAGGGAAATACTTAAAATTCGCCTTCGAAACCCTAAAAGAAAACAACCTCTTGGAAACCAACGCCGCGCAATTAAGCAGCGGCATCTGCCCAAAATGCGATATGAAACAGCTGTGTATAAAACAGGACAGTGAGGGGGAACTGTCGCCGTTCTGCATTGACGGCATGCTAACATTATGCTTTAAGATAAAGTCTTAGCAGTTCAGTTTCTGGGTTTGCGAAGTTTATATATAAACAGTATTGCCATTTTTTGCTGTGTTTCTTTGATTTTCTCGAAAAAACCAAATTTTCCCTTGACCTAAAGCCCAATTCAAGCCCTGAACCAGAAAATCAACCCAAAACAAGCCCTGACCATAAACCATCGACCTAGAGACCTACCCTAATATTTGTGGCAAAAAACAACAACAAAAAGCAACAAAAGGTATTCAGCTCTTAAACTCCGCCCCAAAACAGCGTTTTCTTTCGCATAAGCGCTATGTATTCTTTTAGCACTTCTTGCTCTTCAGCCGTTAAATCATCTGAATGTGCCGTTAACAGTGCTTTCGCATCCTTTTCAGGCACTTTTACAAATAACACGTCCTTCTCAAACACGTGCCTGCCCACAATCGGCTTATCCATCGAAATTGCCACCTGCATGCCAACCTTAGCTTCTGGCACGGCTTTGCCTTGGTCCTGAATCTGGTCAACTTCGCCTAAATCGCTGCCGTCTTCCTTGCGCATAAGCCCGTACTTTGCCTTCAATCGGCCGCCCAGCACTTCCACGCCAAAAATCGCTGGCTTAGCCCTGCGGAAAATGCAATTGGGCAAAACCGTAACTTTGCCAGGCTTAACCAACGCCTCAAATTCCGCCTCACTCTTCGTTTCACGCTTGTTTTTAGCCCACTGCAAATACGCGTCAATCAAATTGTAAATGATTGGCTGGTTAAAAATCGGGATACCGTTAGCCGCAGCTTCTTCCGCAGCGTCAGGCAACGTTTTAACGCCAAACGCCAAAATGGCTCCAACCAACGGCTCGCGCGTCTTAACTACAGATGCCTCAATCACGTCACGCTTACTAATGTCACCAACATCAGCGATACGCACCTGCACATTGTTAGCCTTCAAAATTTCAGCCATCGCCTCCAACGAGCCAAGCGTGTCAGCTTTAACAATAACACCCTCAATCTCCTTAGCAATCCTGATTCTGCCTATCTCTTCAGTGATAAGCTTAGCATACTTTGCAGGGTCTTCACCAGATGGCACAGCGAACAACGGCGCACCAGCCAAAGCACCCTCCAAACCAGGCGCAACCACCTTAACACCTGCACTGGCAAAGACACAATCAACCGAAGTAAACTTATCCCGTGGATCCCTCATCTCATCCAACGGCTTAGGCACCAAAATCGCTCGTACACGTGCCGAAATCGCCCCATCGCGCCCACCGACAACAATCAAATCGTCCTTACGCAACGTGCCATCATAAACAATCGTGTTCAACGTTAAACCTAAACCAGGCTCCTCCTTCACCTCTAACACCGAGCCCTTAGCCGCACCCTCAGTTGTCTGCAAACGCTTCTTAAGGAACTGCTGGCTTAACCCAACCAAAACCATAACCAGCTCCGATAAACCTTCGCCGGTTTTTGCACTAGTCGGCACCAAAGCCACGTTGACAGTGAAGTCTCGAATATGGTCAAACCGGTCAGTTTTAAAACCTAATCGGCTGAACTCGCCCATAACTTGGTATAAACGGTTATCCAGCTCTTCACGCACAAAACCAGACTGGGAAGCATAAGACTGCAAAAAAGGCGTTCCCCGATGAGCCGCCCACCCTGGAATACGATCAATCTTGTTAACCGCAACGATAAAGGGGGTCTTGCGAGCTTTCAGAATTTCGATGCACTCAAAAGTTTGAGCTTCAAAACCCTTCAGGACATCAACTACAAGAATCGCTATGTCGGCAACGCTTCCGCCTCTGCGCCGAAGGTTCGTGAATGCTTCATGCCCAGGCGTATCCACGATTAATAAGCCGGGAATTTCTATGCCAGTTTTAAAGTTGGACAGCCCCGGCCCTATGAGTTGTTTGAGCGTTTCAACAGGGAAGAAGCTTGCGCCGATATGCTGGGTCATTCCTCCTGCTTCACGTGCTTGCACGCTAGTTTTTCTCAGCTCGTCAAGGAGCGAGGTTTTTCCTGCGTCTACGTGTCCTAATACGCATACTATTGGTTGGCGTGTGGGCATGTTTGATTCGCTTCCGTTATAAGTTGTTTATGTGTGTAATGGTTTTTTGGTTTATAAATGCTAATGGAAAGCTTTTCCACTTGGTTTATTTCGTCTTATCTGCCAAGGCTTTAAATTTAATTAAAAATTGCTATTGTTTATAGAAGGGAAATAAAGCGCTATTCAGATGGTCTAACGAGGAGTAGGAAGAGGCCGACGATTAGCAAGAGTAGGCTCAGGATGCCGAAGAATAAGCTGAATGCGCCAAGTGCGCTTGTGCTTGCTGTGAGATAGATCATTATTGCCCCGATTATAATTAGGGTTACTCCGAATAATTTCTCGGCAAGGGATACAAAGAATGTGTCTCCTTCTTCACTCATAGCCTGTTTACGCCCCGTCTCTCCGTGTTAATGGCTACATTAAACAAGAGGGGTTATTTTAAATTATTTGTTGTTGAACATGATTCTGGTGTTGTTAACATAAAGTTGATGAGTTTTTTGTTGCCGCGGATGTTTATGTGACTAACTGCTAACTGCAATTATTGCCACATATCTCAATGAGGATTAATGTTGCTCAGTAATATCTTAACTATCAAGTTCTTAGATGAAATGCTTGTCTTCTTTTATTTTTTTTGTCCATTGCCTCTCGGTTTTCATAACAGCAGGATAAGGCATCGTGCACTTTTTCAGGATGCAAGGGCTTAATTTCCCCGCTAAAACGTATGTTGATGTAACGGCACAGTCACATAGACATAAATCGTTTCATCGGTTTTTATGCAATGGTGTTTTTAATTGGAAAAGAAAGAAATGTTAGCTGAAATAAAAGAGAAAACCAACGCTATAGTCATAAAAGAATTCAGCCAAGATGGCGCAATGATACAGTACAATTCAAGTGGAGAAGTTAAAGGAAAATATCATGCTAATCACGTTGAAACCACAGATGTCAAGATGAAGATGGATGGAACAAACGAGTGGGAAACTCGGGCCATGGAAATGACCAAAGAAGGCGACGTAGTCATGGTAACTGGCAAAGGCACTGGACAACAAAACAACTTCAAGGGCGAAGTCACATACATGACAAATTCACCAAGGCTCAGCTGGCTAAACAACACTAAAGCCAACGTTGAAGGCATCACTGACATGAAAAACAATGAAGCAACAATAAAAATTTACCCAGAAAAACAGCCCGAAAAACAGGCGACAGTTTCAGCACCAATGATGTAGTTACTAGCTTTTGAGTTTCGTTGGTAAATATTCGTCAACTATGTAGGTTAGACCATATCGGCTGAATGCTTCTTGCTCAGCCTTCCTCTTTATTTTTAGAAAGAGTTTTATCTCTCTCTGCCACAGGGGGTCATTCTGGTATCTTGGATCCTTCTGCAACTCGTATAAGCGTTTAATGTCTACTTCGTCCAATGGGTCGGTCGGCAGTTTGTATTCAATTATGTCGCTTGCCCAGACTCCGCTCCAAACAGCGTCAGGCGTGTTTAGTTCTCTTAGGTGCGCTGCGTTGGCTGAGCCGGAAATGATGACTTGGGCGATGTGCATTCCCCATGGGTCACCATCAGTCAGAATGTAGACGGGCAGATTCAACTCGTCATGCAGGCGACGGATGAAACTTCGGGTTTGTCTTGGCGCTTGTCCACCGCACGAAATCAACAAAGCCTTATGCTTGTTGTGCACGTTTTCTTCGATGAATCTTGTAAACAGGGCGCCTTTCTCGATGGCTATGACTTTGTCGGCTTTTGTGTTTATGAATTCGGCTGAAGTCAGAGCTGGACCAATCAACACGCCGTCTGGGTGGCTGGTTAAATTCAACGTTTTACCCTCATAACCAGGGACGGTGTAGCCGATATCTAAGTCGCCGAAAATTGCGCTACGTTCTTCTGGGAAAATGTTGAAGTCTTCTCGAGCAAAACCTGTTAATGTTTCTAGGTCGGTGATGATGTTGTTGCTTTCCTGCTGGTCTGTGAAGGTCATCTCGTAGGCTTGCGCCGAGTAGTAAACATCTCTGAGCGTGCTGGTTTTGCGTTGGCTTGTAAGTTCGTTACTAAACATTGCTGCCCAAGCAAGCTGCGTGAACGGTTTGATATGTCGGATGTTGCGGGCGCTGCGGCTGACGCTTTTCTCCCCAAGAATGAATTGGCGAAGCGTAGGGTCGTAGTTAATGTTCTCGGTAGAACGGCTTGGCATGTTAATGGTTGGGAAAACGCCTTGGTCTAGCTGATTGTAGATTTGGGTGCCAAAAGCGTGAAGCCCTTTGATAACTTCGTTCTTTTTCTCTAGTATCTTAACTTTCTTCTGCTCCATACTTCTGCACACTCTTCAATAACTTATCAATATCTGGCACACGTTCTTGCCCCGCCAGCGTTGTCGAGAACTGAGCGATTTTGGGCAGGTACTTGCTGAAAATTCCCAGCCGCTTCTTCTCCATATGCACGTGTTCTTGTCGGGAAAGAAAATGCTGCAGTTGACGGGAGACCTCACGCAGAGCATTTGCCACTTCACGACGTACTTCGGGGCGGTCAGCGATGAATTCTTTTCCAACCGTCTTGTAGGGCACTTTTGTGCTGCAAATGTGAACGACAATGGCGATGGGCATGTCAGGTGCCACTTTGTAGCGTCGCCAGTTCATGGCTGAGATTACTCGGTAGGAAACGTCGCTTGCCTCATCATACAATAGGGGAATTTTGTTAGCGAAGCGGTAAATGACAAAGCAACCGCGCTTAGGCACTCCGCCGCCATAAGCGATTGCCATTTCAATTATGAAGGGGTGACCCGCATAAGTGGACGGTTTACGCTGATGAACTACAAGGTACTCGGGGTTTAACTCCTTCATAATGCCCGCTTTAAGCAGTTCCTCGCCTAAAGGTGAGAGGCAACTGGCGTCTGGGGGTAAGAACTCCTTGTACTTCTTTAGGTTCTGCATTAACCGTACGATTTCTTCATGAGAAAGCTTCTTTGGGTTCTTGCTGGGGCTTAGTTGGCTGAATTCTAGGAATTTTTGGGCTGTAATTTCGCCAACGCGGTGAAAATGCCCCTTTAAGAATTCAGCCATGTTGTTGTAAGTTGTAATTTGGATAAGACGTTGTAGCAGTTCCACGTCTACGCCGTATGGATGTGGACACGTTTCTTTGGGTGGTTCAGGCATATCGGTGGTGCCACGGATAAACTTGTAGAGCCTGCCTTTGGGGTCAACAAACGTCAAGTTCGCATACGGGTTTACCATGGCGGTTTGCTTGAAGTAATCAAGAATTTTCGGCATTGCCCTAAGATAGTCGCCTTCCAGAGTAAACTCAACGATGGTTCCACGCCAATTATCCTTGTTGATTAGGACTTTGCGGTCTAAAATTATCGGACGATTCCTTTGGATATCAATCATTAATTTGAAACTGTAAATTTTCGCTTGCCCCGTACACGAGGTCACAAAGGCTGGCTGATGCGTAGTAATTTGCCCGTAAAGGACAGCCATTTTTCCGCCTAAACCGAAGGTGCCCCTCGTCTGCTTTAGTTTGTATTTGCTGCCGAAGAGGACTTGCCCGAAAGCTGAGGGAATAAACCGAGGCTGAATTCCGCTGCCGTTGTCTTCTACACGGAGCTTGTAGATTTGCGTATCCTTGCTGGCTTCTCCTTCGAAAGATAAGCGAACATAAATTTCCGGCACGATTTTTTGGCTCTCCGCAGCATCCAAAGAGTTTTCCACTAGCTCACGGATTGCCGCGAATATTGCTCTGGACGGGTTTGTGAAGCCTGCAATGTCTCTATTGCGATAGAAAAAATCAGAAGCGCTAATCTCTTCAAAGGTTGCTTGAGCCACTTGCCGCTTACACCACTTTTTCCTTGTTTTATTATTGCCAGATTGTTTAGTATATTTGCTGCTTGTTCTTTAAGTTAACTGCACTTTGCGGAAAAAACCTTTGATTCTGGAATGGGCTGAGGCTTGAGAAATGGTGATTTTTGCTTTAAACTTGTATAAATATGGTAGATTGGGTTTCTGGGATGTGAATTAACATTAATTTATTTTTTGGCTGTTTCGGGCTTAGTTGTTTTTGTGTAGTAGTATTCGCCGATTCCTTTTTGGAACTTGTCCATTTGTGAGTCTTCCTTGTTTACTCTGGGTCGCATGGTTACTGAGTCTCTGCGGAAGGTGATGTTCATTTCTTTGAGGAAGGTGTTCATGCCTTTTCGCAGGCTGGTTGGCGGATGAGCTAAGCCGCTTACGCCTGGTTCGCCGTTGAATACCATTAGGCGGTCGGCTATGAAGTCTTGGGTGACAACGTCGTGTTCAACTACAAATGCTGGTATGCCATGCGCTTCAACAACCCGCCGCAGTGTTTTAGCCATGTTCAAGCGTTCTTCAACATCTAAGTATGCGCTTGGTTCGTCAAGAAGATACAGGTCGGGTTTGCGGCTTAGGCAGGCGGCGATGGCAACTTTTTGCAGTTCTCCACCGCTAAGCTCCATCACATTTCGGTCCATCAAGACTTGAAGCCGTAGTGGCTGGGCAATCTCGGTTTTGTACCAGCTGGATGTAAAGTTTTCTTTAGCCACATTCATAAGCAGTTCTTGAACCGTACCCGTATAGTCAGGTGCAATGTACTGGGGCTTGTAGCTGACGGTTAACTCGCCAAGCTTCTGTTTCTCATCAGTCTCTTCAACTCCAGCAAGAATTTTTACGAAAGTGGTTTTTCCGATACCGTTGGGTCCAAGGATGCCGACGATTTCGCCTATCTTAATCTCTCCTGGTTCAATGCTAAGTTTGAATCCTTTGAAAGTTTTCGTCATGCTGTCCCATTTCAAGCAGTGGTTCGCTTAGGTTGGTGCCTGCGGTTGGCGGTTTCTCGTGGAAAACGATGGATTCTTTGCGGAACATTATGTTTTCGTCGGGGATGTAGCCTTGCAGGTAAATGTTAATGCCTGTTCTGACGCCATGCACATGTGAGACAACGCCGTAGACTCCTGGTTCACCGTAGAAGAGGCAGATTTGGTCAGACAGGTAATCAATGATGGCTAAGTCATGTTCAGCGACAATTATGGTTTTTTGCTGTTCTTTGAGGCTGCGTATGGTTTTTGCAACAACAAGCCGCTGCTTAACGTCCAAGTAGCTTGATGGCTCGTCGAAAAGGTAAACATCTGCTTCGCGGCTAAGCGCTGCAGCAACCGCCACACGCTGAAGTTCCCCGCCGCTAAGCACTTCTAAAGGTCTATCCCAAACTGTTTTGAGCTCAAGCTCCTCTGAAAGTGCATCAAGCTGGTTTCGCTCATCAACTTTTTCTAGCAAATCGCCGACTTTGCCGGTGACCGCTTTGGGAATCTTATCCACGTACTGGGGTTTGCTGCTGACTTTGAGTTTTTTTTCACTCATTTTTTGGAAGTAATCTTGAAGGCTTGACCCTCGATAGTACTGGATGATTTCAGGCCAGTCAGGTGGATTATCGTATTTGCCGAGGTTGGGTTTGATTTCGCCTGAAAAAACCTTAAGGGTAGTGGTTTTGCCGATGCCGTTTTGCCCAATTAAACCCAGCACTGTTCCAGGCGAAGGCATGGGTAAACGGAAAAGTTTGAAGCTGTTTTCGCTGAAACGGTGACTGCAATCTTTCTCCAACTCGTCGGGCAGGTTGACGATGCTGATGGCTTTGAAGGGGCATTTTTTGACGCATATTCCGCAGCCGCTGCAGAGTGTTTCGGATATGACTGCTTTGTTTCCTTCAACTCTGATGGCTTCGACTCTGCTACGAACCATAGGGCAGAAGCTAACGCAGACTTGGTTGCATTTTTTAGTTTTGCATTTATCTTGGTTAAGTACGGCGATTCGTGTCATGGCTAACGCTTAATGAATTGAACTAGTAAGTTATAAATTTAAAACCCAAAAAGAAGCGATTACACGTAATCCCTAAGGTGCAGCATTCTAAAATGTCCTTTGGCTTTTTGGTACATTTTGTCGTCTGAAGTAATTAATTTTGCGTTCATTTTTTCAGAAAGGAAAAGATACGCAGCATCATAAACTGCCAAGTCCATTTTGCTCGCTATTGATAGTTCATCAGAAGCCTCTGCCCAATTGACCTCATAAAAATTAATTTGCAGGTCGTCTGAATTTTTTAGGGCTTCTTTAGCGTCTTCTTGGGTTATTCTTCTCAGCTTTATCGCTTTCCACAAGGCATTTGTAACTTCCTGTACCATAAATGAAGGGGCACACATTTTTGCTTCTTCAGACATAATGTCCTGCTTTAGTTTGTCCGCCTTTTCTTTATAAGGCTCATCTGGCAACAACCATTTGAAAACGACACAGGCATCCAGTACGTAAAGAGACGTAACGCTTATCGCTCCCTGTCTTCTCGAATCCAAGAAACAATTTCTTCATTAGATGTTGGTTTGCTGCGTTTCCGAATCTCATCTAGCTTTTCGAATGCCGCTTTCATTTTTTCTTGATTGATTTTCTTTTGGACGCATTCTCGGATGTATTCGCTCCAATTAACGTCGATTTGCTTCATTTTTTTCTTCATTTCTTTAGGAATCTTGACTGTAATAATTGTTTGCTGGTCCATATATCCTCAGTGTATATACCTTAAGTCAATACCCTTAAAGTTTACTAATGATAATAGCTGTAGAATACTATCAAACTTACCACGTAATTGAAGTAACAATAAAAACATTAGCAACTCTTGAATTAGCGTGTGCACAAAATGGCGTCTAAACGGAAAAGCATTGAAAAACGAATATTTTTCATCGGTTTCAAAAAGTTAACCTCAAAAATCAAATCGGATTTAGCTTAAAAGAAAAATTAAAATTTTAATTGCGGGGGGTTGTGTTTACCATTCTTCTTCTTCCCATTCTTCATCTTCGCCTTCTTCCCATTCATCTTCCTCTTCGAATATCATATCTCTTTTTTCACCTCACATAAGACGTTTAAAACTACCCTATCCCTGCAGTAGTTTAAACATTTAGATTCGTCAAATGTCGTTAATCTTGAGCAATGTACCCAGAATCAAACATGCTTCATGCACCGATTTTGTACTAATCTTCCTGTGACAATAATAGCTAGTTCACCTGTTATTGTGCAGTTCGGACCTAAAATTTTGGAGCCTAAAACTAGGTAAGTTCCGATGATAAGGAAGCAGGCAGGAATTCGTGGCGGGCCCAACAAAATAGATAAATTCTCCAAAGACCCATTTAAGTCTCGGGATGATGTGAGGCGACGGCTTCGAGCCCTAAGCTGTGAGAAATCGTCAATCAACGCTGACCCACTAAGATGCGTTATGCTGATATTTTTTAAGCAAAAATACTGAAATTTATGTGTTAATTACTTACATTTTAGAATAATGAAGAGTGAGATAAAAAATGGGAAATCCAAAATGTTTCTTAAGCTATTCTTGTGATAGCATAGAACATGAAGAATGGGTCAGGAAATTTGCGTGTGAATTAAAGCGCAATGGCGTCGAAACGTATTTTGACCAATGGGACACTTATCCTGGAATCGACTTAACAAAATATTTTGAGACTAGCATTAGAGAATCTGACTTTGTTCTTTTAATATGTACGCCATTATTCGCAAAAAAAGCAAATGCTGGAAGTGGCGGAGTAGGATACGAAAAAGCGATAGTTACTGGAGAAATTTTTGAAGAAATTGCGTCACCAAGAAAATTCGTTCCAATACTACGTGCGGGAAGTCACGCAGAGTCTTTACCATCCTTTCTTAAATCCACATTTGCCCTAGATTTCCGAAATGACAATGAATTTCAACTGAAAATGGAAACTTTGCTAAGAAACATACTTCAGGCTCCTAAGTATACGAGACCACCAATAGGGTCAAAACCCTTATTCCCTGAAAAACCAGACAGCGGTGAACTCATTGTTCCTTGTACACCTAAGAAAAGTAGCTTAGACGTTTTCAAAGATGTTTACGCATTCGCTTACAGTCCCGATGGAATGAACCTCAACGGTAATGCTGCAAAAGAATTCGCTACAAATGAGATTAAGAAAGGAACATAGGCTCAATTAGAGAGAAGTTTGTAGCTTGATTCTAACATAAAAAATTAGCGAGCGCTTCGAGTACATGAAAGGAATAAACGGAATAAAACTATTCAAAAAAAATAAAAACACCAAGCTAAATTTTCGTGATTTTTCCAGTTTTCTTTTACCCGTTTCCAGACTCGTCTTGTCCCTCCGCTCCGCGCTCGAACTCATCAGCAAACAACTTTTTCCGAAGATGCCTAAAATTATTAAATGCGAACCCAATACTTATCAATTCGCTAGAGGGAGAATTGAAGCAGATGAATAAGTTTAGAGCCCTATTCAAAAAAGGGCTTGGCGTTACATAAAATATAATTTCGTAGGCTTAACAGTTTTCATATTAAACATCGGTATTTATTTAATTATCTTTCCTTTTTTAGGAGAATGGTCCTATATTGTCGTTAGCGTGAATGGCGGGATTTTCGAGTTTGCATTAATCGCCTACTTTAACAAAACTAAAAGAGGAATAATATTTGAGAGTTGCATTCCAATTGATAGCACATCAACGGAGTCCAAATGACAAAGAATTAGTCCCTTGCAACGAACAACTGATAGACACCGAGATTTAACTAAATCAGCTTTGCCACTGTTGGTTGTGGTAGCGTTGCACCACAGCACGCTTTTTATATCTTTAATCTCCACTCTTAAGATGATATATACCAATTTTGGGTTCTGAAACTTCTATGTAGGAAAAATTTTGAACAAAAAAATCTTCCGCGGCGCGATTCTCGAAAGCATCCTGCTCAACATCATAAACGACACATCCGACCGCGGCCTACATGGCTACGCATCTTCAAGGTAGTGTATAAAAAGTTCGGCATACGCTTAGGTCCCTCAACCCTATACACTGAACTCAAACATCTGGAGAAACAGGCCTCATCGCTTCAAGCTGGAGTTCGCCCTAGGAAAAGCCCGCAGACAATACCGAATTACCATAAGGGGCAGAGTATGCTGAGGGAATATTTTGTGGAGCTAAAAGCTGTCATTCCAGCCATCGTCACCTGCAAAACGTAAGACGACTTGGGCGGTTAGCTCGACAACTAAACCCAACACGCCAAAAACGCTGTCGATTTTTTGCCGAAAAGATCCAATATAAAATCAGAATTTATTTGAAAAAACACAAGAAATTATATGATTCCAGCGAGCGCGCCCGCTACCGTTGAGGCTATAAAAAGCACAATAATGCCGATAACTAAAATTTTTTTAGTAGAAGACTTCATTTTTAATCTATCCTTATCTAAATGGTTGCAGCATATAAAAAGTTAGGGCTCGCCTAAACTCTTTTAAATCAACAACCAAACGATTAACTAAAAAATTATATTTCGCAAAACTATGTTTGCGATATTTGAGCAGAGGAAACTGAAGCAGAGTTCTGTGGTGTAGTCGGTGGATTTTTCATTTTAGTTTTCAGTCTCTTTTGAAACATCAAGAAAACCACTGCAGCAACAATGACGACTGCAACAATGGCAATAATGGCAATCGGCAGTATAGTTGAAAACAGCGTTGGATGCGTGAGCGGATGGTAGTCAACGTTATTCTGATCTATGACATATGTTCCCTGCCCATGATAATCGCTCCAGTAATTGCCTATTGTACCGTTGTCCCAAAAGTTGCTTGCTCCAGATTCCTGTAAGAGATTAACTTGGCCCAAACTGTTGTTTTCAAAATTGTTATAGTATATTGTATTGTCTGCTGAACCAAACCACACATTTAGGCCATAACCGTTATTGGTGAGTTTGTTTCCGTAAACTTGGTTATAGTCTGCTTTATCGTAAAGTGTTATGCCCGTTCCAGAATCAGGATAATCTCCGTGAGAGATTGCTTCGATTGTTCCAAACACTTTGTTTCCAAACACTTGGTTAGCGTCAGAAACAAAGAGGCCTATTCCCGTGCAACTTTGGGTAACGCTGTTCCCGGAAACAATACTACTGTTTGTATCCCCAAAATAGATACCTATCCAACTTCCTACCACGTTGTTTTTGGAAACGGTGTTGTTAAAAGAATTGCTCAGGCAAATGCCGTTGTTTTGGCAACCATCAAGGTTAGCATACGAGACGATGCTATTGTTGGATATTATGTTGTTTGTTGAGTTAGAAACATCGATGCCGTTTTCAAACGTGTAGGTTGTTATGTTATTTTGGATTATTTTTATGTTGGTTGTGTTTTCAAGGTCGATACATACCACAAAGTTGGTAATTAAAAAATTCTCTACTGTAACGTTGTTTCCTGAAACATCGATGCCAATGCCCCCGACATTTGCTCCTTGACCTTGAAGCGTATAGCCCGCTCCGTCAATAATGATGCTGTTCTTCTGAACCTCAATTGCAGTTTCGTTGTTACCTGTTATGTTGTCTGTAAGTGTGAAGACGTTTCCTACTTGTTTTATTGGCGCTGTTGAAGGATCTATGCTTCCATCGGGTCTAATGTAAATGGTGTTTGAAGGTCCAATGTAAAAGGTGTTCGAAGATTGAGCGCTAGCGCTAATGGGTATTGCGGGCGCTAGTGGTATGGAAGGGTGGAACATGCTGCTTGAGTAGAAAATTGAAAATGAAGCAGCTAAAAGGGTTACTGTGAGCAGGATAGCGATTGGAACAGAATACTGTTTCAGTTTAGTAGGCAGAGGGTTAGGCGGCTGGGGACACCAATTTCTAAAATCTTTAAGTCTTTTATGAATACCCACTTTATTCACAGCCAATTTTTGGAGTACGCTTTTTTTTGTTCAATCTAAGATAAGTTGTTCCCGCCGCCGACGTCGCCACTATCGCTATAACTGCCAAGGTGAAATATTCTGTGGGCAAACCGGTGCCTAAGAAACCCGAATGAGGCGTGGGAATTGGAGGCGGATTATCCGTTGCAAGATAGGTGCTCGGCACTTGAATCCAAGTGCCGTTATAGTTTAGCCAAATATGGTACAAAATTGGAATTCCCGTTGGGGTATATTCCAAATTCGGCACATTGCCGCCATCAAAGCCGCCGTCGATGAAGCCGATTTGAGTGGAATTCTTGACTGGAAAAGCTGTTCCTCCAACGGGCACTGTTCCTGAGTTTATTATTTGGTTCGCTGTTGGAAGATTTGGCCAGGAAGCTACTATTTGACTGTTACTCAAAGGAATAGTTCCCCACTGATAGGTGACATGTGGTGGAAACAAGGCGAAAAACGCCATTGGAGCTATAAGTAGCGCCACAATTTCTATAAACAAAACACCCGCTACCACTGGAGAAGACAGCCTTGTCGAGTTGTTTAGAATAGGTTTGGTGGGTTGTGGACACCATCTTCGAAGTTTTCTTAGAATGCTCATTCTTTTTCACCTAGCGCACAAAAAAGCTATCGAGTTTACTTAAGCTCCTGTTGAATGGGAATTCCAATAGGTCCCCAGATAATGCCTTTCTCGACAACATTGAGTACAACGTATGTTCCGACTACCTGCTGTTTGTAGTTTGGGATTGTTATGCTCGTTGCAACTAAGTCATGGGGCTGAAGAACAAACTGTAAATCTTCAGCTTTGCTTATTACTGTGCCATTGAAGGTTATGACTAGTCCTGGGATGTTCTGCTGAGGCGGATCATCACTGAATGAGTAAGGCGCCCCATATGAACCCGAAATATAAAATCTTTCAAGTGTGAGTCTTGCTCCATCATTGATATAATTAAATGTGATGATTAACTCTGATCCTTGAGCTATGGCGGACAAATTTTGCAAATTACTATTGTACTCACCAAAGGGATCCTTAAATATTAGCGGACTCGGAGCTGATTTAAACAAGAAAGTTGGAGCAAGCAAAGAAAAAGATGCTGTTAGAATCGTGGCAGAAATAAGGATAGTTATTGAAACTCGACCCCAGGGTATTTTTGAAGTTTGCTTAGATGGCTGCGGGCACCAAGAGCGTATTTTCTTAAGGATATCTTGTTTCATTCTTTTTCACCTGTTATTTTTAACGGCGGTTTTTTTCAGTCTCTTTTGAAACATTAAAACAACCACTGTGGCAACAGTAACGACTGCAGACTACTACGCCGATTATAATGGGTAGAGTGTTAGACGGCTTAGACGAAGGAGACGTCGCAGGTGAAACCCTTAGAGCGTAGACGTTGTTGCTTTCGCCTACATAGAGGACTCCGTTGATTACAGTGGGAGAGTTAACTGCGCCGCTGGTGGGGTAGCTCCACAGTTCGACGCCGTTTGTGGCGTTCAAAGCGTAAATGTTGTTATCAGATGAACCAACGTACACAACTCCATCGGCGACAATGGGAGTCGACAGAGTTCCGTTGCCAATCGTGTAGTTCCAGAGTTTAGTGCCGCTGGCAGCGTTGAAAGCGTAAAAGTTGCCTCCATCTGAGCCAAGGTACACCACTCCGTCCACAACGGCGGGAGGCGAATCAACATTGATGAGCACGCCTTTGGGGATGCCAGTGGTGCAATTCCAGATTTCTGCGCCGCTCGTAGCGTTTAATGCGTATAAGTTATCTTCTTCTGGGACGTAGTAGACGACTCCGCCGACAACAACTGGAGACGCCCCACTGGAGTAGCCTATGTTGTAATTCCAGAGTTGGGCTCCGCTCGTAGCATTCAAAGCATAAACGCCATAGCAAATCTGGGCTATTGGAGTATTCGGAGGAATAGCCCAGCCAAACGCGCCCTCATCACCTACGTAGACTACCCCGTTGACGACCGTAGGAGATGAAGGAACGGTGGCGTAGCCAGGGCGAAGGACGGGGTACTCCAAAGTGTTTTGCCGTTAGTTGCGTTTATAGCATAAACGTTGCCATCACCATTGTCTAAAGAGTTGGTCGTGCCAGCATAGACGACTCCGTCGGCAACGGTAGGAGAGGAGAAACCAACGGGCACATCATATTGTGGCTCGTTGCTCCAAATCTGGGTACCGTCAGTAGCATTCAAAGCGTTAATGGAAAAGTCCGTGTTAACGTAAACTACACCATTGGCAACTGCAGGAGAAGAAGGCCACTCACCCGTGAAGTAATCCCAGAGTTGGGTGCCGTCGGTTGCGTTTAGAGCGTAAACGTAGTTGTTCTCGGCGCTTGTATAAACTACGCCGTTGACAACAACAGGAGAAGAAGCCCCGTAGAGTTCTTCCATTGCACTGATAGTGTGTTTCCAGAGTAACGTGGGAGTTGCTGAAACAGGCGCATTAACTAAAGGAACGATTGGAGCGGACGGCATTAAGCTTGATGAAAATACGAATAATGATACAGACAAAATAAGTGTCGCAGTAACCACAGCAGCGATAGGCATCGAGTAGCGTTTCAATTTTGTAGGCAAACGGTCTGGTGGTTGTGGACACCAATCCCTAAAATCCCTAAATCTCTTACGCAAACCCATTTTTATTCACCTGTTATTTTTGCGAATAGTGCTTCTGCCAGTTTGGATGGCAAAATCTTGCTCGTATCGTCCAGGATTAGGAAGTTGCGGTCTTTTGCTTCCGCGAGCAGGGTGTCTCTGCAGGTTTGGAGTTTTTTGCATTTTTCGCAGTCGCCTTCGTGTTTGTACCAGAGTTGGATGCCGTTTTTGGCTGAGAAGGTGATGAAGGCTTGGGTTTTGAAGTGGTTGCTGTATCCTTTGAGGAATCCTCTGTTTGGGTCGAGGGTTTCTGACTTCGATTTTGTTGATTTCTGCCATTTCTTTTAGGGCTTCGCCGATTTTGAGGTTGGCGGTGTCGAGGACGCTGTGGATTGTTTGGCGGGTGACGCCGAGTTTTCTTGCGATGCTGGCTTCTTGTTGTCCTCTGCTTTTTAGGTCCCAGATCATTTTTTGTTTAGCAGTCAAGTATCCCAAGCTCAAGGTCATGTTGTTCCCGTCCAGTAAGACTTAAATGTCTTACAGAGTAAGACTTACGCTCGACAAATTTAAAACTTTCCCAAATCACAACTCTGGCTCAAAATCACCAGTCTCAGCTGCACAACTAAACATCTCCATCAACTAACCGGAACTGCCTTTTCAGCGATGGTTTATTAGCCATAAACAGTGCATTCTGCAATTCTCAGTATGTTGAAAAAGCGTCAATTCATGTTGAAAGTGCGGGACGTTGAGTCTATGTTGAACTATGTTGAATCATATTTGAAGCATATTAGAAGCATCTAGTAGACCGGAGAGGTAGGTTGTGCACACACAAACGTCCTAAGACAAAAGCCAAGAACAACAACATACAATTTCAGTTTTACGAACCCATGCCAAACTCGATTTTAAACTGTATAAACGGCAAGACTTAACTTATCAACCGTAGATTAAGAAATGAGTAGCATGAAAACTTTCGAGCAGATAAAAAGCACTTTAGCTGAGCATAAAGAAGAATTGAGGCAAAAATATAAAATAAAAGAAATAGGCATTTTCGGTTCCTACGTTAGAGGCGAGCAGAAAAAACAAAGCGACATCGACATCTTAGTGGAATTTGAAGAAACAGCAAATTTAAGCCTTTTAGATTTCATTGGAATCGAGAATTACCTGAGTGATATTTTGGCAATTAAGGTAGATTTGGTGGAAAAACATACTCTTAAACCAAGAATAGGAAAACACGTCTTAGAAGAAGTAGTAAACATATGAAGAAAGAGTTCTTGGATTACATTGAGGATATACTAAAGGCAATGGATGATGCGAGCAGTTTTGTTAGAGAAATGGATTACGACAGCTTTTCAAAGGATAGGAAAACAGTATATGCAGTCATTAGAGCATTAGAGATCATCGGAGAAGCTACAAAAAATATACCGATTGAAATTAAGAATAATTACCCTCAAGTACCATGGAAAGACATGGCTGGAATGCGAGACAAGGTAATTCATGAGTACTTTGGAGTAGATCTGAAAAGAGTATGGAGCACAGTAAACACGGATATACCTAAACTCAAGCCATGGTTTGAAAAGATAAAAAGGGAAAACTAAAGGTAACTCCCAGAATTTTATCGCCGTTAGAAGTGCCCAATGCACTTATAATAAGGTAAAGCAGAAATAACCTGTCTGCGTCTTCCCTTCTGAGAGAACTTGGTATGATTAACGGCTTTAACCTTTTAGCTACCACTTCCCGTGGGAACGAGCGGCCAATGTGCAATGAACTGCATTACCTGCTCAAGGAACAGTTAGGTGATGCTGAAGCGCAAGTTAGCAAGACCAAAATCAGAGGCTTAATTGTCGGCAAAACAACGCTGGACCCCTGCTTGGCTATAGAGAAGTTGCGTGCTATCCTAAAAGAGCGCCCATACGAGTTCCGCTATGCCCTTCGGATTTTGCCCATTGAACGGGTTGTACCAACCGATTTGGAAGAAATTAAACGCGTAACCCAAGAGTTAGCCGCCAGAATCGGCGAGAACGAGACCTTCAGGGTTACGGTTGAAAAACGTTTCACTACAATTCACTCAAAAGACCTTATCGAGGCAGCGGCAGGAGATATCAAACGCAAAGCAGACCTTAAAAATCCAGACAAAATCTTGCTGATTGAGGTTCTTGGAGCTTTAACAGGCGTGTCACTGCTGAAACCCAGCGACATTTTAGCGGTTGTTAAAGAAAAGATGCTTTAGGCTCAGAGTTGGGTTGCCAGTAGGGCTACTCGCTCGATAACCAAGTTAACCACTGCCTCTGCACGGTTTTCGTTTTTCATGACAGTTTTTAGCTCTTGGTCTGTAATCTGAAAGGTTTCGATAATATTGTGGTGCTTAAATTTTGACATTTCCAGTACTTTCTCGTCGGGTTCCAATCCAACATAGGTGCTGATTGCCTCAAGCATGGTTTTGAGTTGGGTTGGGTCTTCGCCGATTATTATAACTGCCATGCTTGTGGTTTGGGGCTTGATGCCGCTGCGTTGGATAGCTTTTTGTATTTGCCGTTGCGCGGAAGCATAAAGCATTGTTTCCATGGCTAAGGTTTTAGAAATATTTGTTTTGTTTTGGAAAGCTTGCAATGCGTTTAGGGCTGCGAAGTACAGGTGCTCTTGTGTAGCGATTAAGCTGGCGTCAAAGAATTGTATGTCAATGTTTTCTTGGGTTTCTTTTCGGTTTGCTTTCAGGAACTCTTCTGCCTTGGCGAATTTTATGTTTCTGTACCCTGTTATTTCAGTGTATTTAGCCGTATTCTTTTAGGTGATACAGCATTATTGGCTCCTATTGCCATCTTTTAGCAATTTTTCAGCCAACTGCTTTGGCAAGCCCGCTTTTACAAGATTTGAAATTTCTTTGCTTGTGGCGCGTTTGCCTTCCGCTTTTTGCATTATTTTCGCCATCGTTTCTTTGGCTTCCCACGGAAAAACTATCCAGTGGCTTGTTTCTTTTTCAAAATAATCGGGCATGGTTATGGTTCCGGGTTTGCAGTACACGGTAGCTATTCTGATTTCCTTTGCGCCCTGTTCTTGCAAGTGTTTTTTCGCAAGCTGCAGGCTCCTGCCGCCGTCAGAGACATCATCTACCAACAGCACTTTTTTGTCCGGCAACTGCGTATGGAGGCATTGCTTTAAAACTGGCTCTTTGCTTTTCTGGGCGATGCCAACGTAATATTCTATTGTGATTATTGCGAAATCCCTGGTTTCCAAAAGGTCTGCCAAGATACGTGATGGAACTAACCCGCCTCGTGCGATGCCGACAATAATGTCTGGTTTGTAGCCGTCGCTTTGGATTTTTTGGGCTTGGGCAAGCAGCATGTCGTATATTTGGTTCCATGTTGGGACTTCATATTGGGTGTTGGCAGCCACTTTTTTTCCTCTTCAGATTGGTGATTTATAGGCTTTATTAGTTAAAGTTTAGGTTTGTTAAGTCTTTTGTTTTGGCAATACGACAGCGGCTTTAAGGCACCTTGTCCCGAAAACGCTCTAGTTTTATTTGACTTTAACCATTTAATTTTAAAAAATTTTATAGCTTTATTGATTTTAATACCATTTTTAAGGCATATTGTTTATTTTTCTAATCTTTTTATTGCTTGCTCGGTATTATTTATAAAGGAGTTTGTTGATAATTGATTTCGGGAGATAGGCGTCTGCAGATATGTTTCGTGATTCGTAATATGGTTTAAAAGCTTAAGACGCCAATTTTGGTTTAACAACAAATAAAGGTGTTTAAAAATGGCAAAGAATAACGACGAGAAAATTAAGCATGTGCTGACTGACCCAAAGTTATCTGCTATTAAAGCGATGCTTGAGAAAGATCACGCAATTGACTGCCTGCTGCTGCTTCATGTTGGCCGCGGCAAATGGAAAGAGGCCAAAGATTTTATGCGCAAAAATAAACTTACACTAAGCGACGGCACTTTCAGAGCTAGAATGATCGAGATTGAATCTTTAGGCTTAGCTAAAAGCGAACGCATCGATCCGCTCAAGAAATACTACCTCAAAACCGAAGCCGGCGAAAAAATAGCAAAGCTTCTTCTCGGGCTCTTCGACGAGACTTGAAGCTTAAAAACCTCGTTTCAACAGTTTTTTATTTTTCACTTCTTTATCTTTTAATTCGCATTTGATTTGGACAAGTTCTTGCCTTATTTGTTGAATTGGGTTAGGGTTACGTCTTTGTTGTAGTTGCGTTGGACGGATATATAATATCATGTATTAAGTCATAATATTTATTAAGGCAAAAATCAGAAATAGATTCAGCAAACCAAAATGGAGTATAAAAAAAATGAACTATTCAAAAAATTTAGAAAATTTAAGAAAAACGCAAAAGCCCTAAGCCCCGTAATCGCAACAATCATACTCATCGCAGTCACAGTCGCAGTCAGCGTCGTCGTAGCCGCATGGATGGGAGGATTAACCCTTGGATTCATGGGAAACGCAGAACAGGCATCAATAACAACACTGACTTTTAATAGCGCTACTTCAGCCACGGTTACGGTCCAAAATACTGGATCTAATGCAGTAACGATACAACCAACCGGAACGGTAGATCAAACCAGCGTTACCGTGAAGTCAGAATGCAAGCCACAGCATGCTATGGTTGTCGCTAAAGGCGGATACAGCAACCTTCAATATTACTGTTTCTGTACCAGGCTTCGTTGATGGTTCACAGTACACATTTAACTTGCATAACTGCCAAAGGTCATACGCTAACCTACACTGCAACATACAGCATCCAACCATTACTTTAAAACCAATAATCTTTAGACTTTGAAATTCGGGGGTAAGGTAAAAACGAACACCAATCTTTTCTTTCTTTTATTTTCTCTTTTGGAGGTAAAAAATCATGGTTGTCCAATTAAAAGAATATACATCGGCGCAGGCAATAGCTGATGCCTTAGACAAGGATTTATCCGAAACCAAAAGTTTACTGGGTGAGTATCTGCGTCGTTTAGATGAAATTCGCACTTTAGCGGAAAAATCAAAAAAAGTCCGCGAAGTTATTATGAAGCTTGCGGGAAAAAAAAACAACTCAGCAGACAGCCCAGGCGAAATAACTGTGGGTACATTAAACATCGTCTTAGACGCTAATGCGTTCCACGAGTTAACAGCCATAGAATCGGTTGTGCGGAGCCATCAAGAACGGCTGTTGGTTTTGCAGAAAGTGCGCGACGCATTAAAATGGCTAGACCAACTCGGCGACACAGAAGGCCTCAAGTACCTAGTGCTGGAAGACGAAGGCATCCCAGAGCGCATCCTATTCAAAATATCCTAAACCGCCCAGACTGGCAGGAGCAAAAAGTGACCGAAAACTATTCAACCGCACTGCAAACAATCATAAATGAATTCAAAAACATAACCCCAGAAATAACGAACACTTTCATATTCAAAAAGAACGGCGAAATCGTAGCAAGCACCGAAACCACGCAGTGAAGACCAAAACAAAAAACTGATCTCCGCCTTCAACGACATAGCTGACCAAGCTGAAACCATCGGCGGCATAGAAACCTTAACCATCCAAGGCGCAGATAGCCAATTAAGCATTACATCGATGAACAATCGTTACTTGGTAAATGTTTCTTCACGTGCGGCAGACGAAAAAATGGTTAAAATGTTAACCAGCGTCATTGTTCCAACTGTTGTGAAGCTTGTAGATCAAATTTCTACCCTATCAGGCAACGAGTTACCTCAAGCCAAAAACCCTGAAGTTAAACCGATTGAAGAAATAGTTCCGCCAGATAAGCAAACAACGCAAAGTGAACCAATCTCCGACATGTCAGCATCGTTTAGTTCTGAACCGATGCTTCCAGAACCGCCCGTGAACCAGTTCATGATAGAAAAAATCGGAGGCTTACTAGTTCCCTGTGACATTGTGCGGGTAGATAGCGAAGTAATCGCAAAATGGCACGATATCTATGGTGACAAGAAAATCACGCAGGTACATATCGAAACCTTAGAGGGCAAAGCAATCATATGCGGATTCAAACCCATCAAAGAAGCAAGCCGTAACGGCAAAGGCATAATACAATTTCCAGAAAAAGTACTTCAAGCCCTGCAAACTAGCAAAGGCAAACTCGTAATAGTTAAACCAGAAATCACACGCCAAGGAGAAAAAAATGTTGAAGCAAAAAACAAACGCCAACGAAGCTGAAACCGCATTGACCAGCCAAGTTGCCATAACAACAACCGTTGAGGATGAAAACTCTGCTTTTGCGAGCCTAAGCGCAAGCCTTGCTGAAATACGTAAACTCAAAGGTGTCTTAGGCTACATTCTCAGAAGCAACACCTCAGCCATAATAGACTTTACCGAACCCGACAAAATTACTGAAAATGCTATTTTATCGTCTCAAATCCATGATTCTTGCCAGGAAATCACAAAACAATTCAATCTTGGCGAAATGGAAAGCGTGCTTGTTGAAGGCGAAAACGTTAAAGTGCTTTGCATGAGCATTGGCGAAAACAACATAAGCGTATTCATGGAAAAAAACGCCACTCACTCAGGGATAATTAAAAGGATTTTAATTTAAAAAATTAAGCTTAAGCTTGGATAGTTTTCAAGCTACCCGTTCTCTACTAGTCCCTCACTCGGACTAGTGAAGGTATAAAAATACATTTTACCATGTTATAGATGACAACAAAGCTGCAATGAACTCTGGCGCAAACTTACAGAAAATCGTTCTAAGAAACGAAGAATTCTCGATTAAGTCGCGTTCGTAACGTTGCAGCTAAAAAACGGTTTCTCAAAGAGAAAGGAGAAAAACCATTTTTGCAGAGTACACAGAGTACACAAACCCTTCCAAGTTTGTTTCTAATCTTTATGGGCTCCATGGATTGCTTAACCACGGTTATAGGAACCCTGTACTATGGCACACGGGAGCTCAACCCCGTATTAGCAGGCTTAGTCAGCTCAAACCTTCCAGCTTTTGTAGTCTTAAAATTAACAGTAACCGTTGCCGTGGGCTTGATTTTTATTTTAGCACAAAAAACACTCATGAGATCTTCAGACAAAAACTCGGCATCATTCAAAATTGCGCTTCAAATACTGAGAATTGCCTATTTTAGCATAATATTAGTCCTTGCTATAGCCGTGACAAACAACCTCTTGGTCCTATTCAACAGTCTATTGTAAAAATTTTTTCGCTTGAACTGATTTAGTTGGAAAGCGCTTTAAGGAAAGTTTGCATAGCACTAAACTGTGATTGTCTTGCCTAGAGAATTCATCTTGTTCTCACGTTTGGGAAAAACCAACTCAGCATTCAGCAACCTGCACGATGCAGGAAGATTAGACATTGTCTACGAATGCGTAGTTACCAGCCTTTTCCTTTCACATGGCATACGCAGAGACGTAACTTTTCACGCCATATTGAACGGTCCGCCAAATCCGCCGTTACACATACAAATCGACGGCAGCACACTCTATGACGTGCGAACGGACGTGGATACATGGCAGCAGATTCTGAGAAAAGTCATCGCGGCAAGTCCCACCCTGGCATCAGCGTTGACAAGACGGGTTTTGAAGCGTTACTTAAAAAGGAAGCAGAAAGCCGCAGCGTGTACGTTTTGGAAGAAGGCGGAAAAAACATAGCTGAAACAGAACTTGCCGACAACGCTATCTTCGTGCTCGGTGACCATGTGGGTTTGCCTATAAAAGCAGAAACGTTTGCTCTTAGGTACGGCGAAAAAATCAGTTTAGGCAAACAACCCTACTTGGCGGCTTCATGCATAACGGTAATCAATTACCTGCTGGACTGCAAAGCTAAATCTTACTCTTGAAATGCTCCCAGCCGCGAGCTTCAATGGCACGTTTCTTGCCGTCAACGTCCAAAAGCATCTGCGTATCTTTTGTGACTTTTCCAATCGGCAAAAGGCATCCGCCGACCGCTTCAACCGCAGCTTCAGCATCAACCCACCCTTTAGGCTTAACTGTTACGACAAGCTCGTATTCTTCGCCGCCGTAGAGCGCCAGCTCCAAGGGGTCAAGATGGTTAAACTCGGCAAATCGTCTAACTTCATCAGCAACGGGAACACTGTGAACTAGGAAGCCAACGTTGCTCATTTTTCCAATTTCATGCAGGCTCCAAGCTAAACCGTCACTGGAATCAATAGAAGCCGACACTGCGCCTGAGCGGCTAAGTGCTAAGCCTTCCTTTAGCCTAGCTTTAGGCATGCAAACTGCACCCGACAGCACGTTACGCAGGTCCGCTGAAGCTGAATAGTTATCCAAAAGCAAACGTAAGCCAGCAGCGGATTTGCCGAAGAAACCTGTAACAGCCAAGATGTCGCCGGGCTTAGCTCCATTGCGCAGCATTAGTGCTGTTTTTTCGGCTGTGCCGTAGAGGGAAACTGAAATGATAAAGTCTGAGGCTTCACCTGTGTCGCCTCCAATAACGTAAGCGCCGTATTCTCGTGCTCCCGCATTGAGTCCACGGGCGATTTCTTCGATGTCTTTGCGCATAAGACCTCTGGGTAACCCAAGCGACACAAGAGCTGCCGTGGGCTGGACGCCTTTAGAAGCAAAATCGCTGATGTTCATAACTAATGGCTTTTCGTGCGGCTTGCCACAGGCTCATGTTTGGGGGTACGTCGGTTTTTCCCACCAGCATGTCAGTTTTCAGTACGGCAACTTGTTTTTGATCAATGTTAACGGCGGAAACGTCGTCTCCGAAGGGCACGGGGGAATTGGGCATGGCTTCAAGGTAGTTGGCGATGATTTCGATTATTTTTCGTTCACCTATATCCGTGCTTGTTGTATTCGGATTGATGTTTCCAGTTTTATCGTTGCCCATACGTTCACTCTTCTGCTGAAAACTCAGTTAACACATAGGTTGCTTAAGCCTTTTAAAATTGACGCTTACTCGGCGTTTGCTTGCTTAGGCGATTTGTGTTTTCTACAGCCTTCTCTCGGTCTCTAGATGAGCCTAATAAGCTCCAAATCATGATTCACATAGGTGCAACGAATGAACGCGCACTTTTGCATGCAGAACAGTGCATTTCCACGTAGAAATGTTTTGGTTCGCTTTACTAAAGTTTAAAAACTTGGGTTTCACTGATTAGCAAATGGATGCCCCGATGGCTCAGCCTGGTAGAGCGGCTGCCTCGTAAGCAGCAGGCCGCGGGATCAAAGCCCGCTCGAGGCTCCACTTACTTTAATCAGAAGGTTAATGTTTTCGATTTCTTTTGGGTGAATGGCACATTTGCATTTCTTAAGAAATCAACATCTTCGGTAACTAGTTCCATGTTCTCTTTTTCTGCGAGGTAAGCATACGAGGCATCGTAAAAGGTAAGGTTTCTCTCTAAAGCAATCGCCAACACATTCACGATAGAGTCAACATAAATCTTGCGCAAATCGCCCATTGCTTCTTCGAAGACTTCTGCTATCTGTTCAGGATCGTTGAGTTTCTTTTTCTTGCCCTCTTTCCAAAGCACATTACCAATTTCAAACTCGGTTAGATAGCTCACTGCCAATTGTTCGGAGTTAAAAGGAAATCCTGAAAGAAGCACAGGATACAATGCGGATGCGTCTATGAGATATTTACATCTCGTGCCTTGTCTCTTCGACATCTCTTACCCATTCCTCAACGGTGACATCCATTAAGCGTCTAAGCGTTTCTGCACGCTTCTGCGCTTTTGCTTTCTTCTCGGCCACGAGATCTTCAAGAAGCCCTTCAACAGCAGCTTTCAAGTCGACTCCCATCTTTTCAGCCTCGTCTTTGAGGCTTTTCTTGACTCTTATGGACAAAACCGCTGTTTCCAAACAACTCACCCCGTATACAATTATTAAAATATGTATACAAAGGATATAAGTTTACCGAC
>CAWAUU010000050.1:0-3559 GCA_963785215.1 Candidatus Bathyarchaeota archaeon
GAGAACAACTCAAGAGTCCAGTCGCCGTCAAGGAAAAGGAGGATTTAAAATTAAAACAACTAGCTGACAGGAAACTCTGTATTAGCATGAGAAGTTCCGAAATCCTCATTCCTTATTTTTTGTAAGCCTTTTTTAAATTCGGGATGACTCTGTTGCTGATCTTTAACCCATTTAACGTAACACGTCCAGTCTTTCGATCTGCTTTTGTGAAAAGTACATTTTTCACAATTTTCCTGTTGAAAAGATTCAAAGGCACCTTGTAGATCGAAGGCTTCAATGGAACTTTTGCAATGCTCACACCAGATAATCTTCGTTCCCATAGAAGGCAAACCTATGCTTACGCCTACAACACTTGTATTAACATATCCTATGTAAAGGTGTTCACAAAATTGGAAGTAGGGCTTAGGATTCATGTCTCTTAGCGCCATGCTGATAGCTATAGTCAACTTATCGTTTCCATCTAATGATATGCCCTGATGCATCAACAGCTTTCGAGTCATTTCCTGATACTCTTCGACGGTCATTTCATCAATACTTTTATCTTCAACTGTTTCTTCAGCTTTTTTATAAGGGTCTGGTTCCTCTTTCATTCGTTCGAGCAGTTTATTATTTCCCTCTAGGAATTGTTTATCGTGGTCCATGTTTGCTAAGTTAATTGCTTCCGACAAAAATGAAACTGCTTTTTCAGGTCTTAGAGTCCAATAATAATAGTTGGAGAGGCTTCGCAGAAGGCTTTTTTTCAAGTCAATTTCAGAAATGCTTGATAATGCAGTCTCGATCCGTTCAACAAATTGTTGCCTATAAGTTCTCTCCTGATTTATTACCGCTTTATTGAAAACTGAAAGCATCATTATTTGGGCGGTTATACTATCAATCAAGATTGATAAGGCAAACAAATAGTAATACACATGTTTGTTAGAGATAAGATTTAACAGACTGTCGTTTATCTCGTTCACGACACTCAAACGCGTTTGGTTTAGTTTTGCGAGTTCTTGAAAGTAATATAATGAGAACGCTTGTTCACCCTGAGCTTCTTGGATTTTAAGCCCAAGTTGAATTTGAGACATTTGTTTTAATATTAATAATAAGATTGCTTGATCTCTAAGAATTATGCAATAATCTTTCAGATAATTTTTGTTTAGACTTTGTGCAAGTTTAACGGCTTCATCCGCTAACTCGAATGCTTTCCTATTTTCTTCCAAATCCATAAAATTGAACTCGAAGATTAATCCAATAGTCGCCCTCAATTTTGCTTCATCATTTTTTGGAGATGTGTAGACATCTGTTAGGTTTTTTACCGCTGCTTCCCTATTCCCCGCTTTGTTTAAATAATACGCTTCTTTAAGAGACAAAATCTTGTATTCATCTAACGCTCTTTCCTTTGCGAGCGTCCATAAGTCTTTTTGGTTAATTTCAATACCTTCGCCAATACCTAGATTTAAAGAATGATATCGGGTAATTCTCTTTTGACAAGCTACTATTGCATCGCTAATTTCGGTTAAATTTTTGATTTTTTTGGTTAATGTTAACGTCTTACTTTTTTGTCTTCTCCAATTCGGGTCGTCAGCTTCTATTTTATCCCAGAGGTAATCTTGTGCAATTTCCCAGTAGAACTCCTGTTTAGGAATATCATACTTGACAATCAATACAGGTATCCTCGCGCCCAGAAACAACGACCAATCATCGGTATCCAACTGCTCAATAGCTTTTTCCTTCTGAGACTTAATCGAGGATTTATTTTGAACGTAAAAACTGATTTCCGATACTTCCTGTGTCTTGCCATCTATGGGCTTTGTTAACCTAACTTCAAAATCAAAACCAAAGTCATTATCTAAGGGGTTAACTATCCAATCTTTGAATAGAGTCTGTAGTACTCCCTTGGACTCGTCCTCTGATCTTTGTTGGATAGTTCTTTTCTTTACCATGAAATTAGGCCCCCTCTATGGTTTATCGAGCGAACTAAATAACAATTGTCCAAGAAAGTGGGTTAAAAATACAGACAAAAATTGACCAGAATCACAAAAACCCTAATTTGGTAGAATAGTAATATCGTTGTTTTCTATGTACACTTTGTTGCCGGTCTTTATTTTGGATATGTCAACTTTGTCTACACACGGGATTTCGCTTATTATTGCGCCGACGGCAACAACGGTTTCGCATTCCCTGTTAATCATGCCCGCTGGAGCAGTGCCGTTCTTCTTCATACGATACAGCGTATAAGAGCCTACGGTTGAGCCTTTACCCGTTGGGAACACGAGGATTTTGCCCTTCACGCTTTGCCCCTGAAGCTCATGCCCTTTCTCGATGACAACGCCCGTGTTCGGGTCTACCCCGCCATAGAACGAGATAGGCTGAGAAGTTACGAGCGCTTGGCCTTCGCCTTTGCCTTTCGAGATTAATCTGCCCTTTAACTGTTCCATTTTCCAGTCACTGCCGCCTGTACGCATTCCTCTACGCTGCCCATTTTCGTTTTCATGCCGTTCTGCCTTGAATAATAGCAGCCTTTCGCCGAGGTTGTTGCCAACGACTTAAACCTGCCCTTCAAGGGCGCAACTGCCATGCATGTGTCGCAGGCAAACTTTGCGCCACCTGCTTCGATTGTTTGGGTGTATCCGCGTTTGTCGGCTAGTTGTTTGGCTGTTCTTGAAGTGGCAACCCAAAACTCCGTGCCCTCAACCACCTTTTTGCCTTTAAGCAGCTCGGCGACTTTGGCGATTTCGTTAATTGAACAATGCGGACAACCAACACACACCAGTTCAATATCTGTTACTTCGTCGTTGATGTTGTCGTAAGCGTTTTTTATGTCAGCTGGCTCGATTGTAACTGTTTCTTTTGGTTGAGTTTGCTGCTCTGAGGCGGGCGTTATGCCTTTGATGTAGAAAAGCGGTTTAGCGCCATAAGTCACGACGGAAGCACAGAACGATTTGAGCTCGTCTAAATCAGCGGTTTTTATGCCTGTGATATAGGGGATTTTGTTTTCGGCTTTTTTGCCAATCAGCATAACCCAGCGCTCCCCAATCTGACAGCTTTGTTAATTGGGCGTTCACTTGCACGTGGACGTCGGGGACTCGGTTCTCATCCAAATGCAGCCCGTAACAGGGGGTTTTGCCCACGAATGCCGCTGCCAGCGCGGATGGTCCGCCTTCTTTGTTTGTTTTTGCGCCAATCACCGAGTTCGCGAAGGTGACGGCGAAGCTTTCGTGACCATGCGACGTGTTCGCCGTAGAGCGGCAAGTTACCAATGAGGTAGGGTGTGCATGTGCAGCTGACAAGTATGCCCATTCTTTGGAAGGCGTCTATTACGAGGTTTTGTTTCTCCGCAAACTCGGGGCTTATGCCAAGGTTGCGCCAGTTTTCCAAATCCATCCCTGCCGGGTTCAGAGTGGTTAGAACGCGGACTCTGCCATCTTTTGCCAACTCATTTAAAAATTCCAATCCCGCATCGCCAAGGTTGTTGTAGGATACGCCTGCCACTTGGACGCTGCCAACTTTGATGAGGCTTTTTGCACCGTAAATGTCGCCCAGCGCAGTCAGGATTTCCATGCTTTTACGTACGGCG
>CAWAUU010000051.1:0-8359 GCA_963785215.1 Candidatus Bathyarchaeota archaeon
AAAATTTTTATTACAACTAAAATAATTAATAAGCCTCGATTGGTTTTAATATCCTAAAGCAGTTAACATGGTTGAATATTATGTCTAAAAAAGCTCAAGAACGCCTTGCTCATACCGAAAGAAGAGTGGAGCGAAGAGACAAAATGCTGACCCATGACATGACAAAGGAACGCGCCACCGTGGAAGAGGTTTTTGACCAAACCACCCGCATGGTTGTCTTTGACATGCTTAACAGCGGCGTTTTCTACGAGCTCAACGGGGTTGTAAGTTCAGGCAAGGAAGCACGGGTTTACTGGGGCACAGATAAGGAAGGCAAGGATTTAGCAGTAAAAATTTACTTAACTTCTTCTGCTGAGTTCAAGAAGGGCATGCTCAAATACATTGAAGGCGACCCACGCTTCAAAAACGTCAAACGTGATACGCGGTCGCTTATCGCCATTTGGGCACAAAAAGAGTTTCGCAATTTAAAAGAAGCTACGGACGCAAAGGTTCCTGTTCCCAAACCCGTCGCCGTCAAAAGCAACGTGGTAGTTATGGAGTTCATCGGGAAAGACGGCGTTAGCGCGCCATCACTGAAAGAGCAGCCGCCAGCCAACCCCGAGCGAACCTACCGCTTACTAGTTACTTACGTGAAGCGGCTCTACCAAAAAGCCAAACTTGTTCACGGCGACTTAAGCGAATACAATATTATGATGTGGAAGGGCAAGATAGTGATTTTTGACATGTCCCAGTCAGTTTCAATTCAGCATCCGATGGCTGACTTCATGTTGACAAGGGATTTAACGAATTTGAATAGGTTCTTTAGTCGGTTAAACGTTAAGGTTTATCCTGTTGAAGAATTTCATAAGATGGTTGTTGGTTAAAAATGGCTGGTTTAGACACGTTTGTTAGAATTCCGAAAGAGCGCGTTGGAATACTTATTGGTCCTGAAGGGAAAGTGAAGCAGTACATTGAAGAGAAGCTTCAAGTTAAGATTGACGTTGACAGCGACGGAAGCGTCACTATTGTGCTCTCAGAAAAAGCAACTGACCCATCCTTGCTTTTAAAAGCCAAAGATGTTGTAACAGCCATCGGCAGAGGCTTTGCGCCTGAAGTAACATTCCGCCTCATTCGGAACGAGGATGAAATCTTTGACTTGATAGATTTGCGCGTGATTTTTGGGCGTTCGGAATCCGATATTAAACGTATAAAGGGCAGAATCATCGGCGCCGAGGGCAAAACAAGAAAGCTAATTGAAGAGTTAACTGAAGCTGACGTGGTTGTTTACGGTCACACAGTTGGGCTCATCGGCAGTTTCGAACAGGTGGATACTGCACATAACGCGGTGCAAATGATTATTGAGGGATGCCAGCACCACACAGTGTACAATTATTTGCAGAAGAAGAGGACGGAACTTAAGAAGCAGAAGCTTGAGCTATGGGAGAAGCCGCCAGAAAAAAGATAATTTTTCTATTAATTATTAGGTGGGCTCTTACGCCATTAGCGCACTGATTTTAGGCGCAACGGCTTTTCGCACTCAAGATCCTCATCATCCGCTATGTCTTCGGGGCCAGAGTCGTCATCGCCCACCCGAAACAAAAAACAACCTAAAGGCTTCTTAAGGTTTGTGACCTTTTCGCTGGAACAGAAGTTATTTTCGTTTTGCAGAGTACATAATAAGAATTACAATTCCTGCAACAATTAGAATGACAGAATACGCCACATAAAGGAAAACATGAAAAAATCCAAATTCAACCGTAAACAACAATGTAAGAAGACCCGCGATTAAGAAAGCGGTTCCTTCGATTAGCCAATCTGTGTGCCTATAAATACGGTGCATAGCTCCCTTCTGTTTTGATGCAGATTTAAATTTTATATTAAAATTTAATTTTTAATCTGAAGCGGCTATGCGGCATCAAGGCATCAGAGCTCTGGCGCCCGCCGCACTCCCAGCGGCCTCATCTGTGGTCAAAAACCTGCCTGTTTTCATTCTGCCACGAAACGCATTCATTCGGCATGAATTACACAGATTCTGCGTTAAAAAATAAAAATAAACCTAAATGAACAATAATAAGCAGAAATAAACAGTTATGAACAATATTATACGAAAAGAAGCTCAGAAACGCTTTTATTTGACTCTGAATATGGGGTGTTCAGAGACTTGAGATGATTAGAATGAAAACGATAATTGCAGCAATTCTCTTGACAGTAATTGCAGTAACTGGTCTAAATTTTGCAGGAGCATTCGCAAGTGTGGTACCATCGGCCTGTCCAGTCACGCCCCAAAGCTTGCATGTGATATCGGTACCTCCAGCAACCATGATTCCGATTAGAAGCAACTGGGTAAGAATAGATGGCAACATTACTACATGGGGAACACAAGAAGTCAAAGGCACTCTTACAGTAATGGATGCAACTACAAGCCAAAACGGAGTACCAGCAGGATGGCTCGACTCAGCCAATGTGATTTGGACTAACACAACCAACTATAGACAAGACGGTAACATCTCCTACAGCTTCTATGCAGCAAGACTTGTGAAAACCAACTTCACCACGATCGACTTCCAAGGAAACAACTTCTACATGAACGGCACTTGGAGCGTCGCCAACGTAACAATCACACGAACAGTGATCAAAACAGACGGCAGCATAAACGTCCAATCGAACACCAACATCACCCCTCTTGAAACCAAAGTGTACGGAGAACTGAACGTAACCGGATCATGGACTCAGTTCACCCTAAGCATCACCGGAATACCTCTGCTAAGCGGCACAGTACACCGATCAATAGAGAGACAGACTATGCTTAACAGGTTCGATATAATCAATGGAGGAACAGATGCTACAGTGACACGAGCCGACCTAACAGCAATTTCAAATGACTACGGAGCCGTACCGGGCATGTCGAACTACGACGAAAGCATGGACTTCCATGGCACATACCAGATAGACATATGTGACATAGCAACCGTAGCAGCCAACGTACAGCCATAAACTTTTTTTCATCCTTCCCTTCTTTTTTCAACAAGTCAACAACCAGCAAATCAGAGGATTAAGTCAAAGTAACGTTTTTCAGGTGTTGTGGCTGATGCACAATCAAGCGCCAGTTCCACAAACCCAGCTGTCACAATTAGCGGCAACCGATTGGTCGATTTTTGATTTGTTATTGTCTCTCTACACTCACATACGTTTAAGAAAGCTTAAGCCCGCTAAGATAGTGTTTAGGTGCAAGTCATGAGCAAAAAAAAGCCTCATCAACCTCACACGTTGGGAGCGCCGTCATCTCAAGAGACACCAGTGAGAGGAATAGAACCAGGCCAAGTTCCTTGTTCAGTCTGCGGCAAAACCTTCAAGACCCACTCGGAGATGGAGAGACATAGAGATACAACGCATCATGAAACAAAAGGACACGAGCAATAACCACTATGCGTGTTTCTTAATTGGTGAAAAATGATTTTAATTCAATATTCAGAGGTTAATCAGTTTTGAGGCATGGATTCCAAATGGAAAATAGGAAAATTGTTAATGCCAAGAACTGAATTATTACCATTTTTAAATATTTTCGGAACAACCATGTGCACTATTTAGTTTTTTTTTAAACCATGGGCAGAAGTGTTTTCTGTAACCTAGCACCCTTGTGATAAGCATAGGCATTTTTGCGATTATCATATTAGCCGTAGTCGCAGGGAAAAAGAAACAGATAACACAGTATCCACAATTAGAGTGACAAAACAGCCTCCACTCTTAGCTAGGCATTAGCCATTTATACAAGCGCATACCATCGTATTCTAGTAGGGACTGATTTTTATGGTAAAAAAACTGAAAGTTGGAGACAAGGCACCCAACTTCAATTTGCCGGATGTGGAAAAGAGAACTAGAAGCCTGAAGGAGTTTTTAGGACAAAAAGTCGTGTTAGTTTTCTTCGTTGGAGCTTTTACTTCATCATGCACTAAAGAGCTGTGTGTGTTTCGAGATTCAGTTGCTCAGCTGATTGATTTGAATGCTCAAATTGTCGGAATAGACGTATGCGTCCCTTCCGCGAATAAGGGTCTTGCCAAGAAAAACATGCTGACCTTTCCCATACTTAGCGATTACAAACGCGAAGTCATCGAAAAATACGGGCTGGAGGTGCCTGATTTCGCTAGGGACGGATCTGATGCATGTTGCTGGGGAAGTGGCTGTTACCCGATTGCTAAACGCTCAATCTTCATCCTCGACGAAAACGGCATTGTGCGTTACACGTGGGTTTCCGATAATCGAGCTGTTGAACCAAGCTATGAGGAAATAAAAAAAGTCTTAGAACAAAATGCGATGGAGGAACAAGTGGCAATGGTCGCACGTACCGTTATAACGATTTCGAGGCAGGTAGGCAGTGGGGGAGACGAAATTGCCCTGAAGGTCAGCGAGATTCTTGGCTATGCTTACTTCGATAAGAGTTTGATGGTAAGTGAGGCAAAAAGCTTAGGTATTTGTGAGGAAGACATTGCGGACTTTTCTGAGGATGCTTACAAGGTCAAGAGTTTCGTTGATAGAATTTTGCTTCGCAGTAAACCTGTCTCTATATCCTATGCCTCGAAAGACAATGAACTGATCAGGAAAACCCTCGACGAGGAGGAATGCCTCTCGGCGGTTCAAACAGTCATCAATAGCTTGGCTAGTAGAGGGAAAACGGTTATTGTAGGACGAGGTGGGCAAGCAATTTTAAAGCAGAAAGTAGGCGTGCTTCACGTGAGAATCGTTGCTCCATTAGCCGTTAGGGTTGAAAGAATCATGAAGAGCGGAGGATTAAGTCAAGAGGATGCTCAAAGGTTGATTGAAAACGATGACAAAGCAGCGGCTGAATATCTGCGAAGATTTTACAACATCAATTGGGAAGATCCAGCTATTTATGATCTGGTTTTGAACACGGGGAAGATGGATTTAAACACTGCATCGAGAGTGATAGCTTCGGTAGCATTGCAAGAATGGTGAATATTCAATAACATTTGAAAAAAGCATTATAGCATCATGGCGCGCGCACAAGATTATTCTTTTTTCTCATACAGATTACATGAATTCTAAATGAATATATAGCCATAGTCATACTGTTTGTAATAGGGTTTAAGTTGGACCTAGTTGACCATGCTTTCAATCGCTGGATTTTTATGCGACACCATGTTCAATTCAAAAATTTCCCACTAATCAACGGGCGCATCATGATCACAGGCGATGGCACAATTAAACTGGGTCGCGATGTAGGATTCAACTCCAGTTTTAAATCCAACGTAATTGGAGGCTTTCGCTCAGTTTTATCGACCAGAACTAAGGATGCATCTATTGAGATCGACGATGCTGCTGGGCTGTCAAATGTTGTCATCGTCGCTTTCACACATATCTACATTGGAAAGAACGTCAACATTGGGGCTGGAACGAAGATTTTTGATAGCGATTTTCACTCTCTCAACTTTTTGGAGCGTAGCCATAAACCCGAAATGAACATCAAGTCGAAACCAGTGATGATCAAGGACCGGGCATTCATTGGCGGGGACGTTATCATTATGAAGGGTGTCACAATAGGCGAAGAGGCGGTGATCGGGATTGGAGCGGTTGTGACCAAGGACGTGCCTGCGGGCGAGATCTGGGCTGGAAATCCTGCCAGATTCATCGAGAAAGTTCCTCAGAATGGATGATTTTATAGTGCGCTGCCTCGTCCCTTAATTATGCGTTGAAGAAGGTTGGTTGGATTAAATTTTAATCTGAAGCGGCTAGATAAAATTAAATATATTGCAACCCACCACAGCAAATTTGATAGTATCGCCAACCGCAAGCTTAAAGTTTAATGCTGATTTCTAACCCATCTTCACCTACTTGCACGAACTTACTATGGTACTTTCCAGAGTTCCTAACGTAATTCAAATAGCTGCTCATTGGGTCAGCGAAGATTCCAGCGTTATCAGCCACAACAACCGCTCCCTTGCGCAGTTTATCTTCCGCTAGGCTTAGGTATTGGAAATACTCGTTTTTGTCAGCGTCAATGAAAGCAAAGTCAAAGGGACTCTTCAAAGTAGGAATTACTTTGATAGCGTCGCCCGTGATAATTTTAATTTTAGGCGGTATGTTGGCTCTGAGAATGTTTTCTCCAGCCGCTTCAGCCTCATCGCGATGAATTTCTATCGTCACTATCTCAGCGTTTTCATCGAGTTCTTTGCCAATGAGAATTGCTGAGTAGCCAATTAAAGTGCCAACTTCTAAAACATGCCGAGGCTTTTAGCCTTCCGAACTTGTTCAGCCAAGATTTTTCCTTTATGCGGCCCAACAATGGGTAGAAACTCCTTTTCAGCTGCCTTCTCAATTTCCCTTAAAACTTCTTCAGCGCTGCTTGAGAGAGGTTTTTCTGTTATCATAGGGGCACTTTGATTTTATCAATAAAATGTTGCTGTAACTTGGCAATTTTCGGGGCAATCACGGCTTGGCAATACGGCTCTCTCGGGTGTTTCTTGTAGTAGTCTTTATGGTATGTTTCAGCTTTGTAAAACACTTTCAGGGGTTCAACGCTGGTGACGACGGGTTTATCCCAAATAGCCTCTTTGGTGAGTTCATCAATCAGTTGTTCAGCCGTGGCTTTCTGCTCTGGGCTATGATAGAAAATGGCTGACCTGTACTGCGTTCCAACATCTGCACCCTGACGATTCAGCGACGTGGGGTCATGTATAGTGAAGAAAATCTCCAAAATTGTCCGATAACTAATCACTTTGGGGTCAAAAAATATCTGCGCTGCCTCAGCGTGACCTGTTGTGCCCGTGGAAACCTGCTCGTACGATGGATTAGGCACCGTGCCGCCAGTGTAGCCAGGCTCGATTCGCTCTACGCCTTTTATTATGCTGAATGCGGCTTCAGTGCACCAGAAGCAGCCAGCGGCAAGGGTTGCAGCCTCCAAATTTTTGTTATCGCTAGGTTGTTGAGTCATATTTCTTCTTTCCTGAAAAATAGTTAATGCCTGTTGTAATTCTGGGTGGCTTTGAACTTAATTGTTTGTGGCTGTCATGACACAATAACTAATTTCAGCTACTGATCCCAATGAGGAATCTTCAGGGATTTCAACCTTGTTATGAGTCTAATCATCCTTTAAGAGAATGCTCCAGCTGCGTTAGGCGCGTTCTCCGGCACATATTGGGTGATATCCCAATACTCCACAATCTTGTCTCCGCTGAAACGGAAAAGATGCACCTGCCTTAACCCGCCGTCGCTTGGTTTGGAACTGGAGATTTGTGTATGCACTGCAACCAAGTCTCCGTCACCAATAACCTGCCTGATTACGAGTTTAAAGTCGGCTTTCGACCCTTTTAGGATTCCTTGTGCTCCTTGCTTTTGCACTGCAATCATTGCATCGGTTAAGGCATCCATACCCCCAGCAGTGTAGGGGTTGTGAGTCTTACAGTCAGGGGCGAAGAAACACAGTCCCTCTTTTGGTTTTCCCGAACCCACTAAACGGAGAAATTCAACGGCAATGTCCTTACGAGCTTTATCATCATCGTCTTTTGATTCCTCAAAACCTGTTAAAGCACCCATTTTTTCACCTAAAAAAATTAGGAATTAAGAGAATTTAAACGTGTTGGCAAACCATTTTTTCCAAAAAGTATCAATGCCTCTATTGCTTGGCTTGCTAACAGAAGTAAGCTTGAGCACAAACAAATACAAATAAGTCAGCTATGAAAAACAGCGGAATCCATTTTACCGCCAGCGGCATTAGCCCACTAGGCAAGGATTTCTCAGCGTGAACGCATATACATGGATAAAGAAAAACCCAATTGGTGCTCTAAGCAAAATCAAGGTTACTCCTTTGGCGGCTGAAAGCTTCGGCGTGCGCTCCATGTGCACAGAAGACAAGGATAACCATAATGGATGCTATAGCGTACTCGTATTTTTGCCACTTGCCTGATTTGTACACTATTCAGTCACCTTTCGTATCCCACGCTGATTTGGCTTTTTAAGCTACCTTTTAGAACAAATAAGTAATTTCCAAGTAAGTGTGTCCAGAAAAATGGACTAAGTGTTCAAAGACTTTTTCATTGGGTCTACGAAAGAGGGATTAAATAGGCTATTGAATATGACGTGGATAAGACAGCTTGAGGTTAAAGGAACGTGGAAAACGAAAGGCAAGTGGAGAATGATAGGCAACGCGCAGAAGTCTTCGATGCATTGGGTCACCCTACAAGGATAGTTATCTTAAAGGCTTTGAGTGAAGGAGCTCTTGGATTTGCTGACCTAAAGAAGAAAACGGGCAATCGACAGCGGTGGGCATCTTCAGCATCATCTCACCAAGCTTAATGGCCTGATAAAGACTGATGAGTACGGGAAGTATTGCCTTTCAGACCAAGGAAAAGATGCCCTGCTAACAGTA
>CAWAUU010000052.1:0-3615 GCA_963785215.1 Candidatus Bathyarchaeota archaeon
CGCGACCATTGATCGCGTTAAAAATGGTTGAAGTTGCCGAAAAAGAAGGTGCCACAGCCCTAGCTCATGGTTGCACAGGAAGAGGCAACGACCAAGTACGCTTTGACGTGACACTTGGCTCCTTAGCACCCGACAAAAAAATTATTGCTCCAGTACGCGAGTGGGGCATGACACGCGAAGAAGAAATCGCTTACGCTAAAGCCAAAGGCATCCCCGTCTCCAACGCAGCTAAAAAGTACAGCATAGACGCGAGCGTTTGGGGAAGAGCCATTGAATGCGGGCTGCTTGAAGACGCAAGCCAAGCGCCGCCTGAAGACGCTTATGAATGGACGGTTTCAGCTGAAAAAGCGCCAAACACGCCAGAACTGGTCACCTTAAAGTTTGAGGGTGGAGTGCCGGTAGCCGTTAATAATGAAAGCATGAAGCCACTTGAACTTATAGAAACAATGAATAAAATCGCTGGCAAACACGGCGTTGGACGCATAGACCACATAGAAGACCGCCTCGTCGGCATAAAATCACGCGAGGTTTACGAGTGCCCAGCTGCCACAGTAATTTTGGAAGCCCACAAAGACCTTGAAAAAATGGTCATGACACGACACCAAGTTTTGTTTAAGCAGCAAATCGACGCAGAGTGGGTTTTCTTAGCTTACGCTGGTTTATGGGTTGACCCACTAAAAGATGACCTTGACGCTTTCATCAACAAGTCACAAGAAAACGTCACGGGGGAAGTTAAACTTAAACTCTACAAAGGCGGCATGCAAGTTATCGGACGCTCCTCGCCAATGTCACTCTACGACAAGAACCTAGCGAATTACAACATCAAAACCACGTTCAACCAGTCCTACTCTAAAGGCTTCATTGAATTGTGGGGACTCCAAACAAGAATGTACAATGCTCTCAAAAAGTCGAGCAAAAAAGCGGCTGAGAAAACCAAGAAAACCTGAGTAAATGGTGAGTAAGCTGGAGGGTGAGTAAGTGTCAAAGATACTGCATGGCGGACGGCTAACGTCTGTGCGTGAAGATGTTGCTAAGTTTACTTCTTCACGAAAAGATGATGAGCGCTTAGCCACGGCTGTAGTTGACATCAACAAAGCGCACGTTGTAATGCTGATGGAGCAGAAAATAATACAGCAGCAAGATGGAGCAAAAATCCTAAAAGCTCTTTCTAAGCTGTCCAACGTCAAGCTTGACCCTGCCGCTGAAGACGTTCATATGGCAGTTGAAGAAGCCGTACTTAAGGAAACTGGACCTGAAGTCGGCGGCAACCTGCACATCGCAAAAAGCAGAAACGACCAAGTCACAACCGCCATACGCATGCAACTCCGAAATGAACTCGTTGAATTGATGCTTAAGGTTTTGGAGATGCAGGAAAGCCTCATAGACACAGCAAGCAAACACCTCAACACGGTTATTTTGGAGTACACTCATCTGCAGCCTGCGCAACCAGTCACATTTGCACACTACTTGCTTTCACATGTTCAAGGGTTAGACCGTGACTTAGAGAGACTTCAGGGCGCTTACGAACGGGTTAACCTGTGCCCTCTTGGCTCTGGAGCATTAGCGACAACAAGTTTCCCAATAAACCGCAAAAGAACTGCGGAGCTCTTAGGTTTCAAAGCGGTGTTGGAGAATTCGATTGATGCAGTTGGTAGCCGAGACTTCATACTTGAAACCCAAGCCGCACTAACGTTACTTGCCGTGAATTTAAGCCGCTTAGCTGAGGATCTGATAATTTGGAGCTCGCAAGAGTTTGGCACAGTCGAGTTGCCAGACGATTTCACATCAACCAGCAGCATCATGCCGCAAAAAAAGAATCCAGAAGTGCTTGAAGTTATCCGTGCAAGAGCCAGCTATGCGCTCGGCGATTTCGTGGCTTCGGCTGCCGCCCTGAAGAGTCTGCCATCAACCTATAATCTTGATTTCCAAGAGGTAACGCCGAAACTTTGGGCTTCAATAGACAACTTAGCTAGCTCACTGGGCATATTCTCACAGCTTGTGCCTAACTTGAAAGTGTCAACAGACGTTGAAGGTAAAGCTGGAGCAGGCTTTGTAGGCGCAACGGAACTTGCTAACATGCTTGTGCGCAAATACAATGTTGCTTTCCGAACCTCGCATAAAATAGTTGGCGCTCTTGTCAAGTCGCTGATTGATTCAAAGCAAACTTTGCTGGATGCGACGCCTGAATTGATGCAAAAGGTAGCCCAGCAAGCGGTTGGAATCGAATTAATTGTTAAGAAACAGGATATGGTTGAATGCACAAATCCACGCAAAATAATCGAAACATATAAAGTTCAAGGTGGTCCTTCACCCGTCGAGGTTGAAAGAGCCATCACAGCACGAAAAAAGAACATGATAAGTTTCAAAAACAACGTATCTAAACTCGAACAGAACCTTGCTAACGCAGAAAGCACCCTCAACTCCATCGTAGAGTCTTACTCTCTTTCAAACTCTCAATCAAACGTAAGACTTAAAAATCCAGACTTATAGGTAGAATAGGGCTTTGGTCCCACAACATAGCACGTACAACAAAAATAAAAAAGCGATTCTGCTTCTTGAAGACGGAACGTCATTTATCGGTAACGGTTTTGGAGCAACAGGAAAAATCTCAGGAGAAGTGGTATTCTCAACCCAGATGGTTGGTTATCCAGAAGCGCTTACCGATCCATCGTATAAAGGTCAAGTTTTAACCTTTACTTACCCGCTTGTAGGCAACTATGGCGTTCCATCAAACGAATTAAACCTAGGCCTTCCGCTCTACTTCGAGTCAGACCATATACAAGTACAAGGATTAATAATTCACGAGTTATGCCACGAACCGTACCATTGGGCATCAACAAGAACCCTGGACAAGTGGCTCTTAGACGAAGGCGTCCCAGGAATCTACGGCGTTGACACAAGACGCTTAACAAAGAAACTTAGAACTCACGGTGTAATGCTCGGAAATCTTGCAGGTTTTTGATGCAGGTGAAGAGCCTAATTTGGATGCTCTCTTAAAGAACGGCAAAGATATTGCTGACCCTAACTTGACTGATTTGGTTAAGGAAGTTTCAGTGAAACAGCCCATTAAATACAGTGTGGATGGCAAAAAAACTGTTGTCCTAATCGACTGCGGAGCCAAATACAGCATCATCCGCAACCTGCTTAAACGAGGCATAAACGTTATACGCGTGCCCTATGACACTTCAGCCAGCGAAGTCATGGCTTACAATCCTGACGGTGTTTTCTTAAGTAACGGTCCAGGCGACCCTAAGAAATGCGTGAAAACAATCGAGTGTGTGCGCGAAGTGGTTGATAAAGTTCCATTTATGGGCATATGCCTTGGTGCTCAAATATTGGCACTGGCGTTGGGCGGAGACACTTATAAGTTAAAGTTTGGTCACCGTGCCCAAAACCAGCCAGCCCTCGACCTAATCAACCGCCGTTGCTACATTACAACCCAAAATCACGGTTACGCTGTAGACATAGAATCCCTAAAGAAAACTCCGTTGGAAACTTGGTTCATAAACCCCAACGACAAAACCACAGAAGGCATCAAACACAAAAACAAACCCGTCTTTGCTGTACAATGGCACCCAGAAGCCTCGCCGGGACCATACGATACTGAATTCCTGT
>CAWAUU010000053.1:0-15744 GCA_963785215.1 Candidatus Bathyarchaeota archaeon
AGCGGCAGGTTCACTAATGATCATTTTGCTATGGATTTTTATCCTAAACCAAATTATGCTATTCGGCGCCGAGGTTTCGAAGATTTACGCTACAACTTCTCCGAATCACTCAAGAGAACATTTACCCCCAACAGCAGAAAAAATAGTGAAGCACCTAGAGATAGCAGGAAAAAAAATAGAACAAGCAACAAAAGGAAATGTTCTTGAACCCGTAGAAAAAGCCGTTGAAAAGCCCAAAGCCGAAGAGGCAGCTGAAAAAACAGAAATTCAAACAGAGAAAAAAGAAGACGAAATGGAACCAAAAGATTCTTGAAACCAAAGGATCAACAATGCAACAAAAGGAAGAGACAGCGAAAACTGAAAAGCAAGATGAAGGCACGCTCGAAGTTAGCGTTAAAATCAAAACACCTAACAAGAAAGAAAAGACTCAGGATTAAGCTGGTTGGCACACGCAAATAGAAAACAACTTTCTAAACTCTCTCGCTGCACTGTGCATGATAGTGTAAGCCTTTCTTAGTAAATTAGACTATTAATTGTTGAAGAATTTTTAACGAAACAGACGCTTCACGGGAGGTTAAGGTGTGTCCTCTAAACAGGTTTATGCGATTCCTCTTGAATTTGATAATAAATAGAATCGCCCCCGTTGAAAACAATGCACCGACGAAAACTGGAACGATAAAAGTTGGAAACTCAGGAACCGCCCAAATTGAAGACGACGTTATTTTCATCATTTGGGTACTGTTTGTCTTCAAAGCGCCACTGGTTTGAATAGTCTGTTGACGCCATTCCACCATCATGCCTGTGGCTTGGTCAAAATAGAAATCCGAGTTCACCATCATTCCGTTCTGAATTGTGCTTGTTGCAAAGTGATTGGTTAATCGCTGCCCGCCAACATAACTCATCATCAGCGTATCGTTAATGGTGGGACTGCCATTGGCTGAAGGAAACATTCTGCCCATCATGCCAACGTTACGCGCCATGAAATAGAAGTTGCTCGCCTCACCCGGGCCGCCATAGCCTGAAATCGAAGCCATACCCGTCCCAACGTTCATGCTGCACACCCCAAGACTGCTTGAACCATTCAACCCATGCAGCGTAGTGTCAAAATTGACTGAAGACCCAGAAACCCCCATGACATTAATCATGAAATAGTCCGTCTGATTTATCCAGGAAAAGGAAGCTGGGGACACGACGTTGGGATTGTTTGAATTAAAATGACAGGTATAGCTATAGCGGAAAACATCGCCCCTCGCCACTCCAACCGTGGACATCATCATTTCGCCAAAAGCTGCACTGAAAGATCCAAGAAATAAAACACCAAAAATAAAGAACACAAAAAGCAAGATTTTTCGCATAAAAGAATAACCAACAAAAAATAAGTTTGACGTAACTCTTAAACCTACTCCAACCCTTACTAATTCAATCGTGTGGAATTATAGAATCGTGTGGTGGGTGGTTTAGGCGGTTCTTTTTGCTCCGCAGCTTGGACAAGTCGTCACGGTTTGAGGAAAAAGCGTTCCGCAGTACCTGCATGGAATCACCACAACTTCTCGAACAACTTCTTTCTCGTCATCTTCAGAACTTGAACCGCAACCACACCCACAAGGACACATTCTTAAATCACTCCTTAATGTTGATTTTTTGCTGTTCTTTTTTTATCCAAGACAAAAAGTGGGAAAGAAATAAACTTTTGAGAGTTCATGGCGTTAGCCAAGTCTGCTCATCATGCCTCTGCAGCCCCATCCTCCAATTGGATATTGGTTTGAAGGTGTTGTCGGCTTTGCAGTTGAAGGCTCGCCAGATTGTTGCGATCCTGTGCCAAGTGGGGCAGAGTATCCGTAGCCTCTCATCATGCCACCATTGCCCATCATTCCACCAGAATAGCTTCCGTAGGATGATGGGGTGGCAGGGGAGTTTGTTGTACTGGACGTGCCGATGCGTCCACCCGTATAAGCATAAGCCGACGCGATTAGCAGTGCAGCGGCCAGGGCTACAAGGGTTAATACGGCAACTATTTTCAAAGTTTTCATATCAATCAACCTCTACCACATCACTATGGCTGCAGAAGGGTATAGAAGTTGGCTGAAACAGTCGTGAAACAGTTTTTGAAGGTGCTGAAACAGTTTAATTGGAGCTTTGTGCCTTTGAGCCGCTAACCCAGTCTGAGATGGTAACCTCGTTTGTGTTTCCCAGCGGTTTTACCGTGACTATTCCGCGTTCCGCGAAGCGAGCTACAATCCGGTGGGTTTTAAGTCGATTAAGCCCTGCTTCTTTCCCCACGTACTTTTGCAGGTACTTGCCTTTATGAGCAATCAGCACAGTGAGAACTTTTTGTTCTTCAGGCGTCAAGGTCTTCAAAATCACTTCACAAGAGTTAGGCGCCGCATTTGAAATAGGAACATCTATGCTTGAAGTTTTGGTAGGAATTGCCGAAGCAGGTTCGTTTTTGGTTAATTCGCAAGTTCTTCGGGTATTCCTGATCTCGGGATAAATCGTGTAGAAGCCAAAGCCTATTGTGCCAATTGCTACTGCGGCTATTAGAGCCACAGGAATTATCCAGAGATAAGTCGTTGCTGTTGTTCCAGCGCCGTTGCCGCCCATCATGCCTCCCACGCCGCCGTTGTTTCCACTGCCAGTTGATCCGCCTAAACCCATGCTCTGCCACATATTCCCCATCCAACTTGACTGATAATAAGACGAAGAAGTAGCTGCCAGAAACACACTGATTGCGACAAGGCCAAGAAGAGAACAAACGGCAACGGCTAGAATAATGAGGAAAATGTGCAATCTACGCATAATTAAACAGATTTGAAAAGCATCAAATTAAGGCTTCGCATGTTCAGAACCTTTTGTCATGAAAACATCAGGGTACCCCAATTTTATTGAACGATCAAACAAAATACGAATGATCCTTTTTCTGAAACTTTTAATTTATTTAAAGATGATAATTCAGGAATTTCAAGCGTGTGATTAAGCTGGTGGGCCGAGCCGGATTTGAACCGGCGACCTTTCGATTATCAGTCGAACGCTCCAGCCGTGCTGAGCTACCGGCCCGCGCTTAGGGTGACACAACTTTAATATTATGTTGGTTTATAAGAATTGTCGTAAATCTTTAATGCAACTGCATTATTGAGTTGTCAAAGTGGGCTCGTAGCCTAGCACGGATTAAGGTGTCGGCCTTCGGAGCCGGAGATCGTGGGTTCAAATCCCACCGGGCCCGCCAACATCTGCAATATGAATAACTTGGCATTGACTTCTGAATAGGAGAGCATTATCAAAATGGCGATAGAAGGTTTTTAGGGAAGAATTTGAAGAGTTTTTCGGAGTGCCCCTGGAAATTGGTTTTAAAGTTTTTCTGCCCGATTTTACTGGGTTTGTACCAAATGGAACATAAATAGTATAATTTGTGACAGAAAAGTCGCAATATTTAAAGGGTATCCATATCTATAGAAAGAGTCATTCCTAAAAAAGTGAAAAATATAATGATTAACCCTGTAAATTCAAATTTTCAAAATAAGGATAACAAAGCTAAATGTCCAGACTGTGATTCAGAACTAAATGTTCCCTGCGACGTAGAAAAAGGAGAAGTATTGAGTTGTCCCGGTTGTGGACTTGAACTCGAAGTTAAAAAAATAACTGATGGAGGTGGATGCGTAGAGCTTCAAGAGTTATCTATTGAAGGCGAAGATTGGGGCGAATAAGAGCATCCCCAAAATTCCATTTATATTTTTAAAACCTTTTTCTTATTTTTTTATTAAAGTTTTCTATTAGGACACGCTTAATAAAATTAAATTGGCGGCTGCGCCTTATTTTTGGCTGGAATTGCCTTTTACAGTTTTTTTAAGCAATTATTGATTTTTTTATTTTGGGTTTTAATGTAGTTTTTGAATAAGTTAATGTGTGTTTTGTTTAATTTGGCAAATTTTCTTAAAAGGAAAAATAGACGAGGTGATTGTAGTTTGCATAGGCAGGGATTATTGCTTTAGAAGAAAAAGGCTTATCGTAGTTACTATTGCAAGTAACACTGTTAGTCCACCGAAAGCTGCGTGAACAGTATGATATGTAGTTCCGCTAACACCTGCAGCAATTAACCCTAAAATTACAGTCAGAATAGAAAGGATACGCGCGGTTCTTAGTTTCGTTTTAATCACCTCGCTTTGTGGATTGAAAGATGTTAGACGGTTCAGAAGACGAGCCAATTTTACTGGTATAGGGACGTTGTCTTTTGTCTAGGCTAGGGTTTTGGCTAATTTCTCTCCTAGTTGTTTTGCTTGTTGTTTATCGGTTTCTGAAATTGTGTTACCGACGGCTAGTCCGGGCAGAATTAGCTTTGGGTTAAAGGCTTTGAGTATGCTTTCGATGTTTGCGGTGGTCTTCGTTTGGCTGCCGCCTCCCGTGGCGAATGCGACCATGGGTTTGCCAGCTAATTTTTCTCGTACAAAGTAGAGTTCTGTTAGCAAAGTCAGCATTGGACCTGACATCATGCTAAAGTACGCTGGCGACCCAAATGCGAATCCGTCAGCTTCAGCTGCTTCTTTTGCATTGATATCTTCAACATTTTTTATTTCAACAGTGACGCCTTTGACGCTTTTTGCGCCTTCGGTTATGGCTTCAGCAATTTGTTTGGTGTTTCCAGTCTTAGAATAATATGCAACTAACACTTTTGGCACTTTAATACCTCCATTTCACTATACACCACAAACAAAATACTTTTATATACTTTTAGGTAACAATGATATACTAAATTCAGTGCTCAAAATGACCGAACAAAACCAACAAACAGACCTAGAAGCAGTAAATAGGGCTCTTCGCGAACTAACTCAAGAAGTCGGCAGCCTAAAAGCCGAATTAGGCAGAATAGAAAGCGTAATCCTAAAAGAGCGGCTAAGCGCCGTGGAAGAGGCGCTCTCGCAAAACCGCTTGTTGCAATACGCCGACCTCCTAAATGAAGAAGCCAATGAGGATATTGACAGACTGCTAAATGCAGATTGTGAAAAAAGGACAAAATGCCATGAGTACTTTAGAGAACAATTGGCTGAAAACCTGTTAATAGTTAAGTCACTCGGATCAAAAGCGGCCTTGGCTGATCTGGATGCAAGAATAAACCAAGTAGGAAGTCAGGCGGAAAAAGTTAAAGGCACACAATGCGAGAACTGTCAAACAAAATTTCAGAAGAAACTGAAAAGAGAAAAAAGAGCTTTCCAAACAATAACTCTTGTCGAAAAAACCAATGGCGACAGCCTAAATCAAGAAGTATTGGACGTTCCTTTCATTGTTGAAAATTTGCTTGGGCCATTAGCTAACCCGTTAAGGCTTAAGATTCTTATCAGTTTGGACGAGGGAAAAAAGAATTTCTCTAAATTGTCCCAAAAAATGGATCTGAAAGGGGGTCACCTTATTTTTCACCTCAAAAAGCTTCTTGATTCAAAACTGATAGCTCAAGAGGACAACAAAGGTGATTACATCATAACCCCAAAAGGTGCAGATGCGATAAGAAAGATTCTATTTCTGCAAACAACAGAAAAGTAGTCATGGTGCAACTACTGCTTTCAGTAACCTCCAGTTTAGCAACTTATCAACAACATTTACATGAGACGCGCGCGAAAACGCCTTTTAAAGTGCAAAATAGGAGTTAGGGATTACATACTTCAACAGATAATGTCGGGGCGGGGCAGGGCGCCTTTAGGTTGGAACTTGAGCCTTTTTTTTCTTGAATTCTTCCAGTGTTTGAGGCTTCTTTCGTCCATCAAACGCGTGATGCAGCGCCAAGCCAGGACCATGTAAAAGCATCCGTGGACCCGAATACCGCATGACCTTCTTGACTTTCTCCTTCATCTGAGGCTGATAACAGTGCACCAAACATTTGCCACAGGTAGATTTCTCTTCTTGAAAAGGGCACTTGTCCAATCGCATGAAAGCGTATGACAAAAACTCGGTGCATTCAGGGCACAACTCATCCCCTTTGGTCCCGTGGTGACCTTTGCAGTATATGTGAACCATCTTGTCAATAGTTTTTTTCTCTCTCGTTATACGTGGATGCTGCTTACTCATTTGTAACTCTCCTGCTTTAGCTGATCGGCTATTCTTCTTCCGAAGTCTTTGCATTTAGGCAATTCTCCTTCTACCAAAGGACCAGGTATCCCATGTACTCTTATTGATAGACTTGGCGAAATTAGTTTTAGGTTAGGCAACTTCTTTTCAGCCATTTTTTCTAGTTTTTTCACTGCTCTGTCAGGAGTCTCTTACCCTTCCCGCATAAGTGCCGAAAACAGCCACATTCTTTGCTTTCAGATCAAGTTCAGCCAACCTATCAACAAACTTCTTCATAGTTCTGGAAGGTCTACCCATGTGATTTGGCGCGCCTAACACTATTGCGTCATAATCAGCCAATTTTCCAATTTCAATTTCCTTGACGTAGCCAATGGAGGTTTCAATACCCTCAACTTCTCTTATTCCTTCCACAATGGTCTCCCCAGCAAGTTTTGTGTTGCCATATTTCGTGTCATAAACGACGAAAACTTTTACCAAAAGACTCATCTCCACATTTTAGGTTTTTCTGGATTCGATGATGCCTCGGCATTTGTCGGCGTACTGGCAGTATTCTAGGCATGCGGCTGTCTTGTCGGGGCGTTTCCATTCGGCTCCGCATTCCGGACACACTGTTTTGTCTTCATCACTCCAAATTTCTAGGTCGCCGCCGCAAACATGACATTTAATGTAGGCTGGTTTAGGCTGAAGCAGGTCCCGCAGTCCAGGGCATGTTTGAGGGTTCTTTTCCATGGGTTTGTCTTTAGAGCTCAACTATTTCGCCTCCAATTTTTATCTCATACTCTTTAACTGGAATTTGCTTGCCTGATAATTCAAGCGCCTTGTTTACTGCCCATTTTAAGCCAGTACAGCAGGGCACTTCCATATGGGCAACGGTCACGGTTGCGATGTTGTTTTGTTTGAAGATTTCGGTTAGTTTTTGGGCGTATGCTCTGGCGTCGTCGAATTTTGGGCAGCCTATGACGACTCGTTTCCCAGACATTAGTGTGTCGTGGAAGTTTTTGAGTGCAATAGGGGCGCAGTCAGCGGCAAGTAGCAGGTTGGCATTTTCGAAGAACGGAGCCTTCGTTGGGACAAGGTTTAGTTTTACGGGCCACTGGGGCTTTTGCGGCGTCGAGTTGGCTTGGATGCTTGTGGGCGGCACTGGGTTTGTTTTGTTTTTGAGGTGTTCGTGCACTTCGTTTTCGTCGAAGGGTTCTGCTTCGCGTTCTGTTATGGTTATTGCATCTTGAGGGCATTGTCCCAAACAGGCGCCTAAACCGTCGCAGTAGACTTCTTTGATTATTTTTGCCTTGCCGTTTACTATTTGGAGGGCGCCTTCTGCACATTTGGGGATGCAGTTGCCGCATCCGTTGCAGAGGTTTTCATTTATGTTTACGATTTTTCTTTTTATCATGTTAGTTTTCTCCTTTTAGGCATTTTCCGCCTGTGGGGCAGAATTTTTGAGCGTGGTTTTCGATGGCTCCAAAGATGGGAAGCAGGGTTTCTTCGTTGACGGTGTAGATGTGTTTTTTGCCTTGCCTTTTGATGGTGATGAGGTTGCATTGGAGTAATGGTTTGAGGTTGTGTGAGATCATGCTTTGTTCTTGTCCGAGCGCGGTTGCAAGTTCGTTTACACTCATGGGTTTCTCCATTAGCTGTTCGAGGGCGGCGAGTCTTGTGGGGTTTGCTAGGTTGGTGAAGAATCGATAGCAGATTTTTGTTAGTCCTTTTTTCATTTCGTTCTCATCTTGTCCTTAACAGTCGCATGAATTATATTTCATATGAAATATTATTCATATAAACTTGCTGGTCAAAAACTCTCCTAATAATTGAGTAAATGTACAATTTATACAGACTCACCCCATTGCATTTGACAAATGTAATTTTTGGTTGCCTTTTTTAGCGTTTGCGCATAATTTTATTAACAATTAACAACAAAAAGAGGTCCAGTGGTAGATTACTCTTAAACAAGAGGTATCTCGCTTGGACAATGAAAACGAAATATTAGAAGAATTAAAGAAAATTAGAGCTGCCGTTGAAAAACCTCCAACACCAGAACCGCCCAAAGGCTTATGGAAAGAATTCAAAGACTTCCTATCAACGTACAAAATTCTTGGCTTAGCTGTTGCTTTCATCTTAGCCTTGTATCTTGGTGATTTGGTTAAGGCTCTTGTCGCAGACTTCATTATTCCACTCTTAGGCTTAGCAATCCCCCATATGTCAGACTTAGCTACCTATACAGTTCCGGTTTTGAAACAGACGTTTGGCATCGGCGACTTTTTAATAGCTCTAATTACTTTCATTATAGTGGCATTAATCGTGTTCCTCATAGTGAAGGTAGCCAAAAAATGGAAAATAGATTAAACCGCCCACTCTTTTTTCTTTTTTTACAAAATATGTAGAAATGTTTAAGCAGACTGTCAATTGTGAATTTTCTTCTTTGAAGCCTTGACCCAGTCGGGATTAAGCATTAAATTTTAGTCCCCAAACCCAAACTACTTTCCTCTCTATATGGCTTTTTTTAGTTCTTGAACACGCTGGGTTCAAATCCCAGCGAGCCCGCCATTGGACTCGCTTATAGTATTAAACGAATCCTTTTGAAAAGTTGGCTGAGAAAAGGTTGGAAGCGCCAGAGACCCTAGGACTAAAAACCTAAAATAAATGGCACTATTTTTAAATGGCTTCTGAGAAGGGACTCGAACCCAGTTTACCGATTGCAAAGACGCTTAAAAATTGGTTTCAAACTCCATCGGACCGCTCATCTTGCAAAGAATCTCAATAGCGTACTTGCTCTTTATTTGGCTACCTAATGTCTGGATATATTTCTTTTATTGTACGTGGTTGGTGGTCCTCGAAAACTTCAGCGGGGTACCATTTTGCGCCAAAGGATAGGATGCTCATAAGAATCGGTACTGTGTCCTGGCCTTTTTCCGTCAGAGTCCACTTAACAAGCCGCGGCTTATCTTTTATAATAACTGCTTGGATAAGTCCACATTTCTCCAGTTCATGTAATCGCATGATAAGAACCCGCGGGGTCAAGCCAGGAATAGATCGACGCAGCTGATTAAACCTATCAATCTTAAAGAGCGCAATGTCCCGAAGGATAAGAACCGTCCATTTTTTTCCCAAAACGTTCATGGTAACTTTGATAGGGCAATTTTTAAATTTCACAGCCGGAAGCTGAATCGCATTTGTTACCTCTCTATTTGATGTCTTAACCATAGTATACTATTGGTTCCTGCGATATTAAAATAAGTATCTTTAGTATACTAATATTTGTGTTAACGATTAGTCAAAATAAATTTAAAGCGAGGAAAAAATATGAAGGTTGTAGCTTTCAACGGAAGCCCACATAAAAACGGAAACACCGCCATTTTGCTCCGCCGCGTCTTGGCGGTTTTAGAAGCCGAAGGAATAGAAACCGAACTTATCCAGCTTGCAGAACAAGAAATCCACGGCTGCACAGCTTGCGGTGCATGCTTAAAAACAAAAAATAAGCAATGCATAATCGTAAACGACAACATTAACAGCTACATCGAAAAAATAGCCGCGGCAGACGGAATCCTCCTTGGTTCACCCACATACATTTCCATGATGACACCAGAGATGAAAGCGTTCATAGACCGTACAGGCACCGTGGCAACGGCAAACGATGACCTGTTCCAGAGAAAAGTCGGGGCCGCAGTGGTTACAATGCGCAGAGCAGGTGGAATTCTAACGTTTGACGCTATTAACAACTATTTTCTCATTGGCCAAATGATTGTTCCTGGCTCGTCATACTGGAACAACGGCATAGGCTTTCACCAAGGCGAAGTCGAGAAAGACGCGGAAGGCTTAGAAACGATGGATACGCTGGGCAAAAACATGGCGTGGCTAATCAAGAAACTAAACGCCTAAGCCACCTTTTTTTTGTTTTCTCAGTTATCTGATTCTTTGGGTTTTTTCGATACTGTCTTTTCTGCATAAATTGGCATGCTGTTGGTTTTTGCCCTATTAGAATAGTATCATTAGTTATCAGTATAATAAGTAAGCTTAATCTTTGTAAGAAAGGTTCCGAACCCATTTAAAGATAGCATTTTTCTAAAATCTTTTGAGAGTTTTTACACAGTCTGATTTGGCTGAGACCCAGCGGCCCCACAATTCGTTTGTGGTTAAACAAAGGATTCGCTTAAATATTTAGGCGAGTCCCACCGGGCCCGCTTTCTGACTTTACCTTTTTGTAAATTGAGTCTTTTTTGTTTAAGCAAATCTTAAATCTGCATAACCCTAAAAGGGTAAGCAGCCAGGAGATAGGTTGCATGTCAGCCGTAATTGAAACTACAGCAATAGTGATCCTTTTAGTTATAGTCATATACGCAGTCATTTCTTCACTTCGCATTGTCAGACCCACAGAAAAAGGCTTAGTGGAGAGGCTTGGCAAATACCACAGATTCGTGCAAGGAGGCATAACATTTCTTGTGCCCTTCGTAGACCGCCTAATCAAAGTCAACATAACCGAACGAATGACACCCGTGCAGCGCCAAGATGTAATAACCAAAGATAAAGTCTTCATGGGAGTGGACGCCGTAGTATTCTACAAGATTAAGCCCGACGAAATCTCTGTGAAGGCTTCACAGTACAACGTGGCAAGCTTCGCCGAACAAATAGACACTCTTGCGCGAACAGTACTCAGGGATATCATAGGCAGTATGGATATGGCGATAGCTAACACTTCTAGACCCATAATCAACACCAGCCTCAAAACAGCTCTAGATGAGCAGACGGAGAAGTGGGGCATAGAAATCGTGCGAGCAGAAATCAAAGATTTGGAGCCGCCGAAAGACCTAATTATATCCATGGAGTCTGTCCTTAAAGCCGATAACGAAAGGCAGGCAGCCGAGAAAACCGCCATAGCTCAAGCTACTTTGGCGAGCGGAGAGAAAAACGCTGCGATTCAAGTTGCAGAAGGACAAAAGCAAGCAGCCATCCTCCAAGCTGAAGGTCAGAAAACCGCCACCATCGCCATAGCTGAAGGGGACGCCCAAGCAACCAAACTGAGGAACGAGGCTTTGACCACGTACTTCAAGGACAGCGCCGTAGTCTTCAAGCAACTAGACACAATTGCAACAGCTTTGCAGAACAACACCAAGATAATCGTTCCTGAAGGTAAAGCCATATCACTAATCCTTAATGAGCAAGAAAACCTCTCAAAAGCAACCATAATCCCAGTGACGCTGCCACAGCAACAGAAAAGCAACAAACAAACATAATAATGCGTTTAAGAGGCTCTTAAGTAGAGCTTGTTTTCCTAACTTGAAAGGGTGATAAGTTAATCCTTAAATAAATTCGCGCTATTTAGTGTAGTGAGGCTTTTTATGACTGAAAAAAAGAGACCAATGATTACTTCAGGTGCGCGGGGCACGTCGAACCAAGACTGGTGGCCGAACCAGTTGAACCTGAATATTTTGCACCAGCATTCCCCCTTGTCCAATCCGATGGGCAAGGAGTTCAACTACGCTGATGAATTCAAGAAACTCGACCTGGAAGCCGTGAAGAAGGACCTCTATGCGCTGATGACTGACTCGAAGGATTGGTGGCCGGCCGATTACGGTCACTACGGGGGGCTCTTCATACGGATGGCGTGGCATAGCGCAGGCACCTACCGCAAGGGTGACGGTCGTGGGGGTGTCTCCGGGGGCGCGCAGCGTTTCGCGCCTCTCAACAGTTGGCCGGACAACGTTAACCTCGACAAGGCGCGTCGTTTGCTTTGGCCGATCAAACAGAAATACGGCAAGAAAATCTCCTGGGCCGACCTGATGATCCTCGCCGGCAACTGCGCTCTGGAGTCGATGGGATTTAAGACCTTCGGTTTCGGCGGTGGACGCAAGGACATCTGGGAGCCGCCAGAGGATGTCTACTGGGGTTCCGAAACCACCTGGCTAGGTGACAAACGCTATTCAGGGGACAGGGACCTCGAAAATCCGCTTGCTGCTGTGCAGATGGGGCTAATCTACGTCAATCCGGAAGGCCCGAACGGCAACCCGGATCCGCTTGCTGCTGCGAAGGATATCCGCGAGGTTTTCGCTCGCATGTCGATGAACGACGAGGAGACGGTGGCCCTTATCGCGGGCGGCCACGCCTTCGGTAAAACCCACGGCGCTGGCGCTGCGTCACTGGTGGGTCCCGAGCCTGAAGCCGCCCCCATCGAGGAACAGGGCCTCGGCTGGAAGAGCAAATTTGGCACGGGCAAAGGTGATGACACGATTACCAGCGGCCTGGAAGTCATCTGGACCCAGACGCCAACTAAGTGGAGCAACAACTTCTTAGGGAACCTGTTCGGCTACGAATGGGAACTGACCAAGAGTCCGGCTGGTGCGTACCAGTGGAAGCCGAAGGGTGGCGCAGGCGCCGGTACCGTGCCGGATGCGCACGACCCGTCAAAGCGTCACGCGCCATCCATGCTGACCACTGACCTTGCCCTGCGGTTCGACCCGGTTTACGAGAAGATTGCAAGGCGCTTCTACGAGAATCCGGATCAGCTAGCAGATGCCTTCGCCCGAGCGTGGTTCAAGCTTACCCACCGCGATATGGGTCCCCGCTCGCGCTATCTCGGCCCAGAAGTCCCAGCGGAGGAACTGATCTGGCAAGACCCAATACCCGCAGTCGATTATGAGCTAATTGATGAGCAGGACATCGCAGACCTCAAGGGCAAAATCCTTGCCTCTGGTCTGTCGATCTCGGAACTGGTTTCGACCGCCTGGGCATCGGCGTCCACGTTCCGTGGCTCCGACAAGCGCGGCGGTGCGAACGGGGCTCGTATCCGTCTTGCACCGCAAAAGGATTGGGAAGTTAACCAGCCGGCTCAACTGAAGAAGGTGCTGCAGACCCTTGAGGGAATCCAAAAGGAGTTCAACAGTGCGCAGTCAGGCGGGAAGATGGTTTCGCTCGCTGACTTGATTGTTTTGGGTGGATGCGCAGGTGTCGAGCAGGCTGCGAAGAATGCCGGTTACGATATAACTGTTCCCTTCACGCCGGGACGCACGGATGCATCGCAGGAGCAAACCGATGTGGAGTCATTCGCCGTACTCGAACCGGTTGCAGACGGGTTCCGTAACTATCTCAAAACCAAATACGCCGTATCGGCAGAGGAACTGCTGGTTGATCGTGCGCAACTGTTGACGCTGACTGCTCCTGAGATGACGGTTCTCGTTGGCGGCATGCGCGTCTTGAATGCCAACTTCGGACAGTCCCAGCACGGTGTCTTCACCAAGCGGCCAGAGACGCTCACCAATGACTTCTTCGTGAATCTGCTCGACATGAGCACGACATGGAAGGCAACCTCAAAAGACGAAGACGTGTTCGAGGGTCGTGATCGCGCAACGGGCAAACTCAAGTGGACCGGTACCCGTGTTGACCTCATCTTCGGTTCGAACTCCCAACTCCGGGCCTTGGCGGAAGTCTACGGATGTGAGGACTCCCAGGAGAAGTTCCTGCACGACTTCGTAGCGGCGTGGAACAAGGTAATGAACCTTGACCGCTTCGACCTCGCCTGGTCGTAGCAAGAGCTAGTGCATAACAATACAGCATAAGTAGCTCACTCGGAACAAGAAGTTTGCCAACTAATAGAAGCAGGCTACGAATACGTTTGCGAAATGGGTTAATCTCGAAGCTTTTCAGAAAGACGCAGAATAGGTCGCTTCAGGTGATTCGAAATGGAAAAACCCAAAATCCTGTACGCCGCAGAAACCACAACCACATAACCTCTTTTTTTTCTTTTTTTTCAAAACTTCGACACAACTCGTTTTTAGAATTTCTAAAAAAGGAGTGAGAATTGATTATTCCTAAAAGATAAAAAAAAATTAGTCCACTTAATTTTGGACCGATGTTTAGGGGTTAAACGCACTTACACACTCGTAGTGATAGCCATCGCAGCAGCTTACTTTTTGCTTGCAGACGTTTCAAGGAAGCTGAGTTGACTATCCATGCTCTTGCAATGTTTAAGTTGCAGGTAACGGAAAGAGATTAGTAAGAGCAAGTGGTGCGTTTAATCGTGCCTATGAATCTATGTCTCCCAGGATTATCGTTAAAGAGAAGGTTGCAATCTTCATTATCGCCACTGTTGTGCTAGTGTTGAACTTATTTCTCTTGCTGGCTAGAATCTTCAGTTTCCTTGGATTTCTCCTGGTTTTATTGGTAATTTTTGTGGGCGCTAACGCAGCCTTCCGTTTGATTGATAGGAGACGCAAAAACGCAATGAACACAGCCTGACTTTCCAGCGAGTAGTTGCAACCTTATGATTTAAATAGCTTACAAATTAAGTTAAATTTAAGATTCTTAAGCTAAAATCTGTTCGCGAGGTGAATGAATGAATTTTGTGAAAGTTGCCAAAACAGTCGACTCCCCGTAAGCAAGATGAAGCACGTGGAAATCGATGGAAAAGAGATAATGATCGCTAATGTTGAAGGCAAATTCTACGCCATAGGCGATAGATGTGGTCACATGAGCGCTAGGCTCTCTATGGGCACGCTGACTAACACCGTTGTTACTTGCCCACTGCATTTTTCGAGGTTTGATGTTACCACGGGGAAACTGGTCTCCGGACCAAAAATCATGGAAAGCGGTGCCGCTAACTTGATTGCAAAATGTCCAGAAGAAGCAAAAAAAAAACAATGATCCAAATGTCTCAGCGTATAGCCGAATTACAGAGCTTTATCAAAAGTTACGATTCGCAGGTTTACGAAGTGAAAGTGGATGGCAACGACTTATCTATCAGCATCTAAGTGATGGGCTTAGCTTTTATGTACTTTTTATGGCGCAATCCAATTAAAATAAAAATGCGATTAGAAACCGCGATCTAACAAATTTTAAAAGATGTTTGTAGCCTATTTTACGCACAACATTTTAAGAATTTCATACAACAAAATGTTATGTGAATCGGGTTAATTTGCATGAATTTCGCTGAAGCATTAGAATTCTCAAAGAAATTTCCCGCCTGTCACCCCAAAGTATTCAAAGGGTTCATTGAATGGGGCATTAATGATAGTGAAACTGAAGGTTATGTAGTTCTAACGGATGCAACCTTAGCCAGTGAATCATCGTCCAATCAATTGGAAGATTATGTTAAGAGCCATAAATTAAGAATAAATCACGGCAAGGATCATTTGATAATTTGCACCCGCTGTTAAGTTCCAGGTGATAAATGATCACCCGAGCTGCCTAATTCTTTCGTCGCTAAAATGTGTCTCTCAACAACAACGTTAACTCACTTTTTCAAACCAAAAATCACGATATTATAGCATTTAATGATTTTAAAAAAAAATAAATTTCTATTTATGACTGATTTATCTGAAAAAACAGTAAGAAAATAAAAAAAAGAGCGAATGAAAAAATTTTAATGATTTTTTCGCTTTATTTTATAGTCCATCTACTAGATGGGCTGTTCCGTCGGGGCAGTAGACACAATTGCCTTTCTCAACGACAAAGTAACGTCTATTGCACGGTTTCATTTGGGAGCATCCGTCGCAATCTCTTGATAACATTTCTTTTCCTCCTTTTGTTATTATGATTTTTAACAGGGCAAGTTGAGCGCATTTTCGCTGAACTGGTACCCACCTGTTCGCAATGTGTCTCTTGCCTCTGATAAAGCTGAACAGAAATGATAAAGTCTCTTTTAAAGTTTATTGTGTTTGTTAAAGCAACTTTTATTATCCAAGCCTGAGGAGAAGCCAAAATTAC
>CAWAUU010000054.1:0-97947 GCA_963785215.1 Candidatus Bathyarchaeota archaeon
GGCAAAGTAACGTTACCAGCAGTATCAACTTTATAGCTTAGGTGACCTGCGCTGTTACGAAGCTGGACACTACACTTATCAGAGATCATTGAGAAGCCATTAGCGTTTAGAAAATCAAGTTTAGCTCCCAAGGGTACGAGTTTAATCTTGTCGGGCAGCATAACTATTTTGTCTGTGCGCGGGCTTGCTGCTCTCGATCTGCGCGACCTTAACCTTTAACTCTTCAAGCTCAGCGGTTTTAGCTTCAAGATTTCGAGATAAGTTAAGAACAGCTCTAACCAAAGTTTTCAGGTTCAAGTATTCTTCAAACGCGCCGACGGTTTCTCTGGAAGATAGACTGCTTTCTGGGATATCTCCACGCTGCAAGAGCCGGGGTGGGCTCTGCAGTAGTCCTCGCATTCCTGGGCTGTCTTCCTGTCCGCGTAACCAAGACCGCAAACATCACAGAGAAAAACCGTTTTGTCTCCAATCTTCTTTTCCGTAACCAAAGGCAGGCATCCCTAAAAATGATTAATATTAAAAGTATTTAAAAATACTCAAAAAACGACCTGTGTTTTCAAGAAAAAAAGGATTTTGCGTTTTTCTTACGAAAACCTGTAGCCGCACTCACGGCAGAGGTAGCGCTGGATCTCTTTTGTGTCTGTGTACCTTATTCCGTCCTTGTATGACCTTTGACTGCCACAATTAGGGCATGTGACTATTTTTTCTTCCAACATACATTCATCTCCGTGTCAAGTTTTTTCGTTCAACAGTTTTTAATCAAAGAAAATGGGGTTATACGGGTGAAATCTCCACGGGTGACGTGTTCGAATTCCACCCCTGCATCAATCTAAGTAAAATAGCATAGCTCTTTGTCGGCGATGTTAGCTGGTTTTTTTGGCCTATCGTGTTAGATAACGATTGATAAAAATAAAAATCAGCGTTTAAGAGAGGAAATGTGTGCAGCGGTCAAACAATTTAAATGCACCAGCGGCCACGATAACAAAGATGGAAAAGTAGAATATCCTACGTTCCTTGTTCCAGCAGAGAAGTTGGAACCATGAAGGCGTAGCGGTAACAGAGTCTTTTCGGTGGTTCTGTTAAGTCTCTGTTACTTGAGCAGAATTCTTCTCCATGTGAAAAATCGTCACCTAAACTATATGTCGTTGTAGAGGTTGCAGGTTGGACACTTTAACACAACATTCTTGAATTTTCCTTCGATGATATTCTCGCCAAGCTTTGCTCCACAATTACCACATAGATAAGTAGTATTACCACCCTTGCTTTTTATTACTGGCAACGTTTTAGATGCAAAAACGGTTCGGGTTCCCTTTTTCGGTTCGGGTATAGTTTTTAATTTCCTGTCCATTTTATCCACTTACTTCGGCTTTTATTGGTTTGACTTGGATTATAAGTTTATTGCTTTCTGCTTTTTTCGATTATATATTTCAAATCAATTACACTTGATAAAAAAATAGGGTTGTGCGGGTGAAATCTCCACGGGTGAAGGAGTTCAAATCCATGCCCTGCTCAATTTACCAGAGGGTGGAAGTTCAACCCCAATTTAAAGACAAAATCGCCGTTTTTGCCGAGGTCGGACCGCTATTCAATGTTACTTAATCCATTTCAGGATATTCGGTTTTTTTCTCTTTCCTGCTTCTTGTTTTGTTTTGGGATGCCCTAAGATTAAGGGTACCATCATTTCATAGTTATCAGGAAGTCCAATCTTCTTGAGAACATCGGGCTTGCTTTTTAGTAACGAAACGAAGCCCATATAGCAGGTTCCAAGCCCAAGCTCATACGCTTTCAAAAACATATTCTCTGTAGCTAAAACGCTCTCCGCTAAGTTGTTGTCAGCAAATTGGTCTTTTTCTGTACACACTAGTATGAGCACAGGGGCATCATAGCAGATTACATCAGCTTCTGAAGACAGGTGCTTGGCGTAAGAAGGGAACTTTTCCTTGGCTAAAACTTTGGCTTCATCTGAAACATACTTAATTAATTCTTTATTTTCGATAACTATGAACCTCCACGGCTCCCTCCACATGCCTGTTGGAGCCCAAACACCCGCCTCCAAAACAGCTTCAACTTGTTCCTTTGAAACAGGCTCATCCGTATAACTTCTAACGCTTCTCCTACCTTTAATGCAAACATCAAGTTCCATAGTTCGTTCCTCTCAACATTTAGTACTGCATTGTATATTTATCGCTAACGCCAAAAAGTGAACAACTAAGCAGTTAGCCAAATTGGCTAAATCGTTCTAACACTCAAGAAAAACTGCGTCTGTGTTTAAGCCTGTCTGCAAACGCTTCAAGAAAAAAGGGGAATCGCGGGTGACATCTCCACTGCGGTGAGGGTTCAAATCCCACCCCTGCACCAATCATCGCAACGACCACTGTTCTGCAAAATTTTGGGTAAATCAAGTACTATTATAGTAACTGGTTCACCCTGAAATCCATAGAACAGTGTTTATGCTCAAGGGTTTTCCGATCGTCAACCTCAGCAAATCAAGGTATTAAATGCCTGGACGGTCAAATAACTTTAAGGCGAAAAGCATGTTAAGCAAAATAGAACTCGAGTTTCTTAAATCCCCTGAAAGCTTCAGCGCAGATTACAGTCGTGTGTTACGTCACCGCATTAAAGCCAAAACTGCCCAACTGCATTCGGAGCTTGCCTTACTCGAAGGATCTGGACTAAGCGTTACGGAAAACTGTAACGGCGTTACGGAATTCTGTAACGGTCAACAAAATAAACAGGGCTTAAATCACGTGGCTTTTAAAGAAATATTGGCGGGTCCGACGGGAATTGAACCCGCGACCCCCGGATTAAAAGTCCGGTGCTCTAGCCTGACTGAGCTACGGACCCCGCTCAAATCGTTGCGGACTGATAGAAAAATGAGAAGGGGTTTTTTAGCGTTTCGATTAGAATAGTGGTAAAAAGAAATAGGTTAATGGATTGTTTGTGCTTTTAGTATTGTTGTCATGAAGCTTTTGATTTTATCCTGTGAGTTGAGTATGGTTTCAATGGTTTTTGCGCCTTTTTCGGTGAGTTTGTAGACTCTTTTTCTTTCAATCCATACTCCTTCAACTAGGCCGTTTCTTTCAAGAGAGTATAGCAGTGAGTAAACTGTGCCTGAGCTGACTAGGAAGCCGAATTTGTTGTGGATGAATGATATTACGTCGTATCCGCTTATAGGTCCGTTTTGTAATTCAGCCATTATTATTGTGTCCATAAAGCTTTTGATTACTTTTTCATGCATTTTTTTCAATATTTTTGCTTCTGATTTTTCGTTGTTAACTGTTATTGTTAATGCTACCATGTTTTTTGCACGCTCACTATTGTTTATTCGTGTTTAGATATATAAGACTTATTCGGATTTAGAATAATATGTTATAACAAAAACTGAAAAGTATAAACAAATTAAACTTGCAGTTACTATCATCGCAAAAAGGTCATTGCGCATTTTCATGTATTATGCCATAGCATGGCAGCGAATAGGGGTTATTTTACATGGAAATGTCATAGCCTTGAAGCAAATGTTAAAAAATTTTCAATTTTTATATACATAAACACGCATAAGAGTCATACAATTTTAACGTAAAGTTTCTATTTTCCTGCTTCAGTAACCGATTTTAATAGTTAGCGATATATGTGCATGTTAAGAAACGTTATCTCTTCTTTTACGCTAAAGATGTTCGGTGCCCTAAAATTGATTTCATGGAAATATACATTTAAACGATTAAACGAAGAAAACGAAATAGCCAATAAAAAGAAGCAAGCGCTAGACAAGCTTTTTGAAAGTGGCAAAATTTCTCAATCGACTCGTGACTCATTTACCAATGACATCAATGCGGCAATTGTGCAAATCGAAAAACAGCAGAAAGAACTAATTGAAAGCATGCAACTAAAAACCCAGGAACTAGAAAACCAAATTAAAACATTAGAAATACTTCTTGCCAACTATGAAATTCAACACGTAGTGGGAGAAATCGACGAGCAAATTTATCAACAAGAAATAACCCTTCTCACAACTGGACTAGAAACAACCAGAAACGAACTAAACGTAATAAAACAATCCACAAGCCAACTATGCTCCCCAACATCAATACAAGCGCCCGCAGCCCCTGAACCAGTCGCTCCAATTATCGAAGCTAAGATTTCAGAACCAGCGCCGATAGAACCGACCCCTTTGGAGGCTCCTGTTGAAGCCGCTCCAGTTGAAATTGTAATGGAAACATCGCCAGTACCGCTGGCCCCAGTTGAAATCGCTCCATCTGAGATTCCAGTTGAAACTGTAAAAGCAGAAGCTGCTCCAGTTGAAAGTGCTCCTGCCGAGATTGCTCCAGTAGAAACTGTTTCAGCTCCCATCGCAACTGCTCCAATCGAAAATGTTCCAGTGACAATCGAAAATGTTCCAGTGGAAACCGCTCCAGTTGAAGTTGTTCCAGTTGAGACTCCAATCGTGGAGGTTACTCCAGCAGAATCAGCTCCAATTGCTCCTGCAGAACCAGAAGTACAAGTAATAAGCGAACCGACACCTGAATTTGCTCCTCAAGAGCCAGCAATAACCGAGCCAATAATGGAAGAACCAGCCATAATTATAGAAGCAGCATCTCCAGAAGCTACACCAGCAGTCGAACAACCAGCATTTGAAGTGGAAACAGCAGACACTACCCCAACCGAGGTAATCTTTGAAGCAGAACCAGAACAGCCCGAAGTTAAGGTTCCACTGCAAGATTTTGAGGTCATTCCAGAAGCAACTCCAATTGAGACAACACTTGAGAAAGTAATGGAGCCACTAATTGAACCAATTAATGAGCCAGTAATAGTAGAGGAGACTATAGTTCCAGCCCACCCTTTGGAGGCCCCTCAGGGGGCGCAAACGGAAGTAGAGCAAAGCAGCGAAGAAGCCGCAGCCGCAACCGAAACAGAAGACTCCAGTGAAGAAAAAACAGAATAAGCTATTTCATAATTTCTTTTCTTTTTATTTTTTGCAATTAGCTTAGTTTCGCTTTTTGTGGTTGAATTTTTGTTGCAAATAGTAGGGTAGGTCTAACGGCAGGCAGTTTTGGTTAAAGCTTGTTTTGGGCTGATTTTTTGGTTTAGGGCTTGGTTTGCGGTTTTCTGTTTCCTGATTTTTGCAAAAATTAGGGAATCTATTGTTTCCTCGTGGGTTAGAGCGTTTAGGTTTTCATGAGGCTCTGCAGTAATTTGATGGCTGACCACGCCGCCAACGCGCTGGTGTGCGGGTTATCTGGATGCGGGTCGTTGGCAAAGCGCAAAGACATTTCGCCAAACCGCCATTTAACCTGAATCTCATGCGTATTCCGTTTCACCGCTGGGTCTGAGACAACTCGCACTTTTACTTTGGCTGGCTTAACAGTTAACGCTAAAGTGGCAGCAACATTCATTTCCCTCGGAAACAGTCTTAGCTGCTTCTTCTGCATAGCCCTCGTAAACAACTTTTTCCTCTTTATTGTCGGTCCCTAAAGCTTTCGGATTTTTGCGTGAAGTCAAAACTACCTCGTCAATCCCAGCTAAGGCTGCACTGGAGATCGCGTCTAAGCCGCCGATAGCGCCTGAAGGAACATGAACCCTGCCCAAATCAACATCTAAACCTAACAGTGCGCCCGTGCTCATCACAATTAACTCGATTCCTGCCGAAACAATTTTTGGAACATAATCCTTAGCCGCCTGCTGCGACGCCGCTTCTACAACAACCTTAGGCTTTAAAGCAAGCAATTCATCAATGCCTCCAACAATGGTAACTGGGAAATTGAGTTTACTCTTGAGCTTCTGCGCTTTCGAAGCGTCAAAGTCGTAAACAACCAACTCGTCACAAACTACCAGTTTGCGCTCAATAGCCTCCGCTAGTACAGTGCCAATCGTACCGCACCCTATCAAGCCAACTTTTACCTTGTTTTTAACCATGCTTTCGCCTCAATATTCTGCTTTGATATAAACATTGTAGGGGCTAACTTGTCGTCCTTCACTAAGCTTTTCAGAGAGAACTTGGATGTTGGTCACTTTCAAGGTTCCAGCAATGTCTCCGCTGGCTGAGCAGATAACTTTCGCGTTCTTGTCACTTCCAGCGTAAACAACTAAGTTTTTCACTGGTGCGTTTAACGGCAGTTTTTTCTCTGCCTTGTCATGCCGCACTTCACCGATGATAGCAATAAGTAAGTCACCGTTCTTCTCAGCCTCCTCATCTGCAAGCGCCGCATTGAACTTGGGCCATGGTGAAGTCTGCAAGCTTTCAAAACTCTTGTTTTCGGCGAACATGTGCTGGTAAATTTCTTCAGTCAAATGCGGAATCACAGGCGCCAACAACTGCAATATGCGGTAGAGCACCTCGTAGAGTGTGTACTGGGCTGCCAACCGTTTTGGTTGCCCATGAAGGTCAGGGTTGTAGAGCCTGTCTTTGACTGCTTCAACATAGTAGTCGCAGAAAACATGCCAAGTGAAATTGCGTACATCTTCAACGGCAATGTTGAACTGGCACTTTTCAAAGGCATCGGTAACTTTCTTTGTTAGGTTTTCTGCTTTGCTAATTATCCACTTGTCTAGCGGCTGAAGCTCCAAACCCGCGGGTACTTGGGGCTTATAATCAGCTAAGAGGTTACTTGTGAAGCCCGAGGCGTTCCACAGCTTAACCAAGAAGCGTCTGCCATACTCGACGTCTTGCGCGCGGAACGGGATGTCTGAGCCTGTTGCTCCTCCGCCTGCAGCCCACTGTCTTGTAGCATCGGCTCCATTTTTGTCTAATACTTCGGGTGCCGCAGCGTAGTTTTTGAGTGATTTGCTCATTTTTCTGCCGTCGGCGCCCAGCACCATGCCGTTTATCAGCACGCTGTTAAATGGGCGTTCATCGAATAGGGCTAAGTGGCGTACCATGAGGTAGTAAGCCCAGGTTCGGATGATGTCTGTGCCTGAGGGGTGCATGCTTGCGGGGAACTGGTGCTTCCAGTCAGCGCGGTCTGGCCAACCTGCATGTACTGCACAGGTGATTGAGGAATCCATCCACGTATCTAAAACATCAGTTTCGCCATTGAATTCTGTTCCGCCGCATTTGGGGCATTTGTCTATTCGGGGTTTTTCCATTCTCGGGTCAATTGGCACCCAGCTTTCTTGGGCAACGATGACTTCGCCACAACTCTTGCAGTACCACACTGGAATTGGCGTGGCAAACAATCTTTGGCGGCTAACAACCCAATCCCAATCCAGCGCCCGCGTCCAATCAATGAGACGGTTTTTCATGTAATCTGGGTACCATGGAATCTCGTTAGCGTTCTTCTCCACTGCCGCCGATAACGGCAATGTTTTCATGAACCATTGTTTAACCTCTAAGATTTCAACTTGGGCTTTGCAGCGGTCGCAGACGCCCACTTCCTGCTGAATCTTTTCGGTTTTCTCTAATAATCCTGCAGCGGTTAAGTCTGCAACGATGGCTGCGCGTGCTTGGTTAACGTATAAACCTGCGTATTTACATCCTGCCTCGCTTATTCTTCCGCTTTCCGTTAAGAGCCTGATAACTGGGAGTTTATGTTTTATGACAGTTTTTACATCCTCTTTGTCCCCGTATGTGCAGATTTGGACAACTCCCGTTCCAAAGCATGGGTCCACCGACTCCTCGGAAATAATGGTTACTTCCCGATTCATGAGAGGCACAGCGATTTTTCTGCCAATGTATTTGCTGTAGCGCTCGTCTTTGGGGTTAACTTCCACGGCGACGCATGCGGGTATGAATTCGGGTCGTGAAGTTGCTATGAGCAGGTATTCGTTGCTGCCTTCAAGCTGGAACCGTATGTAGTGCAGGACGCCCTCTTTTTTTATGTGGTCGACTTCTGCGTCGGCGATGGCGGTTTCGTCTCTGGGACACCAATTTACTGGGTGTGTGCCCTGATACATGTAGCCTTTCTTATGAAGCAAAACGAAGCTCAATTGCGTGCGACGCCAATAATCTGGATCCATCGTCTTGTATTCGGTAGTCCAGTCTATGCTTGCACCCATCTTAAGTATGCCTTCCTTCATCATGGCGATGTATTTCTCGACAAGCTCGATACACCATGCTCGGAATTGATCGGGGGAGACGTCGCGTTTGCGTATGTTTTTTGCTTTTTCAACTTGAATTTCTATGCCTAAGCCGTGGCAGTCCCAGCCCTGCGGGAAAAGCACGTTGAAGCCTTGCATGCGTTTGAAACGGGCTACCATGTCAAAGTAAGTCCAGTTCAAAACGTTGCCCATGTGTAGTTCGCCTGACGGGTAAGGCGGCGGAGTATCTATGCTAAAGGGAATACGTTTTTTGTCGTTCCAGTCATAGTGGTAGATGCCCATTTCTTCCCATTTCTGCTGCCACTTACGCTCAATTTCCGCAAAGTTATAATCTTTAGGCAAAGGCTGCATGCTAATCAATCCCACTCGTTAGTAATGACGGTAGGAAACTAAAATATAACCTAAAAACATTACCCCCTTCTCAGCTGCAGAGTAAGTTCAGGGGCAGATCCGTTGAAATGTTCAAGAAAAAAGAAAAAGGGGCGGCGTTAGGCAGACCCCATTTTTGGCGATTCACAGCGATTTTTCATTTCAAGCATTGTTGCTCACACCAGTGTCAGCATCTTCCTTTTTTCGGTCCTCTTAACTGATGACTTTCCTGAATTGGTACAAAGTAGCTGCGAAAGTCAAAATTGCCATCAGCCCGATCACAGCGTAAGCAGAGGCAAATGTACTCCAAGTCAACCCACCTTCGACTAAGCCCCTTGTTACGTTAGCGACATAACTTAATGGGTTGTAGTCAGACACGGTTCGCGCCCAAAGAGGCATGATCGATGTGGGGAAAAGAGCGCTGCTAATAAAGATAAGTGGGAACGCTAAAATATTGCCCACGGCGGATAGAGTTTCCGCCTTCTTTGTCTTCAAACCCACGGCAAGTGCGAGCCCTGACCAAGCGAGTCCGAAGAATGCAAAAGTAACTAGAATAAGTAAGAGCCCACCGACTCCAGTTGCAATGCTTAAACCCAGCAACATTGCCACTCCAATTATTATAACTGACTGGACCATGAGCACGAGCAGATCGGTCACCAAACGACCAAGCAAAATTGCCGATCTGCTGGCAGGAGTTAAAAGCACCTTCTGAAGAAAACCCGAGTTAAGATCATTCACAATCGACAGGCCCGACCCAAGCATGCCCAGAGTAGCATTCAACACCAATACGCCAGGCGTAAGGTAAGCAAGGTAACTCCCAGAGGGTCCTAGAAAAAGGGAGAGTTTTTGCAGTAACTGCGAAAAAAGGAGCAGAAACAGCAAGGGTTGGAAGAGGTTGATAAACAGTAGAGTAGGGTTTCTCCATAGTTTTGTTAAAGCTCTTATGAACAAGGATTGAATGTCATAAAATAGTGTCATTTTTAGTTTACCTCACATAAAGAATGCTTCGGTAGTTTTTCTGCCGAGTTCTTCCGGTCTTATTCTTCTGCCTGTATGGTGCAGGAAAACATCGTCAAGTGTTGGAGAGGACATATTCAAAGAAGCCGGTCGAATGTTGTTACGATCCAGCGCTGTAACTATGTCAGCTATTATTTCGTTCGCGTTCTTTGCGTGGACAACAATGCCACCGTCTGAATCAGTAACATCCACTACTCCGGGAATTCCTTGCAAAATCCTTTTCGTTTCGGATCTCAACAAGGAATCTCTTGGGTTCTTAAGTGAAAGAGTTATGGTGTCATGTCCGATTGCTTGCTTGAGTTCTGTGGGCGAACCACCAGCAACAATCTTCCCGTGGTCAATTATTGAGAGTCGCCGGCAGAGCTTGTCTGCCTCCTCCAAATACTGTGTGGTCAAAAATATTGTAATGCCTTCTTCCCTGTTCAGTTCTTCCAAGTAGTCCCATATTGACGCGCGGGACTGGGGGTCAAGTCCAGTTGTCGGTTCATCAAGGAAAAGTAATTTAGGCTTGTGGATTAGGGCAGAGGCGAGGTCAAGTCTTTTCTTCATGCCTCCTGAATATCTTCCTGCTGGTTTGTTTGCGAATTCTTCAAGTTGAACCATCTTCAATAACTCGATTACGCGACTTTCAAGGGCGCTTCCTCTCATCTGTTCTAAACGGCCTTGGAGCCGAAGGTTTTCTTTGCCTGTTAGGTCGACATCGATAATTGTTTCTTGGCTCAGAACTCCGATGACTTTTCGGATTTCCTTTGGCGATTTTTCTAAATCGTAACCAGCTACTTGCACTTGCCCTGAAGTCTTTCTGAGAAGTGTGGTGAGGACTTTTATTGTGGTGCTTTTTCCTGCGCCATTCGGCCCCAGAAACCCGAAAAACTCGCCCTCTTTCACATTAAAAGAGATCCCCTCAAGTGCTCTTGTGCCGTCAGCATAGACCTCTACGAGGTTTTCGACCGAAATAATGTCCAATGGTTCCATTTCTTTTTTCACTTCACTTAATTTTCTGATACATAGACATCGTTTCGGATTAAGCTTATAGCGAATACACTCGCTTTTTTCATAAAGTATTTAGGATGCCAAGCCAATTCTTATCTATGCGCAGACTCGTTTTAGAGTTATCGATAAAAGACCAAATTAAGAAACTAAAAGACCTAGAAAACCTAAAAGACGTCGACAAATCTGAGCCAGAAATTGTGAATCAAGAAATAAAGTCGCTTGACATTCAATCTGGTTTAAAATTGCTTGAGATGTTGCAAAAAATAAAGTCATTTGAGATATTGCACGTTCTCAGATCTGATCAAGACGAATTCGCAGTCATACTCAAGGTGGAAATCAAAGACGCATCTTTCAACATTGAAGATCTATTTGGCAACAAAGAGATGGCTCATGGCGCCAAAGTTGAACTGCACATTTTAGAGAAAGAAACGGAAGGAACATGTATCTACTTTATGAGGGGAAAGCCTCCTCAGCCAAGTCCCGAAACGGGCAGCAAAAAACTCAGTATATACCCCTTTATGCCACTTAGTATACGCGATGGAAAAGTTAGGCTTACTTTGCTTGGAGATAATAACCAAGTGAAAGAGGCCCTTGAATTTTTCGAAAAAGCAGGAAATTTTAAAGTGATTTCACTTATGGATGCAAAATTTTTGCCTAGTTCACCAGTTAGCCGCTTAACTGAAAAACAACGGGAAGCGATTATCTTAGCGTTCAAGTTAGGGTATTTCGATACACCTAGAAAGATAAGTTCAGAGCAGCTTGCAATGAAGCTGGGTCTTGCGAATTCCACTTTGGCAGTGCACCTTAGAAGAGCCGAACGCCGCTTACTCGCTGAAATGTTAAACGAATAAGAATGTTAGAAAAAGAAGCTCTAAGCCTTTGTTACGTGAGAAGATTAGGTTGCCTGATTTCTTTTGATGTTATCGAAAAATTCTCTGGGCGAAAGGATTCTGGTTTTTCTGAATTTGCCAAGTTTGAGGGAGAGGTGTTTGTCTCCGGATACGATGATGTCTGCTCCCGATGCCACGGCGCACTCGAGTATTCTGTTATCCTCTGCATCCTCATTGACGTGCAGGCTAACCTTGGGAGTAATCATTCTGCAGTTCGCTAAGAGGACTCGCAAGATTTCTTTTTCACGTATGCCTATCTGTTTTAGGATTTCAGCGATTCTTGGGTAAAGCAAAACTTTCGATATTTCAAGGATTATTTCGTTACTAACATAAACAGTTAGTTCTTGTTTGGCTTGTAAAAACTTGTCTTTGTGAATCTTCTCCATGGCGATTGAAATCCAAACGTTCGTGTCGAAGACTACTTTGACTTTCTTGCCCACTCAACTGCCTCAGCCACAAGCTTGTCAACGTCAATAGACTGTTCACTGGTTACCTTCTCAATTTTCTCAGCTATATCATTAAGGGATAGCTCCTCAGTTTTTCTAAGCAGAATATCCCCATTCCGAGTAAGCACCAAAAGCTTGTCGCCGCCCTTCACTCCTAATTTCTTGCGTACCTCTCTGGGGATCACTATTTGGCCTTTTGATGAAACTTTTATTATCCCTTCAGTCTGTTCTGGCATAACATCTAATTTATCTTGCAAGTGAATAAATTTTTACTTTTTAAACAAACAATCCAAAATCAAAGAAGAACAACACACATGATTCCGAGTTGTTGTTCTTTTGAAAAAGTGTACGTGGAAGAAGAAAAATGGTTTTTCTATGCTTCTTCTTCTATTGATAAAAAATTCCAGATGGCACTGACCAACGCAAGTTTTTCGCAACCCTAAAATAAAACAATGTAAACATTCTTTCTGTAAGGTAATCTGGGGAGCTGGGAGAATGACCTGGCTGAGAGGACGGCTAATTGCTGTCGACCCTTAGAACCTGAACCAGGTAATACTGGCGGAGGGAAAAAAGTGAATGTAAATATAAAAAATACAGTAACTGGAAATATTTCTCAATCGAAAAAGGCGGCGTTAACAGGTGTTATGGCGGCGCTAATCGCTGTTACAACTATTATTGCCATACCATTACCGCCTCCACTCTCAACCATTAATTTAGCGCCTATAATCATATTCACAGTCTGCATTCTTCTTGGTTCAACTGTAGGCGCAACATCAACAGCAATCGGATGTGCAATTGGATACTTAGCCGGAACAAGCCTGGGAACAATTATAGTTCCCCCCGGATTCCTATACGTATACTTAGTAGGTCTGGTGGTTGCCCGAACTCCAATGGCGTTAGTTGTTAGCTTTTTAAGAAAGAAGAGTGAAATTGCAGGCATGGTTCTTGGTGTCACAATTGAGACATTGGTTTTCTTCTCTATTGACTTCGTCCTTTTCGGAATTGCAATTGCGGTCTTCGATTTCGGAACATTCGTTGATCTCGTATCTATACCTGTAACTTTTGCGGTTCTCATCGGGGTCAGAAGATTTTTGGGTACCAAGTATATTTCGTAAGATGAGAAGAATGAATGATGATTCACGGTATCAGCAGCGACAAACGGCTAAAGAATATGAAAGATACTATGAAACCAAATACAAAAGGGCAGACCTTCTTGAGAAGAGGCTACTGATAAAGCTTCTCGGGCAGTTCAAAAATGCAACAAATCTTGTGGAAATAGGATGCGGAACCGGACACTTCACAAGATGGATGGACGCCAAAGGATTAGAATGCTACGGCGTTGACGTATCAATCCCTATGCTTAAGGAGGCAAAAAAACTCTCGATTAACGGTCGCCTGCTACAATGCGAAGGCAGTCGATTGCCGTTTAAAGACAAATCTATAGACATTATAGCGTATATTACGAGCTTTGAGTTTATGCCAAATGCCGCCATGGCGTTTGAGGAGGCAGCTCGGGTAGCTAAAAAAGGAGTAATTATGGGACTTATGAACAAAAATAGCACAACTACTGTGGGTAAAAGGTTCCAGTCAATAACAGGTAAGAACTCATTTTATGAACAGGCACATTTTTATTCAATTTTCGACATAAAGAAGATATTGGACAAATCCTTCTCGGGAAAGTACGCTATTACATTTTGGAGCACAACTGTTTTTCCCAGAGTTTTCGGCGACTTAGAATCTTCGCTTTTCCCATTTGGTGCTTTCCTGGGAATCGCAATAGAGTTAAGGGATAATCATGAGTGAAATCGGCAAACTCCCCATAGATTTAATTCAAAAGATAGTTTACCCAAAGCTAGGCGCGAATAGACCAGAGGTACTCGTCGGTCCAGGTCACGGTCGTGATAACGCTGTAGTTCAGTTAGGATGTAATCAGGTTTTAGTTACAACGGCAGATCCTTTATCGGTGATTCCTGCTCTGGGGCTGAAGGATTCGGCTTACATTTCTGTGCACTTGATAGCGTCAGATCTAGTTACATGCGGTTTTCCACCACAGTTTTTCATGGTGAACCTTAATCTGCCGCCGCAAATGAGGAATGAAGAGTTTGAGGAATATTGGAGTGGAATAAATGTTGAATGCACAAAACTCGGTGTAGCCATTATCGGCGGGCATACAGGCAGGTACGTTGGGTCAGATTACACAGTTGTTGGCGGAGGAGTTATGATGGCGGTGGCTCCAGAAAAAGAGTACATTGCAAGCAGCATGAGCAAACCAGGCGATGTGGTAATGATGACAAAAGGCGTCGCCATCGCTACGACTGCAATACTTGCAAGGGTCTTTCCAGAAACCATAGAAAAAAACTATGGGTCATCAATCCTGAAGAGAGCACAACAGTATCTCCAACAATTCAGTATAGTTGATGATGCGTTAACTGCTGCTTCTGTTGGCCTGAGAAATAATGGAGTAACAGCTATGCATGATGTTACCGAAGGGGGGCTTCTGGGAGCCTTATATGAGCTTTGTGAAGCATCTAACGTTAGTTTAGAAATTGACCTTTCAAAGGTAATTGTAACCGAAGAAGCAAAACAAGTTTGTGAATTGTTCAAAATATCGCCTTATTCGACTTTAAGCGAAGGAACCTTAATCTTAACGGTTAAACCTGAAAAATCTTCGGCTGTTCAGCAAGCGTTGGATTTGAAAGGGATAAAAAATGCTGTAATCGGAAAAATTACTGATGCACAACAAGGCAGGTCGATTATAAGTGAAGGCAAACGAGAACCTCTGGAAAAACCTGCTTCAGATCCTTATTGGAAGGCATACTGGAAGGCTTAGTCATGAGGGTTGGAAATGAAACATTTTGAGAAGCTTAGATGGCTTGTATCTTGTTGTCTCTCCAATCTTGCCCACTGAAAAATTGCTATATGCCACTGAGAAAGCGCTTGATGGAGGAGTTGACATACTACAGTTTTCTGCAGGAAAAGAAATCGCTGATATGTACGTTATGGCAAGCGTGTTGGCGGGTTTAGCAAAAAACATGGAATCCCTTTTCTAATAAACAACAGTTTGGAATTGGCTAAAAAAGTTAAAGCTGATGGAGTTCACTTTGATACTTATGATGTTTCTCCAGCTGAGGCTAGGCGGGTTCTGGGCAGCCAGCTGTATAGTGGGTTACACTGTGAATATTGATTTGGAAAAAATCAAGTGGGCAGAACAAGCAGGCGCAGATTACGTTTCGTTTTGCTCAATTTTTCACCAATGCACCGCTAATCAATGCCCAATTGTGTCGCTTGAAACAGTAAAAAACGTGAGATCACTCACGAAACTTTCGATGTTTGCTGCTGGCGGAATAAATCTTGAAAATGCTCACTTGGTTCTTGAAGCAGGAGCCGATGGAATTGCTGTAACTTCAGCGCTTATTGCAGGCAGAAAATCCAGAGAAGACAGCGGAAGCATTCAAAAAAATGATTGATAAATACATAAAGTAAAGTTGATTGTTTTTGCGTCCCAAAATTATTTTTTTAGTTCGGCAAGCACGAAGTTTACTATTTCTTCGGCGATGTTGACTTTCGCTACGACCTGCAGTCCTTTCCATCCTGGCTGGCTGTTTACGTCAACGATGCGTGGTCCTTCGGGTCCTTCAAGGATGTCTACTCCTGCGATTTTGCAGCCTACGGCCTTGGCGGATTTTATTGCTAATTCTTCGAATTCTTTGCTGATTTTTGCTGGTGCAGGTTTGGCTCCTTGGCTGTAGTTGGTTTTCCAGCCTTTAGCTACGCGGCGCATGGATGCGATTACTCGGTCGCCGATGACGAATGCACGTATGTCTGAGTATCCGTGAGGTACGAATTCCTGCATGTAGATTACGCCGTGGTGGAAGGTTATTGCTTTGAAAATTGTGTCAGCGATGTCTACGTCGTTTACTCGTGTTGCGCCTTGTCCTCGGGAGCCGAAAATGGGTTTAACTACGATGTCGCCGCCTAGTTCGTTGAAAGGCTTTTAGGGCTTCGTTTACGCTTTCAGTGGCTAAGGTGCGTGGTACAGGAACGCCGACGTCTTCAAGAAGCGCCAAAATGTCATATTTGTCAACACAGTGCTCGATTGCAGTCGGCGGATTCACCATGTAGAAGCCTTGGCGTTCAAGCTTGTAGAGCATATCCATTCGGAAAACCAGTTCCTCAAGCGAACCGCGTCCAATCGGACGAATGATGAGTGCGTCTAAATCGTCTAGGATGCTGATGCCGTTGACTTTGAAGTAGGGTTTGTATGCGAGCCTTGCAACAAGTTTTGGAAAAGTAAAGCATTCGTATGGAATGCCCCGTTTAGTTAGGGCTTCCCGAACTTGCGTGCTGCTCCATGCTTCCATGTTCCGCGTCATTATTCCAAATTTCAATGCAGGTCTATCCTTAGTTGGTCTTTTAGAAAATGCTTAATGATTAAGCTCTTAAAGTTTCTGTGACAAAGCACCGAAAATGGAAAATCACGGCTTATTCTGTCTCTTCCACCAACCAATAATCAGAGGACAAGATCGATTAAGCTTGCATGCGTCCTTTAGACGAGATTTTTAGTTGCTCAATTTATTTTTAAGAAAAATACTTATGCGTTCTCTCTTCTCGCCTATCCAGTCACCTATAAATGCTCCAGAGATCAAGCAAATCATTAGGCTTGTTATGGCAAAGAAATCATCACCTATTGCACTTGCTATTTGCGTGTGAAGCTCAGTTGCGTTTAAGGAAAGTACTATTACAGCCCAGATACAGAAACCAATGACGGATGCTCCGACAAAAATGAACAGTTGCTCTCTTGTCAACCGTTGCAGTGGAAGGTTTAAATCTTATATAGAATGCAAAGCCTATCAGTAACAGAACAGTAACAAGCATCATTACTATTCTTTCTAAAGACATGTTCACCAAATATCCGAAAACAGAAGCAAAAACAACTGTAAATAACGTCAGCGTTATCCAGTAAGATTTTCGCGTTGTTATGCTTACTGGTTTCGATTGAGTCTTAGGCTGAGGCTTCTTACGCTTGGTCTTTTTAGGCTGAGTCTTCGGATAAGTCTTAGGCATGACTCATCTGACTACTTTTTTCCCTTATTAATTTTTCATAGAATAACCAGAAAGTCCTCGGTCAACTCCTTAAAACAAGTTATTTTATTCTTTCAAGACGCAGCGAATTCAGCAAAAGAAGCATTGTAAGTCCGTCGTCGCCGGCAATCACGGTTGCAAGCAAACCTGTCACGCCGAGTACTCCTAAGTGCTCCTAAAATTAATTTTATGATAAGTGATGCAGTGATGTTCTGTTTAGCTATACCCATTGTTTTGTCGCTGAGTTTAATCAGGTATGGAATTTGCGCAAGCTCATCTTTTACCAACACCACATCCGCAGATTCCAAGGCAACATCAACCCCCGCTGCACCCATGGCGATGCCCACGTCTGAAGCGGCAAGCGCAGGAGCATCATTCACGCCGTCGCCGACCATTGCTACAAGCCCATCTTTACCCTTCATCTCTTCAATGCATTTCAGTTTATCCTCAGGAAACAGTTCCGCGTAAACCTCATCAATCTTCAAGATATCCCCGGTTTCCTTAGCAATCTCTGCTCTGTCGCCAGTTAACATGGCGGTTTTTATGCCATTTTTCTTCAAATCATTCACTGCTTTGAGGGCATCTTGCCTAACTTGGTCAACAACGCAAACTGTGCCCAACCCTTCTTTACCCAGGGAAACACAAACTGTAGTATGGGTGTCATTTTCAGTGATTTCAAAGGCTTCTTTACAGTTGCAGCCGAAATCTTTCATCAACTCCAAGTTGCCAACCGCCACAAAACTCCCGTCAACGTTGCCCACGATGCCCTTTCCAGGAACCTCAGCCACGTCGGTTACTTTGAACTTGCTTAGGTCAATGCCTCTTTCCGTGGCGCGTCTAACAATGGCTTGAGCGACGGGATGATTTGAAAACTGGTCAAGTGACGCAGCCAAAGCCAACGCGTCTTCTTCAGTTCTTTGCAACAAGCCTTACTTCATGGACTGCTGGTCTGCCCAAAGTTAATGTGCCTGTTTTATCAAAAACAACCCGTTTTACCTTGGCGAGTTTTTCAACGTAGATTCCGCCTTTAATTATGACTCCTCTTCTAGCCGCAACTGTTATCGCTACAAGGATTGTTGCAGGAACCGAAATAATGAAGGCGCTTGGACAAGAAACCACAAGAAGAATAAGCGAACGGTACAGCCACACGTGAAAAGACATGCCAGCGATCAACGTGGGCAAAGCAGCGGTTAAAACGGCTAACACGATAACTATTGGAACATAAATTTTTGCGAATCGGTCAACAAGCTTTTCCATGGATGCCTTTCGTTTGCCCGATTGAGCCACAAGCACCATAATCTTTGAGACAAGGGTTTCACTGGCTTTTTTTGTGACAGCTATCTTTAGAACTCCACTCATGTTTAATGTGCCAGCATAAACACAATCGTTCACTTTCTTGGTGACAGGCACGGATTCACCGGTGACTATGGCTTGGTCAACATGCGAGAAACCGTCAACAACGTTGCCGTCTAAAGGTATCCGCTCACCAGGTCTCACAAGCAAAATCATGTTAGGCTCGACTTCGTTGACGTTAACAGTTTTTTCCGTTCCATCCGTTACGATTCTAGCTTGGTCTGGCATGAACTTTGATAATTTCTCAACTGTTCGACGCGCTCTATCCTCAATGTAGCCTTCAAAGTACTCAGCGATAGAATAAAGAAACAACACAGTTGCCGCTTCGAATCGCGCGTTTAGGTACAAGGCGCCTAGCGCTGCGGCAGCCATCAAAAATTCAACAGAAAATCTTTTTTCAACAAACAGCTCTCTAAAACCCATTATACCAATATACGTGGAAGCAAACAGAACAGACGCATAGTACAAAATCGTGCTAACGGTTGCTCGAACATTTATTATTGGTATAGTAAAGTGAAGGGGGATTCCTGCAAAGAAAAAGTCAAGTAAACCGCCAATAAGAACAGTTAAGCCTAGTAAAATGGCGAAGAAAATCAATACATTTTTATTTTCATGTTCCTCTGCTTCTTTCTGCACTGGCTTTTCTAGGCAGATTTTCTCTTCTTCAGTAGTCATTGTTATCTTTTAAAGAAAAAGGCTGAGAAAATATTAAGATAGTGCTAAGATGATGGGAAAAATTAATATCCAGATATTAACTATTCTCTTGAATGTTAATAACAGGGGAATCAACCTTGACAGTGATAAGTATAACGTTACCGTCGGATCTTCTCAACCAGTTTGATGAATTTATGAAGTCAAGAGGATACTTCAGCAGATCAGAAGCTTTCCGAGACGCTGTAAGAAACCTCATCTCAGAAGCTGAAATTGCAAAAATTTCTACGGGAAACGTGGCTGCCACTATTATGACAACATGTGATTATGCACGTAAGGATGTTGACTTGAAGATAACAGAGTTGCGGCATGAATTTGATGACGTAGTCATCGAAAACGTTCACAGGCACATAAATGGAAAATACTGCGTAGAAATATTCGTAACTGAAGGAAACAACGATAGAATACTTAACTTAATTAACCGACTAAGAGGCATGCATGGGATCCAACAGGTACGAGCAATGTTCATGACACTATAACAATACGCCTTCTACTAAAGAAAAGAAGGACTATGGCTGGAACTGCTGGTAAACTGGGTGAGCCTTGAACCGCAATGTAGTTTCAGATTTCTCTTTGGTTCCGCTTGGCAACCGCATGCAAATTGAATAGACAACTGCGCCATCGGGAATTATTCTTACGCCATCTAAGAGTTCGCCTTTAGTGACGCCTGAAGCTGCAAACACTAGTTCTTTGCCTTTGGCAAGTTCATCTTGGTTGTAAGTTTTATCCACGTCAACTCCAGTTTTCTTTAAACGTTCTAAGCGTTTTGCATCGTCTTTTTTGTCCCGCCAAACGTTGGCGAGCATGGTTCCGCCGAGAATCTTTACCGCAGTTGCGGCTATGGTGGCTTCAGGTCCTGCGCCAGCGCCAATCAGCAAGTCGACGCCGCTGTTCGGTTGGCAACTGACTACTGCGGCTGCGATGTCTCCGTCTGGGATAAGTAAAATTCGTACGCCGAGTTTTCTGAGTTGGGCGAGGATTTCGTTATGGCGGTCGCGTTCCAGCATGATAACGGTGAAGTTGGGCAGGGAGAGCTTTTTTCATGGGCTACTTTGTGCACGATTTCTTCAATGGACATGTCCAGGGATATTTTGCCTATTGAATGGTAGTCTGTCGCAATTTTAAAGTAGTAGCCGTCATCGGGCAAAACTTGGAAGCGCCCTGCAGGTGCACATGCCAAGGCGGATATGGCGTCTTTTCTGCCTTTGCTGGCGGCTGTGGTTCCGTCAACGGGATCAATAATGAACTCTACTTTGGGTCCTCCGCCTGTTCCCACTTTTTCTCTATATCCAAATGATGGCGCATTATCTTTGGGTCCTTCGCAGCAGATTACTTCACCTTCTACATCTGTTTGGGCAAGGACTGCTCTTGAATATTCAATGGCTTTTGCATCTATTAGGTCACAGTCGCCTTGACCAACATGCAAAGCAGCGCCTATTGCTGCTGCGACTGTTATTCTTGTTAATGATGGGGCTAATGCTCTAAGAGAAACCAAAGCTTATTCCTCATTCAACACAATTAAGAAATATCTCGTTAACAAATAATATATATAGTTTACCATTATCGCTCTTAAAAGAACGCTTTTTCAATCCACCGATTTCAATTTTTTGAAGTTAAGTTTCTGCGATTGCATAAATTAAACATTTAAGCCCAGACGCACCCATGGCGTACATCTGTCAGTAGAAGCAGGGAATGTACTCTCTAACCCTAAACTTAACGCCCAAGCCCTCGGCAACAGACTCTGCTTTCGATAGGTCTACTTCTGGCATTCTTACCGCCGTAACCTCAACTTGAAGCACAGGATTGGCTTTTCGTATAAAATCAATCACTGCTTCGTAGGCATCAGCGAAAGTTGGCTTGCAAATCTCCATGTAGGTTTCTCTGTCACCAGCGTTTAAGCTGACGCTTACCTTGTCAACGCCAGCAGCCTTCAACTCTGCCGCCACATCCCTTCCCCGATTAAGCACGTAACCATGCCCATTCGTGTTAACACGAATTCTCAGTGGCCTGCCATAATGCTGCCTTGTCCACCGCGTAACCTCCAACAAAACATCCAACCTCTCCGTTGGCTCGCCGAAACCGCAAAAAATCGCTTCATCCCAACTTCTCATGTTCAAAACCTCGCCAAGCTCACCCGTAATTTGGGCAATGCTCGGTTCCTCAGATAGTTTAAGGTTGAAGCCGCCGACTCCGCGCTTATAGTGTTTGAGGCAGAAAAAGCAGCAGTTTGAGCACTGATTAGTTATGTTTAGGTAAAGCTTGTTGTCTAGCCAGTAGACGGTTTTGGGTTTTTCATCTTTAGCGGCAGAAAACAATTTTTTATCCGCCTGTCATAAGCGACATAATGATTATGTTGTCGCCGTCTTTTAGTGGTGTGTTAACGCCTTGTAGTTGGTCCATTAAGACGCCGTTAACCATTGCTACAAAGGTTGATTTCATTTCTTTCTTGCTCTGGGTCATAGACTTCTTGAGTGAATGGCTTTTCCATATTTCTCAGCGACTTTGTACAACAGGTCCGATAGCGGTGCAGCTTCTTTTAGGTCGAATTCATCTTGACTTGTTTTGGTGAAACTTTTAACTAGACTTAAGTAATGGACTTTTATCTTCATTTTTTCAATCCAGGGTCGAGTTGTAGGTATAAAGGAATTAAGCGGAAGCGTCTGATATCTTTTTTCTCTATTCAACTGAAGTTTTAACCTGCATCCCCGAGAAAACCGTTATGACTGTTTGTGCATGACGGACGGCAGAAGACTCCATTTTAGCCGTGAATTTCCAAATTAGAAACCCATTAAGTTAATATACTTTTCAACTGACTAATAACTTTAAAAATAATGGAGGAACAAGGTTTGCTCGGTTACGCAGGAAGAATTTTACGCGTTGACTTAACCACAGGCAAAACTCGCCTTGAAAAACTAGACGAGGAAACTGCCAAAAAATACATTGGCGGCATAGGCTTAGGCATGAAACTATGGCTAGCCAATTCAAAAGCAGGCGTTGACGCATTCAACCCTGACAATCCACTAGTTTTAGCAGTCGGTCCAGTTTCAGGAACAATGTTTCCAACAGCCGGAAACGGACATGCATTCATATCAAAATCACCAGCCACCAACGGCGTCGGGGAAGCAGTAAGCCACGGCACTTTTGGCGCAGAAATAAAAAGAGCTGGATATGACGCGGTTATTTTAACTGGGAAAGCCGAAAGACCTGTTTACTTATGGATTGATGATGATTCAGTCCAATTACTTGATGCTGAACAAATTTGGGGCAAATCACCATCTGAAACCGAAGACGCAATTAAAGATGAAATTGGCGATTACTACGTACGTGTAGCATCTATAGGTTTAGCTGGTGAAAAACTATCAAAAATAGCCAGCATAATTAACGAGAAAACTCGTGCTGCTGGAAGAACAGGATTAGGCGCAGTTATGGGCTCTAAGAACCTTAAAGCAATCGCTGTTCGCGGAACCCGTGACATTGTTGTCGCCAAGCCTGAGGAATTCATTGAAATGGTGAAAGAGTTCCATGAAAGAATGAAGGGACCTGCAGCGCAGAAATACCGAACTTTAGGGTCAGCAGAAAACGTTATGATTCAAAACGCTTTGTATTGCATGCCCACACGCAACTATAATAATGCTCATTTTGAGAACGCTGAAAAAGTAAGCGGAGAACACCTAAACGAGCGGTATATCGCAAAAATAATCGCTTGCAACTCATGTGCTATGCGGTGCGAACATGAAGCAGTAGTTCATGAAGGCCCCTACAAGGGTACTATGGCTAGAATGGAATATGACAATATATGGGCGCTTGGTCCAAACTGCGGTGTAGATAGACTTGATGCAATAATAAAAGCGGCTGAACTCTGCAACTACTACGGCCTTGACGCGCAAAGCACAGGTGTAACCGTAAGCTTCGTGATGGACTGCCATGAAACCGGCATTCTTTCCCATGAGGAGCTTGGCGGAATTGACGCTCATTTTGGTAACGCAGAAGCGCTCATACAACTAATAGAGAAGATAGGCAAACGGGAAGGAATCGGCGATGTCCTCGCTGACGGTGTAAAAGTAGCTGCTGAAAAAATCGGCAAAGGCTCCGATAAGCTTGCTCAAAACATTAAGGGCTTGGAAGTTACAGGCTATGATTTACGATGCCTCAAAACTGCCGCTTTAGGCTTTGCAGTCTCGTTCCGAGGAGCAGACCATAACCGAAGTGGCGCTTATACGTTTGACATGACAGGTAAAGTTGATCGTTTGAAGGCTGAAAAGGGTCGCGGTAAACTTGTCAAAGATTCAGAAGATGTTTACGCGTTGCTTGATTCACTCATCGTCTGCAAGAATGCCAAAGGTACCTTCTATAAGGAACTAGCTGATATGGCAAAGCTCTACACTTTAGTAACTGGCTACGAGATGATGCCTGAAGAACTCAGCCTTGCCGGCCAAAGAATAAACACCCTTGCACGGCTAATTAACATCAGAGAAGGATTAAGCCGCAAAGATGACACGTTGCCATGGAAAGTTATGAACCAGCCAATCCCTGACGATGGACCAGCAAAAGGCGCCGTGGTAACTCAAGATGAACTTGACTTGTTGCTGGATGATTATTATCAATCACGCGGTTGGACAGCAGACGGTATACCTACAAAGTCTCAATTAGACAAGCTGGGAATGGAAGACTTATCCAACATAATAGAGGGAAAAGAGGCATAAAAAAATGGTGAAGATTCACGATAGAAAATTTGTTTCCGTTGACCCAGAAAAATGCGTAGGCTGCCAAGTCTGCGAGTACGCTTGCTCATTCACGAAGGAGAAAGCCTTCAACCCGCTTAAGTCACGCATCCGTGTTGTGCGCGTTAACCAGTTAGCCAACATGTCGGTTACATGCAGACTCTGCGAAGATCCAGCTTGCGTAGCAGCTTGCCCAAGAGACGCACTTACTCAGTCAGAAGAAACAGGAACAATAATCCTTGACCCAGACAAATGCAACGGCTGCGGCTGGTGCATCGAAGCATGCGACTACGGCGCCATAATGCTGCATCCTGAAACCAAAGTAGTCTACGTCTGCGACCTATGCAAAGAAAAAGCCGACGGACCACAATGCATCAAATGGTGCCCTGAAGAAGCATTAACACTAGTAACAAGCGACGTGCTGGCGCAGAAAGCAAGAATCAGCGCAATCAAGAGACTCTTCCAAGAGCCAGACGAGAAAGAAAACAAGCAGTAAAAAGGGCAAGACCCTCTGCTCCATTTTTAATCCCTTTACTTAGTTTGTTTACATGAGTTCTTCTCTGCTTGTTAATAACCTTCAATTATTTCCTTTTTGTTTGTCGTTAAGAACCATATTTTTTATTTGTTTTTCAGATTCTCCCGATATACCCTTTGACTAACGATGCGCGCTTTAATGAAGCTGGAGCATTTTTCTTTGAAGAAGTGTATTCACTGCATCTATGAGGACTTCGCAAGCAAACCATCTGTCTTCTAGAGAACCATCGGTCTCTAGATTCTCCATCTTTTTCTGGCGATTTCTTATCTGCTCGATGACTGGCTGCCTCTTTCTTTCATACTCGTCTCGAAGCCTTTCTTGTACTTCAGTGAAATCCAGCATGGCTAATTCAAGCTCCCTTTGCCGATTGTTCAGTTCCTGAATTGCCTCTGTTTCTTTCTGTTCCCTATCCATCTTGGAGATGCCTCTAAATCAGCCCGTTTTCAACCGAACTATATTATCCAGTTCTTCTCTGAGACTATCGATATTTTTATACAGACGCTTGATTTCACTTCTTTTTCGTGATCCAATCTCACTAGCTTTAGTAGCATATTCTTCCTTAATTTGTTCAAGAAGGTTTTTGCTATTTGATAAATTTTTGATAGCCTCCTCGAGAGAAGTTTCCTCGCGGCGTCTTTCTTCAAGCTCAGACTCAACACTAGAGAGTATTTGTGAGCGCTCCTTTACGAATTGATCATCTGCGCTTATGTTTGGATTTGACTCAAACTCAGACAGGACATCTGTTAGGTTCACTAGCCAACGGTCGAAGTGTTCTCTGAACGGGGAAGAACCAAATCGTTGGTTGCCTAGAGTATGTAGTCGCTTGAGGGTTTTGTCCGAAACCTCTTTCAAAGTCGCAGCCTGCGTCTCCTCAATTGTGGACTCACCAGTCGATCTATGTTTCTTTCCTCTATCTTTGCCCTTTTCAAGTGGCGGCTTTCTGGACCCTCGACCAGAGGCTCGAGGCGACTTTGTCCGCGGTTGATATCCCATGAACAAACCTATTATACTTGAAGTATTTAAGAAGCAATCTTGTTTGCGCGGATCTAGTGCACTCACCGCTTTATGAACGAAGCATCAAACAGGCAACGGATCAGGTTTACCCTGCCAAAAAAAGGCTGTGTAAAAACTTTGCTGGTGGAGTTTTCTTAGGTTTGGGGCATTTGCTGTGTTCGTTTAATAAGCCAGTTGAAGATCGCATTTGCTGCTTCTTGATCGAGGTTCCGGTCTTGGGCGTTGTAGTGGAGAAGAAGCTCACTTGTCAGTTTTTCTCTGGGCTTTTCTTCATATTTCAACACATGATCAGCGTTCTCGGGATAGACAAAAGACACTGAGCTTTCCTTGGCGGTTGCGGTTTCTAAAGGTTCGCCGTCGAGCTAGCCAATTGACCTGGATGTCCTTTTTGCCGATTATGACCCGTATTGGCTCTTTGACTTTTGCGATATATTCTGAGGGATCATATGTCCACAGCTCTCGAGAAAAAGGCAAGTTCGCTGGATTTGCCAACGAAAGGAGCAGTTGCTTGATGCCTTCGGGAAGAGAAGAATCCGGAACTACTGGTTTATCAATCAGGAACATTGCGATAGCGGCGTCATATTGTTTCATAATGGTTTCTGCGTTGAGCGCAGACCTAATCTGGTTGTATATTTGACTGCGCGCTACTTGACCGATAGATCTTCCTGGCGCACCAGTTAGCACCATCCCTTTGAATTTGACCTTTGCCTGCAATTGATAGTTTAAGGCGTGAATAGCTCCTTCACTGTTGGTGAGCACGAAAATTTCATTTTGGTCTGTATATTTTCCTGCAATTAGGGTTTCAACTGCGCCTGACAATTCATCTAAGTGGCTTTGCATGCTGATTTTGCCGATCATTTTAGGAATGTTTTCTTGAACATGTGGTCCAGAAGCTCGTTTATCGTAACGTAAGGTTAGAAATCCTTGACCTGCAAGTGCTTCAGCCAACAACTTGCCGCTGCCGTTTTTTCCGGGCAGGAGCGGCGAGCACCAGTCCCGGTCGGTTGGACCGCTACCCGCCACAAAAACTACCGCAGAATGACGATCTTCACCTTTTGGACGTGTAAGGGTTCCATACACAGAAATTTCATCAACTTTCCATTCGACTTCTTCATTTTCGAAATCCCGCTGTTCCATCATTGCATTTCACTTCACAAATGGTTACTTTAATAATATGGCTTCATACTGGGAGATTTAAGTATGCGTAAAATTCAACGCATTCTCCAGCATTTTTTTAGAAATAAGCTTAGATAAGGCTAAAAGTGCTGCGGGCAGGATTCGAACCTGCGAACCCCTGCGGGAAAGGATTTCCCATCGAGACCCATTTCAGGCCAAATGTTTGATCTTGAGTCCTTCACCTTTGACCTGGCTTGGTTACCGCAGCACGGTGCAGCTAAAATTGTCTGGGTTCTGTCTTATTAATCATTTCCATCCTTTGCTACAGCGTTAGATGACTTTTTCCAAGTCAACGATGAAGCGTTCGAACACTTTTAAGCCGCCGTTCCAGAAGCTTGGGTCTGCCACGTTTAAGCCGACGATTTTGCCGATTTCCAGTGGTGACACGCTGCTGCCCGCTGACAACGCCTTCTCCAGCTTCGGCACAAACGCCTTGCCCTCCTCCAGGTACCGCTCGTACAGCGAGTAGACGAACATTTGGGCGTAGACGTAGGGGTAGTTGTAGAAGCGGTAGTTCGCCATGTAATAGTGCGGTTTCATGGTCCATTCGGCTTCCATTTCGGGGAACCATGTGACTGCGTCGCCGATAGATGCGGTCCCGCGCCGCCGTCCAGTGACTGCAGATAGTCGGGTAATCTAGGTATTCGCCTTGCTGAATTGACCTGTAGAGTGCTTGCTCGAACCAGACGCGTGCGGTGACTTGGAACGTCGTCATTCCTGCCTCGTCGAGAACTTGGCAGAGTATTGCTTTTTGTTCTCTGTCTGATTTTGCTTCGCTAAGAAGCAGGTCTGTTAAGAAGTAGCTCGCCGAAGATAGATGCGGTCTCCGCCACAGCAGACGGCACGGCTGTGTTCATGAGGGTTTGGCTTCGAGACATGTAGTAGTCATGGGTGGCGTGTCCCAGTTCGTGTGCTAACGTGTAGACGTCGTTGAGGGTGCCGTTGAAGCTGTCGAGAACAAAGGCGGATTTGCCCCGATACCAGCTTGCACAGAACGCACCGTTGCGTTTGCCAAATCTGGGTGTTGCGTCGATGCGGCGTTTCGCAAACATTTCCCGAACGGCGGTAGCGTATTCAGGGTCGAAGCGACTGTATGCCCGCTCGACGAGGTTTTGGGCTTCTTCAAAGGTGAATTTTAACTCGGGTGCATCTGGCAGGGGCGCGACGATGTCGTGGTTTCCGAGAATGGGCAGGTTCATGAGTTTGGCTTTGAGTTTGAGGTAGCGGCGGTACGTTACCAGTGTTTTCTTCTATTGCCCGCAGCAGATTCTCAACTATTACCTGTTCGGTGTCATTGTTCATGAGGCTTGCCTCCATGGGTGAGGCGTATTTTCTGCGCTGGGAAACGGTGACCCAGTCGTTGCAGATACTGCGCAGGGCTGAAGCGAAGATTTCGCCGTCTCTGCCAAGCAAACCATAAATCGCGCGGTTCGCCGACTCCCGCGTTGCCCTGTCGGGGTGAGGCAGCAACCCGTTGGCTTCGCCGTAACTAAGAGTCTTCTTCTCGCCGAGGACAACGACGTCGAACATGCGGGTGTTGAGCCATTTGCTCTGCAGTTCCTCCCAAGCTTGCACGCCGAATTGGTCCTTCTCGATGATAAGCTGCTCCTCCACTTCCGTCAACTGATGAGCCACACGTCGCTGCACACGCTCCAGCATATGACTGGTACCCAGCCAAAACTGGCTCCGCAATCAGCTCGGGCTTGGCTTTCACAAGCGCACCGAGTTCCAGCGAAAAGAAAGCTAACTGCTTACCCAGCTGCGCCTCCAACTTGCTCACCTTGTCGTAAAGCGCTTGCGTCTCTGGCAATGTCATGTTAGCTGAAAAAGACAAGCCTGCAAAAAGCGATACGTTACCCAGCTTAACTTCAAAAGCCTCCAATTCTCGGATGCACTGCAGCAAACTAGCTGAGTCAAGAGAGGCTATTTTTCCTCGGTATTTCTTCTCGAAAGCGTCCGCAAAAACTTTTGCTTCATTAATTGCTTTTTCAACGGACGGGTCGTTGATGCTGGGAAAAAGTTCCGTTAAGTCCCACGTAACTTCCTGTTCCTTGTTGGTCATTTCTTTCGCCTTTAGTTAGAATAAACTCGCTGGGTTATTTTGGGTTTGCCCAATTCTCATTAATCATTGTCCGTTACCGCAAAAGTAAAAACGCTGCATCAACGATACAATAGGGAACACGCATGCATACGGAGCACAAAATAATCCTCGGCAACAGCCAAACAATGCCCGAACTCCAAGACGGCAGCATCCAGTTAATGGTGACTTCGCCGCCTTACCCTATGATAAAAATGTGGGACAACCTCTTCGCCAAAGCAGACCCAAAAATTGCAGAGCTATGGCAAAAACTGGAAGCAGACCGCCAAGAAGAAACCGTCGTGCAAATCTACGATGCAATGCATGATTATCTTGCTAAAGTTTGGGAGGAAACTTAGCGCGTTCTCGTTGACGGGGGCATAGCATGCATAAACATCGGCGACGCAACCCGTAGCAGTAAACGGCAAATTCCAGCTTTACCCAAACCACTCCCGAATAACGGAGATTTGCGAAAAAATCGGCTTCACCACACTGCCCTACATTCTATGGAAGAAACCCACAACCAAACCAAAATACAAAGGCAAAGGCGCCTTTTTAGGCTCAGGTTTTCTGCCGCCAAACGCCTACGTCACACTTGACTGCGAATTCATCCTGCTTTTCAGAAAAGGCAGCCTCCGCAAGTTCCCACCCCACGACCAAACACGATACGACAGCGCCTTCACCAAGCCCCAGCGTGACGAATGGTTCAGCCAAATCTGGACGCTGAAGGGAACACGCCAAACCGCAAGCCAGCTGGAAAGAAGAACCGCAGCCTACCCAGACGAAATCGCCGACCGTCTAATCAAAATGTTCAGCATAAAAGGCGACACTGTACTAGACCCATTCTTAGGCTCAGGAACAACAACAAAAGTAGCCATGCAAAACGAACGCAACAGCGTCGGGTATGAAACAGACCCAGAGTTGTTGCCGATTATAAGTAAAAGAATAGGCGGCAGCAAAGAGGCGTCTGAATTACAGATAATCAAACGCTAAAATAGAGCGCTATTTCTGGGTTTAGATGTTCGTTCATCCGAATTCAATTTGGCTCTAAGGTCTCGTGTTTTTTTCATCAAAGCAATTTTTTTTATACTTTTATTATTTACCTTTGTTCGGAAAACGCATCCGTGAGTGTTTTGATAGAACTTGTTTCCTTTATTTCTCAAGATAATTCAACCTTTGTTTACCGATTAGTAACTGATTATTTGAGTGTACCTATAGCTTTCTTCTGAATCGAATATAAAAGTTAAAAAGTATGTACTCGGTGGCTTAATCACCTAAACTTTTGATGCAAATCATTTCTTAACCAAAAAACATGCTCGGCTTGTCGCTGTAAGAAAACAGAAAACTCGATTACAAATACATTGAAGTTTGGCTACCGAGCCTTAACTTTCCACTAAGGCTTAAAAATAGTTAAGTAATCGTTTTTCATTTCGAACAACAGGTGCTTCTTCTTTAGAAATAATTCAATTCGACGACGGTCAAAATCGCCTCTAATCTGCAATTGGTTTTTATCAGGACTTCTTTGTTCAATAAGCACTAAATTTGGGTTAACAAGTTGGTTAGCGCCTAATTCACTTAAAATGACTGCAGCCTCTTTTCTATCCACATTCTTTCCCCATCTTGGAGGACTGTACAAGACTAATTAACCATTATCCCCAAAAATGATGGATAATCAGCGTAAGACTGCGTAGATCAAAATAACGAAAGGAAAATTAGGGAATCTGTAGTTTGCCACCGCACATCGGGCACTCTATGGGTAACTTGCGTTGGTTGTCCATTAACTCAACCCAACACGACGGCAAGACTCCAGCGGAAGCATATGACATAACCATTGAAGGACCGGTTATTCTGTTTCGATTTATTTTTAAATATCCGTTCGGTTTCGCTGAAATTCTACGCCGCATGCCAGCAATCCGTTAAGATGATTTTCGACTAGGAACCTGTATGCTTGGGCGTTTCCTATTTTTCTTGTCTGAGCAACAAAGCCAATCTTTTCCAGTTTTTCAAGTGCTGCTTTGGTTGTTTTGTAGGACTGGTTTGTTGATTCAGCCAAAATGGATATGGTTTGTTCCATGTTTCCAACGATTAGGGCTTGGTCTAGCAGGCGCGCGATTGGTCCGCCGAAGATGCTTGTAAATGGTCCTTTTGTGGCGTATTCTTCTGCGTCTTCGGAATCTTTACGGGGTAGCTGCAATTTTATTCGCCTTTAACTTTACTATATTATTGTAAATGCCAAAATAAATTTTTTCACACCAACAACCAATTTAGCTGGATAGGCAACGGTTGAACGGGTTGATTGGGTTTTGATTTGAACACGTAGCTTTTCTACAAACGAATCAATCTCTGATGCCCGGGTGACCTGTAAATATGTACATGCGTGACGAGATAGATTAACGCAGAAAAAATTCAGTTAATTAAAAGCAACTCAATACAAGCGCTAAACGCCTCCGAAAAAATTATTTTTTCCAAGCGAAGCCTTAACAGTTGACTACTTGAAAATAGCAACCTGCCAAACGACAAGTTAACTTCCGCGTTGTTTATCGAAAAAGCGCTGTCTATGTTTCTTGCGTACAGTTAAACGGGCTAATACACTGTTTTGCTATTAATTTGTACTAATGATTTTCCCACTTAATAGAAAGATTTATGTGGGTACAATCATGCATATGTTGTGGGAGAATATTAATGGGAAAAGCTAAAATGGATGAACGCGGCAGGGTTCTGATTCCGCTTGATGAACGTGAGAGGCTTGGCTTGAAAGCTGGAGTCGAATTTGACGTAATTCGTGAGGACGGGGTCTTGGTTCTCAAACCCATTCTTCCTGAACCATTACGGGTTGATGGTAGCCGTCGCAAATGGGGTAAAGAAGCGTTCTTAGACTCTGGAGAGGCAACGTTTGGCGAGTAATGACCGTTTCGTGGAGAAACGGGTTTTTGATCTTAATATTTTAGCCATTTATCTCGTCAAGGGGCATCCTGGTTTTGATTGCGTTTCACCAGTTGTAGAAAATGGATTGAGAGGCGCATACATTCCATTAATTATGGATTTTTTGCCTATGCGTGCTTTTTGGATAATGACAAAACGATGGGGGCTTCCCGAAAAGGAATGCAGCGGTTCAATTGAGCATTTCCTAAACAATTACGATATGCCTATTTATCCAGCCTTGAGTCGAGAAACAATGCTGATGGGTTTCAAGTTAGCTCAAGATTTTAATCATGACGTTTTTGACTGTATGTACCTTTCGTTTGCATTGCAGGAAAAAGCTGCCGCCATTATTACTACCGACAATGATTTTGAAAAACTTTGTAATCGTTTGGGGTTAAAGTACATTAATCCAGTTCCAAAAGAGGTTCTTAAACGCTTCAAAGAACAAAACAAGTGAATGGTGGTCTTATGGAAAAGCTTGCACCAAAAAGGTGCCCTAACTGCGGCTCAACAAACATACATATCCAAGAACTAGAATCTGACAGCGACTTGTCTGAATTGTATGATGTCTATTGCCGAGACTGCGAATGGAGCGGCGACATATCCCCAGATATGCCTCTCGTACCAAAGAAAGGTACCCAACGATAGTACATTAACCACCATCAAAAGTGTACAACCAAAAAATCCAACCCATAAGTCGCAACTCAAAATTCTACAAAACCTGATTTCACACAAAAATTTACACCAAAAAAACCAGTTTTAGCTAACGCTTGACTTTTTGCCTTTCTTTCGTATTTTGCTTCATGCAACGGCAACCTTGCAAAGTTTTTTTGAAGCTTTGGCTCTATGAAAGTTTAGCAGTCCTTCATTTTAGCCTGAATGTGGATAATAAGGTTTATTAGATAGCTATGTAGCATGTGTTTGTGCTCTTAGAAAAGTTAGCAGAATCCTTTTTCAATTTGGATGATCCCCATATCGAAGGAGTTGAAAGTTTGAAAGAAACACGCTTAGCTAAATCACAAAAACTTAAAATTTATGGAGAATTGGTAAATTGACCAGCCTCATACAAAAAGAAGATATCCATGAGTTATTGAAAACTTTTTTCAACCAGAAAGGCTTAGTGCGCCAACACCTTGACAGCTACAACGAGTTCATCGACCACGGCTTACAAGAAGTTGTTGATGAAGTCGCCGAAATCCCCATTGAAGTTCCAGAAAGTCCATACAAAGTGAAACTTGGGCAAATATGGGTAATTGACCCTCAATCAAGAATAACCAGCCCGTACGTAACTGAGGTGGACGGTACAAAGCATGAAATTTACCCTATGGAAGCCCGACTGCGCAATTTAGCGTACTCGGCGCCTATAGCTTTGGAAATGACGCCTGTCATCGATGGAAGAGAGCAGGACACCGAACTTGTTTATATCGGCAACATTCCTGTCATGCTTAAATCGAAACTTTGCTTCTTATCCCAGCTTTCAACGGAAGAACTTATTGCGGCTGGAGAAGACCCTGATGACCAAGGCGGATACTTTGTCGTTAACGGTTCCGAACGCGTCATCGTCGCCATGGAAGACTTGGCACCTAACCGCGTAATTGTAGACATAGACGAAAAAGGGACCTCACCAGTTTATCAAGCAAAAATTTTCTCAACCACCGTCGGCTTCAGAGCAAGAATTGAACTTAAACTCAAATCCGACGACGCCATCTACGTCACCATGCCCGGAGTACCAACAGAAATCCCGTTCGTTGTCATAATGCGCGCCTTAAGCTTAGAAAAAGACAAAGATATTGCGGAAGCAGTTTCACTTGACAGCGAAATGCAAAGCCAACTTGCCTCCTCATTTGAAAAAGCCATAGGTGTAGACACACCTGCAGACGCAATCCTATTTATTGGTAACCGTGTAGCCCACGGACAAGTTGAAGAGTACCGTTTACAGAAAGCTGAGACCGCCCTTGACAAAAACTTCTTGCCACACTTAGGCAGAAGCGAAAAGAACCGAAAGGAAAAAGCAATTTTCCTAGGCGAAATGGCATACAGAGTTTTACAGTTGAAAACTGGCAGAAGGCAACCTGACGATAAAGACCATTTCAAGAACAAACGGTTGCGCCTCGGTGGCCCACTTCTCGCAGACCTCTTCCGCGTATCATTCAGAAACTTAACCAGAGACATAAAGTACCAGCTTGAACGCATAGGCGTTAAAGGACCAATCATAAACGTTTCAGCCGCAGTCCGCCCCGGAATAATAACTGAACGTTTCCAGCACGCGTTGGCAACAGGCAATTGGGGAAGAGGCAGAGTCGGCATCACCCAGCTTTTAGACCGAACAAACTACATCTCAACCCTAAGCCACTTACGTAGACTTCAATCGCCACTGAGCAGAAGCCAACCAAACTTCGAAGCCAGAGACCTACACCCAACCCATTGGGGACGTTTGTGTCCAAACGAAACCCCTGAAGGCTCTAACTGTGGTTTAGTCAAAAACTTAGCACTATCAGCCTCCATAGCCGTTGGCGTAAACCCCGATAGAGTAAAGCAATTACTTTTTGAAATGGGCACTGTTCCAGCAGCAGAAGCCAGCCGCGATTTACGTATTTCAGGAGCTAAAGTTTTCGTTGACGGAAACATCATAGGCTACTGCAATAACCCACAGGAAATGGTGAAGTCTTTCCGAGAAAAAAGAAGAGCTGGAGAAATCTCAACCGAAGTAAACGTAACATACTTCTCAAGACAGCAAACTGAAACCGAAGAAGTACATGCTAACTGTGACGAAGGCAGAGTCAGGCGCCCACTAATAATTGTTGAGAATGGGGCTTCAAAACTTCAGCCTAAACATTTTGAAAAGATCGGTTTAGGCGAGTGGACTTGGGAAGACGTAGTCAAGAACGGTTTAATTGAGTATTTGGACGCTGAAGAAGAAGAAAACGCTTACATCGCCTTAACATTTGACGCAATTAACCCTCAAAACACCCATGTGGAAATAGCCACTTACACGATTCTTGGAATTTGCGCCTCAACAATTCCGTATCCCGAACACAACCAGTCGCCTCGTAACTCATACCAAGCAGCTATGGCTAAACAAGCGCTGGGCGTTTACGGCACCAACTTCCACCACCGCGTTGACTCACGCTCACACATACTGCACTACCCGCAAGTTCCGATGGTTGAAACAGAACTAATGGAAGTCATGGGTTACAAGCAACGCCCCACAGGACAAAACTGCGTCGTCGCCGTGCTCAGCTTCGAAGGCTACAACATGGAAGACGCATTGATATTCAACAAAGCATCCATAGAACGAGGCTTAGCCAGATCCACATTCTACCGAATTTACGAAGCAGAATGCCGCCAATACTTAGGCGGATTAAAAGACAAGTTCACCGTTCCAGAACCTGGAACCCGCGGTTACCGAGGCGAACAATATTACAGGCTTTTAGAACCTGACGGAATAATCAGTTTAGAATCACAAGTTGTCGGCGGAGACGTATTAATCGGAAGAATCAGCCCACCCAGATTCCTGGAAGAATACAAAGAATTCGAAGTTAAAGGTCCATCAATGCGTGACACATCCGTCGACATGCGTCCCTCAGAAACAGGTATCGTAGACGGCATATTCATAACGATGTCAGGCGAAGGCAGCCAACTTGTAAAAGTAAGAGTCCGCGACCAACGAGTCCCCGAACTCGGCGACAAATTTGCTTCACGCCACGGACAAAAAGGAGTCATAGGCTTAATTGTGCCGCAAGAGGACCTGCCCTTCACTGATGACGGCATGGTACCAGACCTAATAATCAACCCACATGCTATACCTTCAAGAATGACCATCGGCCAATTCATCGAATCCCTCGCAGGAAAAGCTGCATCGGCAAGAGGAAGACCAGCAAACGGCACACCATTCTCAAACGAAGGACCCACTGAGGTACGTAAGAACCTGGTAAAACTTGGCTACAGCCATACTGGAAGCGAAGTCTTCTACAACGGCACCACAGGCGAAAAATTCGTTGCAGACGTCTTCGTCGGCGTAGTCTACTATCAAAAACTTCACCACATGGTTGCAGACAAAATACACGCCAGAGCCCGCGGTCAAGTCCAGATGTTAACAAGACAACCCACTGAAGGCAGAGCCAGAGGCGGAGGTCTCAGATTCGGAGAAATGGAACGAGACTGCCTCATAGGTCACGGCGCTGCCATGCTGCTCAGAGACAGATTGCTGGAAGAGTCAGACAAGTACACGCTCTACATCTGCGAGAACTGCGGTCAAATCGCTTACTTCGACATGAAACAAAGACGCTATGTCTGCAGAATATGTGACGAAAAAGCAAAGATTTCACCCGTAATCGTCTCGTACGCTTTCAAGCTTCTACTGCAGGAGCTTCAAAGCCTCTGCATTACACCAAAATTAAGACTTAAGGAGAAGGCATAACATGTCACAACAGGAAGAATTAATCCATAAAATAGTTGATGAAATCTCATTCGGTTTAATTTCACCTAAAGACCTCCGTAAACAATCAGTCGTTGAAATCCAAACCCCAGACACCTACGACGAAGACGGAGCACCCATCACCGCCGGCTTAATGGATGGCAGACTAGGCACACTTGAGCCAAGGCAAAGGTGCAAAACATGCGGCAACACAGCCATTCGCTGCCCAGGACACTTTGGACACATCGAACTAGCCGTACCAATCGTACATATAGAATTCACAAAAATTATCTTCGACCTTTTGAAAGCCACCTGCCGCAGCTGCGGTCGCATACTCTTATCCGAAGACGCTGCCAAAAAGGCACGCGCCCGAATCGAACGGTACAACGAGCTTTTAGGCACAATTCCAGATGAAGTTTACAAGGAAATAATGACTGAAATAAAAGCTAAACAATGTCCCTACTGTGCCTCTGCTCAGTACAAGATTACATTTGAGAAGCCAACAAAGTTTATCGAGCAGACTGAAGCAGGCTCCGAGCCATTGACACCCAGCATGATTCGTGAAAGGCTTGAACGTGTCTCAGACGAAGACCTTGAAATCTTAGGGTTCAACCCGAAAGTTGCACGTCCAGAATGGATGGTTCTGCAGGTTTTACCTGTACCCCCAGTTTACGTTCGCCCATCAATCACTTTAGAATCAGGCATCCGCTCTGAAGACGATTTAACCCATAAACTAGTAGACATCATTCGCATTAATCAGCGTTTGAAGGAGAACATGGAAGCAGGTGCACCTACGCTTATCATTCAAGACCTCTCAGAGCTTTTGCAGTACCATGTTACCACCTACTTTAACAATGAAGCCTCAGGCATTCCGCCGGCAAGGCACCGCAGTGGCCGCGCATTAAAGACTCTCTCGCAAAGGCTCAAGGGAAAAGAAGGCCGCTTCAGAAGCAACCTTTCAGGCAAACGAGTTGACTTTTCAGCCCGCACCGTCATTTCTCCTGACCCGAACCTTGACATTAACGAGGTCGGTGTACCAGTAGATGTTGCTATGCGGTTATCTGTTCCAGAAAAAGTCACAGCATGGAACATTGAGGAACTGAAGAAACTTGTAATTAACGGTCCAGAAAACTATCCTGGCGCATTATACATTATTAGGCCAGATGGCAAGCGCATTAGGCTTGAATTCGTTGTTGACCGAACAAAAATCGCTGAAGCTGTAGAGTTAGGATTCGTAGTTGAACGGCACCTCAAGAACGGTGACATTGCAATCTTTAACCGCCAGCCTTCACTTCACCGCATGTCAATCATGGCTCATTACGTTCGGGTTTTGCCGTACAAGACTTTCCGCCTCCACCTCTGCGTTTGCCCACCCTACAACGCTGACTTTGACGGCGACGAAATGAACCTTCACGTTCCACAAAGCGAAGAAGCACGAACCGAAGCACTCCTGCTAATGCAGGTTCAAGACCAAATCCTCTCACCCAGATTCGGCGGACCCATCATCGGTGCAATAAGAGACTTTATCACAAGCGCCTACTACTTCACTCGAAAAGGAAACTACCTAACCAGAGGCCAAGTTAACAGGCTACTAACCACAACACAATACGAAGGAGAACTGCCAGAACCAGAAATTAAGGAGCCGCAACCCATGTGGTCAGGCAAACAAATATTCAGCCTCTTCCTGCCAAAAACGTTGAATTACGTTTTGAAAGCCAACATTTGCCAAGGCTGCACAAAATGCGAAGAAGAAGAATGCAAACACGACGCTTACGTGGTGGTCAGAAATGGCCAATTAGTCTCAGGCGTTATTGATAGGAAGTCAATCGGTGCTGAGCAATCTGAAAGTCTTCTTCACAGAATAATCAAAGACTACGGCACCCAAGCAGGACGAGAATTCCTCAACAAGATAACTCATCTGCTAAAACTATACATTTCAATGCGAGGCTTCAGCTACACCTACGATCAACTTGTTCTCTCGCCGAGAGCCCGCAATCGCATGGCAAAGACCATGGAGCGCATCCAAAAGAAAATCGATGATCTCATCGAAAACTACCGTAATGGAACCCTGCCGCGCTTGCCTGGACAAACTTTAGAGGAATCCTTCGAAATCTACGTCATGCATGAACTTGCCGTAGCCAGAGACGAATCAGGCAAAATAGCAGACGAAGACTTTACACTGGAAAACGCGGGCATCGTCATGACCCGAACAGGCGCAAGAGGCTCAAGCTTAAACATTGGTCAAATGGCTGCTTGCGTTGGGCAACAATCAGTGCGAGGCAAACGTATCTTGCGAGGCTACGCTGGACGAGCGCTGCCACACTTTGTTGATGGTGATCCAAGTCCACGAGCAAGAGGCTTCGTTTACAACTCTTACCAGAGTGGTTTAGACGCGATTGAATTCTTCTTCCACGCTATGGGTGGCAGAGAAGGTCTAGTTGACACAGCCGTCCGCACTCAACAGAGCGGTTACATGCAGCGCAGGCTAATTAACGCTCTAGAGCATGTTCGTTTGGAATACGACAGCACGGTACGTGATTCAGCCGGCGACATCATTCAGTTTAGGTATGGTGAAGACGGTGTTGACCCAGCTAAAAGCGACCATGGCAAAGCGGTAAACGTAAGCCGACTCATTGACCAAATAAAAATCGGCGAAGAAAAAGGTGAAGCAGCATCAGCTGAGGAAATCAAGAAGCAGTTGAAACGCGTTGAAGATCAGCTTACGCCGATTTTGCTGAGTCAGCTTAAACAAAACTTCGCGAAGAACAAGCTTACCAAGAAAAGTGTTGAAAAAGCCACAACCTCAACTGCTGAGCAATACAAGCGTGCTTTAATGGAGCCTGGTGAAGCAGTAGGAATCGTTGCTGCTCAATCAATAGGTGAACCAGGTACGCAGATGACTCTTAGAACCTTCCACTACGCTGGTGTCAAAGAACAAAACGTTACCTTAGGCTTACCAAGGCTCATCGAAATTGTTGATGCACGTAGGATTCCTTCTACGCCAATCATGACCATCTACTTAATGGGTGAAGCTGCGAAGAGCAAAGAGGGCGCTGTTGAAGTCGCAAGGAACATAATTTACACTTCAGTCGAAAACTTGGCTTCAGCAATCTACGAAGACCCTGTGCGTGAAGAAATCGTTATTGAATTAAGCAAGTCAATGATGGATGACAGAAATATAACAATGGATGAGCTGAAAGAGCGGTTGGAATTGCAAAACGCAACAGTTACAATCACTGATTATACGGTGCAGATTAAGCCGAAAAAAGCTGAACAACTAAAGAGGATGTTAACCAAGATTCCAGGTTTCCAAGTTAAAGGTGTACCAGACATTAAACGTGTGCTGGTTACTGAAGAAAGCGGCGAATGGGTAATACGCACTGACGGCTCAAACCTGTCTAAAGTCTTAGAAGTTCATGGCGTGGACACTTCACGAACAAGCACCAACAACATTCACGAAATCGCTAAAACTCTCGGTGTAGAAGCATCACGAAACGCGTTAGTCAACGAGGCAAAAGGCGTCTTGGAAGACCAAGGCTTAGACGTTGATGTACGCCACGTTATGCTCGTAGCAGACATGATGACTACAACTGGCGATGTGCAGCAAATCGGCAGGCATGGCATTAGCGGCAAGAAAGCAAGTGTTTTAGCCCGCGCGGCATTCGAAATTACAGTGCCTAACATTGTTGAAGCGGCTGTGAAAGGTGAAAGTGACCCGTTGGCAGGTGTAACAGAAAACGTTATAGTCGGGCAGTCGATACCAATCGGCACAGGCTTAGTTGAATTGTACATGTCAACATTTGATAAACAAGCAAAACAAGGAGGAAAAACAGAAGCATGATAGATATAGATAAAGCGTTAGCGATCAGCAGTGAAAACTGGCAAAGTATCCTTTGGAGCCAATGTTGCATTGCAGAACGCTAAAACTGGCAAGGCTAAGATGATAGTTTTAGCCTCTAACTGTCCAAAAGACATAAAAGAACAGATAGAATACTATGGAGAAATCTCTAAAGTCCCCGTAATGACGTACAAAGGTGGCTCAATGGATTTAGCGGAAGTCTGCAAAAAACTCTTTATTATATCAGCCTTAAGCATCCGAGAAACTGGGGACTCAGAAATTCTCAAAATAACCGAAGAAGTTAAAGAATAAAAAATGGAGGAAAAAAACTGACAACCGGCATAAAAATCACCTGCGACGAAATGCGTTACATAGCATTGTTTGAAAGCATAAGCGGCGCCAGCGTGAAAGACTGCATTGTTGACGAAGTAGAGCAGCGAGCAATATTCATCGTCAACCAAGGCCAAGTGGGCATTGCCATAGGAAAAGGCGGCAGAAACATCCATACACTCGAGCGAATGACGGGCAAAAAACACGAAATCATCGAGTACAGCGAAGACCCAGTGCAATTCATGAAAAACGCCCTCAAACCAGCAGCAGTCAGAGAAGTACGCGTCACAGAACGAACTGATGGCAAAAAGATGGCAGTCATCACCATCAACCCGAAAGATAAGGGCGTCGCAATAGGTAAAAACGGCAAAAACGCCGAACGTTTGCGCTTTTTGGCAAAACGATACTTCGACATTCAGAACGTAAGCATCACCTAAGCAGTCCGTATCTGGCTGACTAGGCGATGAAACGCCGCTGAATCAAGTCTTATGTATTCCTAAGTTTAATTAGTAAACAGCTTAATGTATGCCTGAACATCGAAGGCATTTACCCACTGAAAAAGAACGCTCCGAATTTGAATAAAGCAAAAAAAGTTACTGATTAAGCCAGCGAATTTTTTCAACCATGCTTTAGGCGTGTTTAGGTTTTAGAGGCAATAAAGAACGTCTAATGCCCGAGTTTTAGCTATTCCCTATGTCAGCTTACTCTTTGTCTTCTTGTTGTTCTGTGGCTTCTTCTTCCTCTGACTCTTCAGAAGGTTCAGCGGTTTCTGCCTTTTGTGCATCACTTGAGAGCAGCATGCTGATTAGTGCTTTTTGGTCTACTTCTGCCCTTGTTCTCCAATCCAGATACATTTGTCCATTGTCATCTTGCCCTAAGTAGCCGTAGCGAATGTACCTTTCGATGTTTAAGCCAACTTTCCAGTTTGGCATTTTCTCGTTGAGCAGTTTTTCAATGTCTTTTCGCGCTGCTTGCCCTTTCTTGCTGATTATATAAGAGATTGTTATGGCTAAGCCTGCTAAATCGTCAATGCGCCAACCCATCAACTTATCCTTTGTAGCCAAGTTTCCTCGTAAAGCGACATAGAATCTTGCTTTGTCAAGCTCCTCTAAGGTTGGCTTTTCTGGAGTTTTCTCCTCTTCAAAAATCGTTTTAACCTGCAGATCCAGCGGTTTTAGGTAATCGTCAAGTAGATCGAGCACTTTGGGGTAATCTGAACCTAACGCTTTACGCAGTTCCCAACCTTTAACGCCTGGTTTCTGGTGCCGCTTGTAGAAGAGCATCTGCGTTGCCTTCTTGATTTTGCTGCCGTAAGCGCCTTTTCTCTTGCTCAATCCAATTCGCCTCTTTTCCATTTCTGCCAATCTTCACATGAGACGGCGATGGGAACTGATGTTGACTGCTGCGTTAAAATTTCCGTTTTGGGTTTGTCGAAGGGTTTTATGAAAACTTGTTCTTCTAACCTGTCAATCTCTAGTGTTGCGTAACCGTAAGTAACCAGAAAACTAGTTAAGAAAGCTCTTTGAACTGTTTCTTCGTAAGTGTCAGCGCCAATAAAATCCCAATAAAGGATTTTTCCATCCTTTCCTTTGTTAATAACGCACTCTTTGAGTTCTTGCCAGTAACAATTCAATTCCTCAGAAAATTCCCTGTCGCCTAAGACTCCCTGCTTGATCAGTTCGTCTCTGCTTGCAAAACCCATCGAAACCTCAGCGGCATCAATGTCTTTCCATCTTTCACTAAGGGGAGCCAACGCTTCCCAGTAAAGCAATCCCTGTGCTAAAGTGTTGAGGCTGATTTGTTCAAACTCGATTAGTGGATTCCAAGCTTTAAGAAAAACGTTAACCATCTCTTGCTTGCCTATTTGTAGGATTTTTTCTTCCAACAAAAACGGGTCGGTATATAGTGAAGTGGACCGTTGCTTGACCCATTCACTCTGCAATTTAATAACCGAAGCTAAGTGGTGAAGCGTTTCAGCGTCTAGTTTTAACTCGTCAGGGTGTTCCCAATGGGGAAAATACTCTCTAACTATTTTGATTATTTCGTCAATATTTAGTGTGAAGGGGTCTGCTGTGTGGTTTTCGATGGCGATGCACATTTCAATTATGCGTTCGAGCTTTTCTTTGCCTAGCGTCTTGTGTTGTTTGGTTGATTGCATTACGTCGCCACCTCGCGCACAACTGATTTTCCTTCAATGTTCTGAACTGTAATCACGTTAGCGTCTTGCTGGGCAAAGGTGATTTGGCTTGGAGTGATTACTACGTATTGAGCGTTTGCATCTTTAATCATGGAAAGAAGGATTTTCGCTATCATTTCACGGTTTTTAGGGTCCATGTGTATGTCATATTCGTCTACTGCTCGAAATGGTGAGCGCACATGCTGTTGCAAGGCTAAGAGAAAACTCATGGTTGCCGTGGTCCGCTCGCCGCCGCTTTGCGTGTAAGCGTCTAGTGCCACTGGTTTTCCACCTTTGAAGCCAACGAGGATATCTAACCCGGCAGTTTCAATGTCCTGTGCACTGGATAGTTGCACTTCTCCCGTTGCCATGGTTTGGCTCATGATTTTTTGGTATTCCAAGTTGACGCGGTCAAGAAGGTTCTGCATGACGATTCGCCATGATTGCATTCTGGTTTTGACTTCTTCAAGGGTTTTTTCACGGTTTTCGGCTACGAGTTGCGCTTTTTCTTTTAGCTCCAGGTAAAGTTTCGAGTAGGATTCATACTGGCGCTCTATGTCCTCTGACACGTCAGCAAGTGCTGCTATATGCCCATCTGTTAAACTGATTTCATCTTGGATTTCAGAGGCGCTTTTTAGGACTGCTATTCGTTCACCTGACTGCTCAGCCTTAAGGATTGTTGCCTTTAGATTTTCTTCGGCTTCTTTTAGTGACTTTTCCATGTCTTTTAGGTTGACAATTGCGTTTGCACGCTTAAACTCAAGCAAGGCAAATTTTACTCGTTTCTCTAAAACTTCGCCTGTAGCCTTGTCAGATGACTCTTCCAGATTGAGCATTTTTGCCTTGTTTTCTTTAACTTGCTCGTTTGCCTTGATGATTTGCTGTTGCGAGTTTTTCAGCATTTCTTTGAGGTTTTCGGCTCTGAGCAGCTTAAGTTGGCTTTTGCTGTTCTGGATTGCCTGCTGTAGCGCTTGTGTTTCTTCAAGCAACTGTTCAATTAGTGATTGTGCGGATTGGCTTTGGGCGATTTGGTGTTCAAGGCTTAACCGTTCATCAAAAGCTGTTCTTGCTTCTTTTTTTAGCGCTTCCTGCTGGTTTTGCTGACTGTTTAGCTGGTTGGTTATAGCTTGTTTTTCCTCTTCGATTTTGCTTAGCGCGTCTTGGTTTTTGTTTAGGTTTGACTGTAAACTTTTAACTATGCCTTCCCGTCTTTCAACTTCCGCCCAAGTTAATTCTCGATCCAAAAATCTCCGTTTAATCTGAAGTTGCTTTTTCTCCTGATATTTATCGTATTGTTCACGCCAATAATTGAGCGTTTGCTGGGCAGACTCTAAAAGCTTGCTTACGGATTCTTCTTGCGTGAGAATTCGCATAAGTTTTGTTTTTGCTTGCAGGACGTTTTCACGGAAAGGTTCTAAGCCGACTGCTTCTTCAACCATGCGCAGTTTTTCTGTGTTGCTCAGCACAGTGAATTGTTCAACCATGTTCTGATGCATGATGATAAGCATGTTGTCGGGGTCAACGCCAAACCTGCCGAGTAACCGTTCAACATCTTGTTTGCCGACAGCTCGGTTTTCAAGCTCAAACCCGTATTTGCCGTCACGGCGCAAAACGCGGGTTAAGAACAGTTGGTCTTTTTGATATTTTGGTACTGGGCGCTTGTTTCCTTGTTTGCTGTTATCTAAAATAAGCGTTACCCGCGCTTGGTCTTTTCCCCACCTGATTAAATCGCTCAGTTTTCGTGAGCGCTCCGTGTACGATTGTCCCAAGCCAACAGATATTGCCAGTAGCAGTGAGGATTTGCCTGCACCGTTGGGTCCACCGATTACGTTTACGCCTTGTTTAAACGGTACCCTTGCGTACTCGTAACTCATGAAATTTTCAAGTATAACTTCTTGGATTAGCATTAAGGTTTCTTAGCCTCTAAATTGAGCGTTCGTATCTAAGGAAAAGCGTCTTATTAAAACAATTTGACATCTTTATGGTGATTGTTCTCGTGAACATGAATGGTCAAATCATTCAAGTGTTGGTTGTTTTAATAATGCAAACAAAGCCAGCATTATTTGTAAGAGCTTTTACGCTTTGTTTACCTTTTTTGATGGCGAGAAAAGGGTTCTGTTGCTTCTTCGGTTGTATCGCTGTTGCTTTTCGGTTGATAACCCACTATACATCCTAGAGGACGTACAAACGAATATGTCGAAGAGAACTATTATTTCAGTAATGGCGGAAGTTGGACCGCTCAGAGCCACTTAACCCACCTACTGTTCACGGGGCTTGCATTCCCCTCTTTCTCCTTCTTTCCGGGTCAAGCGGTTCTGTAATCTTCACTTTAAATTTTGCCATCAAGAGTTAACCAAGCATTGTAGGAAACTTAAAATGCTAAGCGGCTAACACAGCAACATAACACTTCAAATCTTCATTATCAACAAAAGAAACCATCTTCAAACCAGAGCTTTCAAGAACATCCATGAATGCATTGAGCGAAAAAGCCTTCTTCAACCCAGTCACCACAACTTTGCCGCTAAGTTTGGCAACCCGTTTTAACTCGTTTAATGTTTCAGAGGGCTCTGGCATGTTCTGAAGCACCGTGAACGCGAAACCAACGTCAAAAAATGCTTCTCTAAAAGGTAAGTGGTCAGCGTCAGCCTGCAAAACCAAAACATTCTGAAAGGCATGCGCTTGTTCTTTAGCTTTAAGCAAGAGTTTGCGTGAAACATCAACGCCCACCAGTACGTTTGCCTTTGCAGCTACATGGCTGAAAAACAAGCCTGAGCCGCATCCAACATCCAAAACAGCGCAGTCGGCTACGTTGACGTTTTCCAATGCTGCCCCGTATTTTGCTTCCTGTTCTTGGGCATATCGCTCCTCATACATTTCAGCCGTCAAATCATAACGCTGCATTACCTTGCGCTTATCTTTCCAGCCTGTCACTTGCAGGTTTCCTTCAAGAAATCTTATCTACCCAAGCACTGACTAAAATAGTTGGCTGAAAACAAATTGCAACAACCAAACAAACTCTCTGTCCTAACCCAACCAACGCTTGCGGAAGCTGCCAAGCTCATTGAGAAAGCCTTCGCTCAAAGAAGAATGCTTATCGTTGCAGGTACATGCCACGTACATTACGTCGGCAGAGCAAGCTCAACTCTTGAACTTGGCGAACGCATTTTAATCATCAAAGCTGACGGCTCGCTTCTCGTTCACCGCCCAGTCGGCTATGAACCAGTCAACTGGCAACCCGCAGGCAGCGTCTTCCACGTCCAAGTCAAAGACGACGAGCTAGAGGTTCATGGAGTTCGACAGAAGCCACGTGAAAGCGTCCGCGTAACCTTCGATAAAGTCTACCTGGTTTCTGCGCTTGACCTGTCAGATTCAGGAGATTTTCTTTTGCACGCATCCGAAGATGACATGCATCGTGCGATCCTTCTTAAGCCTGAACTTCTCGAAGAGGGCTTCAAGCCGATTAGCTGGGAGAAAAAAGTTGAGCCAGGCTTCGTGGACATCTACGGCGAAGACAAAAACGGCAAACTCGTCATAGTCGAGGTTAAACGCAAAACCGCATCGAAAGAGGCTGCGCTGCAATTGGCAAAGTACATTGAACCCATCAAAGCCAAGGTTAACCGTGAGGTCCGTGCGGTGCTGGTTGCCCCTAGCCTTGGCAAGGACGTGCAGAGAATGCTGGTCACGCTTGGATTGGAGTACAAGGCGCTAGACCCTAAAACCTGTGCTGAAGTTCTCAAGAAAAGTGAAAACGCGAAGCTGGAAACGTTCTTCAACCAGAAAGAACAGTGACTTGAGTAAGTTGGCATTTTAGAGTGTTACAGTTTGCGGGTTGTGCGCCAAGTCAAGGCGCTGTAGATTGAAATCATAAAGAGACAAATCAAAACCACAGTTTTGAGGATTGTAAACGCTTGAACTGTAGAAATGAGCAGAAATGCTGCTGGAAATGGACCTATCAGAGCGTAGAAGAAGATGGCTGTGGCTACGCCGTAGGTTTGTTTGTAGTCTTTGAGGCTGCGTTTCCCGAAATACACTGCAGATAGTCTGCCTAACCCATATGTGCATTTTTTGCATTGGTAGCAGGGTCTTAAGCATCCTAGGAACTTTAGTATACCGTAGATGCCGATGAGTGCAGCAACGAGGAAGATCACACCAGCGGCCAGATTGAAGAGCAGGAAAGCTACGGTGTCTAATGCAATCCAGAACGCGACGGCAAGGTTGCCGAATACAGTTAATGTTTTTGGGAACTCGATGGTTTCACTGATTTTTTTCGCTTCCCAGTCTGGTCTTATTGTTAAAGGCGGGATAAGAAGTTTCCAGTCTAATCGCTTAAGGTCTTTGCAATTTCACACAGCAAAAGCTGTAGTAAATTAGTGGGGCGGGAGTAGGTGTCTTTGTCTTGTGCACAATAATCCCTTTTCCACCGTTATTGTGCAGGTGGAAGTCAAAATTTTCATTGCACAGCAGAGTGGGCTTGTACATTTTAGTTTTGAGGGGGCGTTTAATTTGCTTTGTTATTGTTGGGTATAAGCTCGTTTCTCAAGCAAGATTTGGTATGCTTGTTATAATTGCATCTTTTCAAAAGGTGAATATGAAAAAATGATGGTGGTTACTCTTTTGGCTTGTTGTTTTCTGGAACGAAAACTGCTGCTGCGACTGTTGTTGTCCATAAGCCGTTTTTGTCTCCTGCCGCCGACTGGGTTATGTTGGCTGTTTTGATGATTAGCCCAGTAGTTTTGAAGAGTTGTTTGCGCTCGTCCCACGCTGTTTCAGGGTCAAATTGGATGCCCATGGTTGTTGCAAGCATTGTGGCTGCTAAATCTTCTGCGTAGTCGCCTGCTGTCTCGTCCGTTTGACCATACGAGTGGTGCTCTGAGAGGTAGCCGTACTGGTCTTTGCCTGATGGAATAGCTATGCCGATGGATGATGCGACAAGCCTATGCGGTTCGTTGGTTGAGTTTCGTAGCTATGACAACGAAGGTGATTTCGCCGGGCTGCACCATTTTCAAGCCTTTGTCGCGCGGAAGCTGTTCGCATGCAGGGGGAACAATGCTTGAAACGCTAACCAAGTTGCACATTTGTATGCCTGCGTCTCTTAGGGCTAATTCAAAAGATTGGAGTTGCTCTTTGTGTTTGCCAACTCCTTTTGTTAGAAAGAAGTATTTGGGTATCATTTGGTGTCGGAAAATAGCATTGCAGAATGCATTTAAAAAGGTTTTTATGGAGAAGTTTCCTGCGCCATCTTCCCTTTTCTTTTTTTGAATTAGTCTATTGGTCGTAACCCGCAAGCGATATGACTAACCACAAACACTCCTATTTGTTGAGAATAGCGGAAATCTAGTAGTCTAATTCTTTTCAAGCTTTAGCAAGCATAAGTATTGAAAACAAGCATCATTGTTAAGCCTGAAGCCTCCTGATTGAAATGTGTTACCGAAGCGGTCATCCATGCTTTCAGAACTTAAGTTAAGCTCAAAATATGCTTGAAGCATGTAAAAACTTCTTTGATAGAACACTTCAATTGGCGCCTAGTCGTTTCTCAGCCTGTAAGCGCTCATCTATTGCGCTATCGTTAATAGACGAGCCAAAAAACATGTCGAATGTGTGAAAAAACTGCCTGATGGATTTATTTGGCTTTTGTTTCCAATTTACCCAAAAGAGTCTTATGGTAGCAACTCAGAATGTTATGAAACCAAGCGTGCATTAAAAAAAATCGGCAAGTGCCCTAAACATGAAACTGTCAATTGTAATTCCTGCATATAATGAGGAAAAAAGAATTAAATGCACTTTGGAAAGCTTGGTTGACCGACTTAATGGGTCATGTGAAATCTTAATTGTGTCTGAAAGCACTGATAAAACCGATGACATAGTAAGTGAATTTTCTAAGAATTCAGCGGTCATTAAGCTAATAACTTCAAACAGAAGGCTGGGAAAGGGAGGAGCTTTCAAAAAAGGCGTAGAGAATTCGCAGGGTAAAATTGTGGTGCTGCTTGACTCAGACCTTCCTGTGCCCATCTCAGATGTTGAGAAAATAGTTTCATGGCTGGGGGTTGTTGATGTTGCAGTTGCTTCAAGAGAGGTTGAAGGAACAAAAATTTTGGTTTATCCTCCGCTTGCCCGAGTATTCGCCGGTAAAGCTTTCTCCCGAATATTCAATGCCCTATTCAACCTTAACGTGAAAGATACGCAATGCGGCTGTAAAGCCTTCAAAAAAGAGGTCTTGGAAAACGTCCTCTATACCGTCGAGAGCAATGGCTTCGAGTTTGACGCAGAACTTTTATTCAAATGTAAAAGAATGGGTTACAAAATAAAAGAGATACCAGTAACATGGAGTTATAAGCCAGATTCAAAACTTAACCTCTTTAATGACACGTTAAAGATGGGAAAAGGTGTTCTCAAATTATGGGTCAAGACATACATAGTCACGCAGAAGACTTAGAGAGAATAGAAGAATCCGATTTTTGGAGCAAAGTAAAAGTAAAGCTCATCTTAAGGCTTGTTGAAGGCAACGCCGTCTTGGACGTAGGCTGCGGTTCAGGGCGCCTATCCAAAACACTGCTCGACAAAGGCTGCAGTGTGGTGGCAATTGACACTGATTGGAAAGCGGTTGAGATTGCAAAAAAGAAAGGAATCACGGCATTCGTATCCGATATAAACGATTGGAAAACTGATGAGAAGTTTGATTGCATAATTCTCGGGGATGTACTTGAGCATATCGAAGATGACAAGTCAGCTATGAGAAAAGTTCACGCCATGCTAAAACCAAACGGTTGCATCGTGGTAAATGTGCCTGCTTACCAGGTTTTGTTCGGGAAACATGACATTGCCTTAGGGCATAAGCGTAGATATTCCAATAAGGAACTTAAAACTAAACTCAAAGAGTCTGGCTTTACGATTGAGTCCCTGAGACACTGGAATTTGTTAGCGCTGCCAATTACCATCTACATTAAACTTTCAAAAAAAGATTATCCTCATGAAAGAGTATCAAACATAAAATTGCTTTCAATGCTTCTTGAAAAATGGCTTTGGGCTGAGTCTAAAATAAATTATTTGTTTGGGATTTCCATTTTGTGCAAGGCTAGAAGACAGCTTTAGTCGCTTGTTTTGCGGCGGAACATTGGTTTTTGTCAATTTTGTTTGGAATTTCTATATCTAAATGAGTGGAGAGGGTAGGATTAGGCGCCATAGATTCTTCGTTTTATCAGTTTATACTGCCTCTGTAGAGTCAACGTTAGCGGTACAGGTTGTCCGAAAGGTTGACATTTCCCGTTTACAATTGCTTTAGCTATAGAATCAACGTTGAGTTCGCAGTCGATAACTGTGTAGCCGTAACCGATTGTTGGACCATAATGCGCGTCGGTTCCGCCCACGCAAGGCAGATTAAGCTTCTGCGCTATTTCTCCTGCCTTTTTCTTGCAGCGGTTAAACGGAAACGCCGAAGCATTGAGGGTTTCCACAGCGTCAAATTTTGCATCCGCAACATGGCTTTTTAAGCTACCTTTAAACCAAGAGAAAGGGTGAACTGCAATAGCTATCCCGTCCGCCTTATGAATTCGTTCAACTGTTTCCCTTGCGCTTAAGCCTCTCGGAATTAACTCTTGAAGGTTCAGGGCAACTATGTGTCCATCTACGCTTGAAACCTCCATGCCTGGAATAACAAGAAAGTCTGCTTCTTTAGCTATTTTGCAGCTGCCCTCAATCTGGTTGTGGTCTGTGACGGCAACGGCGTTCAAGCCGCGTTTTTTGGCATAATAAACGAGTTCTTTTGGAGTTATCAGAGAATCCTTCGAATAGTTGCTGTGCACATGTAGGTCGGCGTAAACTTTATTGATTAAAATATCCTCCTAATCATGCAAACGCTTGTTTACTGCGTACATCCTCAGATTCTTATCTTTATATTGGTAGATAAGTTTACTTGTTTGCTTTTTTTTATTAAAATTTATAGTTTCCTGATTCGTTTGTCAAATTCTTCTGTCCACTCCTTCCGCATAGCTTCCAATTCTTTTGACGGCTTTCTATCTGCAAACAACTCTTTGTCGACGCCAGCTAACTTAGATAGCTTGGGAGTTGCAGTTTCTGGCAGTGTTAGTGCTCTAATTTGCCTTAACTGTTCATCCAGTTTTGCTTCGTCAGCTTCGATTTTGTGGAATAGCGGTTTTGGTTTAGCTATTTTATGCCCAGCCTCAAGCGGTTTTAAGGCTTCGTTCCAGTTGCTTTCGTTGACGTGTCCTGAAAGGTTGAGTGTTTGCCAAAGCTGCTCCGCCGTGTCAGGCATGAAAGGCGCTGAAACCACCGTTATAGCTTTAACTGCTTGGGCGGCAACGTAGAATATGGTTGCTGCTTTTTCCTTGTCAGTTTTCATCAGGTTCCATGGTTCCTTATCGTTGAGGTACTGGTTTCCAATGCGGCTTATTGCGATTAGCGTGTTGGCGGCAGACTGAAGCCATGAGCTTTCGATTTCTTGGGCTGCAACTTGCACTTTCGCTTTGATTGCCTGCAGCACAGCTTCGTCGCTGCTGTCTAGTTTAGTGGGGTTTGGAATTTCGCCGTCAAATTTTGAAGCAATAAAGCTTAAGGTTCGGTGAATAAAGTTGCCGAAGGTGTCGTTTAAGTCAGCGTTGATTTTGTCGATGAAAGCGCTCCATGTGAAGTTGGTGTCTTTGCTTTCAGGTCTTGTGGCGATTAAAAAGAAGCGCCAGTAATCTACTGGAAACATCTCGAGCGCTTCGTCTATCCAGATGCCGACGCGTTGGCTTTTTGAGGCTTTTTCTCCTTTGAACTGGAGGAATTCGGTGGCGGAAACGTTCCATGGCAGGTTATAGCCTTCGCCAGAAGCCAACAGCAGAGCAGGCAGGATTATGGTGTGGAATGGAATGTTATCTTTGCCTACGAAGTAGAGGGTTTTAGCTTGCTTGTTAAACCAGTATTCACGCCACTTTTCTGGCTGCCCCATGCGTTGGCATTGCTCGATGGTTGCTGAAACGTAGCCTAAAACGGCGTCAACCCAAACGTAGATTGTTTTGCCTTCGGCGCCCTTGAAAGGTGCTGGGATGCCCCATTCGACGTCGCGGGTGACGGCTCGTGGTTTTAAGCCTTCTTTTATCCAGTTTAAGCTGAAGTTTTTAACGTTGGCTGGAAGCTGCTGATTATTCTGCAGATACTCGGTTAAGGGCTCAGCAAAGTTTGGATAGGTCAATGTACCAGTGACGTGTTGTTTTCACTGTGGGCTTATTCTTGCAGATTACGCAATACGGCTCAATTAGCATGGTTGGCTCCAAAAGCCTGCCGCATCGGTCGCATTGGTCTCCACGGGCTTTTTCGCAACCGCAGTAGGGGCATTTGCCTTCCACGAACCTGTCAGGCAAGAAACGCTGGTCATGCTCGCAGTAGAGCATCTGTGTTTCTTGCTCGAAAATGTAACCGTTCTTTTGGATTTCAAGCAAGATTTTCTGAACAAATTCTTTATGCACCGTACTTTCAGTGGTGGTGTAATTGTCAAAGGAAGCATTCCATCTACGAAAAAGTTCGGCTACGCGGGCGTGGTTTCGGTCAGTTAGCTCTTTGGGTGTAATGCCTTGCTTTATCGCTTCAACCTCGATGGGTGTGCCATGGGTGTCTGAACCGCTCACCATTAGCACGTCGTCGCCGCGCAACCTGTAGTATCGGGCTGTAACGTCGGCTGATAAGACTGAGCCGACAAGGTTTCCTAGATGGGGGGTGACGTTGATGTATGGCCAAGCGGATGTAACTAGAACTTTTTCAGGCAAATGTATCTCCAACAAACCGTTCAGTACCGCCCTTATTAAAATTACTAGGCTTATGATGAGCAAAAGCTGAGGAATTAAGCATCCAGAACCAGTATGGAACGATTAGGAAGCTGTATTACTTCTTTTTGTCGCCAACAGATGCTCTTTTATTAGCTTGAGCCTTTGATTTTAGAAAGAGCAGAAAGCTTTTGGTAAGGCTTAAATTTTCCAACTAGCTACCCGTAGCTTGAGGTTTCATGCGAATTGCCTTACTGTCGAAAGTGCGGAACTAAACTGGAAGAGAACGCGCGGTTCTGCCATAAATGCGGGACACCAGTTGCCACTTTTACTCCTGCACCTCCGTCAGCAAGGCCCATGGAGAAAAACCCGTTTCTGGTACCAGTCATTATTTTGATAGCCGTAGTGGTCGTAGCGGTAATTGTAGGCGTTTTCATTTTTTGGACGTTTTACTCTGTGAATTTTAATCAAGCAAACGGAGCAAACCAAACAAACGGTAACGAGTTAAGCTTCAATTTTCAAGGTGATATGGCAAAAGTAAACGTTATAGCCCAAAACTTGATAGGCAAAACCATCCTCATCAATACTTCCGCAACAGGATTACAACATACTAACTATCAACAGGTCCCAGCATAAGAAATTAAGCGTAAACATTTTAAATGCAAGCTCTCCAAATTTAGTGTATAAGAGTGATTTCTTTGACTGAGCAAAAAAAGGTGACCATGCAAGAACTTGAAGAAAATAACGGAAAAGACGGTAAACCAGCCTACTTTGCCTATAAAGGAAAAGTCTACGATGTCTCGGAAAGCGGCTTCTGGCTTGACGGAGACCACTTGGGCATGCATCAAGCGGGCAAAGACTTAACTGAAGAATTAGAGATGGCTCCGCATAAGGAAGAAAATTTTCAGAGAGTTAAGCTGGTAGGCGAATTAGTCTAAACACACAGCGCCACTAAAAGATAAATTGAAGTACAGAGTCAATTCTGCGCAAATCATCCATTATATTTTTTACATCTTTAACGCTTAATGACTCACGCATCTTGTACACCACATGGATTGTTTCATATAGGCTATCAAAAACAGTTTTCACGTCTAAATCGTTATTCATGCCATTCTCGAAGACAGAAACTGTAGCACCCTTGACCCCTTCCGTCTCTGTCTCTTTATTGGAATTGTCTGATTTTTGCTTTTGTAACTCTTTAACCATGCTTTTGAAGGAATCCAGTTTTCGACTAGTTTCAGCCAACTTTTCAAAGGTAAAGTTTAGTTTTTTCCTGTATGGTCCATATGTAAGAAAGAACCTTAAATGTTTGCCACTAAAACCTTTCTTTAAAATGTCGCTTGTGCAATACACGTTGCCACTGCTTTTAGACATTTTCTTGCCATCAACAAAAAGGTGACCGCCGTGAAGCCAGTAACGCGAGAACTCTTTGCCGCTAACGGCTTCGGCAATGGCAAGCGTATAATCGTGGTGCCTAACTAAATTGTCGATTCCGCCGCAAGCAACATCGATCGTAAAGCCAAGATGTTTGGTTACTATGGCTGCGTCTTGAATATTCCACGCTGGCCTGCCACTGCCAATCGGCGCCACGTAACAAACGGCGTCTTGTTTGCAGCCATCCCAAACAATAAAATCACCCCTGTTCCAGGGTGTGCCAGGGTACGTGTCCTTGTGGAAGCGGCGTCTCTTTTTCGGCCACTTACTCATGTCCAAATGCGCCAGTTTTCCAAAGCCATTGAATTTTAATGGGTCAAAATAAACGTTTTTTGCGCCCTCATACTCGTACCAGTACGCGTAGCCTTTCTCTAGCAGCTGAGCAATTAATTTTGCCGCTTGGTCCACAGCTGAGGAAGCCCTTATGGCGTAGTCTGGCGTTTTGATTTTTAGGAGCTTGAAGTCTTGGAAGAAGATGGCTTCGTTTTTTCTTGTCAGTTCTTCTACGGTGAGATTTTCTTTTTTTGCCTCTGCTATGGCTTTGTCTTCCACATCAGTTAAGGTGATTAGCCGCGTAACATTGTAGCCCAAGTATTCTATGTAGCGTTGAAGTATGTCTTCAAAGAGGAAAGTGCGGTAGTTTCCAATGTGCGCTTGCTGATACGTTGATGGACCGCAAGTGTACATTTTAACCTGCATGTCTTCTGCGGGTTTGAATGGCTCGGTTCTTCGTGTAAGGGTATTGTATAAATTCAGCAACTAGCCGGCTTCTCCACTTAAGCGGTAAGCTACTGCTCTTTTTCCAGATCCTTTAGTGTGTTTTTTGCTTCTTCAACATGCCGCTGAGTTTGGGTTTGAGAAGAGAAAATGTGCCTGACAACACCTTGCTTATCAATTATGTAGGTGACTCGTCCGGGAAGTATGCCCATACTTGAGGGAACACCGTACAGTTTGCGCACCTTGTTGCCCTTGTCGCTTAGCAGTATGAAGGGTAAGCCATAATGAGTTGCAAAAGACTTATGGGACTCAACACTTTGCCCACTTACGCCGAGTACTTCAGCACCCAAATTTGTTAATTCTTCGTAGCTATCTCTGAAACTGCAGGCTTCCCTTGTACAACCGGGCGTTTCATCTTTTGGATAAAAGTATAAGACTACGTTCTTTTTGCCGAAGAATTCTGAAAGAGTCACACTGTCGCCCATTTGCGAGGGAAGCGTAAAATCTGGCGCTTTATCGCCAACTTTAACAGACAAAAAATCACCAATTAATGAAATATTAGAGGACTATTATTCTTTTCGCATATCGGTTCTGTTAGGTCTTCAAGTGATTGCTCTCGTTTTAATCGTCGGGTGATGACTTGCGTTCTGAACGAAAGAAAACCTGATTTTGCTTCCACCAATCACTTTATTCTGCAAAATAGAACAATTTGTTTAACAGTGTAGCCATAAATAGGCGACTTCTACTAAATAGAGAGAATCAGTTACCCGGGAAGTGACTAAAAATGGATAAAGGGCAACTCATAAGTATTTTAGCTGCGGTCATTGCTGTTTCAATTAGTCTCAATGTCGCCCTGTACTATCAAAATTACAGCGTCAATCAGCAAAAGAATGATTTTACCGCCTATTATACTGAGTTTGGAAATGTTTCCCTTCAAAGTATCAGCTACAATTTTTCCCCGCCTGTTTCAATGTACCGCGCCCTTAAAATCGCGCTGGAAAACGGCGGTTGGAACACAACTTCTCTTGAAAACATGACGGTCAAAGTTTCCCTTGGCTACTACGAATTCACGACCGAAAATACAACTTTAGGGCCTTCTTCGGGTTCCGAGTTTCTATATTCAGTTACACATCCTGTTAACGATTACTCAGCTATTACAGTTAAAAACGCGACTTACAGTGCGACCTACAGATACATTTGGACCATAACTGTCGAGCCGAGTTCAGGCGGTTTTTTCATACCGCCGCCCGGGCTTTATTGGGTTGACGCCGCAACAGCAGAAATAATCCCCACAGGACCGCTATACTAACTTCCAAATAAATAGCAGCTAAAAGCCCAAGTTAACTCCAACCCGAAGGTAAACACCCTCTGCTACCACTTCAAAGTTACAGAACCCGCATATCCGTTAGCCAGCAGTCAAATGTTATAAGACGCGAAAACTTAGTAGAGTTATGGAAAAAACATTATCCGCAGCTGGCCATAAATGTCCGGCTTTATACTTCGCTGCACCGGGCGTTCCGATTGTTTTTCTGCATGGATTATCTTATACAATAGATATTTGGCAGCGCATTGGAGTAACAGAACTATTAATTGAGAAGCGGGTGCCGTTTTTAGCTTTAGATATGCCTTACGGTTTGAGAAGCCAGTGCCAACCTAAAACCAGAAACCCCGAAGCCAACGTGGCGGTTGCGGCTGAGGCTGTCAAGAATGTGTTCGGTTCAGCAGTGCCTGTTCTTGTCGGCGCCAGCATAGGAGGACACGTAGCTTTAAGGTATGCAACTCGGTTTCCAGTAAAAGGCTTACTTTTGATTGCGCCTGCCAGAGCACTGGATGAAGATTTATTGAAGTCTTATAGCAAGTTTAATTTTCCAGTTAAGATAATTTGGGGTTCACAAGACAATTTCATTTCAGGGGAAGAAATGAGAACCCTATCGAATAAACTGCCTAACGCTAAACTTTTAGTCTATAATGGCGCGTCTCATTCAGCATACAGAGATCAGCCTGAACTGTTCAAACGAGACCTGCTGGAACTTTACGCTACTGCTGAACAAACATGATTTTACTAAGGCAAAGGATTTGCGGTAACAACATAATGGTAGCTTCCAACATCTTTAACGCCTTCAAATTTGGAAGCCTGCCTTTTTAATTAAGCCCGATGCATACTCTTCGCTGAATCTGATTTTGACTGGCGGTCCAAAAGGCATGTCTTGTTTTTTCCAATCCAAATCAACCAGTCGCCCAGTAGGTTTTGTCATCTGTTTCGCGTTTTGTAGCACTTTGGCTGGATCAGCGAAATCGTGAAGCACCATGCTAAAGAAAACAAAATCAGCGCATTTGCTACAGAAAACCGTTTCTTCAGCCGCGCCAACCTTGGCAATAATATTTTCCAAGCCTTCTGTTTTGGCTTTGCAGGTTTAGTTTTTCAATTGCTGAAGCGTCTGAGTCCACAGCGTAGACTTTGCCTTTTTCACCTACCTTTTTGGCTGCTAAAATGCTGAAGAAGCCGTCGCCGCAGCCTATGTCTATGAACGTCATGCCCAACTGTAAGTCTTGCAGGATAACCTCTGGAGTATACCATGAGCGTCTTGTTGCTTCGTCAAGGGCGAAACCGCCGTGGCAGACCATAATGGAAAACCGTAGGTTATGGCTGAAGGAGTTCTCTTATTTGTTTCTCATGTGTCTGCCTTGTCGTCAGCGGGTAGATTTCGCGGTCGCAGTCAAAAAACAATGGGTCTTGACCTATGATTTTTGAGAGTTTCTCGTCTGAATCAACGTTCACTATCAACATGCTGCCCTGCTGCCCGATAAGATGATAGTATACTTCAAGCGTCTTCTCTTTCTCCAAGTTATCAAAGTACTTAAATTGCAGTGGAAGCAGTTTAGCCCATTTCTCGATGGGAACCTCACGTTTTACTTTTTGTATGATTAAAAACTTCATGTTCATCCTTAAAGAACAGTGCATGTTTGGGTATAAAATCTTTCTTTAAAACAAAAAAAGAGTAAAACGTTTTAGAAAATCCTTCATTCTTAGCGTTAAGCAAGATGGCAACGCTGGGTTGCCTGTAATTAAATGTTCTTGTGGGGCTGAAATTTTGTTCTTTCCCGAAGTTAAGCTTATGAGCGAAGCAAATCAAATATTGATAAAAAAAATTTAAAAAATAAGAAAAAGATCGGTCATTTTATGTTCGGAGCGCTTACTCTTTCTTTTCTCCGCCGTGCCTCTTCCACATTTCCTGCATTCTCATAGGCATCTTAGATATCGCGTCTTTAGCTAAATCCAACAGCTCCTCGTTTACTTCAACTTCTATTGTTATTTTCAATTTGCCTTTCTTTTCTGCCATTTCAGTCATGGAACCACCTCCTAAATCGGCTTAATTGTTTGGGAAATAAGTTAGCGAGAAGATGAATTGCCTGCATGCCAGTTACATCCAAATCAATTTCAATGCGGTAATGGTACTTTCCTAAGCGTTTAGTTTTAGTTTTGTAATTTCCAATTGCGCCCGCTTCCTTGAACCTGTGCAGTTGTTGATTCATCAATATAGTTATGGCTGTCGGCGCAAGAGGTTCAAAAACAAAAACAACTCTTAAAAGAACACGAACAGCACTTCCGATAAGCGATTCAGATACGGATTCTTCTTCAGTCATTTTTCATCCTTCGAAAACATCAAATTCCTTTATTCGCTCCTACTAGAAAGAAGCAAGAACTTAATTATAAACTAACAGGCGCGATTTTTTTAAGGTTGTGTGACTGTCATAACCCAACAACAAGGCGAATTATTTTGGCGCTTGAAGATTTAAACTTGCAAATTTACGGTTGCAAAAAATGCAGGCTTTGGCAAGGAGCAAAACATGGTGTACCAGGCGAAGGACCATTAAACGCAAAGGTCATGCTGGTAGGGCAGAATCCAGGAGCTGACGAGGACGAAACTGGCAGACCCTTCGTTGGGAGAGCAGGAAAATTCCTAACTAAGGTGCTAGCTGAGAATGGCATAAAACGTGAAGACGTCTTCATAACCAACATTGTCAAGCACATTTCTCCAAAGAACAGAAAACCCTATCCCGACGAGGTAGCTGCATGCTTACCCTACTTAAACACGCAAATAAGCGTTATCAAACCAAAAATAATCGTACTGCTTGGTGCATCGGCAAAAGATACCCCACGATTAGAGGGCATCGAATACATGCAAGTTATTCATCCTTCAGCAGCCATGCGCTTCAATAACATGAGGGATAAGTTCAGAGAACAAATCGCTGAATTAGCAAAACGAATAGCAGCAATTAGCAACTAATACTTGAAAAGTCCCAACAACCATTGCGATAAAAATATTCTAAAAACATAGCAGCTAAGAATAAAACTGCTTTCAATTTGAAACTTTTATATATTGCAGATGCTAATTCACTGTTGAGTGTCATGGCTGAAGTTTGTTCAACATGCGGGCTTCCAAAAGACTTATGCGTTTGTGGAGAAATCGAAAAAGAGCAGCAGAGAATACGCGTTAGACTTGAAACTCGAAAATTTGGCAGACCAACCACCGTTATCGACGGTATGGAAGATAAAAACATAAACTTAGCAAACATTGCGCAAAAACTAAAAACATATTGTGCATGCGGCGGAACCAGCAAAAACGGTCAAATCATGTTGCAGGGCGACCACCGAGACAGAATACGCGACTTCTTAATCAAAATGGGTTATCCCACAGAAAACATCGAAGTGCAATAAAGCGCAAAGTCGAAGCAGTGGTGCAAATTGGCGAAAAAAGTAGATGATATTCGCGAAGTATTAAAATCGATTAAGCATCGAAAACGAACGCAGATTTATTGTCCGAGATGTTGTAGCCCAAAGTTAAAGCTGACAAGCAGTCTAGCTGTTTGGTTAACGGGTGAACAGTATTACTGTGAAGAATGCGGTTACGTTGGAACCGTAGTTATGGAGCTTGAAGAAAGAAAAAGAAGAAACTGATGCTTCATCTAAAAGAAAGAAGATGTTTAATCGGGCAACTCAAGATTCAATTGTTTCTTAAGTGTTTTGTAGCGGTTGCGTACTGTTACTTCAGTTACGCCAGCTGCTTCAGCGATGTCTTTTTGAGTCTTTTTCTCGTTGTTCTGCAAGCAAGCAATGTAGAGGGCAGCAGCAGCTAAACCCATCGGGTCTTTTCCAGCAGCAGCACGCTTGCGTCTTGCCTCTCTGAGAATTTGGATGGCTGCACCCTGGGTTTTGCCTGAAATTCCAGTTTTCTCTGCGATTTTAGACACGTAAGTAAGTGGGTCAGCGATAGGCATGTGAACATCAAGCTCACGCAGCAATAGTCTGTAGCATCTTGCGACGTCTTTCTTATCGACAAGGCTTGCTTCAGCAATTTCCCGCAGTGTGCGTGGTGTTCCGCTTCCACGGCAAGCAGCATAAAGCGCAGCAGCAGCGATAGCGGCGATTGATCTTCCTCGAACAAGGCCTTTGTCTAGGGCTTTTCGGTAAATTACAGCGGCTTTTTCTTTGATTGGTGGTGGAATGTAGACTTTGTCGGAGAGACGATCGAGTTCTGCCATGGCTTGAGCCAGGTTTCGGTCGACGGATGAGTGTACTCGGCTGCGTATTTGCCATTTCCTAAGACGCCACATTTGCAGCCTTGTGGATAGGGGCAGTTTTCTTCCAAAGGCATCTCGGTCAACTTGGCTAATGGCTGTGGATAAGCCTTTGTCATGAACAGAGTAAGATGTGGGGACTCCAACTCGGCTTCTTGACGCTTTCTCCTCTTGGGTAAACGCGCGCCACTCTGGCCCTTTATCCATCATTTGCTCGTACAAAACTAAGCCGCAGTCACCGCACACGGTTTCTCCCGTGTCATAATCGTGAACTAGGTTTTCGCTACCGCACTCTGCGCACTTGTCAGACAAGCGCGTTTGTGTTTTAGTTACTTCTTTTTTGCTCATTTTTTCTACTCCTTTTTCAACATGCGTAGAACCGTCACTATAGGCCAATCTGGCTAGAAAACAGTACATTCGGCCCGCGCAAACTAAGCAAAGTGAACGTTACTATTATTTAAGCTTTGTGGTATTAATAAAGCTATTGCACACTTTATTTAACAAATTCATGCACTAGCGACATCTGGCTGATGGAAATTAGCCTAAAAAAAATGTTAACGAAAAAACAAAGTCCCAACCTCATCTCTCATGAAGAACGCTTATTAGGATAAAAAATGTCCTAAAACTCTAGCGTTAACAAAAAGAAGGCTTGCAGCCCGGTGGTGTAGTGGTCAAGCATAGAGGGCTTTGGACCCTCCGACGAGAGTTCGAATCTCTCCCGGGCTACTGAAAGCTCCATTGGTCTAATTAACGAAAAAATCGGTAACGCCTTATGGTAGCTAAGAAACCTTAAACAATCCAGCCAAAAAGGGTATTGCTAAGAAAATAAATTCTTAAACAAAAACACAGACTTGGAAAACCTGCATTAAACTGAAAACTACATTTTGTCCCTCAAAAAGGCAAACAAGTATAAGTCGACTTTCCTTTCAGCCTACGTAAAAGCACAATAGGTGCATGGTGAATGAATTGGATAAAAACTTAAATGCAAATCGAGAAAAAAGACGACACCTGCGATATCTGGATTGGAGAACGATTAGTTCATTTGGTTACGTTTTTGGCGGGCTTTTCCTTTTATTGGGTCTTTACGCGTATTTGTACTATGAAACGACCTTGATCGGTCAGATTGGTTTGTCATTTTATCCCTATCAAAATTACGCCATTCCTATATTAATTGCTGGAATTGTCCTGCTGATTATGGGCTACGTCACAGAACGACGAGATAGAGATAAAATAAAAGGTGTGGGAAAACAACAACCGATAGCAAACATAGTTACTTGTCCCAATTGTGGAGCAAAGCGAGACTTTGATGCCCAATACTGCAAAAAATGCGGCAAGAAATTCGAATGACTACAAGCTTTGTGTTTTTGCTTGTGAGCGCGCATGCGTGTTGAGATTATGTGAAAAATATTTCCAATTTCAGAAAATTGCTGTTTATGGCTATCCATTAAGGTGCCAGTACGTATTTTTCTAAACATAAGCAATTTCTAAAAATAATCTAAATTCGAGTTTTCAGACAGCCTGAGTTACTAAATCCCGTTTCCGAAGTACTAACATTAGCTTCGGAAAGAAAAACGCACAAAGAGATAGCTACTCTACAGATTTAAGGATTGATAGGAAACGCTCTGTCTTGAAAGGCAAGTCGGATGCCTCGAACGTATCGCCAAATGCTTTTCTGTCGGAGTATTTTCTGAGAAATGTGTGTGAAAGTGTGAAAGTGGCTTTTCTTTGGATAATAGAAGGTTTGGAGTGATTGTAAGGCAGAATAAGGAGGATCATCAAGATGCATCTTTCTTCTCAAACGCTTTTTTTCCACAAATATGCCATTAGAAAAAAGATCAAAGCCCAACTGACTATTGTCCCAAAGCCCGAAACGCAAAAAATATAAATAGCGCCACGTTTTTATAACGCGTTTTATTCAAAGCGCGAATGGTATAGAAAAAGTACTTGCTGGGTTTATATGCATTTTAAGTACCAGAAAGCCATCATTCTACTAATTGGCATTTTGTTACTATGTTTTCATAACGCCCGCCTCTATAGTAGCCAACTGCGAAAAGACCAATCCTTTTCAAGCTCAATACGGACTCCTCAACCAAAAGTTGTATGTTTCAGTACCGCCTTCACTCTACGATTATTATTGTAACATGAGCCATACAGTAAATAGCGACAGTGATTACGCAAATTTTGTTACGCCTCAAGCTGTCGAACCCATCGCGGAGAGCATTCAAAATATTACTCACAATTTGCCCTACAGCAACGAACAGTTTGCTGATGCCGTGTTAACGCTGGTTCACCAAATCCCCTATGCTATTAATGGTGTGGAATATCCTGTTGAAACTCTTGTAAACAATTCTGGAGATTGCGTTGCATTGTCACTCCTTGCGGCTTCCATCATGCAGGCTGGAGGCTTAGATGTTGTTTTGATTCACTATACAGGGATAAACCCCAGTCACATGAATGTTGGAGTTTACCTACCCTACACGCCGGTCTATCATACCGCTGGGATGGCACCCACCGATTTCGTGTACAACAATAAAACTTACTGGACAGCTGAGGCCACTCCTGCCGAAGACTGGAAAGTTGGAGACCAATCTGGATCCCTAGCTGGCGCAGAACCTGTGATTATTCCCCTTAATAACACTGAGCAATCATCACCAGGACAGGTTTCATCAAGTTTGAACACGCCTTTGCTTCCTTCGTCTATAACTATTAGTCTGTCTCAAGAACCAATCAAGTGCTAATATGTCTCAAGAACAATCAAGTATTGGAGAAAATCCGCGTGCTCTTACGATTTCAGGTTCAATTTCACCAGCGTACTCGGGGGAAAACGTCTCTATATACGTTAGCAGCGGATCTTCCTATGATTATTTCACAACAGTTACAGATGATAGCTGGCGGGTACATGTTGACTTGGAACTTCACCTCAGCAGGCACATACTACATTAGCATCAAGTTGGAGTGGTGCTTCAAATTATGCTGGTGCCGACAGCGAAACACTTACAGTTTTTGTTGGACCTGAATCATTTGTTCAGTTTGAGGCCCCCGACTATAACTACATATATGGGCAAGCAAGCCTTTGCAGCTTACGAAGTTCAACCACTGCAAGGTGTTGACGATTTTCTTAGCATCCCATTAGGGACAGGTGTTTCGTTCAGCTACGATTTCACTATACTTCAAGCTGGGCAGACAGGATCTAACGTTCAAACAGAAACAATAACTGTACCTGGAAGCGAACAAACAATAAGAATGGGAAGAAACAGCCAAACAACAACAATACAGATACCTGAGGAAACAATGACAATACCAATAAATGTACCGCACGGACTTGGAGCCTCTAATGTTACCAGACGATTTTAATCAAACAATAAACAATCAGTTTTGTTTTATCCTTCAAAATAGCAGCGGAAATTACAGCTTAAACGTTAGTGCACTGAACGACTATGAAATGTCTAACACAATACAACGTAATGGAAGCAACACAGCTTTCATGAACGCTTCTGAAAACGTAAAAGAAAACGCTTGGTACCATGTCACAGAAAGTATGTCTGACAACGGAATAACTGCTAATTTATACAACACAAATGGCACTCTCATAAAAAGTATGGTAACTCCATATAATGCAACGGTCAGCAATGAAACGATACTGTTAATAACAAATAACGTAGATAGCGCGGTAATTTTCAAAGACTTAACAGTTAAAGCTCTTAACAGTACCACTCAACCACTCGTGAGCAATGAAAAGACAACTAATGAAAGCGGATCGTTATTTCCATATGTCAGCTTGTCAATTCTCTTAGTTGCAACCTTTTCAGTAGCGCTGGTATACGTAAAGAAAAAAAGACAAAAGAGACAAAAAAGGAGTAGAGTAATGTGCACCCCCGATCCAAATATGACTATGAATCAGGTTAATCCTTGAGAGTGCCGGACTTGGAATAGGCTTTATTGAGTAAATAAGTTATATGTTGGTGGCTTATAGGGTTGCGCGGAATCCTCTGAGTACTTCTTTGATGGATTGCATTAGGGGATGTTTGACTTGTACGGGTTCAGCTAGTTTTTCTAGGCGGTCTACTCGCCAGTATATGGGCGGGTGGCTGTCTAATCCGACCCATTCTTGGAGGCGGAAACTGGGCGTGCGTTCGAATAGGAGGCGTCGGAAACCGATTTTTTCTAGTGAGTTCGCCAAGATTTTGGGTTGCCCCATCATTATGGCGGACGTTAGGTCAGCGCGGGCTTCGAAGAATTTGGCTATGAAGAATATGAGCGTCATGACTGCGAAGAAGTAGACGAAGAACAGTAAAGACAAAAATATTTCTGGGAACAGTGCGAGTAGGACGTAGAATCGAAATATGAATTCGGCGCTTAATAATCCGAAGAGAATGAGGGGGTCTCTGCCTTTGAGGTGACCGAACTCGTGCCCTAAGACGCTTACGACTTCAGGTTCATCAAGCTGAACAAGCAAGCCGGTGGTTATGAGGACTATGCCTCGTTTGGGGCTGGGTCCGGAAGCGGCGGCGTTGGGAACCATGGTGTTTGAAATAACGATTTTAGGCACTTTGTAGCCAAAGCGGTCAGCCACCTTCTTCACTAGCTCGTAGACGTTGATTTTTTTGGCTACCAAGCTGCCCTGCCTGCAGGATACGTTGTATTTGGAGAAGACTTTTTCTGCTTCGTTGCAGTCGATTTCGCCGTGTTTAGCTATGATTTCGTCGTAGACTTCCTTTTTGAGGGCTACCAGTTGCTCGGGCGGGATTTGTTTGTAGTCGTCAAGCGTGCCAAGTGAGCCGATTGGCGGCTGGTACTCCAAGAAGTGTATGGTGGGGTTGTCTTTGGTGATGGTCCAGTCGGCTGATCTGGCTATGATTCTGTCAGAGTAGAAAATGAACACGGATTGTGACGCGATTAGGATTATCGGGGCGATCCAGAAATACTGGTGATAATAAGTGTAAACTACAATGAATAATCCCAAGCCTAAGACTATGAATACGAAGGAGAGGAGAACTTGGGTTTCCAAAAAGATGCGTTGGAAGCTTTTTTCGTGAAGCTTAACTTTTTCGGGAACGATTTTTTCGCCTTCCTGCCACGCGAAGTACCATGTGGCTTTGCGGGCTTTTTCCTCGAACATCTGCGTAGCAATAACCACGTCCTGTCGGGCTTCTGCTATTGCTTCTTCGGATACCTGCGTGTCCAGAGGCGTTATGGTCACGTTCACAGAGTCAGTGCCCACAACCTCTACTTGTAGGATTTGCTTTCCCTGCGCGTCGAGGACAACGTAGGAGATGCGGTTGCTGTTTGGGGTTATTTCTTTGGAGAGGCTGGAGAAACGCTGTTTCTGCGGAGTCAAAAAATGCTTGTACATGAAGTCGAATAGTTTTTCGTAGTAGCTGGGAGGAACTTCGGTGTCAATCTTATAAGAAACAGGCAATGTAACTTTTACTCTCCAAAACCTAAAGTGCTTTAACTTAAATATGTTTTTCTTTCGTTATTAACTCTGCGGGTAAATAATGCTATAAAGAAAAAGCATTTCGGCAGGCCTCCAAAGGCACAGACAAAACAAAAAATTAGCGCGCACACATGTATGTATATATTATGAATGCTATTCGCTTTTATTAGCGCTGGTATGAGTTGATGAATCGTTTGGTGCTTGTACTTTTTGTTCTTGAACTTTTTCAACCATGACAACCAAGCCTTTCAAAATCTTAACGTTGACTTGCTCGCCTTTCTCGATATCTCCAGATAAGGATTCAGCGCGCCAGTTTTCCCCACCTACTCTTACTTCTCCTTTAGGTTTCAGGTCAGTAATAGCTACTCCTATTTTGCCTATCATGGCTTCTGGACCCGTAAGTTTGGAGCGTCGCCTGATTGGTCCAATCACCCACCTAATGTATAAGCCGATGATTACTCCAAACACTACAAGCAAGCTAAGCTCAATTTCCACCAGCCCCGTTATCGGCGAAGGCGAATACTGCAATCCTAACGAAAGATAGTATATGCCGAAAGCGCCGAGGATTACCCCTGCCATAAGCGCGAACCCGTGTCCCAGCTTCAACTCCGCAACAATCAGCCCAGCAGCCACCACCAGTATTACTATACCGAGCAGCGAGGCACCAATTATCTCCGCTCCAATTAAGCCCGCGACAATAGCGATAACACCTAAAATGGTCAGCAAAATGGTTGGGTGAAAAACATCCAGAACAACTGCCACGACTCCCACGAGAAAGAGAATGCCATCCAGAACGGAATTGCTCAAGGCGCTTAATATTTGCTCGTAGAGGTCTTCACTCAAAAACACCTGAGGGTTTCCAGACAAGCCCCACTGGCTGAGAGCGTCAGATAGCGAGTTTGCTGTGCCGTCAGCCACGTGTAATGTCACTGCCTCACTGGCTGTGTATGCTTGATCAGAATAAACCATGTTGAAAGCCGCGCTTTGGTTGCGCCCCCAACTTCCTGCAAGGCTCTGCATTAAATCAATCATTGCATCTTCAGTATGGTTTTGCTCCAACGCTGTGCCGCCGACTACGATGGGTGTGCTTGGACCAATTTCTGAGCCTGGCGCCATTAGAATCCTGTTTGTTGCCATAGCTATGTAGCTGCCAGCGGAAGCGCCTAAGCCATTGGGCACGATGAACGTGTATGTCGGAATGCCTGATTCATTCGCTGCCGTGATGGAGGATATAATCGAGAGCATATCGCTGAGGGTTCCGCCAGGAGTATTCATCTCGATAACTATGGCGGCTGCTTTTTGGCTTTGCGCAGTGGAGACGACACGGGCCATGAAAGTAGATGAGCCAGGATCCACAGGAACGTTAAAATTTGCTATGATCACGTTTCCGTTTCCAGATGTTTCAATTTGAGTGGATGCGGCTGCAGAAGAAACAAAGAAACTGCTTGCAACAAGCAAAAGCAGCGCTGCAAGTAAACCTAAGATTACCGAGATGCGAAAATATTTTTGCTTCATTTTTGACAATTTGTTTCTATTCTTGGCTATTAAGTAGGCTACCTATAAGCTTTGGCATAACTAGGCAGTAATTGTGTCAGCTGTATTATGACGAAGCTGTTTGGAGTCAAGTCTAAAAATAGCTCTTTTTACTCGCTAAACTGTCTATCTAAAAACATATCTCTATCGCTCAACACTTCACCGTGAGGAACAAGAAAAAAAGCACTATTTTTTATCAAAACAGTATCCTTAACATTCTTGAAGTGTAAATCGGCATCCACTTTTTTCTTCTGCGATAATTCCGACCTCCTTCAAAATTATAAAGGTCGCCAAAAAATGGTTTGATTAACCGTTATAGGTTTAAGATTTTGGATTTTTTAAACTTGCGTGGCTATGCTAATACTACCATATTATTCATGTATGCGCTAGTCAGCTTGCCTTTTGCCTAATAGATGGATAAAATGTTCTCTTAGCGCTCCCAGTACCGTGCTAACGCTGTTAAGGCTTCTTCAAACAAGTAGTCCTGCGGCATCACATCAACTTTTATGCCCATTTCCTTTAAGGCTTCAGCAGTTGTAGGTCCAATAGCAACAGTTGTAACTTTACTATTTATTAGGGCACGGAGCGTTTCCATCGATGCGTTTTCTGTGAGCATTTTGAAAATGTTTTTGGCGCTTAATCCGCTGCCGAAGACGATTGCGTCAATTTTTCCAGAGGTTAAATCTTGAAAAAACTTGTCTCTCAATTCCTTGTCCACGGGCAAGCCTGACTCGTAAACGTAGACTTCTTCGACTCGGGCGCCCAATTCCTTGAGCTTCTCAGTTAAAGTAGGTGTTGCTCCAGTAGTTCTTGGAATGCGTATAGTTTTGCCTGAAAGTTCTTTGCTCTTGCAAGCACTCGATTAATCCTTCAGAACTGTACTTCAACGGGACTAAGCTCACATGAACGTGGTATTCTTCTTCCAGCGCCTGAGCAGTTCTCGGGCCAACAGCAATAACAAACGTCTTAGCCAAGCCTTCCTTCAATTGGCTGGATTGCTTTAGGGTTTCAGCAGCGCTGAAAAGGTATTTCACGCCGTTAGTGCTCATAAAAATAACATAGTCCACTTGCCCCTTTAACAGTTCACCGACAAATTTTTTCACTGGCGAAAAATTGGTTAAACCTTTGATTTCTATTGCAGGTATAAAGTATGGTATTCCGCCCTTTTCCTTGATTAGTTTGCCCGCTTCTTCCGCTTGACCTGCCGGGCGTGTTATGGCAACTGTTTTGCTTTTCAGGCTAGGGGTTTTTTGAACCATGCGAGTTTCCTGCCTAAGTTTGCAACTTCACCTATAACTATGACTGCCGGCGGCTTGACCTGTTTTTCTTCTGCTTCTTTTACGAGTGTCCCTATTTTGCCAATGATTGTTCTCTGTTTCTTTAGTGTGCCTGATTCGATGATGGCTGCGGGCGTTTCTGGGTTTAAGCCGCCTTCAATTAGTTTTTTCGTTATAGCTTGAAGCGATTCCACACCCATCAAAATAACCATCGTATCCACGGCGTCAGCTATTTTTGCCCAGTTGATTACTTGTTCCGCGTCGCCTGCCTTGTGCCCCGTGATAATTGCCACTGAAGAAGCGTAATCTCTATGCGTCAACGGTATGCCAGCGTACGTCGGAGCCGCAATCGCTGAACTGACTCCGGGTACAACTTCAAATTCGATGCCATTTTCCACAAGGGCTTCAGCTTCTTCGCCGCCTCTGCCGAAAATAAACGGGTCGCCACCCTTGAGCCTCACCACTTTGCCGCCGAGTTGTGCTTTCTCAATTATTAACTCAGTAATCTTGTCCTGTGGAACCTCATGTTTGCCTGTTCTTTTTCCAACATAAATCTTCTCTGCTTTTTCTGGGGCTAAGTTGAGAATTGATTCGCCAACTAGCCTATCATATATTACAACGTCAGCTTCTTTTAGCAATTCGACCGCTCTAACCGTAAGCAGTTTGGGGTCGCCTGGGCCAGCGCCTACAAGGTAAACTTTACCATGCACCATACTTTTCTCTCCATTCTTTCTCGAAGTCTTTGGCTCCTTGTTTTATGAGGTGTTGCACCGACTTTTTCGCCTAGCATTTCAGCTTCAGCTAACGTGCCTTGTGCGGATGCGCTGATTTTCTTTCGGTCGTTAAGTGAGTAAATGCAGCCAAAAAGCGACAGGTCGTTGCCATTTGCTCGTCCAACCGCGCCTATTGGCACTCGGCAGCCGCCTTCCAATTGAAGCACAAGGCTTCGCTCAGCCGTAATCTCAGCCCTTGTCGCTTTATCTTCAACAGACCGCAAAAGCGCTATTACATTTTCGTTACCTTCTTTGGCGACTACCGCTAAAGCCCCCTGTCCCGCTGCTGACGGGAACGGTCAAGTGGTAAGCGCTCGGTTACTTCGTTTATTAAATTCATTCTTTCAAGTCCTGCTTCAGCTATGACAACGCCTGCAAACTCGCCTTTCCTGACCTTATTGATTCTGGTGTCCACGTTGCCTCTGATTGGCTGCACGTCTAAGTCGGGATGATTGTACTTGATTTCCGCCACTCTTCTCAGGCTGCCTGTTCCAACAACTGAGCCTTTAGCTAACTCGTTTAGCGGCACTTTGCCCTTTGAGATGAACACGTCGTTTTGCGAGTCCCTTTTGGGGATTGCGGCTAAAACCGTGCCAGTTTGTTGTTCAACAATGGGCACATCTTTTAGGCTGTGAACGGCAAAGTCGATTTCACCTTTGATTACTTGCTGGTCGATTTCTTTTTCAAAAATGCCTTTGCAGTCAATGGTGAACAGAGGTTTGCTTTGTTCTTTGTCGCCTAAGGTTTTGATGATTTTTAGGTTAAACTCCACATGTGGATGTGCCTGTTTGATTTGTCTGAGGACTCTTTCTGTTTGTGCAAGCGCGAGTATGCTTCCTCTGGTGCCAACATTTATAATCATTTTAACTCGTTTTCTCCTTTGCTACCTTGCTGAGTGCCTTGTCGAAAGCGCTTATTGTATGCTTCAAATCAACTTCCAAATGAGCGGTTGATAAGAAGCAGGTTTCAAACTGTGACGGCGGAATAAACACGCCTTGTCGTAACAGCTCATGGAAGTACACAGTAAACATTTGTGTGTCAGATTGTTTAGCACAAACGTAATCTGTGACTGGGTTTGCTGTGAAGAATATTTGGTACATTGAAGCGATATTGTAGACTTGCGCTTGCACCTTATGAGCTTGAGCTAAGTCAGTTAGGGCTTTCTTTAGTTCAACGCAGTTTTTCTCAAGTTTTGGATAAATTTCGTTCTTATTTTTATTCAAAATATTTAGGATGGTGAAGCCTGCTGTTGCTGAGATTGGGTTGCCGCTAAAGGTTCCAGCCTGATATACTTTGCCGACTGGTGAGATGTTTTGCATGATTTCTTTTTTTCCGCCGAAGGCTGCCAGTGGGAAGCCTCCGCCAAGCACTTTGCCAAGCGTTGCCATGTCGGGTTTTACGTTGAAGTATTCTTGTGCGCCGCCTAAAGCTAAGCGAAAGCCTGTTATAATCTCGTCAAAAATTAAAACTGTGCCATATTCACTTGTTATTTTTCTTAAGTAACTCAAATAATCGTTCTTGGGCAAAATAAGCCCAACATTCGCCAAAACAGGCTCAACAATCACTGCAGCAATATCGTTGCCCTCACGCTTCATTGCTTCTTCTAAAGCTTCAAAATCATTATACGGTACAACAATTGTGTTCCGAGTTGTTTCCTCTGGAATCCCTAGCGAGTTCGGTGCACTAAAAGTTGTAGCTCCTGACCCTGCCTTAACCAAAACGCTGTCGTGAGACCCGTGGAAGCAGCCCTCGAATTTGACAATCTTTTTTCTTCCAGTATAGCCCCTTGCAACTCGGATAGCATGCATGGTTGCTTCAGTGCCCTGAGTTTACAAGTCGTAGCATTTCCATGCACGGTGACGATTTCGCTATTAGCTCGGCAAACTCAACTTCCCGCTCGGTTGGTGCGCCATAAAGTGAGCCTTTAGTCAACTGGTTCTTCACGGCTTCCACGATGTCTGGGTAAGCATGTCCCAGAAGCAAAGCGCCATACGCCATACAATAGTCAATGTACGTGGCATCGTCGACACTGTACATTTTTGCGCCTTGGGCACGTTCCACAAAGAATGGGTAAGGCTCAAAGGCTCGGACTGGACTGTTTACGCCTCCAGGCAGAACCTTTTTTGCTCTTTCAAAAAGCATCTTTGATTTGGCTTCACTCAAGTTTGATTCAACCACGATTTAATGTCCTTGGCAAAGTAGGTTATGATTAGGTCGGCGCCTGCACGTTTAATGCCTGTTAAGATTTCGCGGATAACGGTTTTTTCGTCTATCCACCCGTTTCGCGCGGCAGCTTTGACCATGGAATATTCGCCGCTGACGTTGTATGCGACAATTGGCACGTTAAAGTTTGCTTTTGCAAGATTAATAATGTCCAAGTAAGCCAAGGCGGGTTTGACCATAATCATGTCTGCACCCTCCGCTAGGTCTAACTCCATTTCACGCAGGGCTTCCTCTTGGCTTCCTTGGCTCATCTGGTAGCTTTTGCGGTTGCCAAACTTCGGCGTGGACTCCGCTGCGTCCCTGAATGGACCATAAAAGGCTGAAGCGTATTTTGCTGAATAAGCCATAATCGGCACTTGCTCAAAACCCGCATCATCCAACGCTTCACGAATCGCGCCAACTTGCCCGTCCATCATGGCTGAAGGCGCCACAATATCCGCGCCTGCTTCTGCTTGGCTAACTGCAACTTTACCGAGTACATCAAGGGTTTGGTCGTTTAGGACTTCGCCGTCTTTCACTAAGCCGCAGTGCCCATGGCTCATATATTCACATAGGCAGACATCGCCAATAACGACAAGTTCTTCGCCATAGGTTTTTTTCAACTCGTCGATTGCCTTTTGAATAACCCCATTTTTAGCAAAAGCGCTTGTTCCTGCTTCGTCTTTTTTGGCTGGAATGCCGAAGAGCAGCACACCTTTTACGCCCTGAGTCAACGCCTGTTTTCCTTCATCTGCAACTTGATTAATTGGCATTCTGCTGTATCCTGGCATTGACTCGATGGCAACGGGTTTTTTGATGCTTTCGTCAACGAAGATTGGGTAAATTAGGTTGCTTGGCTGCAGATCTATCTGGTTTAGCATGTCTCGCATGGCTGCAGTCCTGCGTAGTCTTCTCATTCTAACGGTTGGAAAACTCAACTTACTATGCCTCCTTTTTTCTCTATGAGTTTCATGGCTATTTCTTGAGCCTCACAAAGCTTTCCTTCTTTTAAAACTTGTTTAATGTTATCGTTATTAAGTATCTCGTATAACATTTTGCTTCTAACCTTCGGATCAGGTACCTGCTCTTTGAGGAACCTGCGTACATGTGATTGTAGTTGAATTTCAAGTAAATCCTCAGGCGTTATCATTTGCTCTATCCTTTCCCTTAGCGCTCTGGCCATGGCTGGACTTTTTCCCGAAGTGGAAACTGCAATCTTTACATCACCAACTCGCGCGACAGCTGGCAATATGAAATCGCTCAAGGCTGGGTTATCAACTGAGTAAACCATGCATCCCGCAGACTTTGCTGCTTTAACTAGCTCAAGGTTAAGTTTAGGCTCGTTCGTAACTGCCAAAAGTATATCTGGCTTAGGATTCAGGCTGTTAACGAAAGCTTTGGCGTCTTGAATTTCAGTCTTTACCAAAGCAACTTTTTTTGCTTCATTTAATTTTTGGATGCCGCTTGAGAAGGCTTTGCTTATAACCCAGATTTTTGCGCCTGAATCAACAAAGCTTTGGGTTTTTCGGTAGCCCTCTGAGCCTCCGCCGACTACTATAATGGTTTTTCCGTCAAGTTTGAGGTCTATGAGCAATTTTGTGTTTTGCCACCTTCAGAAGCGTTAAGCTTATAGTTGGTTAGTAGATTTTTGAATTTTTCCATAAATGCTCCATAATCAATTTGGTTTAGCTTTGGAGCGTCTGCAATTCTTGTTAGAGCATCCAAGTTTATGTATTGTTCTGCTGCTTCGATGGCTTGGGCTCCGAACTCTTCATATTTTATCTCAATCTCAGGTATCATGCCTCTTCCTTCCACGTCCATTCGCGGCACAATACCCAGCAATTCAACGCCTGATGTTTTCGAAGGCGCGTTTCATGGTCAGCTTGATTTCGTCTGTTAGGTAGCTTATGCGTGCCTTGTTTAGGATTACGCCCGTTATTTTTACTCCAAGGCTTCTGAGAATGTTCACGTAATTAAGCGTGTTAATCAAGGCGCCTTCTATGCCCTCTTTATCGCAGCTAACCACAACAATGGTGGATGCGCCTAAAGCCGCTGCAACTTCAGCTGTTGACGTAGGTCTCACAGCTTTATCCATTAACAGTCCAGTGAAAGCACTCATAGCTCCTTCAACGAGGAGAAAATCGTGATTTTGGCTGGCTTCTCGTACTGCTTCAGCTAAAGGTTTCCAGCCGCTTTCCCCAATTTTAATCGACGAGTAACCCTTAATCGGTTCTTTAATGAGGTAAAGTGCGGGCACGACGTCTCGTATATCTCCGCCAACTTTAAGGACTCCAACTTTGAAGCCTCTCTTTTTTAATGCACCAGCAATGCCTGCTACGAGGAAAGTTTTTCCTGAGCCGCTTCCTGTCGCCGTTACCAACAGTAAACGTGGCGTTTTTTGGTTGACTGCGCCTTGCTGATGGATGTTGGTTGAGATTCCAACTTCGCATTTAATTCGCTCCAAAAGCTTAGCATTTGCACTTCGAACTGCTTCGAGCTCGACTTCGTTGATGTTTAACGATTTAGTGATGCTTTGGATGATAGTTGGATTCTGGTCCAGTAGTCCATGTATGAAGACACCTACCACGTTGCCTTCTTTGTTGGCTACTCCTGAAACTAAATCTTGGGGGTCGTTATGATAGTTGACGCGTTTAGCGTGTGAAACAAGGATTGTTTTTGAGTCTTCGTGAAGTATGATTTTGCCGTATGTGTGGCAGTGGAAGCCTGAAACTTCTTTGCCAACTTCGTCTGTGATGAAGCTTTTATCAGTTATAGTGGCTCTCACTCGGTCAGTGCAGATTAATGGCTTAAACTCTGCATCTAACAGTCCTAATCCTTCTTTAGTTATCGGGACTGTTGATAGGCGTCCTACGTCGGTTTCTTTTGCAAGTATTTGGAAGCCTGAGCAGATTCCAAGCACGAATTTGCCGCTGTCAGCCATTTTCATTATTTCCCGTGCTACTTTCTTGTTAATGCTTTGTGATTCAACGAGGCTTCCGCCTGGGATAATTATCATGTCCAAAATTTCAGATGCTGGCTTGCCATCTACAAGCGCATCAGAGCAAACTAGGTCGGTTGGCAAGTTTCCGAAGTCTTCGAAGCATGGAAGCGCCCCTGGAAGGTAAACTAAACCGATTCTGTGTCGTAAATTCGTCCCAATTTGCCCCCATCGCGTATTTAGGTAAAGCTTATATTTAAGCCGCATGGTTTATCCAACCATGCATTCCTCGGCGAAGATAGACCATGTCATCAACGTTAGAATAACGTATAAAACAGCCCGTGTGCCGTTAATGGAGGCTGTAGCGTTTAAAGACAAGGAAAAGGCGCTTGCCGAGATTCGTTCCCTTGAAAACGTAGAAGAATGCTTAATCCTTCAGACATGTAACCGCATCGAAATCTATGTTGTAACTGAAGATGGCCGAAAACACAGTTAATTTGGTTAAGGATTATTGGGTAAAAAAAGCCATGGCACACGCTGAGGAAGCATCTAACGCCATAGAAACTTCAATAGACAACGAGGCTTTCAATCACCTCTTACGAGTTACTTCAGGCTTAGAATCAATGGTTATAGGCGAAGACCAAGTTCTCAATCAAGTCTGGAACGCTTACTTAGAAGCAGAAAACGCCAAAACAGTCGGTCCAATCATAAAGCACCTGTTTAATCGTGCAATGACCGTTGGCAGACGTGTAAGAAACGAAACAGGCATCAACAAAGGCGCCGTGTCAATTGGTTCAGCAGCAGTTGAATTAGCCGTCAATTTGCTGGGCAACTTGGAAGACAAGAAAATTTTGGTTATGGGCGCTGGAGAAATAGGAACTCTTGTCGCTAAAGCCTTAGCTCGACGCTGCCTAAGTCCAATCTTTATTGCCAATAGAACTCATGAACGGGCGGTAAAATTAGCTGCAGACCTCTCGGGACAAGCAGTAATGTTTAACCAGTTTGAAGAAGTGCTCGTTGACGCTGACGTGGTAATTTGCTCAACTTCGGCACCGCATTACTTGTTAACCAAAGAAATGGTCTCAAGATTAATGAAGCAACGCACAAACAACAATGACCTTTTAATTATTGACATTTCAAATCCGCGCAACGTTGAAAAAACCGTGCAGGAAGTTGCACGAACAAAACTCTACAATATTGATGATTTGCAGTTAATCGCTGAAAAGAACAAGCAAGAACGAGAAAAAAGCATTGAGAAAGCAGTCAAAATCTTAGACGAGGAACTTGTTATTCTTAATCAGGACATGAAAAGCTTCTCGGTTCGCCTGATCATTTCGTCGCTGCTTTCCCAAGCTGAGAAAGTCCGGCAAAAAGAACTTGCAACCGCTCTAAGCATGATAGGTGATGTGGATGAGAGAGAGCGGGAAATTCTTGATGATTTAACTTCTATTTTGCTAAAACAGACATTTGTGCCGATTGTTGAAAACTTGCGGTTAGCCGCCAAAAACGGTGACGAGCAACTAATCGATTTGGCAGTTAAATTGTTTGAAAAAACGGGGAAAAACTGATTTGGCAAAGGCAGCGTTGGATAAGGTTGGTTTAATTCTGATTGGGCATGGAAGCAAACTGCCCCATAACCGAGAAAACCTCGAAAAATTAGCAGAAATCTTGCGTAAACGGTCCAAGTTTAAGATTGTTGATATCGCATTTATGGTTAGGGATACGCCGACAATCGCAGAAGCAATAGATGCGCTCGCTAAGAGGGGCGTGTCAAAGATTGTGTTGGTTCCAGCTTTTCTTGCTCCTGGCGTGCACACAACACAGGATATTCCCGAATTAATTGGAGTGAAAGAGAAGGAGTCTCAACTCAAAGCACGGGGCATAGAACTTTTTTATGGTGAACCTTTAGGCAGCGATGAACGCATTGCTGAAATCCTTGAGGAAAAAGCCCTGAAAGCGCTGGGGCAAGAAATCAAGCGAGACAGCGAGATTGTTGATGCTTACTCTATTGCTGCCTCAAGCAAGATTGTTGACAAAAGCATGATGCTTATCCGTGAAGCCATCGGTGACACCTTAGCTAAGACGCCTAAAAATCAAGTTCCAATAATCGAGCGGGTAGTTCACACCACCGCTGACCCTGAATTCGCTAAACTCTTAGTCATAAGCGACGAAGCAGTGGACGCAGGTGTAGCCGCCATTAAAGCTGGCGCAAAAATAGTTACCGATGTGAAGATGGTGAAGGCAGGCATCAATGAGGCTCGACTTAAAAAGTTCGGCGGCAAAATCTCCACATACATGAATGATGAACGCGTTGTCAAGCTGGCTAATGCTGAATCTTTAACGCGGTCTGCGGCTGCCATGCGTTTAGCCATAAAAGACGGCTTAGACGGCGCTATCGTGCTTATTGGGAACGCTCCAACGGCGGCGTTTGAGCTTGCTGAACAGATTAAGAAGGGTGCTGGTTAAGCCAGCGTTAATAGTGGCAGTTCCTGTGGGTTACGTGGGCGCTGCAGAATCAAAAGAAGTAGTCGCCAAACTCCCCGTGCCATTCATTATTACCAGGGGACGCAAGGGCGGCAGCACCATTGCAGTGGCAGTTTTCAACTCATTGCTTTCTATGGCTGAAGGCAAAGCTTACGGTTAATCGGGGCGATTGTTTATGGCGAGGTTTTTGAAGTATGGCATAACAACAGGCGCATCCGCGGCAGCAGCTGCCAAAGCCGCCTTAATAGCTGTGCTTGAGAAACCCGTTGACCGGGTGGTAATTCCAACTCCGATTGGTCTGCGTTTTGAGGTGCCTGTGAAATCCAGCAGAAAACTCGCCGCTGACACGGCAGAAGCTATTGTCGTAAAGGATGCTGGAGAAGACATTGATGTCACCGACAAAATGGAAATAACTGCAACAGTGAAACTAACTGACGACGGCAAAGTCACCATTAAAAGCGGCGAAGGCATTGGAAAAGTTACCAAGCCAGGGTTGCAAGTGCCAATCGGCGAGTCAGCAATTAACCCGGTGCCAAGAAGCATGATAACCGAAGCCGTCAAAGAAGTATTGCCCGCCGGCAAGGGCGTTGAAGTAACAATTACTGCGCCCGAAGGAGAAAAAATCGCCAAGAAAACCCTGAACGCAAAGCTGGGCATTGTTGGCGGAGTATCCATTTTGGGCACAACAGGCGTGGTAAAACCGCTGTCTTTGGAAGCGTGCAGGCGCTCGCTGGTTCCCCAAATTGATGTTGCCTTAGCTCGTGGCTACAAGCGAATATTCCTTGTTCCGGGGAACATTGGAGAAAGAATTGCTAAGCAGCAGTTTAATGCGCCTGAGGATGCGATAGTTCAAACTGGCGACTTTGTCGGTTACATGCTTGATAAAGCCGTTGAAAAAGGTGTTAAAGAAATCATTGTTCTTGGTCATTCAGGAAAACTGGTGAAGTTGGCGGCTAACATTTTCAACACGCACCATAAAGTCGGGGATGCACGCAACGAAGTTATCGCTTCTTACGCTGGCGCTGTTGGAGCCGACACCAAAACTATTAACGCTTTATTGGCGGCTAACACTTCCGATGAAGGCTCAGAAATCTTAAGGCAAGCCAACCTGTTGGAAGCTGCTTATGACAGGATTGCTCAACGGGTTAGTCAGCGAGTAAGCGACCGAGTGGAAAATAAAATTAAGATAAGCGTGGTAATTGTTTCTATGGATGGCAAAGTCCTTGGAATGGACGAGAACGCTAGGTGCAACAAACCTTGGCTAAACTTAACATAGTCGGCACAGGTCCAGGTTCACCTGATTACGTGACGCCTGCAGCAAGAAAAACCGTGCAGCAAGCTGAGGTTGTTATTGGCGCCCAAAGAAGCCTAAACCTATTCACCGAGGACATTAAAGGAGAAACGATGGTTTTAACCGCTAAAAACCTAAACAGCGCCCTCAAGTTTGCGGTTGAATCAGCCGAGAAAGGCAAGAACGTAGCTTTGCTGTCTACTGGTGACCCAGGCTTCTCAGGGCTGCTGCATACTGTTTTAGAGAGCGGTTTGGTTAAGGCAGAGGAAATCAACGTTGTTCCAGGCGTAAGCTCGATTCAAGCGTGCGCTGCTAGGTTAGGCGTAAGCTGGGATGACACGTGCTTGTTTACTTTTCATGAAGGCAACGTGACCGCTGAAGACAAAAACCATTTACTCTCATGCGTTAAAAAAGGAAAAAATGTAATGCTTCTTCCAGATTCACGAGCGTTTCCCCCAAGCGAAATCGCAAGCTTTCTTCTCAAAGCTGGAGTTGATAAGGAAACGTCTGTTTTTGTTTGCGAGAATTTAACGCTGGATGACGAGAAGGTTACTTCCAGCAGTTTAGAGCGAGGTTTCTAAGCAGGCTTTTGGGTCTTTATGCGTAATGGTTATCAAAGCAAACCGTGAAGTAAAAGGGTAAGTGGATTGTGAATGGCTAAAACTTGGGCTTACAAAACTGCTGGAATACCTGACGAATTGTTTAACCAAAACGATAAGGTACCTGGACCAACCAAAGAGGAAATCCGCGTTCTAACAATTTCCAAAGCACGTTTATGCGAAGGCTCCATCGTTATAGATGTCGGCTGCGGCACAGGCGGCTTAACAGTTGAGGCTGCCCTTCAAGTGGCGCCAAAAGGCAAGGTTTACGCCATTGACGAAGACCCAGCAGCAATTGACTTAACCAAGAGTAACGTGGAAAAGTTTGGCGTTCAAGAAAACGTCGTAATCTCTCTCGGTAAAGCGCCTGAGGCACTTGCTAGCCTTCCATTGGCAGATGCCATCCTGATAGGGGGCAGCGGTTTCTTAAGAGACGTTCTTCTTGTAGCCAAAGCCAAACTGAAGTCGAACGGCAGAGTAGTCATCAACGCGATACTTTTAGAGACGGCTTGCACGGCAGTGGATGAACTGAAAAAGTTAGGCTTCAAAGATATCGATGTCGTGCATATTTCGGTTGCGAAGGGAAAGCAAATAAACAGCGGCACCATGATGATGGCAAGAAATCCCATAACAATAGTCTCAGCGACGAAACCTTAGGTGAAAATTGATTGGCTGGAACATTTATAGGCATCGGCGTCGGTCCAGGCGACCCAGAACTTATCACGATAAAAGCGGTAAAAGCTCTCAAGACAGTGGACGTCATCTGCGTGCCAAAATCACACGCAAGTAAACCCAGCATGGCACTTGGCATGGTTAGGCAAATCATAGATGAACGCGAGAAACCTGCGGAGATTTTAGAACTCGTCTTCCCCATGACCAAGGACGAACTGAACAACCGCAAACTCTGGGTGGAAAACGCAGCCATAGTTGCTGCAAAAGCCAAAAAAGGTAATGTCGCCTTCATCACTTTAGGCGACCCCATGCTCTACAGCACATTCCTCTACCTCTATGAATGTGTAAAGGAAACCTACCCGAAATTGAGCTTGAAATCATACCCGGCGTAACCTCTGTTTCAGCCGCAGCAGCAAGCTCCAAGTTGCCTTTAGCAGAGAAAGAGGAAGTGGTTACAATTATGCCATCGGATCTAAACCCCGCACTAATAGAAAAAACCGCCAAACATGCAGACAACATAGTATTCATGAAGTGCGCTCACCACATTAAAGAGTTCATTCCCATTCTTTTGAAGGCAGGTTTCACGGAAAACTCAACTATCGCCCTAGTCAAACGATGCACTTTGCCTGAAGAGAAAGTTCTCGTTGGCAAACTAGGCGAAGTGAATCAATGGGACATAACTGAAGATTACTTCTCAGTAGCCATCGTTAAGAAAAGCCAAGTTCCCATTCACTGGAAACAAAACGGAAACAGTGGTAAAGCATGAACAAAATTGTGTTCATAGGGGCAGGTCCAGGCGACCCAGAACTTATAACTCTCAAAGGCAAACGGTACTTAGAACAAGCTGACGTGGTAATTTACGCTGGTTCACTGTTAAACCCACAAATCCTCAAGTACGCTAAGCCAAGCGCCCAGCTTTATGACAGCGCCAAAATGAGCCTGCCCGAAGTCTTAAAAGTCATGGTTGAAGCTGCCAAGGCAGGGAAGCTTGTGGCAAGAGTACATGACGGCGACCCAAGCTTCTACGGAGCCATCCAAGAACAAATGGACGCTCTGGACAAAGAAAAAATAGAGTACTTCCGAATTCCAGGCGTAAGCTGCTTGCAAGGCGGCGCAGGAGCACTAAACCGCGAATTAACCCTGCCTAACATTTCCCAAACCGTTATTATAACGCGCCCTGAAGGCAGAACTCCAGTGCCTGAAGCCGAAAGCATCAGCAAACTCGCTGCGCATCAAGCAACAATGGTCATATTCTTGGGCACTCCGCATATAGCTCGTGTTGTGGAGGAGCTTGTGAAAGGCGGTTACCCGAAAGACACTCCAGCATCAAGTGGTGTACAAGGCAACGTGGCCTGAGCAGAAAATCGTGAAAGGCACATTAAACGACATAGTCGCAAAGGTTAAAGCTGCTGGCATAACTGAGACAGCGTTGATTTTTGTGGGAAAAGTTCTCAACCCGCAAGCGTATGATTTATCAAAGCTTTATGACCCAAAGTTTACTACGGGTTTCCGTAAAGGCGAAGAGTGAAATGTACGCTAAGGGAATAGCTGTTGTTGCAATCACGAGGCGTGGAGTAGAAACTGCTCTTAAAATTAAAGAAGCATTAGATAATGCAGGCTTATCGTGCATTGTTTATGCGCCTAAAAAGTATAGTCAAAACGGCGTTGTCCCCTTAGACAAAAAAATAGCTGAATTTATCAAGGATACTTACAGTTCAGTGGACGCTTTAGTTGCGGTTATGGCAACAGGCATAATTATCCGCTCTGTGGCGCCGCTTCTTGAGAGCAAATTAACCGACCCAGCAGTCATAGGTGTTGATGCTACTGGAAAATTTGTCATAAGCCTATTATCGGGGCATTATGGCGGCGCTAATGAGTTAGCAAAAATAATCGCCCAAGGCATAGGTGGCACAGCGGTGATTACAACGGCGTCTGATGTTACGGGTAAACAGAGCGTTGATGAGCTTGCAAGAACTCTGCATTTGACCATACAGAACCCTGAGAGCCTTGTTGCAGTTAACTCTGCCATCGTCAACGGCGACCACTTGGTCGTAGTATTAATTGGCAATGTAGAAATCCCAACTGACCAGATTGGCTGCTTTGAAATTAAGCGGGCAAAAAACGCGGCTCAAGCCTTAGAAATAATTAATAATTATGATGCCGGCGTAATGGTTACAAGTGAGCCTTTATCTGTTGAGCTTTTCTCAATTGATAAGGTTGTTAAGCCTTTCACAATGCTGAAGACTAAACGTATAGTCGTCGGGTTAGGAGCAAGGAAAGACTCAAGCGCAGACAGCATAATGGAAGCGGTAGACACTTCTTTAGAACAGGTTCATTTGCCTTTAGCCAGCGTTAATCGTTTCGCCACAGTTGACATAAAACGGAATTCCCCAGCCATGTTGAAAGCTGTCGGAACAGTTGGGTAAGCCGCTTGAGTTTTTAAGCGTCGATGCACTCCGTTCTCTAAATCACAAGGACCTTTCGCCTGATTCAAAGATGGTTCAGGAAAAAATTGGTGTTGGAGGAGTATGCGAACGAGCAGCACTGATAGCAGCGGGAAAAAAATCGAGGTTAATACTGAAAAAGACCAAGCTCAACGGGGTAACTGTAGCCATAGCCGAGGGCGAATAAGCGTAGTCGGCATTGGACCCGGCAGCTTGGAGCATTTAACGCCTAAAGCTAGAAGCGAAATTGAAAGCGCCGATGTCATAGTCGGTTATGGCACATACGTAAAGTTAATCCAATCAATCATCAAACCCAGATGCGGAAGTGGTTTCTGGAACGATGGGTAGAGAGGTTGAACGAGCCAAAATCGCTGTGTCAAAAGCTTTAGAGAATTATCACGTCGTGATGGTTAGCAGCGGTGACCCAGGCGTTTACGGCATGGCTGGCATAGTTCTTGAAGTCGCTGCAATGGAAAAGGCAAATGTCCCAGTTGAGATTGTTCCTGGCGTTACGGCTGCTACGGCTGCCGCGTCAAAACTTGGTGCCCCATTGGTAAGTGATTTCGCGGTGATTAGCTTAAGCGATTTGTTGACTCCTTGGGAAAAAATTGAGCGCAGACTTGAAGCGGCAGCATCTGCTGACTTTGCCATTGTGCTGTATAATCCTAAAAGTGAGGGTCGGATTGAGCCGTTAGCTAAAGCGTACGAAATAATGCTCAAGCACATGAGCCCTGATACTCCTGTGGGCATTGTTAGGCAAACTGGTCGAGCAGGTGAAGAAGTCATTATAACCACGCTTAAAGACATGTTGGCGGCTGAAATTGACATGGTTACAACGATTATTGTTGGTAATTCGGCGACCAAGGTTGTTAACGGCAGGATGATTACTGCTCGCGGCTATGACCTTTAGGTTAAAATTAATCTTAATTTGTATGCGTATAGACCAGAGATTGCGGATTAATAGAGGCTGAACTGGGGTTAATTTTCTATGGTTTGCGGTTGTGGTCTTTACAATTTTTTCAATAATCAACGATTTAAATACAGTTCACGTTGAACTAGAACGTGCATAAAATTTTAACAATCGCTAAATAAACTGAAGTTTCTTTATTCTCGGTATTACTGGGTATTCTTTTGAAGTCGAAAAAAAGAAAGAAAGAGGAGATTTTTTATTTTTTAGCTTTTTTAGTGTATACGAACGTTCCTAATGCTACTGCGACTAATGCCACTATTAAGGCGACTACCGCTGCGGCTGAAAACTCATTGATTGTTGGAACAACTACTGAGCTGCTGGTTGGGACGAAAATTGCTTGTATAGCAACGCTGTCTGATTTGATTGTTATGCTAGGGTTGGTTGAGGTGTACATATTGTATGTTGTTGTGGAGCCGACCGTTGTGGCAGTTAGCCAGTACAGGAGTTTGAAGCTGGGAGGGCCTGTGCCTGGAACCGCTGTGAATGTATAGGTTTGGCCAACGGTGTAATTGGTGTATGTTCCTGTAGCCTTACCTGCTGGAACGGTGTCTCCGCCTGCTGTTATCAGCATATCGACCGTGGCTGTTCCTGAACCGGATGTAGTTAATGTTGTGTTGGTCGTTGGGCTGAACAATGCCTCAACGGCGCAACTGACCGAGGATAGGGTCTGTACGAACGGGTTATTGGTTGAAGTCTGGGTTCCTGTCGATGCGACGTATTCAAAGCACACGAATTTAAAGCCTGAACTAGCGGTTGCTGCGAAACTGACTGTGTTGCCAGTAGTGTAACTTGTAGTAGATCCGCCAGTTATAGCTGTTCCGTTTGCCGTGACTGTTCCTCCGAATGTTGTATAAAAGTAGACGGAAGTTGTTGAAGCTGCTTTAGCGCCGCCTGCACCTGCTGTTAGTAAGATTGTCGATGTTAGTAAAATCAAAGCTAAAACTTTAAAGTTCTTTGATGTCTTGCTCATTGGAATTCACCGATTTGTTTACACCTTTTCTTGATAGTATTTGCATATAAGCTTTTGCCCTAAACTAAGCGGTAACCTCACATAGCTACTTTCGAGTTACCATTTAAAAAAGTATGAAAAAAATAATTTACCATGGAAAACTTACCGTTCAATTGATATTTTGCTTATTCCAGCCTCTTTTTCCAAAATAACCACGTGTTCAGCTTTCCCCGCGAACGCTTCACTATGTGTAACCGCAATGATTTGTTCAATTGCTTTAAATCGGCTTATGGCTTCAGCTAACCGTTCTATGCTGCCGTCTTCGCTTCCCAAGTTCTCAGTGGGCTCATCAAGCATAAGTATGCTTAAGCCGTGGCCAGTGCGCGACTGCATAATCAACTGACCCAAACCTAAACGGTAAGCAAAAGCCAAAAGCGTACGCTCTCCCCCAGAAAGGTTAGACACTTCGCGGTCAACGCCCGTTTCGCTTTTCACATAAGGCGTGTAAGTTTCATCAATAACCACGTTAAGCATAGGTCCTTCTCCGCCGACTAAGCCATCAAGCACTTGCTGAACAAAATTGCGCAAAACCTTCACAAACTCACTTCGCAGTTTAGGCTGAATACTACGGTAAGCATCGCGAATGGCGCCTAAAACTTCAACGGTTTTACGGATTTTCTCCATGCGCTCAAGCTTTTCCTGCGCAAGATTAATGCGCTCTTTAATTTCGTCTAAGCGTTTGAAAAGGTCTTTTTTGCGGTTTTCTTTAGTGCGCAAATCAGACTCTAACATGTAGGATTGTTGAAGAGCCTGTTTCCGCTGCGTTCTGGCAGCATCAAGTTCCGATAAATCAAATCTGCCGATTTCAAATTGAACCTGCTCCAGCTGCAAACGCAAATCAACTTCAAGCTTCTGCTTCTCCTCAAATTCGCTTGACAGATTATTAAGGTTATTTTCTTCTTCAATTAGACGATTTTTTAGCTCTTCAGCTCTTGTCAAACAAGTTTGCAAGTTAGAGTACGCTTCAGAGGCTACAGTTCTTGTTTTCTGCAGGCTATCAATTTCACTTTTTAATTGATTAATGGTTTTTTCTCGTTCAAAATTTTCTTGGTGGATCCTTGAAAGCAGATTGCTTTTGTATTCGCCCTCTAACGGTTGTACGCAAAGCGGGCATTTACTTTCTTGTGATAAAGAAACAACTCTCTTCTTATCTGTTTGCAAGTTCCTCGATGTCGCTTCTTGATCAGCCTTTAAACTGCTGATTTTATCATCAAACGCTGCCAAAGAAGAATGCAGTGCTTCAACAGGCTGATTAGTTGACAAACCTGCTTGCTCAAGTTTACCCAAGCACACTTTAGCTTGAGCATCAATTGAGTTTTGGCGCTGATGCAAATTATTCAAGATTGTTTTTTTGCCTTCAATACGCTGAGTTAGGGAAGCCAAAGTGTTAGCCATGTTAACAATATCGGCATGGAGTCTTGCTTCTTTTCGCTTCAAGTCTTCAATAGCTTGCTTTTTCTCTTCTAGCTTTTTCAGTTTTGAATCTGCTTCATCCAACGCTTTCTTGGCAACCGTTAACTTTTGCGTTGCGTTCTCAAGATCCATTTCTAGAAGTGCGTATTCTTCACTTGCCCTATTGTATTCGTTACTTAGCTTTTCTAACCCAATAACGTCTGGGTCCTTCTCGTAAACCCGCTTTTCCGTCTCATAGTCCCGCTGATACTGAGCAATATTGCTCCATGCAACTTCATAATCAGACAAACCGAACAATTCATCCAAACGCCTTTGCCTGTCACGCGGCGCAGCATCTAATAGCTCTTTGAGGTGTTCCTGCCTAAACCAAACTATTTCTCGGTAAAGGTCCTTGTCTAAACCTGTGATAGCTTTAAACTGTTCAGCGATAGCATCGGTTTTCATGCTGGCAACAAGCTTCTCATCCTCATAGAGCTTGAGTTCTTCAAAATTTTGGGTAATGCTTTTGCCTTTTCTTTTTAATCCGCGTGTAAGCTTGTAGGTGCTTCCGTTTTGCGTAAACTGTATAGTGACCCTGCCTGAATCCGCGCCTTCACGCAGCAAATATTCAAAACTTCTGCCTATTGAGTCACCGAACAAGGCGAAGTCAACCGCGTATAAAACGCTGGATTTTCCGCAGCCCAAACCACCAACAAGACAGTTAAAACCGCGAGTAAAGGGCACGGTGGATTTAATATGGCTGCGGATATTTTCCAGCTGAACTATTTCAATTTTCATTTAGCCAGCTCCTCAATGCTTTGCTTGACTTTCTCATCTTGCTTTCGCGTTAAGGGCTCAATAAGGCTGAGTGCTGAACGAGCGATTTTGTCAGCTTCCTCGCGGCTATAACGTTCTGAGAAAATCTGCAAAAAGTACTCGAAGGCTTTAGTTTTCAAATCTTTAAATTCGCTCTCAAAAATGGACCGTGCGATTTCGTCTGAAACAGCGGTTTCTTTTAGCAAAACGATTGGGTGAACAAGCAACGCTTTCTCGCCAGCGCTTCGGATTTTACCTATGTCGATTTCTGCTCGGCTTGCTTCAGCCGGTAAGGTGCCCTTCAAAACAGGAATTATTACTGCTCCTTCAAAGTCAGCGCCTTTTACAAGTTGAGTGGCTAACTCCGTGATCTTCCCTGACGCCATACCCGTGAAATCTTGCTCAAAAATAACGAATTTACGAGTGGAAGCTAATTCTATAGATTCTGGATTTAATTCTCCTTTCTCGTTTACATTGACGTGGAAGAAGCCTTTTTGATACTTTGCTTCTCTGTAATCGGCTGTTTCAGTGCAGCCGCTATATGCTAGAGTGCCTGTTTTGAACTTGTCCAAGTATCGTTCATGCACGTGACCAGCAGCATAATAGTCAAAGCCGTCTGGCAGTTGTTCGGGTGAAATTTCTGCTTCAATGTATGGTGGCTTAACGCATGGCAAATCCACGGCTCCGTGAAAAACGAAAATGTTGCAAACCTTGCTATTGGGCGTTGGAGGGTTTTCCTCCAAGAACTTTGGTAGTGCCTCTTCAGTTTTATGTTTATTGTGATAGTTTGGTATGCCATAGACGTAGCAGCAGTCTGGTTTGCGCCAGCATGCGCCGCTGTATCTTGGCAAATGGTGGATTAATCCTGCGCTGTCCAATGGGTAGAGGATTGTACCCGTTACTGTGTTTGGCGCAGAATCGTGTGAGCCGTCAACCGTTAAAACTGGGATGTTTGCGTCTTTGAGCCGCTTAAAACTTCGAATCGTATTCTCCAAGCGTAACGTTTGATGGTCTTGCTTGGTGGAATAAGTCGCCTGCGATAATCATGAAGTCAGGTTTTAACTCGATTGTTTTATCCACTACTTCTTTGAATGCGTTGTCGAAGTCTTGCCTTCTAGCTTCAAGTCCGTACTGTGCGTAACCTAAATGCAAGTCTGAAGCATGAACGAAGCTGAAAGGCTTCAAGTGGCTGTGGCTCCCTTTATGTTCCCTTTTAGCTTTTGATTAGTAACTTGCCTATTTTAAGCGTTCTTGCACATTGACAGTTCAAGCTCCCGTCTTTAAGTAGGAGTTCCATGGCGCCAAGTTTTCCTTGAACTTAACGCTATCTAAAAGATAACTAAATGAAAAATTCGTCCAATAATCATGCAAAGAGTTAAATTTCATATTTGGTAACTCTTACTGGGTGTTAAGTGTGTCCTTAGCAAGCGTAGTAGATGAGTTTCCTTTATTTAACGAAAGAGAGGAGAAAGAACGTTTGTCTTCTAGTCTTAGGTCTTCTCGCTTCTAGAACTGTTACGTTGGACAAGGCTGCTGAGGTTATGTGTATGACTCTTACGGAGTTTTCAGCGTTGCTTCGAAGTATTGGTTTTAAGTATAGCTACTTGGATGAGGAAGAATTGAGAAAAGAAGTCAAAGCCAGCAAGAGCTTGCTTAAGAAGCGGTGTAGTTGAAAGCTACTGTAGACAGCTCAGTTTTGCTAGCGCTGGGAAAACTCGGCTACCTCAAACTCGTCGGGCAGCTGTTTGACAAGCTGTTTGTAGCTCAATCGGTTTTTGAAGAGATAAGTGGAGACGAATTATCAGCACAAGTACGTGAGTTGAGCGACTCGGGATTAGTTAAGATAGCAAAATGTTCAAACACTGAACTGCTGAATCTGCTATCATCAAGCTTAGGCAAAGGAGAGGCAGAAACCATAGTGTTAGCGTTAGAATTGAAGACTGATGTAGCATTACTTGACGATTTAAAAGCTCGCAAAACGGCAAGACGATTAAAAGTTACAGTCATGGGCACGCTAGCTGTACTAAAGGTTTTCTTGGATCTCAAGATAATCAGGGATAAACCAGAGGATTTGTGTCAACAACTTATCGAACAAGGCTTCTGGATAGACACGGAATTATGCCTACAAATACTCCAAGGAAACTCAAATTAGATTTTCTGTGTCTTAAGAGAATTATCCGTAAACCAGTAGCGGATAAAGTGACGAATTATCTATAAGAAACTTGCTTGGTGCCTTGCCGTTCTTACGTCATTTACCCATTCTTGAGGTTTAACGTCCATCAGGTCGCTAAGCTCTTTTGCTGCTTGCTGGCTTTTGCTTTTTTTTGCTAATGCTTTTCAGATTTTCCTCACTGATATTACTTCAATTGTAGCTTATTGATTTTACGATTGTTTATCGATTTAAAAGGGAAAAATTTAAACCACTATGTGTATGTTAATGTGAAAGGCGCCTTAATTAGATGAAATGCCAAGTATGCAATCAAGAAACTCTTCTTCCGTTTCACTGTCCATTTTGTGGTGGACAGTTTTGTAGTGCTCACCGTTTGCCAGAGAACCATGCATGCCCAAGAATTGATTTTGCTCGTTCACAAAGACAAGAACAAGTGATTACCCCTCAATCGTACAATTCCTATCAGTATAGTTACGCTTTCGGGAAGCAACCGAGGCGTGAGAGGCATGTTACCTTTAGTCATAAAGAGCTAAATCACATAACCGTTGCAGCGCTGCTCGTTATCAGTATTGGTTTCTCTATCGGATTGTATGAAAACTATTTGGGAGGCTTCATACCCAAATGGGGTTGGGATGTAATGGCTGTTTTCGCCGTTATCATGACTGCGTCTTTTTTGGTGCATGAAATCGCGCATAAAATTATGGCTCAAAAAAATGGTTTATGGGCGGAGTTCCGCTTAACAACTTGGGGAGCAGTCTTAACATTAGTTTGCGTATTTCTGCCTTTCAAAATGATTTCACCAGGTGCAATGATGATTTCTGGTACACCTAACGGTGATGAAATCGTAAAGATTTCTCTTGCAGGACCAGTCACTAACATCATTTTCTCAAGTGCACTTCTTGGATTAGCGTTTGCTTTACAGCCGAGCATACCGAGCTCGTATGTAAGCATGCTGGTTTTCGCCGCTTACATCAACGCTTTCATGGCAGTCTTTAATCTTATTCCATTCGGAATTTTGGACGGCAACAAAATTTTCAGCTTTAACAAGAAGCTTTGGGCTTTAGCCTTCATTCCCAGCGCTATCCTTACAGTATTTACTTACCTGCATATCTAAAAAGGGCTAGCCGCGGTTTCTTCTTCCATTTCTGCATCTTCATTTTTACTTTTAAGTCCACGTAATATTTATATGCTATTCAAACATACTGCATTGAAATTTAGCGCTAACGCCTCATCTGGTGATGCTTATTGAAAACAAAGCTCTGGAGAAATCTATCTAAGGCAGAGTCGATAATGTTTTGTTTGTGAAGAAAGGTGTTTGCATATTGCCCAAAGAGTTATGGGTACGTTGTTCTTGGAGGTTGAGGTCTTATGGTTGAGTATAAGTGGGTTGCTCTTTCGAATACTACTATAGGTATGCTGATGGCTTCAATAGACAGCACCATCGTTTTGATAGCGTTGCCAGCAATTTTCAGGGGAATTAACCTTAACCCCTTTACCTCTTTTCAGTACCTGCTCTGGCTATTGTTCGGCTACAGCATCGTTACCGCCACCCTGCTGGTTACCTTCGGCAGAATATCCGACATGCTTGGAAGAGTAAGACTCTACAATCTAGGCTTTGCCATCTTCACAGTGGGCTCTGTGCTGTGCTCTATAACTCCAAGCCAAGGCAGCTTAGGCGCACTTGAACTCATAGTTTTCAGGATAATCCAAGGAGTCGGCGCAGCCTTCCTCTTCGCGAACAGCGCCGCAATATTAACCGACGCATTTCCGCCTAACGAACGTGGAAAAGCGCTCGGCATTAACATGGTGGCTTTCTTGGCTGGTTCGTTGATTGGCCTAGTTCTCGGCGGAGTTCTAGCGGTTTATGATTGGCGGCTGGTCTTCATTGTAAGCGTTCCAGTGGGCGTGATCGGCACTGTTTGGTCGTACTGGAAACTCAAAGAGATGGGCACCATCAAACGGAACCAGAAACTTGATGTTTGGGGCAACATTACTTTCGGTGCAGGTTTGACCCTTGTCTTAGTAGCGATCACGTATGGTTTGATTCCGTACGGTGCTTCGTCTATGGGGTGGGGCAGCCCATGGGTAATTGCCTCTCTTTTAGCTGGGGTTGGGCTTCTCGTTGCGTTTCCATTCGTTGAACAACACGTGTCTGAACCGATGTTCAGGCTTGAACTTTTCAAGATAAGAATGTTTAGCGCGGGTAATCTCGCTTCGTTCCTAGGCTCCTTGGCGAGGGGCGGCGTTATGATCATGCTTATAATACTGCTTCAGGGCATTTGGCTTCCACTGCACGGGTACAGCTACGAGTCCACACCCTTCTGGGCAGGAATATTCCTGATACCTCTGTCAATTGGCTTTGTTATTTCAGGCCCCATCAGCGGTTGGCTATCCGATAAGCACGGTGCAAGGCTTCTCGCCACATTGGGCATGGTCATAACTGGAATTATGTTCCTGGCTTTTGCGCTGTTTCAGGCTAATTTTGCGTACATCCCCTTCGCTGTAGTGCTTCTTATAATGGGAGTTGGTAATGGTCTGTTCGCTTCTCCTAACATAGCCTCGATAATGAATTCTGTTCCGCCGGAACACAGAGGAGCCGCATCAGGCATGCGCGCAGCAATTCAGAACAGTGCATCGACGATAAGCATAGCGATATTTTTCACTATAATTATCGTATCCCTCAGCGGCAGTCTTCCAGGAGCCTTGAGTTCCGCCGTCACAAGCGCGGGGGCACCACAACAGCTTGCGCAGGTCTTCAGTTCAACGCCGGCGTCAGGGGCACTGTTCGGGGCGTTTCTAGGCTACAACCCTGTCCAGACAATACTAAATACGCTATCGCCGACGGTGGTAAGCGCCATACCCAAGGCTACGATTCAGTACCTTACAGGAAAAACATTCTTTCCAAACGCGATTTCAGCTCCCTTCATGACTGCACTGAAAGAAGCATTCGTCGTAGGCGCAATCATGTGCTTTGCAGCCGCAGTCTGCTCTGCCCTCAGAGGCAGCAAATACGTTCACGAGCAAACAGAAACCAAACCAAACGAAAAGTCTTAAGCACAAACATGCTTTCCAAAAAACTTAGAACAAAAAAGTTGATGCTCAGCTACAATACATCCCAATTCCTTCATGCTTTCGCCTCATGGTTGCTTGAAGGTTGCACGTAAAAGCTAAGTTGTTTTTATTAAAAATTTAAGAACACGTAAACGGAAAAGTTAAAACTATAATTTTTAGATGAGTTCGATTGTGACGTGGACTTCTTCTGGTACACGGATACGCATGATTCTACGCATAACTCGTTCTTCCGAGTCAATATCGATTAATCGCTTGTGAATGCGCATTTCCCATCTGTCCCATGTGGCAGTTCCTTCACCTGAGGGCGCTTTTAGAACTGGCACTTTCAGTCGTTTTGTGGGTAATGGTACTGGACCGTTGATTTTTACGCCTGTTTTTTGAGCGATACTTTTCAGTTCTCCGCATACCTCTTCAAGTTTGCCATAATCTGTGCTTGTGAGGCGTATTCGTGCTTTTCTTACCATTTTGGTCCATCAATCCATTGTTTAGCCGTTTAATATATGTTGGTGACTCCTTAGAGATTTAAGCGGAACATAAAAACCTATCTCTCCCATTTTCAACCTTATTATCTAGGTTTTTCAAGCCGCCGAACCGCTTAGGCTTCCGATAGAAATGCATCTGAACCCAGCTAACCGTCATCCCATCGTATTTTTGCCAGCCAGCCTTACCCACCGCGCGAATCTCTTCAACTGTGGTTGCAACAGTTTCCTCGTAATCCTAGTCAAACTCGTTTTATAAGCAGCTAACGAAGTTACACAAAAGACAAGATTCGAAAAAAAAGAAATTGAAAGAAGGCTTACTCCTCATCCTCGCAGTCTTCGCAATCGCAGTCGTCGTCGCAATCCTCTTCTTCTTCTCTACCAAATATGTACATTACCATTTTAAAACCAAGAGACGTTAACACTGCTAACCTATAAGGCTTGTCCAAAAAGACCTAACTGATAGGTAAGAAAAAGTGATAATCAAAAAAGAAAAAGAGGAAGGTGCGCGGGAGATTTCGCTACCCCGAGAAGATAAAAACCTATTGACCCACAAAAAGGTATAGCATAGATTCCACGTTTATAGCTTGTACTTCACTCTCAAATGTAATTTATAACTTTGCGCTTCCCCTATTTCCTAGCTACTCCCGAATAATCTTGGTCTCTTTATCGACTTAAAAAAAATAAACATTAAGTGCTGATTCTTTTTCTGATTGCTTCGTACTGTTCGGGCGTAAACACTTCTTCTTCACATGCCGGGACATCTAAGTGCTTTTACGTCGTGCAGTATAACTCCGTCAACTTCAAAGTCAAACTCGACTTCGACGTATTCAACGCAACATGTCGGACAAAGTAAAGCATTTGCCCTAATGCTTCTAGGTTTATTGGGTGAATTTTTTTCCAAGCTCTTCTGCCCAAGCCTCTACCTTAGCCAAGTCTGTATTATCTACCATGGTTTTTCTCAAGATTCTTATGCGTCCGCCAAAGGCTTCTGTAGATACTGGATTAATGTTTGGGTATTTAGCGAGAGTATTTTCGACGAATTTGACTTTTGCGTTTTCATAGCTTCCCGGCGTACCTGCCCACGAAGAGGAAACAAAAAAAGCCACTTGTTTGCCACTGAGGTCATTTTTAAGAAACTTTAACGCTTTCTTGTAAACTCTGCCACCCCTGACGCCTCCGCCGACAACCACGTTTTTGTATTGTGCTATGTCTAGCACTTTTTGCTCTTTGAGGTCAACTAAGTCAACTTCTAACTGATATTTGGAACGCAAGACATCGGCAATTTTTCTCGCTGCCTCTTCAGTGGCTCCACCCTTAGTTTCATATGCTATAAGAGTCTTGTTTCCATCCATTTTTTAAGCACTGCCATGTGACTCTTCAATCGGCGCAATTCTAGTGCCACAGCTATTGCAGAAAACTGAGCCAGAAGGATTCTTTGTGCTGCACTTTGGACAAGCAACGGTTTCTGGCTGCACAGGTTTTTGCTGCAGATTCTCTTTAGCTTTCTGGATGGCCGAGTGCGTTTCTCGCGCGGCAATGTTGAATGCTTTCTCAAGCTCTACTCCCACACTGTAAAAAGCATCCCGCAACTCGTCGGAAGGATAAACCGCGTTTGCAGTTCTACCTTTCGCGGTCTTAATGCCGCATTTTGGGCAAAAATTAGCGTCATCAGCTATTTTTTCGCCACAATTAGAACAGTTAACCAAAGTCATTCGCCGTAAATATGCATGTTGTATTCCAAATTTAAGCCTTTACCAAACAAAAATGCCCAAAAAAGGGCAAATTATTTTTTACCTGAATATCGACGAAATTTCAGAAAAAATTAATTAGCGACTTTAAAAATGCAACAAATGAAAGAAATATGGCGGGATTGATCATTTTACGAGTTTTTGTTTGGCGTCTTCGATGAGTTTAACGGTTTGCGTTCGCCAAGGCTCAAAGTTCTGCGGCGTTGTCGGGTAAGTGTTGTAGTGTGCACCGACCTGCCTCATCATCGTAACCGTTAAACGCAACTTTTTGAGAAATCCGACTCGTCGAATACCTCTGAAAACCCGTTTAGCAGTTTCAGTAATGTTTAGGTGGAAGTCGTCGCCCATGCCTGCTTTTAACACGTCATCTTCAGTCATGAGTTTCTCGTTCATGCCGTAGTTTAGGTCTTCGTCGCTGCAGGATAAGAGGAACATGCGAAACACGTCTAAGCTTGCTTGTTTTTTGCCGTAAGTTTCAATATACTTCTTGTTATAACTCCATAATGCTTCTTTGGTAGGCTCGCCCTTGGCTAAGGCTTCAACGATTGTTTGCCCAGCAAAGTATCCGCTAAGCATTGATGGTCCGATGCCGCCGCCGTGAATCGGATTAACCAGCGACGCAGCATCTCCGACAAGCACGATGCCGTTGGCAACCATGTTATCCAGTGGTCTACGCGTTGGGTCAAACCATGCCCCCCCATTCAAAACAAGCGACCCCTCAAACGCTGGTTTCGCAAATGTGTTATCGTATAGCTGCTTTTTGGGACTAGGGTATTTGCCGCGCATGCATATGCCTAAACCAACGTTAACTCTGGCTCCGCCTTTGGGAAAAATCCACACGTAACCGCCCGGAGCAACTTTTTGGTTGAGGTAAATTTCGCAGAAACGGGTGTTCTCGGTTTCCTGTTTTAGCTGGCGAATTTCGCGGTAACAAGCTTCAACATCCTCATTTTCTATTTCATGGTCTATGCCCATTTCCTGTGGAAGCTGATGTCTAACAACACCAAAGAAACCGCTAGCGTCAACCACAACTTTGCTTCTTAACTGCACAGTTTGACCAGTTTTCATGTTTTTAGCTGCTATACCAACTAATGCGCCCTTCTCAATTATTGGTGAACGGAAATTCATGTTATCCTCAAGGACAGCTCCTTTGTCGGTTGCTTTTTTCAGTAGCCATTGCCCAAACAGACGCCTGTTAAGCAAATACCCGACAAAGTCCTTATCCGCTATAGTGAAAACCGTGTTCTCGTCAGGGGAATAAATTTTGATGCCGTCAATTCGAGTCTCTAATTCGCCGCCAGTTGGCTTCTCCAGCCCCAGAAACTTTAGGTGATGTTCTCCGAGAGCGTCGCCGCAGATTTTTTCTCCAATCTGCTCGCGCTTTTTCTTTTCAATTATGCAAACTTTTAAGCCTGATTCAACCATGGTTTTTGCGGCTAAGCAGCCTGCTGTTCCTGCGCCAACAACTATGGCGTCATATTTTTCCAAGATTTTCTCCTCCATGACCTGACTTGATGTACTTTGTATACCTTGTTGTATTAGTAAACCCTTATAAATTATGAAGTGAGCCAAACTACACCGAGTGTAAAGGCGATGAGTGCTCCATTAACTTTAAGCGCTGAATTCCGAAAAATCGTGGAAACACGCATGAACCAAGTCTTAAAGGGCGTAGAGGAAACGTTCAACCAAATAATAGAAACCCAAAAGATAACGCCCACCGAACTTAAGGATGAACTTGATAGTCTGCAAGAAAGCTTCAACTTTGCTATTTCAGAAATGGAGCCTTGAAATACTCTATACGCTACTGCTTAAAGATGCCATCGGTTTTGGCGGAATAAAAAAAATCTTAACCGTCAATTCCCGCACGCTCTCAGATAAGCTGAAGATGCTGCAGAAGCATGGTTACATAACAAGAGAAGTTACTGCTGGTCCGCCATTGCGAGTGGAGTATTCTCTAACTGCTAAGGGAAAAAACACTGTACTGCTTGCATTGCCGCTTTTGTACTATTCAAGCTCATCGGAAGTTAAGGCTTAACTGGTTTCCTCTCATTTCGCTTTAACGGTCGGGGTAGGCTTGTTGTTTCTTTCACAGTTTCAAAAACCATGCACGTCAACGTCTTCTCTAAACCCTTAATCAATCGCAGCTTGTCAACTACAAATTTTCCGACTGCATCCACGTTTTCAGCACGAAGTTTCACTAGCAGATCCCAATCGCCAGTTATAATGTGGACTTCCTGCACTTCGGGAAACCGTGCTATTTCTTCAGCAACCTCTCTCTGAGAAACTGGGGCATCGTTGGTTTTTGCCCTGTATGAGACGGAGGCTAAAATGAAGGCTGCTGTGCCTAAATTCAGCTTTTCAGGAGACAGAATTGCCCTGTACTGTTTTATTATGCCTAGTTCTTCCATGCGTTTTGTTTTTGCGAAAACAGTGGTTATTGGCGAATTGATTTTTTTGGCGATTTGCTTGGCTGTGAGTTTGCTGTTCTCTTGGATTAAAACTAAGATGGCTATGTCTTTTTCGTCGAGTTTTATGCTCATATGTAATTATTACAAGTTATAAGTATAAAAGCTTGTAATAATTGTAATTTATCCATGTTTTATTATAAAAAACTTATTATCTGCTTTGCACAGTGTAGTTTCCAATAAGCTAACTGAAGTGACTAACTTGAAAGATAAACAAGAAACTATTCAAATTGCGATTCCAAAACCATTAGACCAACTTTCACCAAGCGAATTAGAAAGGAAAACCTGTATAGGCAAAATAATGACTTACACGCTAAAAAGCCTCACAACCACATTCGTAGACCAAGGCTTCCAGTGGCTGCTTCCAGTAGCCCTAAGCCAAAGCACCGACCCCCTCTGGCCAGACCCAGGCGCATCCATTGAGAAAAGGATAGAAGTAGACATCTACGGTAAACCGGTACGCACAACAGCAAGCATGATCATCCATAAACTCGTCGCCTCATCAACCGCATACCCCAAACTGTTCATACTTTCACCCAACATACGCATCGAGAAAGCAGAACGCGCCAAAACAGGCAAACACACATATGAGTTCACACAACTTGACTTTGAAGCCAGAGACACCACCTCAAAAGACATAATGTCCTTAGTTGAAGATGCCCTTTGCACACTAGTTAAAGATTTGAAGCGGGAAATGAAAAGCGAATTAACTACACTTTGCCGCTGTGACGCTCTTAAAGCCCCAAAGGCGCCATTCAAAATTTACGACCGCGTTGAACTAGAAGCTAAATACGGCGCAGACGGTTGGGAAGCAGGCATAACCAAAGACATAACAGAACCCGTTTGGGTAACAAACATCCCCAGAGAATTCTACGATTACGAAGACTTCAAAACAGGCAAATGGGACAACTATGACTTATTCCTGCCACAGTTCGGCGAAGTGCTGTCAGGCGCCAAACGTGAATGGGAATACTCAAAAATCTCGAAGAAGATCGAGCGCGACCAAATTAAAAAAGAAAACTATGCGCTGATACTAACAATGGCTAAAGAAGGCCGACTGAAACCCACTGCTGGCGGAGGCATAGGTATGGAACGCTTAGTAGGCTGGATTGCAGGCGTCAAACATATTGGTGAATGTCAACCGTTTCCAAGAGTACCTGGAACTGTAAATGAACTCTAAGACTGTGTAAAGAAACACGTCGGCAATCAATACAATCCTCAACTTTTCTTTTTATTGCAAAAAGTTTATCATTTACCTATGCAACTCACTGAAAGGAACTCGATTAAATCCCCTAAAAAGATTGAAGTGAAAAGAGATGGCTATAATGAATCCATACCTTGAGGCTCTACAGCCCAAACTTAGCGCGTCTGATTTCAAGAAACTAAGCGCCATAGATAATCCCAACGTCCATGAGTTTATAGCGAAAGAAAGCGACCTCTGTCAACCTAAGGAAATATTCATCTGCAGCGACTCCGCTGAAGATATCGCTCATGTTCGGAAACAAGCAATCGCCTCAGGGGAAGAACAAGCAATTTTAAGCTTACCTGGACATACTGTCCATTTTGACGGTGAATATGACCAAGGACGGGACCGTCAAGCTACCAAGTACCTTGTACCCAAAGGAGTTTTCCTAAGCAAAGCCCTCAACCAAATGGACCGTCAAGAAGGGTTAGCTGAGGTTAGAGGTTTACTTCGGGATTCCATGCAAGGAAAAACAATGATTGTCCGATTTATCTCACTGGGTCCGCAAGATTCAATCTTCACCATTCTCGGGTTGCAATGCACAGACTCATGGTACGTTGCGCACTCAGAAAACCTGCTTTACCGCCCTGGATATGAGCAATTTGTAAAAGCAGGACCAAAAAGTGATTTCCTGCGTGTTGTGCACTCAGCTGGAAAGCTAAATGAGGACATGATCAGCATAGAACAGAATAAAAAACGAATCTACATCGACCATATGGATAATACCATTTACAGTGTTAATACACAATATGCGGGAAACTCTGTTGGCTTCAAAAAACTCGCCTTCCGCTTGGCTATCCGTAAAGCAAGCAGCGAAGGGTGGCTAGCGGAACATATGCTGCTCATGGGTGTGTTTGGTCCTGGTGGACGTAAAACCTATTTTGCTGGAGCTTTCCCAAGCGCTTGCGGGAAAACCTCAACAGCTATGCTTCCGGGAGAAACAATTCTTGGCGATGACATAGCTTACATCCGAGACATGGACTCAGCTGCCTGTGCAGTTAACGTTGAATCAGGCATATTCGGCATCATACAAGACGTTAACCCCAAGGATGACGGGTTAATTTACAAGCTTCTAACTAGCCCAGGCGAAATCGTTTTCTCTAACGTTCTGGTTAAGGATGGCAAACCATACTGGCTTGGCATGGGCGAAGAGCTTCCTAAAGAGGGCTTAAACTATACTGGAGCATGGTACGAAGGCAAAAAAGACGAGAACGACAACGAAATTCCTCCTGCCAACAAGAACGCTCGTTACACACTAGCGCTCAAAGCATTGGAAAACTGTGACCCTCAACTTCATAATCCCATGGGTGTTGAATTAGGCGGCATAATGTATGGCGGACGCG
>CAWAUU010000055.1:0-92876 GCA_963785215.1 Candidatus Bathyarchaeota archaeon
GCTTTAGTATAAATAAGAGGTTTGATTTGCCAATCTTCAATCCGACTAATCATGCGGAAAGAGACGGATGCGAGGACCCGCGCCTTACAGTGATCGGCGACCAGTGTTTAATGGCTTATACAGCGTTCCGAAACCATGATTATCCAGTAATTTATCAAATCTCACTAACTTCAATTAACTTTAGCGATTTTCTTAACCGCCAATGGAACTGGAAAGAGCGGATTCTGCCATTCCCCGGAGTACGCAATAAAGATGCCGTTATTCTTCCAGGCAAAGTAGACGGCAAATACGTAATGTTCCACCGTATTGAACCAAGCATATGTATTGCTTATTCTGAAGACCTAAAGAAGTGGCACGGCTTCAAGTCCATCATGGAACCAAGAGATAAAATGTGGGACAGCGCCAAAATTGGTGCAGCAGGAACACCAATAGAACTTAACGAGGGCTACTTATTCATCTATCACGGAGTAGATGAAGCAAAGCATTACTCCCTTGGCGCCGCTTTACTGGATAAGAGTAATCCTGAAAAAGTGCTTTACCGGTCTGAGAAACCCATACTTACTCCATGCGAGGGCTATGAATGCGTTGGGTACGTGCCGAATGTAGTATTCAGCTGCGGAAACGTACAACTAGACGACCAAGTCATCGTCTACTATGGCGGCGCTGACAGCGTATTATGCGCTGCAAGCTACGAACTCAACGAGTTGCTTCCCAAAAAATAGCAACACATTGCCAACGAGCAAGTTCTTGTTTCTCTAAGGCAATGCTTTTTTAGAGTTTATTTAGTTAGTGATATTTTAGAGTTTATTTTGTGATATGTGCTGTTGGAGTAGAATTACAGTCACATATTCTTAAATAATTCATTACCAGCCTTTTCATAGGTACTCATCGTAGGCATACCATAATCCTACATTGACGGTTATACTGCCTTGTGCCAAAAGAGGGCAATCTAAAGGTAGTTGGAGATAAAAAAACAAGAGTCCCCATCATTAAAAATCAATTTTTCATGAGGGAATCTATCAAATTAGCCGATTAGTTAGGAGGTGAATGATTGTCAAGGTCTTACGAACATGGCGAGGAAAATTTTGAGAAAAGAAAACCTGATTACGTGGGCGTTGAATCGAGAGACATGAGAAGCGTTGATGATAAAGGTTACACTGGAGAAACATTAGACGATGAGGCGCAAGATGAAGAAGTAGGCGATCAGTGGTCAAGTGAAAACCAGTCGCCAATAGCTGGCAGAATGTCTGGTTCCATGGAGGAACTGGAAAGAGCTCAGGGTTCAGAAGTTATGACTAGCGATGAAGTTCGCGAATGCTTGAAGGATTGTTTAGATTGCTACCAAACATGCACTGAAACTACAATAAGATGCTTGACGACGGGCGGTCAACATTCTGAACTCGAACACCTGAATCTCCTTATGGATTGCGCTAGAATATGCAATACAAACGCAGATTTTATGCTTAGAAACTCAACCTATTACCCACAAATCTGCGGCTTAACGGCTGACATCTGTGACGAGTGCGCTGACACTTGTGACAGGTTTGATGATGACTTCATGAAGGAATGCGCCAGCGTTTGCAGGCGATGTGCCGAGTCATGCAGAGAAATGGCAAGATAACCTATTCAATTCTGATTTTGTTCCCGTATTACGCGTAAGGTGGTGATTTTTTGCCTCCAAGAGGTGCGGAAAGTCCAAAACGAAAGCGGCAATATGAACATATTAAAGAGTCAGAGCTTAAGCGGGGCGCATCTGAAGAGGATGCAGAGCGTATTGCCGCAGCGACGACTAATAAAACCCGAAGGGAAAAAGGCGAAACAGAAAGCTAAGCGGACTTGGCATAATGATTTTTACTTTTGCTGTTCATAAGTAGGAATCAGTTAGGTAATTGTTGCTTTTCACTTGGGAAAAATTTATATTTAAATATTTGATTGTTGAATTCGGTTGTTATTAAGAAAATAAAAACTTGGTGAAAATTATGTCTACAGGTGGAGGAACAGTCCCAATTCTAGTATTAAAAGAAGGCACGGGAAGATCAACAGGCCGTGATGCACAAAAAAACAATATCATGGCTGCAAAAATAGTGGCTGAAGCAGTGAAATCTACGCTCGGTCCATGCGGCATGGATAAAATGCTCGTTACCAGCATGGGTGATGTTGCTATAACTAATGACGGCGCAACTATAATGAAAGAGCTTGATATTCAACATCCAGCGGCAAAAATGCTTGTGGAAGTTGCAAAAGCTCAAGACAACGAGGTTGGTGACGGAACAACAACCGCAGTAATTTTAGCAGGAGAGTTACTCTCAAAAGCTGAAGGTTTGCTTGACAAAAACATCCATCCCACAGTTATAATCGAAGGTTACAAGAAAGCTAGTGAGAAAGCTCAGGAAATTTTGGATCAAATAGCCATTCCCGTTTCCATTGATGATGACAAAACCCTAAGGGATGTAGCAATCACATCTTTGGCTAGCAAAGGCATTAACGTTGCCGAAGACCACTTCGCAAAAATCATTGTTGAAGCAGTAAAACAGGTATCAGAAAAAATTGACGGCAAATACACATCGGACATCGACCTAATAAAAGTCGTTAAGAAACATGGTAAAAGCCTGGACGAAACAGAACTTGTCAAAGGCATGGTTATCGACAAGGAAGTTGCAAGCTCACAAATGCCAAAGATTATCGACGGCGCCAAAATCGCATTACTAAACGGCAAGATGGAGATTGAAAAAACAGAATTCGACGCAAAAATAAACATTGAAAGTCCCAATCAAATGCAGCTTTTCCTCGACGAAGAAGAACGCATGCTCAAAGACATGGTTAACTCAGTTACCAAGGCAGGCGCGAACGTTATCTTCTGCGAAAAAGGCATAGACGACATGGCTTTACACTTTTTAGGCAAAGCTGGAGTCTTAGCAGTTAAAAGCTTAAGCAGCAGCGACATGGAAAAAATGTCAAGAGCAACAGGCGGCAAAATAGTTGCAAACGTAAAAGATTTGTCTGCTGACGCTTTAGGCAAAGCGAAACGTGTTGAAGAAGTAAAAATCGGCGATGACAAGCTCATTTACGTACGCGAATGCAAGAACCCTAAGGCAGTAACTATCGTCATCCGAGGCGCATCCAACCACGTCATCGACGAAGCAGAACGCTCACTGCACGACGGCTTATGCGTTGTAAGAAACGCTATCGAAGACGGCAAAATCGTTGCAGGCGGCGGCGCACCAGAAGCAGAACTAGCCAAAAACCTACGAGCCTACGCAGTTAAAGTCGGCGGACGAGAGCAGCTGGCAGTGGAAGCTTACGCAGAAGCAGTAGAGGCGATACCGCTCACTTTAGCGGAGAACGCAGGCTTAGACCCCATAGACATCATGGTAGCACTCAGAGCACAACACGAGAAACCAGACAGCAAATACTTCGGCATCGAAGTTTCAACCGGCAAAATCAAAAACATGCTTGACCTGCTAGTCATTGAGCCACTACGCGTAAAGCAGCAAGTCATAAAATCAGCCACTGAAGCAACAAACATGATACTTAAAATCGACGACATAATCAGCATTAAAGGCGGCGGCAAAATGCCACCAATGCCCCCAGGCGGAATGGGCGGTATGGGTGGAATGGGCGGTATGGGCGGAATGCCCTACTAAAAGCCCTTCTTTATTCTTTTTTAGTTTTCAAAAAACATAGTTTGCGAATTATTTTTTGATCCTAAGTTAATAGTTGTTTACTGTAAATTTTATATTCACACACCTAATCATTATTCGGTATCTTGGAGTCTACGTATGAAGCATGTTAAGGTTACAGCGTTCGATTGCCCCGATGCTTGGTTCAAAACGTTAAACCAAATTTGGAGCGAGGGTGAAGCCTTCAAAGTTGGCTACGGTTCCGAAGTCACCGAAACCAAGAAACTCAATTTATCCATAGAGATTACGTGTCCAGAGAACAGGCCGCTGGTAGCGGATAAGGCGCCTTGCGACATGAAGTATGTGCAGTGGTATGCGTTGACTTATTTGTGGTGTAGCGAGGGAAAACAGGACGAAACCTACACTTACGGCAGCAGGTTGCGGGAGCCAGTGAACCAGATTGATGAAGCCGTAAACAGGTATGTGCAGGAACGTCAAGACCGACAAGTCACAATGGTGGTTAGGCTTCCTAATGATATAATAAAGTTTAAGGAAGGCACCAAAGAAAGGCATGAACCACCATGCCTAAGCTTGATTGACACCGAAATTCTTGAGGGCAAAATGCATTTAACTTGCTACTTCCGCTCTTGGGATGCTTACGCTGGTTTGCCTGCGAATATTGCAGGGATTCAGTTGTTTAATGAGGCATTTGTCTCAGAAATTAACAGTCGCGGGAATCTTAACTTGGAAACAGGCAAACTAATTTTTCACTCAAAGAACTGCCATATATACAAACGGCAATACAAACTTGTTGAAGATTTGCTTTCGCCTCAAAGCAAAGCTAATACTGTACCGAGAATGGCACAAATCATAAGAAAAGATTTCGAGGAAGAATAGAAATCGCCGAACCGTCTGATTCCACAAATAGAAATGCCTTCCTTAGCAAGTTCCTCCTCAATCTTGGCGATTTCTAAAGAATCAGTTCCCTCAAAAACCGCCCTGAAGTTCTCTTTCACCTGTTCAGGCGACACTCCATCATGTAACTGGCGGATTGCTTCTTTAATTTGCGCTTTTTATCTTCTGACAAAAATAGCTACCTCTGCAAATACTACAGAAAGACTTAGTGATTTATTCCTTTCCAAGTATTACCCTACGACAATATTTTATAGTTTCTCAGCCTTAACTATACCTCAGATAAAGTATGAGTCACACAGCTACATGGAAAGTCCTAGAGGACCTGATGATAGAGCTTCGAAAAAAAGGCGTTAGCATACCACCCGAAGTTATTAACGATTTAAGAAGTGCTAAGCTTATGATTAAAATTTCGGAAGCGGAAGGCAGCAGAGGAGACGCATCACAGAAAGTTGAAGAGTACCTCGGAAGCGTTGAATCATGCCTAATTACTGAAGCACAAAAAGCTTTGAGCCCTGAAACTGTTGATCAGTGGTTTAGGCGCTTGGAAGAAGCCAACGCAGAAACTTGTGAAGAGCAAGTAGAAGAAAACAAATTCATCACGGGCGTTCCTAGAGATCAAAAATGGGTCAGGGTTGAACCCGTCGGCAATTTGCCAACCAAGCGAATACAGCAGATCGCCAAAGAAAGCAACCTCTCGGTCAACCCGCAAAAGGATGGGCGACTAGTAGTCTACGGTCAACCAGAATGCATCAGAGAATTCCTCAAAAAAATGACCTCGGAAGCAATTAAAAAATAAATGTCAAATAACCCTCCCTAAAAATGCTAAACTATGATTAGAAAATGATTTATACTAAAGATTTTTATGAAATTATTAACACATATAATTGGTGAAAGTTATGAAATTTGCTGAGATTGCAGTTTTGCTAAGGGAAATTGTTGACAGTTGCCCAAGTTTAGATGGAAGCACCATCACGTTGATACCGCAGAGGGCTATGTTTCCATTATATAAGGGATACCACATTAATATTAAGGCAAATCTTTCTAAGGAAAGCATGAGTGGCTTGAGGAAAATAGTGGAAGGGCATGATTTAGTGATGCAGATAAAGTCTGATTCAGTAATAGTGTATGAAACTCGATCATGAGAAGGCGTTCACTATTTGAGGGCTAAAGAATTTTGCGAGCGCTAAGTCAGCAGTTTTTGTTTAGTGAGTCGTTTTAGTGTTTTTGTTTCGATATGTTTTTTACGATAAGTCGCTAGTGCAGTAGTGGGAACCATTTTGGTAAAACTCAAAGGATTCCAAAAATTAACGTTAACTGACCAAGCACTACAAAGCTGGTTTAATGCACTGCAAATTGGAGCGCCAAAAGTTGCCGTGGTGTCTTTGCAGGATGCGTTAGGTCGTGTTTTAGCCCAAGACTTAATCGCCCAACAGGATTTGCCGTGGTTTGACAAGTCAGCCATGGATGGGTACGCATTAAAATCCGCTGATTCCGTTGGTGCTTCACAGTTTAAACCAGCAACTTTCCAATTAACCGAAAACCAAGAAGTAACCGATAAGCAGGCCAAGCAGGTTTGGACTGGAAACCCCATTCCGATGGACGCAGACGCAGTAGTTATGCTTGAAAACACCGAAAAACGCGAGGGAAAACTGGAGGTTTGGAGTCAACTTGCGCCAGGCGACAACATTTCAAAGAAAGGCGAGGACACCAAAAAAGGCGACCTCGTGGCTAAAGCTGGCACTCGCTTGAACCCCTACCACATAGGATTAGCCGCTGCATTAGGCTACAGCCAACTAAAAGTTGCCGAGAAACCGAAAATTGGCATTTTAGCTACTGGAAATGAACTTGCGGAAGTGGGCGCTCCGCTTTCTGGCAACCTAATTTATGATTCAAATAAAATTATGCTTTCAACCGTGTGCAAAGAACTTGGTGCAGAAACAACTGATTATGGCATAGCCAAAGACAACGTGGATGAAATTGCTAATAAAATCCAAAAAGCCCTCAAGACCCAGGATGCAGTAATCACCACTGGCGGGACAAGCGTTGGAGGATTAGACTTGGTGCCCGACGCAGTTAACAAGCTTGGAGAACCAGGCGTAATTGTTCATGGTGTTGCACTTAGACCAGCGATGCCGACAGCTGTTGCTATGTTGGAGGGCAAGCCTGTTTTGATTTTGTCAGGTAACCCTGTGGCTGCAATTATTGGTTTTGAAGTGTTCGGTAGACCGATGGTTTGCAGGCTGCTTGGAATGAGCAAAACAGAGCCAAGACCAATGTTGAAAGCTACTTTGGCAAGAAGGGTTGCTAGTGCACTTGGAAGAAAAACCTACGTTCGGGTCCGAGTGACTCTGAGGGGCGGCGAATTTTATGCTGAGCCAGTTAGCGCGAAAGGTTCAGGATCTATATCCACCATGACGCAGAGCAATGGTTTCGTGGTTATTCCTGAGAATCGGGAGGGCGTAAGCGAAGGCGAAACGGTTATAGTTCACATGTTTGGCGGTTTGGAGGCTGTGCGGATTATGTTTAGGAAACTTATGACGTTTGATGAGGCGCAAAAAGCGATTGAAGACCAGTTTAAACCTGCTGTTTTAGGTGAAGAAGAAGCCGTGCTGCTTGAAGCTTACAATCGTGTCTTAAGTGAAGACGTAGTTTCAACGCTTGATATTCCACCGTTTAACCGTTCAACCGTTGACGGGTACGCTGTTAAAGCCGAGGACACTTTTGGAGCAGAAGAAAATCAACCTGTAACCTTGAAAGTTTGTGGTATCGTGAATGTTGGTGAGCAGCCGAAAGTGGTTTTGGCGAAGGGTGAAGCTGTTGAGATTGTTACTGGCGCCCCAATTCCTGAAGGCGCAAACGCAGCGGTTATGGTTGAAGACACGGAAAGAGAAGATGGCGAGTTGCATGTTTTCGGCGCTGTTACCGTGAATGAGAATGTTATGAAGAGGGGCTCAGACATAAAGAGAGGCGAAGTGGTGCTTAGAAAAGGGCGGGTTTTGGGGTCTTCGGAGATCGGTGTTTTAGCGGCTTTGGGTTTGACTACAGCTAAAGTTTCCAAAATACCCATAGTTGCGGTTTTGTCTACGGGTGGTGAAGTGACTGAGCCTGGTAAGGTTTTGCCTGCGGGAAAAATCTATGACATTAACGCTTACAGCCTAAGCACAGCAGTAATCGAAAGCGGTGCAAAACCAGTTTACTTCGGCGTCGTTCCAGATGACAAAGCGGCTTTGTCTAAGGTTTTGCAGACTGCTTTGGCTTCAGCGGATATGGTGATTACTTCTGGCGGTGTCTCTGTCGGTCCAAGGGATTATACTCCGCAAATCGTGGATTCGCTTGGTAAGCCTGGAATAGTTGTTTACGGCATTGCAGTTAAGCCTGGCAAACCTACGACTGTTGGGTTTGTGGGGGATAAACCTGTTTTTTCGTTGCCTGGTCATCCCACGTCTGCTTTGCTGATTTTCTATTTGCTTGCTAGGCCTTTGATTCAGCGGTTAGCCGGCAGACCAGTCACTGGAATGAAAATGGTTAGGGCTGTTGCTGGCGCACGGATGTTTAGCGCTAAAGGCAGGCGAACCTTTGTCATGGTTAAGTTAGAATTTGATAAAGATTGCCGGTTGATTGCTGAACCTGTGGAAACTGGCGCTTCTGGCGCAATTACTACTTTGGCTAAAGCTGACGGATTTGTTGAGATCCCTGAGAATGAGCAGTTCCTTGATGTGGATGAAGAGGTTGCTGTTGTGCTTTTCCGTAATGTTTCAGGTAAGGTTTAGAGTTTAAGCCTAAAACATTGGTGAAAATTTTTTTTGTGGAGGCTTCAGTGCTAGTTTTAAGCTTATTTTACTGAACAGGGGTTTTTTCAGGCTTATGTTATATGTCACGCATGTTCATTGTTACTCGGCACTCGCTTTCATAGATGCCTGTCGCCTAGAATCATTAAAGTGCACCCTTCAACGGCTCCTAAGGATAAATGTTTTTGCAAGTCGAAAAAAATTGGCTGCCTTTGCAAAATTAGGAAAAAACTTAAAGTTGCTTCCTAAATGTGTGGGTTAGATTTTATTTTCTCTTTATCAACAGGAGGTATCCTGCGAATATCCATGTGAGCACTGCGTAAACAGTCATGCTTATGCCTAGTAGTGCATTGCTGTATCCTGCGACGGCTAAGGTGTAGATTGAAAAGGTTGATGCTCCAGCGAACAAGATGAATAGTAGCCATGGTGCCCAAGCTCTTTTTGTAAAGATGCTATAATCAGTTATTAAGCTGAGGATACCGAGTAAACCGAGCTGGGGCGGATAACTAGTAAAGGGCAGAAACGCCAAAAGGATTACTCCACTGATAGCATAGAAGGCTAATGCTGCTAATTCTATGCGGTTGAAACTTTTTAGTCTAGATGCTAATGATGCTAAGGACACTTTGTGCTCGCCTTTACCCTATGCAGTGGGGGTTTAATTAATAAATTTAATGCATTGGTTGAGCGAAAAAGTTTAGAGTAAGCTTAAGTGAATACCAAGAGCAGAGGATCGGAATTACCTATGAGTTATCTTGAACTTTTCACTTCGCAAACTAACGTTTTCAGCGGTTTGCAGAAGCCGTTTGAAGAAGCGAAATACGTGATTTTTGGTGTCCCGTTTGATGCAACGAGCACTTATCGGACGGGTGCAAGGTTTGGTCCAAACGCGATTAGGCAGGCATCTTTGAATATTGAAACGTATAGTTTCCGCAGCAAAATTGACCTTGAGGATTTAGCTTTGCATGATGCCGGAGACCTGCATGTTTCACCTGACGCCCAGAAAACGGTTGATATGACTAGGCTTGTGGTTGAGGATATTTTGGCGGCTGGAAAAATGCCTGTAGCTTTAGGCGGGGAACACACGATTACGCTTGGGGTTGCGAAGGGTTTAGGCGCTAGGGCAGCGAAAACGGCGATTGTGAGTTTTGATGCTCATTTGGATTTGCGGTGCGAATTTTTAGGTTCAACGCTGTCCCACACGACGTTTATGCAGCTGATAAGCGAGGAAGTGAAGCCCGCGAAAATCTTTGAGGTTGGCACACGTTCAGCATGCAAGGAAGAACTGGCTTATGCCAAGAAGGCTGGAGTGGAGTTTTTTACTTCGCAGCAAATAATCAAGCAAGGCTCAGATCGGATTGCTGAGCAGTTGAAACAGAAGCTTCTGCCATACGAGAACGTGTACTTAACGGTGGATATGGATGTGCTTGACCCGGCGTTTGCTCCTGCAGTGCAGAACCCTGAGCCTGAAGGAATCACCACAACCGCCCTGCTAGACATTGCCTGTGCCTTGTGCGATAAACGCGTGTTAGGCTTTGACGTGGTGGAGATTGCGCCAATTTACGACCAAGGAGTATCAGCGGTTGTGGCAGCAAAAGTAATGTTTGAAATGCTGTGCCAACTGGAAAAATCAAGAAAAAAATAGTCCTCGACTCTAACAATCAAGACAGTTTATTTATAGCACAGGTTCAATTCCCATTCCCAGCTTTTTGATTTTATCATACCCTTTGTCGGCAAACAAGCCGACTATTCGTTGCCTATTAGCTGGCGAATTTCTATGATTTTCTTTGGGTTAAGAGATACTTCCATCCCGTAGCTTGTTACCTTTGGGATAACATAGCCCTGTCGGGTTAGCTTTTTCAGCGAATTCTTGATTTCGCCTCGCTGATGCTTCGGAAAGCCCTTGGGAATATTATCAGCAGACGTATGCTTTTCACCTATAAAATTGTGCATGTACATCTTTCGGAGCACGGCTATCTCCAGAGCGGTTAGTTTCATTCTTCTTCACTAACACATTTTGGCTTTTAGTTACTGGGCGGTTTATATTTAAGGCTGACCTTATTATCGACAAAGAAGTCCATTAAGTTGGACAAAGAAAATTCTTAAATAAAAGACCCGCTAATATATTAGTTTGGAGAAATTAACTTGCCAAAGAAGCTTGCACAAGAAGACCCAGGGCCTCTCGAACGTTTATTCGGTTCATCAATGGCGCGATTAATAGATTTCTTCATTCTATACGACCAGTGGGACTACTCAAAAACCGATATAGCCGAAAATGCACAAGTAAGCATACGAACAGTAACACGCGCAATTCCCTATATAGAGGAGCATGGAATGATAAAGCGCACTCGGATGATAGGCAACGCGGAAATGTACCAAACCAACAAAGAAAGCCCTATAATACAATATCTGAGCAAAGCTGCTATGGTAATTGCAGACATAGATGTAGATCAAGAATTGAAACGCCAAGGCTACGCAAAAGATAAGCAACCAAAACATTAGCAGGAAATCAAGCAAGTTCGTCAAGTAGCCTCAGCATAGGGCAAAAAGGCTAGTCTTTTCAGCAAAGTGGGGAGGGAGGTACATTTTACAAGAGATCCAACCCCCTCAAGACGCATTATCGGGGCTGATAAGACGTTTTGAATTCATATATTATATCGCCACATAGTAGCTAATGCTGAAGGCTAGTGTTTTGGCTAAAGAATCAGAATTAACTATCCTTACGATCGGGCACTCCACTAGGACACTCGAAGAGTTCGTTTTGTTGCTCAAAACTTACGGTGCCACTTTGGTTGTGGACGTGCGCACGGTTCCCAGAAGCAGACATAACCCACAGTTCAACAAGGAAACCCTGCCAAACACACTCAAACCCTACGGCATAAAATACATTCACATGCCAGACATCGGCGGCTTACGCAGACCCAAACATGACTCCGTAAACCTGGCATGGCGAAACAGCGGCTTCAGAGGTTATGCGGATTATATGCAGACCAAAGAGTTTACCGATAACCTGCTAAAAATCATCGCGCTCGCACGGGAGACCTGTTTGGCGTTGATGTGTGCTGAAGCGCTGCCTTGGCGGTGTCACCGAAGCCTCATCTCCGACGCGCTCGTGGTACGGCACGTTAAAGTGGAACACATCATAAGCGTAACCAGCTGCCTCAACCATCAGCTAAACGAGATGGCGCACCTGGAAGGAACACAAATCACATACCCTCTGTTCACAAAGGAAACGCCTCAAAGAACCCTTGGCGATTTTGGAGCTTAGCTTAGCTTTTTGGCTTGCCTCATTCTTTTTGAAGTTTTGCTATGAAGAAGCCGTTGCATTGGTGGAGTTGCGGGTAGAGTCTTTGGCATTCAGTTAATCCTCGCAGCCCAGGCAAACCCACTTTAGGCATTATTTCCGCCAAGGTGAATTCTGGGTGCCACTTTAAGGAACCGCTCAATTATCATTTCGTTCTCTTCTACGGTTATGCTGCATGTAGAGTAAGTTAATGCTCCGCCAGCAGCGACTTTTTCGGCGCAGCTGTTAATCATTTTCCACTGGATTGCCGCCATTTTCTCAATCGGATTTTGGTCTTAGCCGCCATTTGGCTGAGGGCTGCTTGGCGAAGACGCCTGTGCTTGTGCATGGCGGATCCAAAATCACCAAGTCCGCTTGCGTATTGAAAGGCAAAGTGGCGCATGCATCGGCGATTACTGGCTCAGCAATTTTGGTTCCCATGCGGGCGGTTTCTTTTTTCCACACTTTCATTCTTCTATTTGAGAAATCAACCGAGGCTATGCTGCCTTCGTTACGCATTAGCTGAGCTAAATACGTCGTTTTTGCGCCAGGTGCAGCGCAAACATCGAAAACCACGCTGCCGGGCTTGGGGTCTGCGGCTTGTGCGGCGAAGCAGCTTGCTTTATCTTGAATGTAAAATAAGCCTTCTTTGTAGCTGGGCAAAGTGTTTAGGGGCTTTTTCATTTCCCCAATTTTATAGGTGAATTTTAACGGTTCAGCTTTTTCTAGCTTTAACGCCTTCTGCCTCAAGCTTCTGCACAATTGCCTCTTCAGCTGCCGCCAGCGTGTTGACTCGGATGTAGGTGGGCGGCGGATTTACGCTTCCCTCCAAGAAGGCAATGGCTTCATTGCGTCCAAAAAGCCTGTAACAATACCTAACAAACCATGAGGGATGAAAGGTTTGCAAGCTAACTTTCTCCACATCGCTTGCCGCCTTCAGGATTGGCTCCAGCTGGCGCGTTAGCAAAAAGCCCAAAATCGGCTCAACTTCCCGCACGGTCTCCCAGCCCAAAATGGACCTGCCAAGGCTCGCGATGCTTTCGGCTTCTTGCAAGTTAATTTTAGCCCAATTCTTGGCAACACGCGTCTGATAAACATAAAGCCGCAGAAAAGATTGAATACCCAAATTATACTCGCCAATTTTCTTAGGCGCCGCTACGGTATTGACGAATTTGTCTAAGAGGTTTCTGCGCCTCGTAGTCTCAACAACTAAACCGTAAGCAAAGCGAATAGCGTTCGGGTCGCTTGCGCCAAGCTGCTTGATTGTTCTTGCCAGAGCTAAGCGTTCGCTTAGTTTTTCCATCTCCATCCAGCTCAGCGTTTCAATGGCAATTGTCCAAGCATCTTTCAACAATATCAATACACACTTATGACAAATCAAGCGGAACTAATAAGAATTAAAATGTGGATGCCTTAAATCAATTAAAGACCTTTTGTATTTCCTCAGCATATTCTGGGTATCTTTGAGTTAACAGTTGCCTAATCTTTTCGCTACTCACCATAATTTCCCTCAATTGCTCAGCAGTTAATCCTAAATCTATTGTACAATTATGTTTTAACGTTCTTTCATCAAGTTTTAGTTTTTTCGCTGCAACTTTTATTGCTTCATCATATGTTTTTCCTCTTTTATAGACCAACTCAAAAACCGATAATACGTTTGACAACGTTTTTGGTATCGTTGGTCCTTCCCATAAAGGATCAAATGAATGAATGTGAACATTCAGCGCATTTTCTCTAGTAAAAGTGTTAAACTCTGTTATAGCGGTCTTGAATGGTAAGCTATTACAAATTGGTTCATAGATCAGGTGTTTTTTGGTCAATTATTATAGCAATTAACGGTGGGTTCTGGAAGGTTTCTTTTAAGTGTTGGTTTATATCTTGAATTTTGCTTTTTTGAACACTCGCTATTTTGTCTGGGTCCTCTTTTATGTGGTTAGTTACACTCTCGATTAATTTTGCTTTTGTTTCTGGTCGCTGAAGGGCAACGTTAAATTTTGTTATCTGTGGAATTATATGCTCAGACAAAGAGTGCTGGGCAAGCTCAACTTCTAGAATAAACCATTGCTTGCGATTAAGAGCGAGTATTAAGCCATCACTTTTCGCTGTAACGCCTATATTATTTGTCATAATTTGTGGATCAAAGAAGATCGTGTCACTGCCAAAAATCTCCTTATAATGTTCGATAACCATTTTTTCTAGTTCTTTTTCAGACGAGTATTCGTCAGGAAAGTATTTGACGCCATCTTTTAAGAGCAAGATTGTACCCCTAAGAGGTATATTGTAAGGGGGCTTTTTAAATTCTTTACTTTAAATTTGTGATACGGTAAGAATTTCAGGGCTTAATGTTACTACATATGTACAGCCACACATGCTTATGAATAATTCATTCGTGTTAGTCTCTTTGTGTTCTAAAACCGAGCTCCAAAAATGGAGGTGATAAGTTTGTCAAGAAGGCGAAATGAAGAAGAAAGGGGCAAAATGTCTGTAAGTGAAGCCGGTAAAAAAGGCGGTGCAAAGGGTGGCCCAAGAGTTCGTGAGCTAATTGAAGAAGGAAAAGAACACGAAAACGAGTAAACAAGTGTGTAACAAATTGTCTGCACAAATTAGTTTATGTTACTTTTTCCCTTTTTCTTAGTCATGAGAGATGAATTAATGAGTCAAGTGATTAAGCGCAGAAGTCCCCCTGAAGCCAAAGCGGGGCAATACATGTGTCCTGAGTGTGGTCAAATCTTCGATACCAAAAAAGAAGTCGATAGCCACCTCAATATGATGCATGAACCTCATCTTTGACCGGGTACATGGAAACTTGCATCAGGATTAAATTAATTTTACGTTTTTCTGCTTATGCGCCTGTTATTTTAATCCCTGTAATCTAAAGGTAAATCCGTAGTTTTTAGTAAGTAAAGATTTTAGTCTCTATGTACCATAAAGAGGCTAAGGTCACATTTGGGATGGCGCGAACACTCTTAGATTATTGCAGTAGCGAACAAACTAAACCTCTGCCAAAAGAAGAAGTAAAAGCGCAAGCTCCGCCCTCGCCAGCCAAAAACAATGAAGAAATGAAACAGGAAGGAACGAAACAACCAAAAAAGAAAAGACCTAGCGCCTTTCCGCCAGTGGCACCTGAAAACCTGCCCGCTTCCTATTTTGTTTCAGCATCCTACGATGGGCGCCAAAAAAAAGCAGTTATCAAACTTTATGAGCCAGAATCAGAACAAATCTATTTTTGGTACGATAATACGGGTCACAAACCCTACTGCTTAACCAACTTAACCTTAGATAAATTAAAAAAATTCGATCGGATAACAAACCATGAAGGTTTTTACGGTTTTGAAACACAAAAAAAGTTTGACCCCTTGGAAAATAAAGATGTTGACTTAATCAAGATAGTGACAAAAGACCCATTAGCCATCGGTGGAAGACCAGCAGGCACAATCAGAGACATAATTCCTGAAGATTATCAAAGCGTTTGCGGATGCAAAATACAGGATAGCGATACTAAAGTTTGGGAGTCAAAAATAAAGTATTATCAATCATACATTTACGACCGCCAGCTTTTGCCAGGCATGATTTACGAGGTTAAAGACGGCAACCTTGTTCCTAAAGTTCTTGAAGAAGCCACAGAAAACCTAAACCAAATAAAAGCTCTCTTCAAAGAATGCACTGATGAAGAACGTGAATACGCTGAAATGTGGGCAAAACTCCTTGAGTACCCAGCCCCAAAGTTCCGCAGAGCAGCCATCGACATAGAGGTTTATTCACCGTTATCCACAAGAATGCCTGACGCTCGGGAAGGTGCGTGCCCTGTAATCGCCGTGTCAATTTACAGTTCAGACGGCGAAAAAAAAGTGCTTGTTCTGAAGCGTGAAGGTGTGCGGGAAGGCAACCATCACTTAGCTGCAGACATTACAGTGGAGTACTGCGAAACCGAGGAGGAACTGCTTAGAAAAACATTCGATGTCCTGCTGGATTACCCGTTTATTTTAACTTTCAACGGCGACGACTTCGACCTCCGCTATCTAACGCATCGAGCCATGAACTTTGGGTTTAGCAGAAGTGAGATTCCAATAGAAATAGGCAAACGAGTCTGTCTTTTGAGGTACGGTGTCCACATTGATCTATACAAGTTCTTCTTCAACAGGTCCGTGCAAATCTATGCTTACAGCAACCGCTACCGCGACGTAACCCTCGACGACGTTGGCAACGCACTCATAGGCGTAGAAAAAATCCACTTAGAAAAAACCTTCGGAGACTTAACATACTCTGAACTTGCAGCTTACTGCCTGCGAGACTCAGAAATTACCTACAAACTAACCAGTTTTGACAACGATTCAGCAATGAAACTAATCCTTGTCCTAGCACGAATTGCCAGCATGCCCATGGAAGACGTAAGCCGCCAAGGCGTAAGCCGCTGGATACGAAATTTCATGCACCGCGAGCACCGAAAAAGGAATATGCTGATACCTAACGCTGAAGATATTCTTACAAAAAAAGGAAAAAACGCAACTACAGCTATAATAAAAGGCAAAAAATACAAAGGCGCCATAGTGGTTGAACCTACACCTGGTGTTCACTTTAACGTTTCAGTCATGGACTTTCCAAGCCTATACCCCTCAATAATTAAAGTTTGGAACCTAGGATACCAATCAATCCTGTGCAATCATGAGGGATGTCGAAGCCACAAGATCCCTGATACTCCTCATTGGGTATGCACGGAAAAACGTGCTCTGGAAAGCCTGCTTATTGGATCATTGCGAGATTTACGTGTTCAATGGTATAAGCAGCGGTCAAAAGACAAAACTTTGCCACCTGAGCTTAGAAGCTGGTACAACATCACTCAGGGAGCGCTTAAAGTTATCTTAAACGCCAGCTACGGGGTCTTTGGCGCTGACAGCTTCGATTTATATTGTCCGCCAGTAGCGGAAGCAACGGCAGCCATCGGCAGGTACTCTATCACCCAAATACTCAAGCATGCTGAAACGTTAGGCATACAGGTTCTTTACGGCGACACGGACAGTTTATTTTTAAAAAACCCCTCTAAAGAGCAAATCGAAGAATTAGTCCGTTACACAGAACACGAATTAAACATGGGCATTGACGTCGACAAAGTTTACAGGTACGCTGTATTTAGTTCACGCAAAAAGAATTATCTCGGCGTCTTGGAAGACGGCACCGTGGATGTGAAGGGCTTAACTGGGAAGAAAAAACACATCCCCATCTTTATCAAGGATGCTTTTAACCAAATGAAAGAGACACTTGCAAGAGTTAAAACTCCAGCGGACTTCGAAAAAGCCAGAAAAGAAATCGCCGAAATAATCCGTGAACGCTATACACGGCTAAAACGTAGAGAATGGGCTGACATTAGTGAACTTGCGTTCCATGTAGCTTTAGGCGATGAACTTTCAAGTTATACTAAAACTACGCCTCAACATGTTAAAGCCGCAAGAATTCTACAGGAAAGTGGAAAGGAGCTAAGAGCGGGCGATTTGATCAGTTTTGTTAAAGTTATAAGGGATCCGCATGTGAAACCCGTTGAGTTAACATCAAGAAACGAGGTAGACGTTGACAAATACATTGCCTATTTGCATTCTACTTTTGACCAGGTTTTGGATGCTTTAGGCTTAAGTTTTGACGAAATTATCGGCTTAACAAAACTTGAAAGATTCCTTGCCTAATTATAATAGTTGAATAAGTATACCAATCAGCGTGAAAAGTGCAACTATCAAAGCTATTATTCTAACCACTTGCTTCTCAGTTAATGGTCGATGATAAGTTATCACTGTAATTAGGCTTCTTCTATGGTCAGACGAAAGCTTTTCTCCATCAAACGAAACTTTGGCTTTTTTGCGTGTAAAGAAAACCATCAACAGTATTATTGCAGAATTGAAGATGTAAGGCAGAATTGAAACTAGCAAGCTCAGTTTTAAGTCTGAAATCACGGCGAATGACGCTATCGTCATTCCTATGGCGAAGGAGCCTGAATTTCCCACGAAAACTTTACCGTGAAAGTTGAAGTATGCTAAAATTAGCCAGAATATCAAGGGACCAACCATTAGAATGTATGATGATGATACAGCCATTAACCCTAAGATAACTATGGCTGGGCATATTGTTTCTAAACCGTTCAAGCCGCCAAGCATGTTTACGGTGTTTGTAACTATCATAACGATTAACGGAATAATTACATAGAAGTATATTGAACCAAAATGTATTGTTCCAATGAATGGTAAGCCATAGTTGTTCTTGCGTGTGCTGCGTTGGCGATAGTATATGAGGGGTAACGCGGCGATTAAGCGGCATGAATGCTTTATAGCGCCATTTTAGATCCATCCAGTCGTCAAGCAAGCCCATGAAGCCGCCGAAAAGAATGCATGCAGCTAAGGTTAATGGTGCTGAAACGTTAGATGAACTCTCCAGATATTTTTAGAAAGTAGAGAAGAAAAAGGTAAACAGTGGTGAATAGGACGTAAAGTACGCCTAAACCATTGGGAATTAAAGGTTGCCCAACTTTATGCTGATCTGGAACCTTTGGAAACACTCGTCGCTTTCCTGCTTTCTTGCAATGTTTTAGTGACGCCTGTGCCTGTTGTGCCCGTTGCGTTATAGTATGCTGGATAGTTAATTTTGTATATGGCTACTAACGGTACTAATCCGCCGTACTGGAATGGTGATGTATTTATGCCAGCGATGTCACGCCTGTCAGTGTAAAGTACGTTGGCGTTGTAGTTGTTGTACTTGGCGTAATGCTGACTCCTGCGGCAGTCCATTCGTTGCAATATTGTACTTCTGCATAGTTCATCAATTCGTATATTGTACAGTTATCTCCTTGGTCGTTCCAATCCCACTGTCCAGTTTGGTTATTAGTGCTGCCAAATGCTGTTTCATCCTTCCATACTGTTGATGTTGTTGCACTCATGTAGCCATTGTTGTATATACCATTGCTCTGCTGTTCCTGAAATTCTCGCCATCCACACCCATTTTCCTTCATCTCCGTATCCGGAGGGACTTGCAGTGTATCCTGTGCCGCTGCTTGACTGTTGTATTTGGAGGACGGTGAAGACGAGGATGTAGTTGACCCGTCCAGGATTATTATAGTTCTCATATTTAGACAGCATTTGCATTGACTGGTTTTCGTTGCCCATCATTATGAAGCCTACGTTTTCGATTTGTGTGGTATTGTACGTGGTGTTATCGCACAAAGTTGTTACGTTTCCAAGGTTGGTTAACCAGTCACCGTAGTCCCACCAAGCAACCACCACATTATTCGAGGGAACGTTGCTTTTCAGCCAACTTAACGCGTTAAGCCATGCACTCACTGGTTCAGTAAGGCTTGCACCGCCTATCGGAAGGCTTGATGCACTAATTGCTGTTGGCACGAAAGATGAGTCGATGGCTCTTGGCACTCCGCCAGTTTGTGGTGAGAAAGCCAGGTTCGTTATCAGAATAAGGAATATCAGAAAGATTGCGACACCGCTGTATTCCTTGCTTACACGAGCCATTCTACGTTTTGTTTTTGCCAGAGTATGTGGCGCTTCCTTTAGTAAAGTGTAAAACGGTTGTATTATGCCCAGAACACCTATTCCTGCTATGACGCAGAAGGCTGGAGCAAAGATTGCCAGTAAGCGAATCATTGAAGCGGCAAAGAAAAGCGATGTTACAGCGAAAACTATTAGGAAGATGTTTCTGTTTGTTGGATTTTTTAATATGAAGTAAAAGCCGATGAGGAAGAATAAGATGCTTACGCCAAGTTCGATGTAAATGTTTCCCCAAGCTGTAATTTGCTGTTCAGCCACTGAATCGATAATAGGTGAAGTTGCTCGGATAAAGGGGTCTATGACTGTACTGAATTTTCCTTGAAGGCCACTGCCAGTAATGAATCCAGTTGCATATAATGTGGAAAAACCGCCGACAATTACAACTAGTGAGGCAATTGATAGAAGCACCTTGCTTCTCAAAGTTATGTTGTTTCGTAAAAGTTCTGCAATGAGAAGTAAAACGAATCCTCCAGCGACTGGAATCACTGCACCTGACGTTAAGTAGGTAAGTCCCAGATAGGGGACTATTGCTGCTATGTATAATGCTAAGCCAAAAGTTATGCTGTAGCTAAGCAGAAGCCGTTGATTATACCTCTTCAATAGAACTACAGCAAAAACGAATAGTACGGTCATGTCAATCATGTAGTATGCTCCGCCCCAGCCTGCTATGAAATAGGCTAAGGCAGCAGCAGCACTTAACGAGTATAGTATGGATGCACGTAATGACCTGTTGTTGTCAATAGACCTTAGGAATAAAAATACAAATAATATAAGACCAATCGTACCTGGGACTTGTGTATCAAAGAATCCAAGAGATGTTCTTTCGATGATTGACGGTTCTAACGCCAAGAATAACGCAGATAATAAACCAACCGTTCTTCCACCAATGATCCTTGCCTAAGAAATACATTACCAGAACTGATAACACACCAACTACGGGTGGTATCATTGCGCAAAGCGTCATTAAATTAACGTTTGCGCCCAACGCTGTGATGACATCGTAGACTACTGCTCCAGTTATAGGTATTGATGGCAAAGCAGTAGACATGTCAAGTCCGAAAGGATACCACAGTTGATGGTTGATCCAGTGCGTCGGCCAAAAAGGTGAAAGCAAACCGTGATTTACCATGTATTGCGTTACGCTGAATTGATAGTAAGGGTCAAACTCGTTAAGAAGTGATGTTCCTCCAGAGAGATTTTCCCAGCGTAGCGGTAAAATACGGATAATAAAGGCGACGAAGAGTATTAGAGCTAACGCAGAATATGCGATTATTTGTCCGTGACTTAGTTCGATGCGTAACGGTGACAGCCTTTTACTAAGCCGATCTTTAATTCCTTCCCCCACTTTAAGCCATCTCTCCACACATTAATTGTGATTTTCTTGTTTAATTCTTAATTTATACACATTGGAGGTTTATTTATGGCTTTCCAAAATGAACTAACATAGCTTGATAGCTGAAGTAGTTTGGTTATATTGCACTATAATCGAAATAGTGAAACTATATAGCCTTTTTTTAATTAAATTTTAATTCCCAGTTAAAACAGGCAAAAAAAGTCGCCAGAAACACTAGTAAGGAGCAACAACTATAATCATATTCTTCTTCGCTATGAACTGTGTTTTGGACAGGCGTTGCATAAAACTTACTTCGGGACTTAACAATCTGGTTTTGGTAGCTTTTCCCAATGCTCTTCTGGTAGGTTTAAACGAAGCTTTTGGTAAGCGTACCATAGTCTATCGACGCTTAATTATGGGTTTAACTTCAACATCTATAGGTAACAATGAAAGTTTTCTATTGCATTTTGGGCATTTTCCACTATTTTGAGAAATAATTTCGTCTGGCGGTTTAAGCTCGCTGCCTTCATATAAAACATAATTGCATCCATGACAAATAACTCGTTGCGGCATCCCAAATCCCCCGATAATAACATGCTATGGCGTATTTATTGGTTGCTAAAAAAAATTAGCCCTTAGCTAAGACAGTGCTTGTCAAGTAACTGCAAAGTTTATTTTAAGAAGGACTGTTTGGAATGTTAAAGCATGTGGTTTAACAGCTTTGGGAAAATACAAGTTAATTGTTACTGAAAAACCTGATGCCGCAAACAGAATAGCTATGGCTTTGGACGCTGATGGGAAAGCCAAAAAAATAGTTGATAGCGGCGTTCCATATTATCAAGCATACAGAAACGGCGATTTAGTTGTTGTTCCAGCCATTGGGCATCTATACACTGTTGCAAGCAAGGAAAAAGCTAAATGGGATTATCCAGTTTTCGATTATCACTGGGTTCCAAGATACCTTGCTGAACGAGGTGCATCAAAGATTCGTGTTTGGCTAAATGTAATTGCTAAACTAGCAGAAAACGCTGAAGAGTTTGTGGATGCTTGTGACTTTGACATTGAAGGCAGCATCATAGGCTACTGCATACTCAAGTACGCTTGCGGCAGCAAGGAAAAAACTGCCAAACGCATGAAATACTCCACACTCACAAAAGAGGAACTGCAAGAATCTTACTCTCACTTACTGCCGCATTTGGATTTTGCTCTCGTTGAGGCTGGATTGACAAGGCATGAAATAGATTGGCTCTACGGCATAAACCTGTCTAGAGCCTTAACAATGGCTGTGAAAAGCAGCAGTGGACAATATGCTACACTCAGCACTGGTAGAGTGCAAGGACCAACCCTCAAATTTTTAGAAGATCGAGAAAAAACCATAAAATGCTTCGTGCCCATTCCCTACTGGAGCATAACCGCTAAAATAATCATAAACGGCACAGCTTACGAAGCTGAATACGAAAAAATCCTCGAAAGCAAGCAAGAAGCAACGGCAGTAATGGATGCCTGCAAAACCAAAGAAGGACAAATAGAAACAATAGCTGTAAAAGAGTTTGAGCAGAACCCGCCGGTGCCCTTTGACTTGGGCGCTTTGCAAAGTGAAGCTTACAGAAATTTCCACTTTACGCCGATGCGTACTTCAAACATAGCTCAGCACCTGTACTTAGACGCATTAATCTCTTATCCGAGAACAAGTAGCCAAAAGCTTCCGCCAGCAATCGGCTACGAAGCCGTATTAAGAAAACTAGCTAAAGTGCCCGCTTACGGGAAACAGGCAGCTGAACTGCTCTCTAAACCAGTTTTGAAGCCAAATGAAGGAGAAAAAGCTGACTCTGCGCATCCAGCCATTTACCCGACTGGGAACCTGCCGGAAAAACCTCTTGGCACAGCTGAAAGAAATATTTTCGATCTTATCATACGCAGGTTTATGGCTGTTTTCGGTGAGCCTGCCATTCGCCAAAGCGTGAAAGTAACAGTAAGCATCAACGGGAATCTATTTTCACTTGAACGGAATGCGAACGTTAAGTGAGGGGTGGCTTCGATTTTACAAACCCTATGTTCAACTGAAAGATGTGAGCTTTGCCTACCTTTAACCCAAGGACAAAAAATCACTGTTAAAAGAGTAGTTGTGAAAAATAATTTTACTAAACCACCCGCAAGGTATAATCCTCGCACTTTACTTTTGAAAATGGAAAAAGAGGATATAGGAACCAAAGCAACGAGGGCAGCAACCATACAAACGTTATACGACCGCAAATACCTCTACGGAACCGATAGTCTTGCCGTTTCTGACCTTGGCTTTGAAGTCATCGAAATCCTAGCAAAGTATTGTCCAGCCGTTGTCTCACCTGAACTAACTAGAAAGCTTGAGGAGAAGATGAATGAAATTCAGCAGGGGAAAGAAACAAAAGAAGCTGTATTGCAAAACGCCGTTGAAATCTTAAAGCCAGTTCTATTAGAGCTTAAGGAAAAAGAATCAGTTATAGGCGAACAATTAAGTCAAGCGTTGAAAAAAGTTCGGCTTGAAGAAAGAATAGTTGGTGCATGCCCAAAATGTGCTGATGGAAAACTAGTTATTTTGCGCTCCAAAAAAACTGGTAAACGTTTTGTTGGCTGTACAAACTATTTCGAAGGTAAATGCAACGTGACTTTTCCGCTACCTCAAACTGGCAATGTAAAACCGTTAAATACCACTTGCAAAAGCTGCGGGTGCCCGGTACTGCGTGTGTGCCTGAGAGGGAAAAGGTCTTGGAAATTATGCCTAAATCCTAATTGCCCCTCGAAAGGAGCCAGCAACCAGTGAAATGTAAAATTTGCGGTAACGGAGCACAAGAAAATGGTTTCTGCCTGTTGCTTTTTAGGGCTTACCAAAATGTTATTGAGAAATTTGATGTATGGAGGAATGCTTCTGGTATGTTTTGGATTGATTATTTAGTTAAGATTCAGAAAAATTCATTAACTGGAGAATGGGCTAAAGATGTAGTAAAACACCGATTCAAGGGAGATAATGGAAATGTCAAGTAAAATAAAGAAGCGTTCTTCATCTGTATCCTTTTCGCTGAGTCGATGGTTCCGCAGAATTTCAACGACTACTCCTTCAGCACTCTTAATTACTGTTGTAGGAATTTTATACTGTGTATTTCTTTTCGGTGGTGGCTTGTTTACTCTTATTACTCGTCCTGCTCCCTCAGCCTACGTTAATGGGGTTTTCTATTTCCTCTATCCAAGTCTCAGTTCACAATTCATATCAGACACTGTAATTGCGGTAATATTGTATGGTTTTGGTTTTATCGGTCTTTTCGCTATTTATCAAAGTACCAAAAGCGCTTACAACCCAAGACAAGCTTACATGATGCTAGTCATAGGCGTAGCATTTTTGCTTCTATCATACATATTCTTGGAAGGCGCAATTACTTTCAAAGACAACCGGCGGAACATCTTCAATCTGCCTTTTTTCCATAGTTTTTCTTTTTACCATAGTTTTTTCTTTTTTACCACGGATGTCTTTTTAGCTTCATTTTGTATGCTAAGAAATTTGTGAACAAATGAATAGGCGGAGTAATCAGCAAAACTGTAACTGCCATTTCCCAATTTACAATGGCTAAAGGAATCGAAAACACGATTGCGCCGACGACAAAGTCAACTTGATCAACTACGGGAAGTAAACCTCCAGGAGCAATTCCTATTCGTCTCTTTAAAAAAGCGCCTGTCAAATCGCCCAAAAGTGCTCCTAAAGGAATCAGCACGGTAAATAGGATTGGAAAACCGAAAAGTACACACTCAATTAATCCAACCAATATGCCGATTGCTAAGCCGAAAAAGAAGCCTCTGAAAGTTTTGTTGTTTCCAAAGATTCGTTTTCCATCAAAGAAGTTCTTTCCGAAATCCATCCGTGTTCCTCCGCCGGCAAGTACTGGTGTAGCGTTTGCGCAGTAGGCTGGGAAAATAAATTTTAATGCTTCAACGATCAGCTGGGTTATTTCCATGTGGTCAACCATCATTCTTGGAATTCAGTATCTTTTATTCCGGTTTCGCTTATTTGTACATAACAAGTAACTTCTTGCTTGTTTTCCCGTGTTTCAAGAACAGCTTTGATTGTTTGAGGATAGTCGGTGGGTTTCATAGCGATTATTGTGTCAGCCCAGAATTTTAAAACTCTGTTTGCAACGGGCGCGACGCTGACGTTTGGGTCATCAAAAACGCTTCTTACTTGGCTTACTATTATAACTGGGATTTTTCGGATTTTTGCTGTTTGCGCTAAAATTGCTAATTGCCTGTTTAATTCACGGTTTACGCTGAAGGCTTTTCCAGAGGACTCAGCAACTTTTGCTCCATACAAAGATGTGAAGGTGTCAATTACTATTAACCCAAAATTTTTTGCTGTATAATCTTGAATGCGATCTATAACCGCCGTTTGTTCATTGAAATCTTTAGGTTTAATTAAAATGACTTGCTCAGCAATTTGGTCGAATTTATCAGCTGAAAGTTGTGAAAGCCTTTTGGTCGAGAAAGTGTTATCGCAGTCAACAAAGAGTGTCTTGTAGTTTTGTAATGCACAACTAACGGTGCATTGTATCGCAAATGTTGTTTTTCCAGTTTCGGGTTCACCGTAAATTAAAGTAACGCTTTCGGGTGAAATGCCCCCGCCAATGTTGCTATCGATGCATCTGCAGCCAGTGTTGATTGTGACCATATTTTACCCTTTTTCGCGTCAAGATTATAAACTTGAAACTAGTAAAGTGTTCTGCACTTAAACGTATACTATTAAGGTTGATTTATTGAAAGAAAAAGTTGCTATAGCCACAGTAGAGGGGAAAGCGTACTTTCTAATTGTTAACGAGTTAAGAGAGCAAAATATCCCCTTCATAAGTTTGGTTCCAGGCGAGTCAGTGCCTGCCGAAGTGAAAGTAGTAATAACAACTGAGCAGGAAAAGGGCTTAGTAAAAAACGAAAAGATGCTAATCTTTACAAATGAAAATGAGTTGGACAATTTGGTTAACGAGGTAAAGCGAATACTTCAAGGAAAAGAAGCCTACGAAAAAATCTTAATTGGCATTGACCCAGGTGAAGCAATTGGGTTGGCAGTAATTGCCGATGGAAAAGTTATTGAGGAAGGCAACTGCTTTAGCAGGCAAGAGGTAATTAACAGCATAATTAAGGCAATAAGAAATGTTAATTTCACTGTGACAAGCGTTTCCGTTAAAATTGGGAATGGTGTTCCAGTTTACAAGGAGTTAGTCGAAGCCTTAGATGATGCTTTACCGCCTGCAGTGGTGCTGGAAGTGGTGAGTGAGGCAGGAACCAACCGACCCCTAAAAAAGAACACGCGTAGCCGAAGAATCAGGCATATTTCTTCAGCTATACGAATTGCTGGAAGAACAGGCTATATTATTCCAAGGAGGAAGATAATTGCAACAAACAGTTGAATCCAATAGGACACTGTTAGTGGATGGTCCAGCATCTGTGTGTGTTGTTTCTGGCAAGGCTGAAATGTTCGGTTATCAATTAAAGCAAGCGGTAAAAATTGTTGTTCGTGAAGGAAAGCGCTTGCCATTTTTTGTCCTTGAAAAAGCAGTTTTTGACGTTTCGTTAGGACCAAACGCAAGCATTGAAGAAGTTGAGGGCAGCACAATTCCAGAGTCATGGAATAAACCTTTTGAAGCAATTTTGAGCGTACAGAAGAAGCCTGTAGTTGTTTTGCTTTTGGGGAAAATTGATTCTGGAAAAAGCAGTTATTGCACTTATTTAGTAAACAAGTTGGTTAACGGAAAATGCAGGGTTGCTCTTTTAGACGGCGATTTAGGTCAATCAGACATTGGTCCCTCAGGAACCGTGGGTTATGCGGTAATTTCCAAGCCAGTAACAGAATTGTACAATTTGAAGTTGCAGAACGCTTTCTTTGTGGGTGTTACCTCGCCGATAATGGCAATAGCTAAAACAATTGAAGGCTTAGCCGCTATGAAGGCTGAGATTTTACAGAGACCAGTTGATTTTGTGGTAGTTAATACTGATGGCTGGGTTACAGGCGACATTGCTGTAAGCTACAAAACGCAATTAATCAAAGAGCTAAAGCCAGACGTTATAGTTGGCGTGCAAGTTGAAGATGAACTTAGGTCTCTTATTGCTTACTTGGACGACACTCCAGTGATTTTGGTCGAGCCCTCTTCTTCTCTTAATCAGCGAAGCGCAGAAAAACGCAAAAGCCTACGCGAAATGACTTATGCAAGATACCTGAAAGACGCAAAACTTCAAAACTACCCATTAAGCCAAGTGACAATTGAACCAAGAGAAGCTCTTCCAAAGATATCAAGAGCCAGAAAAGGGACTGCTTGTCGGGCTATACGGTTCTGAAAGCAAATTCTTAGGAATCGGTGTCTTGCGTGAAATTAACCATGTGACGGAAAGCATTAAAAGTTCAAACTGCAGTTTCAGCTAAGCCTAAGAGGCTTGTTTTCGGAAAAGTCATTCTAAACGAGAAGTTACAGGAAATTCAAGACTGAATTTTAAAGAAATTGCTGATTTCCCTTGCTAGAGCATCTTTTTCGTTAGGCAACGTTTTCATTCCATTGGTTATCCATGCGGGAAGGAAGCCTCGGCAGTAATTTGTGGCGAAGCGAGAGTCTAAAAAGACTATGGCTCCTCGGTCATCCAATGTCCTGATTGGTCTTCCTGCGGCTTGAGAAGCCTTTTTCATAGCGGGCAAAACATAACCATATTCACGCCCAAGCCCAGGAAAACATTTCTCGTAATATTCAATCTGCGCTTTCACCCTCGGCGTCGGCTCAGCATACGGAATACCCACGACTACCACGGAGTTCATTTGGTTGCCTGGAAAATCCACGCCCTCCGAGGTTCTTCCGCCTTGAACGCCAAGGAACACGGCGCCGTTTCGGCTGCCGCATTCTTTAAAATTTGACACCATTTTTTCATTTTGCTCTGAGGTCATCTCTCTTTTCTCGTGAAAAAGAGGTTTTGATAGAGCATTCTCTAACCCCTCAGAAAGTATTGAGTTTAACACTTCGAATGAAGCAGCAAAAACACCCGTGTTGGTCGGCGTATTCTCCGCCACCTCGTTTATTCGTTCAATGATGGTTTGATACATGGCTGGGGTTCTTTTTTCCATAGCTGTAGTTACTCCCGCAGCATACGGCTGAGAACACGTGTTCTTTGGGAAACGGCGACGGCACAATGCATTCCACAGTGTTTAGCGGAAGCTTTGTTATTTGCTCATAAGCCTGCAGCGGCTGAAGCGTTCCCGACATTATCACATTGGCGTAAGTTGAAGAAAAAACTGGCTTCGTAATTTTTGAGGGATCCAACGCAACTATTTCCAATTTCGCCGTTTTGTTTCTCTCTCTATTAAAATAGCAACTTGCTACGTTTATGAAAGAATCGTCGTCCGCGGTGTCCAGCCATCTAAGCAAGAAATCCCCCATTGAATGAACATATGACCGCGGGTTTTTCCCCTCTGCCAACAAACGTTTCTTAATGGCGGTGCCCGCTTCGCACGTGCGTTCAAAAAACCCCTTCGGGTCATCGATACCTGCAGTTTTTTTGATGCTTTCGATTGTTTCATTGGGCGAAATTATCTTCTCCCGACTTACGCCATCAGTTAAGTTTTCAATTGTATCCTTAAAGAAATGGGCAAATCTCTCAACTTCTTTGTTTCCAAATTTGTTGGCTTCTGCCTCTGCCTGCTTAACGGCGAAAGAGGATAAACTGGTGCTTGCGATGTCAATAGCTGTCTCAGGCAGATTATGCGCCTCGTCCACGATTAGTATGATTTTTGATAGTTCCTGCTCCAAGTTTTTCAAAAAAGCATTTCGGATGTTGGGGTCAAAAACATACAGGTAGCTTAAAGCGATTACTCTGGCTTCTGACACCGCAGACTTCACTAACTCATAGGGGCAAAGTTCTCTTTTCATGCAAATTGCCAGGATATCAGATGCTAAATAGGGGCGAGCAGAAAGTGCGGCGGCAAGTTGAATAAAATCTGGTGTTCGCTTAACAACGTTACCGTAATATGGGCATCTGCTTTTGTTCTTCAGCAGCTCGCAGACTTCCATCATTGATTTTGAGTCAAAAGCTCCTCCAGTGGCAAAAGCATTAAGGCACATTTCATTACGCCCACGAATAGAGACTCCGGCAACGGGTTGCTTTCTATGTATAGCTTTTAACTCTTCTATAACACGGTCGTGCTGCCGATGGGTTCGCGCCACATAAAGTATCTTCAAATCTTTCTCCATTGCTACAGGCAGGCATGCAGAAAGAGCCGAGATAGTTTTTCCTAAACCGTTGCTTCCTTCAATAAGAACTGAACGTCTCTCATTCACCGCATTATAAACGGTCGAGATAAACTCGTCTTGATACGGACGCACGCTCTGGTAGGGAAAATACTTTGCAACAGCGGATGGCAGCTTAATCATTTCTTATCCCCCAAAAAGCTCGATTGACAATAACTGTTCACTGGACACTGTGGGCAAAGTGGCTGCCTTGCCTTGCAGTATTTTCTGCCGTGCGCAATTAACAGCAAATGAACCGTCAAGTAATCTTTCGGGTCAAAAAGTGACTGAAGACTCAAACGCACCTCTTCGTAATCGCCGTTTGCAGGCGCTAACCCAAGCCGTTTCGATACCCGATTTACATGTGTGTCTACAGGAATGGTGGGTTGATTTGCTGCGAAGAGCAAGACAACATCCGCTGTTTTCGGGCCCACTCCAGGCAGTTCCATGAGCGTTTTTCTAGCCTCTTCAAGAGGCAACGATAAGATGGGCTTTAGTGAGCCCTGAAATTTTTCCAGAATAATTTTTGAGACTGTTTGTATTGTTTTGGCTTTGCTTTTGTAGAGACCGCCAACGTGAAGGCAAGCTTCAATCTTGCTTGTTTCGGCTTTTGATAGTGCTTGAGGCGTTACTTCGAACTGCTTCGAGAGGTTTGCGAAGGCTCTTTCAGTATTGCGGTCAGCGGTGTTTTGTGAAATAATCGTTATAACTAAGGTTTCAAATGGGTCGTTTTTTGGTTTAACCAATTTAGGCACGGCTGCCGTATCCTGTAATATTTGCAAGATTGTTGCCGCATGAGTGTCAGCCATCATCGTGCCTTCATAGGTCTCGAAAATATTAACCTCCAACTATTAATTTGCCAAGTTATAAATAAGAACGGTATAAAAACCCGAAAACAAGATTAATATGCTTAGTTTTCTAACCCCTGAATTGTCATAGTAATAGAAATTTTATTTACTTAAAGAAACTTAAATTGTGGGAGTAGCGATTATTATAGAATAGCTCCAAATTACAATCATAACTACGTATGCAATAAAGAAAATACTCACATGTTCATAGGCACAGTCTAACGCTAATTTTCTTGTTGGCTTATTCATTTCGTATATGTCGTCTTTTTCTATATTGCCATGTTGCGTAAAAAGTTAAGAATATTGCTGAAAATGTTGCAGGATACGCAATTATGTCTGATACCCTTTGTACTGAGTAGCTAATTGCAAAGAAATTTATGATCTCAAAAATGAAAAGACTTCCGAAAAGACACCAACAAAACTCTTTTGCTTTTCTTCTCTTAAGATACTTTGCCAAAATTGGTTGTCTTATTGTTACTTTCGGAAAAATTATAGTGACTATCCAAACCAAAACCAGAATAAATATCGTGAAAGTTGTCCAGCGAAAAATACTGTTAACTACTATTGCGTTCGACTGCATTAGTTCTGAAATTTTTTGAGTGGAAAGAGGTGGATTTTGTGGTGGAATTTGTGAAAAAAAATAGCTTGCATATGAAAGTTCTGCCGCGCCTATAACAGTAACAAGTAATAAACATAGCTCAAAAATCTTATCAATATCATTCCTTGTCATGTTTAATCTATTTCTACGCTATTCAGATTTAAGATTTGTTGACTCCGAAATAAACCAAGAGTCCACCAGCGACCATAAAAGCAATCGCAATTGCTGCCTCTATCAAGTAACTATAGACATGTGAAAACATGTTTGTTACAGTAACATTGGTTATTAATGCCCTTCCAGCAAAATAAGCCACAATCAAACCTATCAATAATAGCAATATTCCCAGACCAGTGAGTATTGCTTTGTTCATTTCGTCTCGATTCTACTTTAACCTATGTACCTTTTAGTTTTTGCGTCTCTCAGCTTTTGCACTATATTTCTTAATTTTGTTAGGGTTATTTTTCAGAAGTTCTATCTCATTTAATGGTGGTAACTCTTTTCCTTTTTTTTACCGATTCCATCATTTTTGAGATTTCTTTAAAGCCCTTATCGTAATTTTGCACGATCAAAATCAATCCGATAATAGACATAACCAAAAATATAACAAACAGAGATAGGGACACAATGTCAGCAAAAGGAATAGTTGAATAACGGATTGTCAATGCTAATACAATACCGCCAGCAAGAAGAACCAAGAAAAAAGACGAAAATGTTGTGAAGGTTGCATGAATATAATCGGCGCAGATTTGAACTTTCATCATTTCTAACTGAAATTCTCTATCATCTAATCTCTTAGTTACATCTTTATTTTCCTTATCTGCCATGTTTAGGCTATTTCTACCTATGCAGATTTAAGACTTTTTACCATAGGAAAACTTGCGATGTGAGGCTTATTCTAATTCAGCTTTTTATATATAATTTTCCACAATGTACACATTCGAGTGCATTAGCGATTTTTGTTGAGGGTTTAAAAGTACTTCCTCCGCACTCCTCACAATCCACGGGTTTGAACCCCTCACCTTTCATAGCCAAGAACTTTTCAATGATTTCTTTTGTAGAATATGCTAATTTCAGACCTGAACCTTCTTTGAAAAATGCTATGCGCTTGATTTCTCTTTGAGGCGTGGGAGTACCGTCTGCCTTGATTAAAAAGACCTTGTGGTAATCACGAAAATGTCCACCTTTATAATTTCTGTGAAGTCTGCCTTTATAGGAAAATAAATATTTAGAGTCTAAAGGCTTTAACCCTGTTTCTTCTTGAAGTTCCCTCATTGCAGCGTCTCTTCGACTTTCACCTTTGTTTGCTCCACCACCTGCAAGCATAAAAGATTCACTGCCTTGACTAACAACCAAAATGCCTTCGGGAAACTCGACAATAGCAGTACCTCGCCTACGGTTGAAAACCATAAGTATTTCCTCTTTCTCTGTTTACTATCTTCAAGAACTTAATTATTTTCTGATAACGAGTTTAAGTTTTTGCATCGCCAAGTTGTTTGGCTTAGTAGTTTAATCGCTATTGCCACCAATGTTTCTTTTTGCTATTCTCTTCTTAAGAAGCCTTATAGTCATTTTCTTATTCTCCCTATTCAACGCTTCATCTCGATTTAATGTCCTATGTTGCAGAAAGTCATACTCACGAAGTATCCTTGCATTCTTAAGTAATGTAATTCTAAGAACATAATGCTGTATTGCAGGGCAATTCCTATTTTGCAAGTATGCCTTGATTTGTCCAAACTTCTTATCAATATCCTTGAAGGCGATGGTTGCATGAGGTTTCCATTTTTGTATTCCATGTCTTTAAGAGCCGACTCGACATTAATGCCAACAATATTGCCAGTTTCCCCTTGCCAAGCAATGTTTTCTGCAACTGCACCTTGACCGCCTGCCAACGTGTACCTCATATAGGGCTTATAGCCGTTCATGTCCCAATGGCTAACGTAACCGTTTTTGAGCATATCTTCAGCGTGAAGCTGTGCTGAGTCAATACTGCTAAGCGATACATTTTGGAGTCCATTTGATTGTCTATCAGAATTAATTAGGGAAAGAGCGTAATTAACTAAATCTGAATAGGTGTCTGTATTCGGTGTGGCTTGTGGTTCAGTCGTAAACGATGGCACCGAGGAAGGCGAGTTAATTGGGTTCTTAGTTGAAATGTTATTTTGGTTTAAGATGTTTGGATTTATAAAAAGGAAAAATATAGCAACAAAGATTATTGCTGTCAAGAAACATACAAAAGCAATGTTTCTTTTTCTTGTTTTTTCTTTTCGCTTTTTTTCCCAACCCAGTCCTTTTTCAAAGTGAAGCGGACCTTGGCTGACATATTCAACGTTTTTGTTGAGAGGCAGGGGTTGCTTTCGAGGTGCATCTTGATTTGTTTTGGGTGATCTTTCCCTCAGATACTCTGGTGGTTCTTTGGGTAAGTGGAGACATTGATGACTTTCAGGGAGTCTATGTTCAGCACAAAATAGACCTCCGCAATAGTTGCACCTGAACGGTAAATCTACTTGTTTTCCACAGACTTCACATTGAATCATTACTGCTCAAATCCATTAAACATTAGGGGAGGTCGGCACTTTCTATTTGTCGACTACAGCTTAAAAGACTAACTCAAGGGTGCTCGCTGGCTAGATTTTGTAAATTTTCCATCAATCTGAGTCATACTTGCTTTATGATGCGGTCGCTTCTTGAGTGAGACATTCATTATTAAAACCATTCTGCTGCCAGTTTCTGCCCAAGCATTATTGCCTAGAAAAACTGAACAACTGCCAAATGACCTTAAGAAATTGCTTATAACTACTACGAAAAACTAAACTCTTTACATGGAAAGAGACTGTTTCATCTTGAAAGTGCGGTTATTATTTCTATGTTGAAAAGCACCGTTCTGCATGCTGCGTGCTACTGCTGGGACTATTGTCCATGTCATGTAGTCATGGCTGTCTTGGGGTGGCTGAATTGTAGGTGTCCGTTTTTGGCGTATTGCTTGCTTTGAGCCCTTGACGTTTGAGTTTAGCACCATTTTGTTTTTAGGTTCTCTATTTCTTTAAAATGGTTGTCGTCTGAAAAAAGAGAGCATTCATAAATTTGAGCGGTGGCTGCGATTACGCTGTCAGCCATCGGCATCTTGTGCTGTGTCCTTATTTCCGCGCTTTTCACTGCTGTCTTATAATCGACGCCGATGACTTTAAAGTCTCGTCTTATAGTGTTGCTTCGCAGGGCTGCAACATCCTTTCCTTCCTTCAAGAAATTAATGCGATGAATCTCATGAACAGTTAATGATGAAACCATCCTTTCCTTAACCAACCGCAATTCTTCTTTGAGCTTTCTTAAAAGCTCTGTATCCTCTGTATAGAAATATTCAACAAAAAAACGGGTGTCATACAATCGCCGGTCAGGCATCTTCATCCCTCATTTGATCCAGCATCTTCTTTAACTCGTCGACATTGGCTTTTCCTGCGCCGCTTCCTGCCAGATCAAAAATGCTTGGGCGTTTCTTAATCACGATCATGCCGTCTTGCTCAACAATCTCCACTTTGGAACTTTCTTCTATGCCAAACTTTCTTCTTATCTCTATGGGTATGGTTACCTGCCCTTTTCTTGTAACTACAACTTCAGTCATACCTTAACACAAGTACAACTTAACAAAAGTACTACTTAACTTTTCCCCAAAAGAATCCGCAAAATAAGCCTAAAGCACCTAAAAAGGAGGAGACGAAAAAGGGTTAACCCTTTCTAAATGGGGAAGCATGACGGCTCCTGTACCCGAAGAAGGCATTTGCATACTGTGAGCAACAGATAAGGCTAGTGCTCATGTCATGTCGTCGTGGCTGTTTTGTGGGGGCTGAATTGTAGGTGTCCGTTTTTGGCGTAGGTTTATTGTTGTTCGTTTAGTTGTTGGCATAATTGTCGATGGTATGGCGTTTCTAAGCAGTTATTTTTGTAACTTGTATACAAATACACTTTAATACTTAGTATACAATAGGAAGTAAATGGTGCAGTTAATGAATGAGACAACAACGATAAGAGTCTCAAAGAAAACGGCAGAGACACTTGAAAACCTCAGAGAGAAACTCGGCGCAGAAAGTCTTGACGAAACTATCCAATCGCTTGTAAAAAAGCAGCGCAAGGCTATTTTAGAGGGATCATTCGGTGCAGACAAAGGACGCATCAAACCTTTCATGGAGACGGATCAGCGGTGAAGACCGTAGTTGACTCTTACGCTTGGATTGAACATTTTTTGGGCAGCGAAAAAGGCGGTAAAACCGACGAAATACTACAAAACTCTGATGAAATTTACACTCCAGACATTGTGTTAGCCGAAATCGCAAGGAAATATGCCAGAGAAGGCGTCGAAGACAACATAATCCAGTTACGCCTACAACAAATAGAAGATGCCTCAAATATCGTAGCCTTAAATGCAGAAATAGCCCTATTGGCAGCAAAATGCTACCTGGAAATGCAAGCTAACACAAAAAAACTAAAATTAACACTGCCCGGCTTATTTGACGCCATAATATTAGCCACAGGTAGATCATTAAACGCGAAAATTCTAACAGGAGACCAACATTTCAAGAACCTGCCCGAAACACTATGGCTCGAATAACAAAATAGGTCGCTTCCTATAAAAGAGTGAAAGATAGCGGCTTAGCTTTTTCTGAATGTGAAAGCATGGCTGCTCCTACGCCTGGAGGGGGCATTTGCATGCTGCGTGCTACTGCTATGGTTAGTGCTCATGTCATGTCGTCGTGGCTGTTTTGTGGGGGCTGAATTGTAGGTGTCCGTTTTTGGCGTAGGTTTATTGTTGTTCGTTTAGTTGTTGGCACAGTTGTCGGTGGTTAGGTACTGCTAAAAGGTTCTGTATCAGCAGTTTTTGGGCTTGTTGGTGTTTTTTGGCTTGCTTGAGTGGCTTGCTGCTGACGTGGTGGTGTAGTTGGCGGCGAACCTGGGTTTTGAGATGGGTGGATAGCAAATAAATCAGTAAATGATGTCTGTCTATGCTTTTATGTTTTGAAGAGCAAAAAGCGTTATAAGCTAAAAAATTAATTAAGTTCTGAGAAAAGCAATGACAATTGAAGTTTCTTTAAAAGAAATAAAATCACTACTTTCTGAAGTTAACAGCAAACTCGATTCTTTACTGGAAGAAAAAGACACCCGTGCGCTCATGGCTCTGGAAGAGAAGTCGCTTAAGGATTTTCTTGAAGGGGAACCTGACATTTACTCGGTTAAAGATATCAAGGCAAAGGTTAAAGGTAATTGAAGGGAAAAATAGTTCTTATTCCTTTCCCGTTTACTGATTTAACTTCAACTAAGTTAAGGCCTGCGCTTGTGTTATATGAAGGCGAAAAAGACATAGTGGTAGCTTTATTTCCTCAAGAATAACGAATGCAAGACCTGCTGATGTACTGATAGATGATGGTCACTCAGAATTCAAGAAAACAGGACTCAAGTTATCGTCAACTGTGAAACTTGACAAGATAGCAACAATCTCGAAAGAATTGATTCTTGGAGAAATCGGCGAAATCGGTCCAAAACTTAAGAAAGAAATAAACAGCAAGATCTCTAAAACACTTATGCTCTGAATCAAGCGTTTATTTGTTAGAAAGGAGTAGAAGATAGCGGCTTAGCTTTATCTGAGTGTGGAAGCATCACGGCTCCTTCTCCTGATGGGTGTACTTGCTTGCTGCGGGAAACTGCCAGAGCCAGCGCCCATGTCATGTCGTCATGGCTGTCTTGCGGGTGGCTGAACTGGAGGTGACTGTTTGGCGTAGGTGTGTTGTTTGTTCGTTTAGTTGTTGGCACAGTTGTCGGTGGTAGGGTATTGCCAAGCGGTTTTGTTTCATGGCGATTTTCAGGCTGGTTAGCAGCTCTTCCTTGGTTTGTATGGTCAATTTTACGCTAACACAAAGCATCGGCTTTTTGAATCTTACGTAATATTTCTTATCTTTCTGACCTTTTTACATCCTAACCTGAACCCAAGTCAAACCCTAAACCAAAAAAGCAACCCAAAGCAATCCCTTCCAAAAACCGCTGACCTATAGACCTACCCTACTATTTGTGCAAAAATTTTGCCACAAAAAGCAAACAAAAGCAAGAAATTCTCTAGATAACACCTCAAAACTAAGTCGAGGCGCATTTTGAAACATAAAAATGTCAATCAAACTTTGAAGCGTTTGTAAACTGAATTTTGCTTTAATAGGAAAGGTTTTTAGTATAGTTATTATATGAGACTGTGAAAAAGTGTATAGTGTAAAGTGAGGTTAACATTATGTCAGTATTTGCAGCACCAGGAGCATATGACCGTGCGATAACCGTTTTCTCGCCTGACGGACGACTCTTCCAAGTCGAATACGCAATGGAATTAGTCAACCGTGGAGCCACCATTTTAGGCATCCAATGTCCAGACGGACTTGTTCTTGGTTCAGAAGAAAATATAGAGGTCCTTGAAGAAGCAGGTTACTCATGGAAAATCTTCAGGGTAGACGACCACATCGGCGCAGCAATAGTGGGTTTAAGCTCAGACGCCAGAATACTCATCGACCAAGCAAGAATATACGCTCAAAGTAACAAATTAACCTATGATGAACCCATAGACATAGAAGTCGTAACCAAACGAATCTGTGACATCCAACAAATGTACACGCAACATGCCGGTGTCAGACCCTTCGGAGTTTCAATAATTTTCGGAGGAGTCGACAAAACAGGAACAAGAGTTTTCGGAACACATCCAAGCGGAACCTACAGAGGATACAAAGCTACAGCCTTAGGCGCAGGACGAGAAACCGTCGTATCAATTCTAAAGGAAGAATACCGTGAAGACTTGACTTTAGAAAACAGCATTAAACTCGCAGTAAAATGCTTAATTAAAGCACTAGACGCAAGGCAGTTGCCTCCAAGAATAAAAATTGCAGTCATACCTGTTGCAACCAAGAAAATGGAAATGTTAAGCGACGACGCTGTAGAAGGCTACATCAAAGAGCTGGGTTCAAGCAAGTGAAAACTCGATGAGTGAAAAGTTCACCGTTGCACGATTAACAAAAGAAAACGAGCATTTTGAAATCCTAGTTAAACCCCAAAAAGCACTGGAGTACCGCAACGGCAAAATCGCGGGAATAACAGAAGTTTTAGCTGCTGAAATCATTTTTTCTGACGCAAACAAAGGCACCAAAGTCTCCGAAGAAGCGATGCATAAAGCCTTCGGAACCACAGACCCATTAAAAGTTGCAGATACGATACTAAAAAAAGGAACGCTTCAACTTACAACTGAACAAAGACGTAAAATGGTCGAAGACAAGAGAAGACAAATAATTGATTTCATTTCAAGACAGGCAGTTGACCCAAAAACGAATCTGCCGCATCCTCCAATGCGCATAGAAAATGCGATGGAGCAAATCCGTTACCCAATTGACCCATACAAGCCAGTGGAAGAACAAGCCAAAGACATAGTAAAACTGTTGCGGCCGATTTTGCCCTTAAAGATAGAGCAAGTGACAGTCGCAGTGAAGATACCCGCCCAATACTCAGCAAGAGCTTATGGGTCAGTCAAAACTTTGGGTACCATAAAACGGGAAGAATGGCGTGGAGACGGCTCATGGTATGGTGAGATAGAATTGCCTGCTGGATCATACGCCTCGTTGCTAAACAAACTTGGCGACGTAACTAAGGGAAGTGGAGAAGCAAAAATAATCTCTTAAAAAAATAAAATTGGATGGTGAAAAATTATGCCAATATTCTTTGAAAAAAAACAGCTTGTGACGCCGGGAGAATTGCTTGCTGAAGGCGATTATTTAACTGGCGAAAACACATACATGGAACAGAACAAAATTTACGCCTCAAGAATCGGGCTTGTAGATACCGATAATAAAAAAGTAAACGTTGTTGCACTTAGGGCTTTTTACGTGCCTAAAATGGGTGATATTATAATAGGGTCAGTCGTGGAAGTTGGATTTAACGGCTGGACAGTTGATATTAAATCACCCTACACAGCGCTCCTGCGTGCATCAGACGTTTTAAGCAGGCCCTTCAAGCCTCAAAACGACGAGTTATCGCAAGTTTTAAACGCTGGCGACTTAATTGTCGCAAAAATCGCTTCATATGACAGAGCACACGACCCACAGCTTACTGTTGGAGAGCCAGGGTTAGGAAAAATAACTCGAGGGCAAATTCTTCATGTGACACCTACAAAGATTCCCCGTATAATCGGTAGAAAAGGCTCAATGATTTCTATGATAAAACAGGAAACAGGTTGCCAAATTATTCTGGGGCTCAACGGTGTCATCTTAGTCACTGGGAAAAACCTTGAGGACGAGGAACTTGCCATAACGGCGATTAAAAAGATTGAAGAAGAATCCCATACAAGTGGCCTAACAGATCGCATAACACAGTTACTTAAAGAAAGTAAAGGTAAAGTGGATAAAGTGGAGGAAAACAAGAATGAGTGAAAAACATGAAAAACTAATTGATAAAAAAGGTATCAGATTGGATGGGCGAAAAGCAGACGAACTTCGCCCCCTTAAGCTTCAAGTCGGCGTTCTACAACATGCTGACGGATCCGCCTATATTGAACATGGAAAAAACAAGATTTTAGCCGCAGCTTTCGGTCCAAGAGAGATGCATCCAAAGCATCTGTCATTGCCAGACCGTATGGTTTTGCGGTGCCGCTATCACATGGCTCCATTTTCAGTGCAGGAACGCAAATCACCTGCGCCTTCAAGAAGAGAAGTAGAGCTGTCTAAAGTGATAAAGGAATGTTTAGAACCAGCTTTGTTCTTGGAGCTTTATCCGCGGACAGGCGTAGACGTTTTCATTGAGGTTCTTCAAGCTGACGGCGGAACACGATGCGCAAGCATAACTGCCGCTGCATTAGCTATTGCTGACGCTGGCGTTCCAATGAAAGATTTAGTGGTTGCTTGCGCTGCTGGAAAAGTTGAGGACACTGTAGTTTTAGACTTGTATGACGCTGAGGACAAACTTGGCGCCGCAGATCTTCCAGTAGCTTACATGCCTAACTTGAACGCGATAACCCTGCTTCAGATGGATGGCAACCTATTGCCAGACGAATTTGAGAAAGCAATGAATATGGCGATTGATGGCTGCAAAAAAATCTATGAAATGCAGAAGGAAGCATTAAAAACTAAATACATGGTTGTTAAAGAGGAGGCTGAAGAGTAATGTCGTCACTTGTTACCCGTGTTAGACTAAAGCAGATTTCGGAGTTTATCGAAAAAGGAAAACGTCTGGATGAAAGAGGTTTGCGTGATACCCGAGAAATCAAGATTGAACAAGGTTTGATTGAGAAAGCTGAAGGTTCAGCCCGAGTTTTGCTTGGAAAAACCCAGGTTCTTGTAGGCGTAAAAGTTGAAACAGGCGAACCATTCCCCGACACACCTAATGAAGGGGTCTTAACTGTTAACGCTGAGCTTGTTCCAATAGCCTCGCCGAACTATGAAGCAGGTCCACCAAACGAAGACTCAATTGAACTCGCAAGAGTTGTTGACAGAGGAATACGTGAATCAAAAGCAATCGACAATGAAAAGCTATGCATCGAACCAGGCAAAAAAGTCTTCGTCGTATTCGTTGATGTTTACGTGCTTAATCAGGATGGAAACTTGATTGACGCTGCAAGCTTAGCTGCCATGGCTGCTTTGATAAACACAAAGATGCCCAACTACGAAATCAAAGACGGTGAAATAAAGATTAAGCAAGGTTACACTCCGCTGCCTGTGAAAAACCACCCAGTAACTGTTACTATGGGAAAAATCAACAATACACTCATAGTTGACCCTGGGCTGGAAGAAGAGCAAGTTATGGATTCGCGAATATCAATGGCTATCAACGACGAAGGACACATTTGCGCTGTTCAGAAGGGCGGCTCAGGCTATTTCACACCGCAACAGATTTTAGAGGCATCAAAGATTGCTCAGGAGAAAGCAGTTGAAATACGCAAGAAGCTTAATTGGTGAAAAAGTTGCCGAAAACAAAGAAAGTCGGTCCAACACGAGGTTTAGGTCCACGTTACGGTGCCACAGTTAGGAAACGCTATATCAAAGTAATCACCGAACTCAAAAGACCGCACAAATGCCCAAGCTGCGGCTTCGTACGCGTAAGACGTGAAAGCGTCGGCGTTTGGAAATGCAACAAATGCAGCTTCACTTTTTCAGGCGGAGCTTACACTCCAACAACTAAGCTGGGTGTTGTGGCTAAACGTGCAGCTAAAGGTTTGACCGTTGAGGAAGCAACAAAAGAAGCAGCAAAAGCTGAAGCTGTTGAGCCGGCAACCGAAGAAGAAACCGACTAACCTTTCTTTTATTTTATTTTTTGTGTGCTATTTTGCTGGCTGTTTTTAGTCCAAGTAGTTAGTAGTTGTGCTTTTACATTCTTATTTCGATTGTAAATAGTACCTCTTCGGTCCGCTTTCTGGTCAAGGCTTGTTTTGGGTTGCTTTTTTGGTTTAGGGCTTGAATTAGGGTTAGGCTGAAGTTTTTCGGTAAATTTTGGTAAATAAAGGGTGAAAAGCATTAAAGAGTGCTTGCTTGTAGCCTGCAATGTTCAAAACCAAATTGCAAACGGGAAACTGAACTTTCCAAAATACACATTTTGTTTATTAGTTCAGACTTCTTGTTTTATCAGTGGGACTGCTAAATGGCAATTAGGGCAAAGGCTACTGTACGCTTAAAATTCTCTTCAGACAAACAATTAACAACGCTTCTTAATGCTTTAATGCCAGAAGCCAACGCGCCAGTAACAAGACGCTCCGCAGTAAAATTAGTAAAAGACGACTCGTTTCTTTTGTTAACGGTTGAAGCTGAGGACACGGTTGCTTTGCGCTCAACGTTGAATGCTTATTTGAGATGGATAAACTCCGCAATTAACGTAATAGACGTGGTTGAGCGGGCTTAGTTGTCGGGCTAACAGGCTTGGGGCAAGTTTATAGCCGAAATATTTAAGGAGGTTTAATTGGCCTGTTTTTCTTTTCAAAGTTTTTGTTAAGTAATTCTCTATTTGTATGTATTTAGCTCTTGGCTTTTGTTTTAGGGTATTTGTGTGTGCTCAGGCTACCTACCCGGTCTACTAGATGCTTCTATTAGGCTTCAAATATGATTCAACATAGAAACATTAAGTCGCGCACTTTCTACATGAAACAGTGCTTTTTCAACATACAACCTGCTGTTTTTGATGGTGAGGAAAAGCGGTAGAAAAGAAAAAACAGGAACTAAATATACACCTTTATTTGTATTTTGCTTTGAATATTAGCATTATGATGCCTTGGACGAAAGCTAAAGAATTCGCAATCATAATCGGCGAATTATTCAGGTAAACTCCGTAAACAAACCATAAGAACACGCCACAGCAATACAGCGAGAACATTCCAGTTGAGATGTCTCTGGTTGATTTGGTTTTCCAAACCTTGATTAACTGTGGGAAAAGCGCGATTGTGGTGAAAGCAGCGGCGATTAAACCAATTATTGTTATGATGTCCATCATGTTCTTGTTGCTATAGTTTACATGCGATTGGTATTTACATTTCGCTTACTAAAACAAAACTGCCATGGAGAACGCAATAATTTGAGTTGTTGATTGACGGTTGATGTTGTCTTCGGGTCAAAAAGGTTTAAATAAATACTGTCTCATTTCGTATATGCTTTAAAGTTTAAAAACGGATGAAAATTTAACATGTCACAGGAATATCGCTATATACTTCGTATTATGGGTACAGACGTTCAAGGTACCCTTAAGACTTCTTACGCGGTCGCGCAAGTAAAAGGTGTAAGCATGAGCCTCTCAAACGCAATCCTGAAAAAGGCAGGAGTAAACCCTGACCTGCGAGTAGGCTTCTTAACAGAATCAGACATATCAAAAATAGAGGATGTTATTAAAGACCCAGCAAAATATAGCCTGCCAACTTGGCTTTTTAACAGGCGAAAAGATTCGGTAACAGGGAAAGACATGCACCTTTTAAGCGCTGACCTAGTTTTGAGGACAAAAATGGATATTGATGAAGCCAAAGAAATCAGGTCTTGGCGTGGATACCGCCATGCTTACGGCCTGAAAGTTCGTGGACAACACACAAAAACCACTGGCAGAGCCGGCAAAGCCTTAGGAGTCAAAAAGAAGACTCTGCTGCAGAAGCCTGGTGGAGCACCAGCCGCTGAAGGAGGCAAATAAACATGGGAGATCCAAAGAAGCAACGTAAGAAATTTGATACTCCCCGATTTCGATGGCGCAAAGACATCCTTCAAGAAGAGCTCAAACTAGTAGGTCAATATGGCTTAAGAAACAAGCATGAACTCTGGCGTCTTAAAACCATTCTGTCAAAAACCAGAGGCATCGCCCGTTCACTTATCAGTAAAACTCCTGAAGAACGCGCAAAAATGGAAAACGAGCAGCTTGCAAAACTCAAAAAACTAGGCATCCTACAAGAAACCGCCGTGTTGGACAACGTTTTAGACTTAACAATCGAAGACATCTTAGAACGCAGACTTCAAACAATCGTTTTCCGCAAAGGCTTAGCAAGAACAATCTTCCAATCACGCCAACTAATCACTCATGGACACGTAACCATAGATGGCCGCCGAGTAACAATCCCCGGCTACTTAGTGCCAAAAGCTGATGAAACAAAAGTTATCTATTCCCCAGAGAGTGCAGTTGCAAACCAAGAACACCCGTTACGCGTCGGATTAAGCAGTTGTAGCTAAACAACCAGAAATCAGGCAGCCTGCCCGAGGCGGAAGAAGAGGCGGAAGAGGCGGCAGATTTTGAGCGGCGCCAACAGCAAACGAAACGAGAAATGGGCAATCGTCCACATCTTCAGCTCCTACAATAACACGCTAATTCACATAACTGACATTTCAGGCGCAGAAACAATCGCTCGCACAAGCGGCGGCATGTTCGTGAAAGCAGACCGCATGGAATCATCACCGTACGCTGCTATGCGTGCAGCAACCGGCGCAGCTGAAGTGGCTCGGGATAAAGGAATAACCGCCATCCACATTAAGGTACGAGCGCCAGGCGGTTCGGGACCAAGAACTCCGGGGCCAGGTGCTCAAGCAGCCATACGTGCTCTTGCAAGGTTTGGTTTCCGTATTGAACGTATTGAAGAAGTTACACCAATTCCCCATGACGGCACGAGAAGGCCTGGTGGCAGAAGAGGAAGAAGAGTCTAATCTCAATTTCCCTTCTTTATTAACAGAAAAATTGAAATAATGCACCTATATCTTTATTGAACGCATTATTGGAGTGTCTTAGCAAGTGAAAATAGAAATCCTTGAAAAAAACGATAACAACCTCCGCATAATCGTCAGAGACGCGGATGTTCCGTTAATGAACGCTCTGCGTCGAATAGCACTTGCTGAGGTGCCCACCATGGCAATTGATGAAGTTGTCATGATAGAAAATTCCTCAATTTTGCAGGATGAAATAATTGCCCATCGGCTAGGGCTAACGCCGCTGAAAACTGACTTGGACAGTTACAATCTTCCTGAAGTATGCGAATGCAAAAGCGAATTCGGCTGCTCGCAATGCCGAGTGACGCTTACGCTGGATGCTGAAGCAAAGGAAGGAACAAGAACAGTTTATTCAGGCGAAATCGTATCAGAAAACCCTGAAATTATCCCCGTGTCAGACAAGATCCCAATAATAAAGCTGGCTAAAAACCAAAAATTAAAACTTGAAGCCTACGCCCGGCTTGGAAGAGGCAAAACTCACGCCAAGTGGCAGCCAACTTCAATGTGCGCTTACAAGTATTTCCCACAAATAACTGTTCCAACAGAGAAATGCGAAGAATGCGCAAAATGCGTGGATATTTGCCCCAAGAAAGTGTTCGTCATTAAAGACGAGAAAGTTGATGTTAGAGACCTCTTAGCATGCAACCTTTGCATGGACTGTGTTGAAGCTTGCCCAAAAAAGCCGGCGCCGCTGAAGGTTGAATGGGAAAAGAACGCTTTCATAATGAACATTGAGTCAACAGGTGCGCTTCCTCCAGAACGTATCCTTAAAGAAGCCACCAAAACGTTAGGCAAACAATTAAACGAACTTGAAGAATTAGTAAAGGCTGAACAACAATGAGAGAAACCAAAACAACAAACCCAGAATTAATCCAGCTTATTCGTCTTTTAAAGAAAGAAAGCAGAGAAAAACAAGCAGGCATCTGGCTAGACGTAGCTGACCATTTATCCAAAACACGGAGTCAACGCATCTCAGTTAACCTGAGCAGGATAAATAGGAACACTAAAAGAAGCGATGTAGTAGTTGTTCCAGGCAAACTCTTGGGGTCAGGCAGCATAAACCATGCGGTAACAGTGGCGTCATTTGGTGCTTCTGAGAAAGCGAAGGCGAAACTTGTTGCTGCCAAAGCAAAATATCTTTCAATCCCTGAGCTCTTAGAGAAAAATCCAACGGGCTCAAAAGTAAAGATTATTCGGTGAAAAAAATGCAAACAACAAAAAAAGCTCCTGTCACATTGGTAAACGCTGAAGGATTAATAGTTGGCAGAATGTGCAGTAAAGTTGCCAAAAGATTACTAAACGGCGAAGAAGTTATCATCCTTAACGCTGAAAAAGCCGTGTTCTCAGGCAAAAAGAAAAGCAAAGTTTTAGAAGCCCACGTCTTCCTTGAAGTAGGCGCTCCAAGGCGCGGTCCATTCCATTATCGAAGACCCGACCGTTTCCTGCGAAAAGCCGTGAGAGGAATGGTTCCGTATAAGCAGCCGAAAGGCAAAAACGCCTATAAACGACTCAAAGTATTTATGGGCATACCCTTAGAGCTTAAAGACCAACAAATGATCACGTTTACAGAAGCTTCATCTGCCAATCTTAAAGGGCCACATTTCACCCTTGGCGAAATGGCAAAAGAAATTGGATGGAACGATAGGATGAAATAATTATGCCGGCAAAAAAAGTTTTAGTTGTTAGTGGAAAAAGAAAAACAGCAGTCGCCCGCGCCATAGTTAGACAGGGCATAGGCAAAATACGAATAAACATGACTCCAGTTGAAATTTACGAACCAGACATCGCTCGCGCAAAAATAATGGAGCCTCTACTGCAGGCAGGCGGAGACGTTTGGCAGCAACTAGACATGGATGTTAAAACCAGCGGCGGAGGCTACATGGGACAGGCAGAAGCCGCGCGAATGGCAGTTGCGAATGCACTTCTCAAATGGACAAAAAGCACTCATTTACGCACAGTCTTTAGCGAATATGACAGAACAATGGTTGCCGGAGACTCCCGAACTAAAGAAACCAAAAAGGTCGGCGGAGCAGGCGCAAGAGCAAAAGAACAGAAAAGTTACAGGTAAGGTGGAGAAAAACAAATGATTATCCCCGTAAGATGCTTCACATGCGGCAAACTTGTCGGAGACCAATGGGACGAGTTCACAAGACGCATTAAGACAGGCGAGAACGCAAGCGACATCTTAGACAGCCTTGGCTTGAAACGGTACTGTTGCAGACGAATGCTGCTCTCTAACGTCGAAATAATAGATGAAGTTCTGCGCTTCTACGAAGAAGCAGAAAAAAGAAAAGAAGCACGCAACCTTTACTAAAATTTCTTTTGTTTTAGTTATAAATCAGCCTCCGATTAGCGTTTGCTCTCACAACATATCCCCCAGCCTACTCTATGCTTAGTTAGTGCCCTAAACATTATTCAATTAATCTGTAACGGCGTGATTTTTATTGAATCTGCACTCTTCAAAAAAGTTAAAAAGAACTTGCTAAGTTCCGCTTTATGGCTGGGAGCGCTAATAGCTCTATCTTGAAGTCTTTAGCTATTTAACAATGTTTAACTTTTTGAATTTGCTTGTAAAGTGTCACTGAAAGCGCTCCACCAGATGAAATTGCTGCTGCAACTAAGATTCCTATTGTAGGGTACAACTCTGCTGTTATAAAACCAAAATAATACTTGATAGATAACCAAGTTATCATATTGGTTATTAATTCGCAAAGAAAGAGGCAAGCAATAAATTCCGTAATATATCGGATTCGTTTTGTGGGTGAATCCGCCATCGCTTTAATAATATCGGATTCGCCTACTGTGCTACGACCGTCCATAAGGGCTATTATCGCTGCTCGTTGAGCCAAGAACGTTTGATGTTTACTTAGAGTACTTTTGAAGGTTTCCTTAGCCTCATCAGTCATTAGATTCTCGATTTTTCTGCTTGGATTGTGAGTTCTTTTTTCCATGGATGGTCACCATTTTTTTATTCCAAGCTCTTATGGAGTACACTTGTTTGTTCTTGCGTTGATGAGTCCTGTTTGGCGGTGCTTGTGCCTGTTATTTTACTTACATATTGTTCATCGATGAGGCCAATGTTTTCAGCTGCAGCAATTGCAAGAATTTGATTTGCCTGCCTTAGCATATATCCTGATTTGCCGCCGTATAGTTTCTGTATTTTTGCTATTGCTTGGCTTGTGAAAGGATGTAGCTCGTTCGGTGGGTTGGGTATTCGATAGTCAGAATAGTTAAGATATGCCTTGAACAATTTTTCAGCATTTTCTAAAGATTGTATCCCATGAAGAACGAGGACGCGGTTTTTATTCTCAATCTTATCATAACTAAGGCTAGGCAATCTGGCATTTTCCCATTCGCGCCCGATTGAACTTAGTGCATCTGGATGCATTGTTAGAATGAAATATGTCATAGAGTTGAAAGGTGCAGTCTCTTTAACTATGTCGCGGAATCTTTCAACCTCTTTGACCCTTTTGTAAAGGGGAACTCCTGTATTTGCAAAATCCTCCACTTGATCAATGAAAAGAATTGCTTTATTGATATCCGCAGCTTTTGCGAAAGATAATAATGAATCTAAATATGAAAAACCATTTCTTGTTCTATGCCAGGTTCCTACGCCATCCAAAAACTGTATAATATCGGTAATATCAGCCGATACAAGTTTTTCAAGAAATTCTTCGTTGAGTGGGCCTATCTTAGTGCCGGATGTTTCGCTTCTTGCGATTTTTACAGCTCTAATAATTGAGTCTACTTCTTGGTCGCTTCCTTCATTAAACGAAAAGCCTTGCGTTGCAAGTCGTTGTTTTATTCGCTGTCTAAGACGTATAATTGGGGGTGTACTGTACATGTTCCGCTTGGGGTGAGTAAGCCAATTTACTAGTTCAAAGGCTATAGCATGAAAGTTTGTTACGTTATTGCGGTCGAATCTTGCGTAAGAGGCAATTAGTGCTTTTGTATCGCAACTTTCAGCATCACCATATTTTCTCAAAATTGTTGAACCAAAATCGGCACAGACCACTTTGGCTCCATACTGACCTAACGATGATTTTCCAAAACCCCGAGCTCCTTCACCCCGTCCTAAGGACCATAGAGCTCCAAAGCTACTTCCTTTACTATATGCAGGATCTACGATAAATTTTTTGAAAAATTGTTCTATCTCGTCATGGTTTATTCCTGGATCAAAAATTGTGCCATCTTCAGAAGGCTCACCGCTACCTTCAGCCATTATGGCTTCAGAAGGAAAAGGATTTTCTCTCAAGAAGTATTTCTCTCTCATCCATACCCTTTGTGGGATACTCATTGGTAGCCCTCCTTACTCATCACTGAAAGTGAATAGAAGCATTTGTCCCCTATCTTAAGAGGCAATGCTGAGGGAGGCATGGTTCCCATAAGATCCGTAAGTAAAGTTAAATTGAAATTTGGCTGCAGTTTTTCTTGAAATATTTTGGTAATTGTTGCGTCAAAAAGGTCATCATTTATCTTTAACTTGTAACAGACCGCTGCTCTTAGCTCATAAATTGGAATAAACGGTTTTCCGATTGCGTTAAATTGTAGAGGGATTTCCCTTAAAATATCATTCAGATAATCGGATAATCGATGTCTCTTAATTTTTATTAAAGGCTCAGTTTTTTCAATTTTCGCGGTTGAATAAACAACGAAACCATTCAGCGAGGGAACAAGATAGCTATAATTAATAACCCAGAACTGACAGCACAACCTAGTCAGCTGGTCAAACGTAACATTATCGAATTCTAATCCATAAGCGGAAAGAAATTGGCGTTGCGTGATCTCATTTAGACAACTTACCAGCTTTTTGCTATTAATAGATTTAATCCCTGTTACCAGTTCTTCGACCTTCTTTTTAACTGGCATCATATACAAACTCATTTCTATTGCGCCTGCCTTTTGGCGCGAAAACCATTTTAGGTATTTTTCCATAATTGGTGGCTTCAGACTACTGGGAGAATCATCCTGGAGCTCAGTTGTTACTTTGCCCAAAGTAAAGATTGGAAAAATTAGCTCTTGCTCCTCAACCTTAGCGAGAAAAGATCGGAGATAGAGATGAGAAGTGTACAATGCCTCAAAGACGTTGTCTCTAAATAAGCTGTCGTCTTCAATTGAAAGCTGCATTAAATTTTTGCCCTTAGTCGTCAACTTAAACTGAGCAGTTCTAAAACGTTCCAAGTATTCTTTTTTGCTTGGTAATGTGGCTGGTTGTACGAAGCCCAATTTTATTAGTTCTCTCACTCCATCTCGAACATTTGTCCAATATGTATATTCATCAGAACCCAAAAAACGTCGAGCCCTTGAGTAACCAGTCCTTGGTACTCCTGAGCGAGATTGCGCTGTGGTTCTGGCCAGATTCAGTAGAATTTGTCTAATTTCTTCAAAATTTTTGTTTTCAGAGATTGACCTTAGAGTTTCGAACAGATAATTTATATCTTGCAGCCGTGGTATCGAATCAGTTTCTTTCAACTATTTAATCCTCAATATTCAGGTTCCGAATTCGGTCATATAAATATGTTGTATGCTTTGGTGTGGCATGCAAAGTAGTGGCTGGCAAAATGGAGTTCTCAGAAACACTTAAAACACAGCCTAAAAAACTTTTCAAAGATGGCTGATTATTTTGAATACTTAAATAAAACCAAAAAATAGAAATTGTAACTAATGGGAATATAGCTTCTCGTAGGGTCTTTTTGATACGGGTAGTATTTTCTTGAATTTAGCGCTCAAGATTTCCTCGGCGTCAGTGCCGAAGTGGCTGGCGTATTGCTTAACTAAGCCTTCAATTGTTTGGGTATCTCGCTTGCCAACCGTCATTATTTTGGTTCCATTGACGGGTTCAAGAATTTCGCCTCGCTCGTAGATTACGCCGCCATGCATTCCCGTGCCAACAAACCTAGCTCTGCATTTTTCGCCTTCTTTTAGGTTCAAGCCTAAGATGACCATTATTCCACCTGCCATGTACTCAGCTAAGAAGTCGCCTGCAGTGTGCCCGATGACTATTTGGGGGATTTTGCGTTGGTACTCTTTCATGTGTATGCCAACTCTGTAGCCAACATAGTCTCGGACGAAGATTTTTCCGCCTCTCATCGCGTTTCCTGTTACGTCTCCAGCGTGGCCATTTATGATTATTTGTCCCTCGTTCATTGTGTTGCCGCAGCCGTCCTGTGCGTTACCATGAATCACCAGTTTCGGTCCATTCATGAAGGCGCCAAGATCGTTTCCTGGAGTTCCGTAAACATCAATTTGGATGTTTGTGTCTAAGTCAGTGCCAATGTATCGTTGCCCGCAGACGTTATGTATTTCTATTCTTTCAACAGGAGTGCATATTGCCTGTCTTAAGAGGCAGTTTAAGTCTTTGTAGTAGAGTCCTTCTGCATTGATTTTTAGCACGTTGTTTTCCTTTTGTAGGATTGGAAGGTATTTTGCGTCGATTTCCAGTTTCGGTTTTTGTTCAAGCATACTTTTACTCTCCTGCCAATTTTACGCCTAAGATTTTTGACTCAGCGCTCGTTAAGCCGACACCTCGCAAGGCTAGTCGGTTGCCACGTAAGCTTTCGATGGCGTTTATGCCCATGCCGCCCATGATGTCTTTAATCTCTAAGCTCCAGCTTTGAAGCAAGTTGACTAATCGCTTAGAAGCAATGTCGGGGTTGATGCGTTTGCTAATCCACGGGTCACTTGTCGCAATACCCCATGGGCATTTGCCAGTGTAGCAGCGTTGGCAAACAGTGCAGCCCATAGCTATCAAAGCGGCAGTTGCAATGTACACGGCGTCCGCTCCTAACGCTATAGCCTTAACCACATCAGCGCTGCTTCTGATGCCGCCAGCCGCCACGACGGAAGCGTTATTTCTGATGCCTTCCTCTCTGAGCCGCTGGTCTACCTGTGCAATGGCTAACTCGATGGGTATGCCTACGTTGTCTCTGATGACTTTGGGCGCTGCGCCAGTTGCACCTCTGACACCGTCAAGAGCTATTATGTCTGCTCCAGCCCGCACCATACCGCTGGCGATTGCTGCTGCGTTGTGAACAGCTGCGATTTTCACTGAGATAGGCTTACTGTAGTTTGTGGCTTCTTTAAGCGCGTAAATTAACTGTCGCAAGTCCTCAATTGAGTAGATGTCATGTTGCGGATAAGGTGAAAGCGCGTCTGTGCCTGTCGGTATCATGCGTGTTTTGGCTACATCTTTAGTTACTTTTTCGCCTGGCAAGTGTCCGCCTATACCAGGTTTTGCGCCTTGACCGATTTTGATTTCTACAGCTGCACCCACGTCAAGGTATTTGGGATGCACACCGAATCGTCCGGATGCAACTTGGACAATGGCGTGAGCGCCGTACTTGTATAGGCTTTTGTCTAAGCCGCCTTCGCCAGTGTTGAAGTATGTTCCGCATTCGGTGGCTGCTCGGGCTAAGGATTCATGTACGTTTAAGCTTATGGCGCCATAGGACATGGCTGAGAACATTACTGGAATATCAAGGCAAAGTTGCGGAGTAAGCTGGGTCTTTAGTACTGTTTCGCCGTTTTCCATTTCCAGTTCTAGCTTGTCCGGTTTTGCACCCAGATAAGTTCTAATCTCCATCGGTTCACGCAGCGGGTCAATTGAAGGGTTGGTTACTTGGCTAGCGTTTAGGAGCAGGTGGTCCCAGTAAGTGTAGTCTGGTTTGTCACAGCCCATGCCTGTTAAGATTACTCCGCCGCTTTCAGCCTGCTTTTTCACGTCTCGAATAGCCTCCATTGTCCAGTTGGCGTTGTCTCTGCTAGTGTTGGGGTTCTTTCTTATGGTGATTGCATGGGTTGGACAGAAGGTTACGCAGCGTTGGCAGTTAACACAGTTCTCTTCCTTACTGCAAACCTTGTCGGTTTCTTCGTCATAGTAATGCGTATCGTATGTGCATTGGTTAACGCATACTTTGCAGCGTATGCAACGGTTTTGGTCACGTTCAACCAAATATTCAGGGATTATGTAAGTTTTCATTAAATTTGCCCTCCAGCTGAAACCTCAAGGGGTTCGGGGTTGCTATTTTTTAGTCTGGCTACTACTGGTTCTCCGCCTCTTGGGCACCAGAATTTGTCCAGATTTGGCGAAACCAAACGCATGGCTGACTCCTCTGATGATAAGTATAGGTAGTCGCCGTTTGAGCCAGCTACTAATGGTCGCAGTTTGATTCTGTCAGTTAAGCCTATCATTTCCCCATGATGAGCAATAATTATGCTGAATGGCCCGTTCATCAGTAAACTGCCGTACGTTTGGCGCAGTGATCTTAAAAGTTGTGCTTGTTTGGGCTCCATGCTGTCTATTTCACTCCATAACGGTGCGGCAAGGATTTGTGATACCAACTCGATTGGTAGGTGCTGTCTTCGTATCAGCAGGTCAACAGCGTATGCTAACACTTCAGTGTCTGTTTGCATGGTGCACTTGTAACCATACATTTCCAAGTAACGGCGGTTAATGCCGTAGGATGAGAGTTCACCGTTATGCACCACTGTCCAGTCCAGAATGTTGAATGGGTGTGCTCCGCCCCACCAGCCTGGAGTGTTCGTGGGGAATCTACTGTGGCATGTCCAAAGGTATCCTTGGTAGTCTTCTAAGCAGAAGAAGTCTGCGACGTCTTCTGGGAAGCCTACGCCTTTGAATACGCCCATGTTTTTGCCGCTTGAGAAGACAAATGCCTTTCCCGTTTCAGTGTTAATGTGCATGATGGCTTCTATCACGTAATCTTCTTCTGTTTGGCCTTCAGGTCGATGTTTTTTAGGTTGAACAAAGTACCGCCAAACTAACGGTGGGTCATGGACATTGGCGGGTCTTGTCTGCATTTCTTCATCGTAGATTATGTCGAATCTAGAAGCGAGTATGTGGTCGGTTTTTTCTTTTGCGTCTTTGCTCAGGTACATTACGTGGAAAGCGTAGTAGTCTTTGAACTCTGGGTATATGCCGTAAACTGCGAAGCCGCCGCCTAAACCGTTACCTCGGTCATGCATGTTCGTTATTGCACGAACTGGATCCTTTGAGCTAAACCGTTTGCCATCAGTGTTCATCATGCCGAAAAGGGCGCAGCCCGAGATATCTTTGTCATCTCCGAAGGGACTGATTATTTTTCTGTCTTCACGGTTCATTTTATTGCACCACACACATTTTTCTCTGCAAACCCACCGGCAGTGTTGCTAAACCAAATTCGTCTGCGAGGAGTTTCTGCTTGAATTTTTTCACGTTTATCGTATTCTTCATAAGATAGAACAAGACGCCTGCACGTTCAATGCAGTTCACAAACGTCAAGCCTACGATAACGTTGTTTTTTAGGACAAGTTTCTTGTAGATGTTGTGTTCAGCATCATTTTGAACGAGCACTTCCAGCGCTGGGTCTTCCTTAGGATTAGCTAAGCCTATGGAAACGATGGGGATGCCAAAGTACTTGAGGCTGCTCATGTTTGTGCCGCCCATGTACAGTGGTTTTCTTGCCTGCCATGTTATACCCTGCAACTTGACCTTCCAAGACTGCAAGGGGCCAAAGGGGCAAGAGGCGGTTCTGGTTCATAATGAAATCGTACGCTTCAGCCACATCGCCGCTAGCGTAAACGTCAGGCACAGTCGTCTGCATCATATTATCAACTACTATTCCCCTGTTAATTTTCACCGCTGTTCCTACGACCAGTTCAGTGCGTGGAACAACACCTATGGCTACGATGACAAGGTCGCAGGGTACTTGGTCACCCTTAGTTAAGATTACTCCGCCGACTACGCCTTCGTTATCTGGTTTGCCCAAGATTTTCTGGACAGACTGACCAGTTACGATGTCGACGCCTGCTTTCTTAACGACGCCTTCCACAAGGTCTGAGGCTTTTGCATCCAAGAGCAAGCTGAGAATTTTCTCTTGCAATTCAACCATTGTAACTTTTAAGCCACGCTTCATGAGCGCTTCAGTTACGCTTATGCCGATTAGTCCTGCACCTATAACTACCGCCGCCTTAGCGTTTATGCTATCAATTTTAGCTGCAAGCCGTTGAGCATCCGCAATGGTGGTGAAGGTGAATACGCCATCCTTATCTGAGCCTTCCATCTTCGGAACAAAGGGTTTGCCGCCTGTTGCAAGCAGCAACTTTTCATAAGCAACTTTTTCGCCGCTCTCCAGCTGGACAGTTTTCTCGGTTAAGTTTAGGGCTGTTGCTTTTTTGCCTGTGAGGCTTCTACGTTGTTTTCTTTCCAGAACTCGTCGGTTCGGCACTTCATTTTATGGAAGTCTGCTTTGCCGCTGACAAAGTCGCTAATCATTGGACGACTGTACTGGGGGCAAGGCTCTTCAGAAATTATGGCTATGCTTCCTGTCTGGTCTACTTCTCGGATGGCTTCAACTGCGCCTATGCCTGCTGCTGAAGCGCCAACAATCACGTACTTTGGCATTTACGGTTTCACCTCTTTGAATACCAATGCTTGGTTGGGGCAGTTAGCAACGCATGCTGGCTCTTCGAAGCCTTGGCATAAATCACATTTGGCGACTACTTTGCCTTGCTTGATCCATTTTTATGGCGCCGTATGGGCAAACCATTATGCAGGTCCAGCAGCCCATGCATTTCTCTTGGTTATGGGTCACTAAACCTGTTTTTTCATCTTTTTGCATTGCGCCTGATAAGCAAGCAGTAACGCATGGTGCGTCTTCGCAGTGTCGGCATTGGATGGCGAAGGAGACAGGCTTGTTTACTTCTAGTCTTACTCTGCTTATTGGTTTGGGATGCTCGCTGTTGTAGGCTTTAATTATATCTTTTGATTTTGAATGTTGAACTATGCAGTACACTTCGCATAGTCCACAGCCCATGCATACTTCTTGCTTTGCAATTATTCTTTTCATACGGTTAAACCTCATTAAATTTTTTGTTTAGCGGGGGCATGTGAGCATGAAAATATACAGTTCAATGTCGCTTGTGCATGAAACGCCTTTGCTTGTGGCTGATTGATTAGCACTTCTCATTATTACTTTGCAGGTGTTTAGTGGCATTTTTACCCCTTTTTTATTAGTGTTAGCCCAATGAGATAGCATGTATTCTATATAACTTTGTTGATAATCATTTATATGCAGCTTCATGAACTATGTTATCTAAATGAAACATATATCGGGTGAGCTTTTTGGCAGAAAAAGACCTAGGCTATAGAAAAGTCCAATGCACAGGAAGAGGATCATACATAATATCCCTACCGAAAGAATGGGTCCAAGACCTAGAGTTAAAACGAGGCAGCGAAATAGCATTCAACATCCAACCAGACTTCACACTAACGCTGGTTCCAAGAAAAATCAAAGAAAAAGAAGGCAGAGACAGCGCATCCAAACTCAAAGAATACTTCATTAACGTTGACCCGAAAGAGCCTACACAATCCACGCTACGCATGATCCGCGCGTTATATGCCATAGGCGCTGACATAATAAGAGTCCACTTCAAAAACGCTCAAGACGCAGCAAAATACAAAAATGAAATAAAAAACTTAGCTAGAGACAACTTTCTTGGTTCAGAAATAATCGATGAAACACCAGACGAAATCACCCTGCAAATCCTAATAAAACCGTCAGAGTTCCCCATTGAAAAAGCTGTTAGAAGAATGGCTATCGTAGCAATCTCCGCAAACAGAGACGCCATCGCCGCCCTAAAAGACAGAAGTACTGCTTTATTTGACGGCGTAATCAGCGCTTACAATGATGTAAACAGGCTTGGATTGTATATCGTTCGCCAGCTGAAATATGGGATAGAACGCAACCTATACCGTGAACTTGGCTTTAGGACACCTAAAGAGTTCCTATTGTACCGTATAGCAGTGAACGACATTGAAAGCATTGCCCAAAACGCCATGAATATCATAAACAATCTGGGTTCGCTGCAAAAATTAATCGATGACGAAACGCTTTTCATAAAAGATCCAATAGATGAAGAAATATACAATCAACTCGTCAATTTCAGCTCGCAAGCAAACCAACTATACGATGACGCAATAAAAGCGCTTTTCAAAAGAGAATACAAAGACGCAGAGAAACTAATTTCAAAACGCGATTCTCTGGCTCCGCTTGAAAACGAATTAATGATGCTCATGTCAAGCAAAAAACTGGACCCAAACATAGCATCGGTGTTGCGCTTAATTTTTGACAGTTCAAGACGCATAATGGATTACAGCAGAAACATGGCAGAACTAACGCTGAACCGAACAGTAGAAGAACTATGCTCAACATTCGCATACAAATAACTTCCGTTCTTTAATTAAAACCCCATTTTTCAGATGATGGTTCTTTCAATAAAGCGTGCTAGTTTTGTAGATACTTAAATACACTTAAATCTGTGCACTCACATAATCGTGTGCATGGTAAATATCACTATTTCAATATCGCACGAACTATGCGAAAAGATGAAGCTACATTCAGAAGTCAAATGGAGCGAAGTCGTCCGCAAAGCCTTAACAAACTATCTTGATAGATTAGAAATAATCGAAGGTGGAGTTGTGCCAATGAAGAAACTGGCCAAGAAGATGAAGGATTCCGGCGTCGACGTGTCAAGTATTGACTTGGAAAAAGCTATAAAATATTATGAAGAGGGCAGGAAGCTGGAATGGAAGAGGTTGTCTACGACACAAACGAGCTCATAGACTTTTTAAAAAAGAGCAAACTCAACTTAACGGGCTTTACAACAATATTTAACTTAGTAGAGTTCCCAAAGGCGATGGAATTCGAGGAATTAACCGTGATTTACCCAAATGTTGAAGACTACGAAGAAAGCGTAAATATTTCTATAGCTTTGCTCCAAAAAGGCACTCCTCTTCCAGCCATCGACATATTAGTAGCCGCCATGTGCATAAACAGAGATCTGGTTTTATGCACTAAAGACATTCACTTTACCGCAATAAAATCTGTAAGAAAAAGCTTCAAACTAGAAAAAGCTAAATAAAATTTTATATTCCTACGATAAACTGGAAAAACAATGGTGCTCCGGCCGGGATTTGGACCCGGGTCCGCGACTCGAGAGGCCGCTATACTTAGTCCCTTAATAAGAAGTCTTAGTAAGGTTTGACCGGACTATACTACCGGAGCATTCGCAAGATGGTTCTCTCTTAGAGATAAATATCTTTTTATAAGTTTAGTAGATCCGCAAGTGGCTTAGCGCTTGAAAAAATACTGTAAACCTTTTTTGAGTTGAATGTTAGGTTTTCCTGAAAAAATGCAAAAGGCGACGTTAAGGTTGATGATGTTGATGATACTAGCGTTTTCAGAGACAGCAAAACCTAGCCAGCGTTAGTTGCGTTGTTGTTGATGATGAACTATTTTTCTTCTTATCAGAAAATGTAATGCCCATGCGGTATAACGTTAACCCAGTAACTTTCCAGGCTGCCAAACAACCTCAAAAATCGCCTCCAAACAAAAAACATTAGGGATTTACTGAAGTTTACGCTTGTAACAATTAATTTCTTTGAAACCCTTATGTTTCCTCGTCTACGTTTAAGAAGCGCTTTATGGTTGCCATTATTTCAGCCAGTCCTTTCTCTGTTATAGGCGGCTGATAAGAGATTCTGAGTACATCCCAGCCCTGGGCTTCCAGCAGCTCATCGATTTCGCTATCTCGCTTTTGCTGTTTATCGCTCGAATGCACTGGTATACCATCTAAGTAAACAATTTTTCGTTTGTTTGCCCAGCAAAAGTCTGGAATCGTTGATTTTAGGATAATTGGTTTTTGGGTCAGCATGCCGCTGGTTAACCCCGCCTTGCTTAATTCCTGGAAAACCGCCATTTCTGCTTGGCTGACTTTAGGATGCATGTTTTCTTTATAGCTCAAGTTAAGCTCACGAAAAGTAGAATTGCATCTAACCCTTAATAAGTTCTATACAAAAAAGCGGTTGAACCATAAGTGAATTCAGTAACCAAAAGTAGGCTTGGCAGATCGCCCTTGTTAACCCAAGACGCGAATCAAAAAAAGGACCTGAATTATCAGGGTACGGCAACCCGCGCCTCGTTTAACAGCTGACCCGCCAAACATGGGTGTACCTCTTGGATGGCTATTTTCTCGCAAATTAAGAACTCTTTGCGCAGTATAAATGGAATTGTGACTGTGTAATTGCAACAACAAGCGTGCAAGCTTCGCTAGAAAACACAAATTGTAGAGTTGCGAATGATTAAAAGAAGCGGTTTCTTTTTGCATTATTCATTTATTATTTCTTGTGTTTCTTCGTAAATTATGGGCATAATGGTTACGTTGTCTTTTTTGGGTGGTTTACGCTGTATCTTGTCTGGTCTTTTTTGGTCGCCGATGAAGTACATGCACCATCCAATGAGGAATATGAAGAGTATTGCTGGAAGAAGCATGATTATCGTAGAGTTATTGCGTTTATGTTTGCGCTTTGAAGCTACCAACTTTGAACCCTGACTACCTTTTAGCGGGCTGGCAAAATAAGCTTTGATAACTTAGAATAAAGATGCAAAATCACTAATTACCTTTGAGCCCTCGGTAGGTCATTTTTGTTTATGAATTCTTTATCAAAAATTAGGCTATACCCAAGTTAGCCAGCTTGTAAACAAACCTTTACATGCTAATTGTAGGCGCATGGAAAAAGGAAGAGATAAAGCTTCTTTCAATTCTTAGGTTTAACTTTCAACTTTTTTCTCTTGCACTTGAAAAGGTGGATACTCCTTGAGTTTATCTGCCATGTCTCTAAGTTGCTTGTCTACACGGTAATTCACTGTTCCTTCCTCAAAAGTTCCATCCGCACCTCTTTGCCCAGCTTTTGCTCCAGTAAGAACCTCTATGCCTTCATCAATTGTTTTGACTGAGTAGATGCTAAATTTGCCGTGCTTTCACTGCTTCAACAACTTCTTCTTTAAGCATCAGATTTTGCACGTTGCTTTCCGGTATCATTACTCCCTGCTGTCCAGTGAAACCCTTAAGCTTGCAGACTTCAAAGAAACCTTCAATTTTCTCGTTTACCCCGCCTATGGCTTGGACTTCGCCTTTCTGGTTAACTGAACCTGTTACTGCTAAGTTCTGCTTTATCGGCAGTCCAGAAAGCGCTGATAAAATCGAGTATAATTCGGTGCTTGAAGCGCTGTCACCTTCGACCCCTCCATAACTCTGCTCAAAAACAAGTCTTGCTGAAAGACTCAGCAGTTTGTCCCTAGCGTATTTGTCATTTAAGTAGCCGCTGAGGATTAAGACGCCTTTTGTGTGTATGGGTCCGCCCATTTTAGCTTCTCTTTCAATGTCGATTACTCCTTCTCTGCCTAAGCCAATGCTTGCCGTTACGCGTGAGGGGGTGCCAAAGGCAAAGTCGCCCATTCCCATAACTGATAAGCCATTTACTTGCCCAACCCTTTCTTCAACGGTGTCTATTAGGAAGAACCCGCGTGTTATCATTTCTTGAATTTTTTCTTGGATGAGTTTTGAGCGGTAAACTTTTTCTTCTATCGCTTTCTTGACATGGTTTCCGTTTATGAACTCGGCGTTTTCTTGTGAAGCATAATAGTTTGCTTCGCGAATTATGTCAGCAATATGAGAAAATTGCGTTGATAGCTTGTATTGGTCGTCTGCAATTCTTGAACTGTATTCTACTAGTTTGGCAACTCCTGTGCCGTCGAGGTGTTTGAGGTTTTCTTTTTCACAGAGTGTGCATACCCAGGAGGCGTATTGCATTACTTTATCGTCGGTTCTATCCATCACTGAATCAAATTCGGCTTTAATTTTGAAAAGCTCTCTAAAATCAGTGTCCAACTGGAATAATAATTGGTAAATGTAGGGATCACCAATTAGGATTACTTTGGCTGTTAAAGGAATAGGTTGAGGTTTAAGGGTTTTAACACTGAGAAAACCATAACGTTCTTCAGGTTCTTCTATAGCTATGTTTCCGTCTCTGAGGTCTCGTTTCAAACCGTCATAGGAGAACGGGTTTCTTAGTAACTCTTCAACTGGAATAATCAAGTATCCGCCGTTGGCTTTGTGTACGGATCCTGCCCGAATCATGCTGAAGTCAGTGGTTAAGGCGCCAAACTGAGCTTCTTTCTCTGTTCTGCCCAGAAGGTTAGGGTAAGTGGGGTTTGTTTCCATGATTACAGGTGCACCCTTGGTTTCCGAGTTGTCAATGACGACGTTTACCTCGTATTTCTTATAGGGGTCTTCTTTCATCCACGGCATTTGGAATGGAAGCTGCTCTTGCGGTTCACCCTCCTCTTCTTATGAACTGTTGCAGATTATCCAAAATGTCATTTTCTACAGCTTTAAGGTAAGCTGTTACTTCCAGGGGCATCTTTGTATTTCTCGATTAAGGCTTTCCACTTGGTTGCCGATGGCGTAGAGGGCAACTTCCTTGTTTAGTTTCTTTAAGGCTTCATGAATTTTTCTCTCCATATCTATTAGTTGCCTCATTGTGTTTCTGAATTCCGTTTCCAACTTTTCCCTTTTTTCTTGGAGTTTATCCTTCGTTTTTTGAGGCAACGCTAACATTTCTTCTTCGCTAAGCGGTTTGCCATCTAACACTGGAATAAGTAGCAGGCCAATAGGTGTTGTTTGAATTACAAAGCCTTCACGCTGAGCCTTCACGCTTAATTCTTCAATTAACTGTTTTCTTTGATTTTCTAAGCCTCGGATTGTGGCTTCTCTTCTTGCAGCGTAATCTTCACTTTCAAAAGCTTTAGGAAGCGCGTTCTTCACGTTTTCAATAAAGTTTTTCATGTCTTCGCGGAATTCTTTTCCTTTTCCAGCTGGCAACTGAATGGCTTTCGGCTCATATTGGTTAGCAAAATTATTGACGTAACACCAGTCGGGTGGAACTGGCTGAATTTTAGCTTGCGCTTCTACGAAGTTTTTAACCGCGGTTTTTCTGCCTGTTCCAGGGTAACCTGCAACATACATGTTGAAACCGTGGTCTTTTATGCCGAGCCCAAATTTTAAGGCTCGAACGGCTCTTTCTTGGCCTATAATTTCGCTTAAAGGAGCAAGGTCATTGGTTGATTCACATTGCATAAAATTAGGGTCACATTCTTTTCTGAGCTTTTCTATTGGCAACTTGTTTATCATGTTAAAATCACTTCATTTAACCTACAAAATTAGTATACTTTAAATTTGGTTTGCTTGGTAATTAAGTTTCTGTTGCCTACTTTTCCAGCGGTATCTAATCAGGCGCTAACTTTTATTCAAGAGAATGAAACATTTGATTAATTCAGGATTTCTCACTTCGGGATGAAAAAGCACACCATAGATTGGCTTGATTTTATGCTTAATGATTTGGACGCATTTTGTGGATTTTGCCCAAACATAAAAATCCCCTGAAGGCTCAACGCAGTAGCTGTGAAGTGAGTAAGCCTTGAAGTCTCCACAGAAAAGCGGGTTTTCTTTTAGCATATTTATCTGTGTCATACCTATTTCCAAACATCGAATCAAGCGCATACCGAAAACTACGCCTATAGTTTCCATGCCTGCGCAGATGCCCAAAACTGGCTTTTCCGTTTCTTTGAGCCACATGAACTTTTCGGGTTGACTTAAAGTTGCTGTATCCTTCAGTGCTGTGCCTGAAAGAATAACCCTGTCACATTGACTTAGGTCTTGGTTGGTTACTTCAAGGAAATGTTTTACGATGCATTCGTCTTGCGTTTTAGCAATTGTGACTATAGGTAATACGAACTCGTAAAAGCCCAATGAATCCTTTTTCCAATTCATGTCTACAACAAGAATCATTTGGAAACCAGCCGAGCCTGCTTAATTATGAATACTCCAGAATTTCCCTTAAATTCAACACTATAATCAAGGACTTCGATTTTCTTTTTGAATAGAGGTGCATCTAAAACTGTTGTTTCAATTTCGCCGCCTTCTCCGGCTGGGCTCAAGCCATACTTTTGTTGTAGGTCAACTAGCCTATCTATTAGTTTGGTGTCGATTTGTTTTCCAAGCCATTTTTCGTCAAGGGGATAAGCGAAAACTCCTGAAATAATCACTTTAAACTGTTTTTCAAGAAGCTCTTCTAAAAGGGCTTTCTGGTCATGTTTCCAAAGCGGATTGAAACACCAAAGCCCAAGTTGATTGCATATACGCTGGACCCGTTCAGCCTGGTAGACTGACTCCACTGCGCCCGTTACCACACCCTCTATCTGGAACTTTCTTGCTGCCTCAGCGATTGCATCTTCCAATTCTGAGAGTTCCTTTTCCTTTTCGCCCTCGGTTGTTTTTGTTATTTGAGGCAATCCTAAGGCTTCTGCTTGAAGTGCCGAAATCTCAATGTTTGGCGTATGATACATGAAGCTCTCCTTATTTTTCGAAAGTATGGTGATGAGGCATACGACTTCTTCCTTCTCCGCAGCGTAGTGAAGGGCAAGTGTTGAGTCTTTGCCGCCTGAAAACAGAACTCCAAGTCGCATGGCTACTTTAAAAAAGAAAACTGGTTTATATGCCTGCTTGAAACAGCCTTTTTAGGCTTAAACTTTTACGTTGCAAACGTTTGGGACTGCTTTGAGCTTCTTTATTATTTCTGGGCTAACTTTTTTGTGGAGCACATACACCGATATGGCGTAGCCGCTGTTTCCGATTTGCCTTGAATAGTTTGCTCTAATGTTTATGTCGTTGTCAGCTAAGACTTTGTCAATGTTAGCGAAGACTCCTGGCACATCACGATGGTGAATAAACAAGGTGTAAACTGGTATTTCTTCTAGCTCTATGCTTTCACCTGCGTTTACTGCGTTGGAGAAGTCTCCGCCTAAAAGGTAACCTGAAACTACGCGTGCTATTTCGGTTGCTGTTTCTCTTTGGGCTTCGATTGTTGATGCGCCAAGGTGACTGCTTAAAACGACGTTGTCTAACTCTTTGAGTTTGCTTTTGAATTCAGCGCCTTCACCTTTGGGTTCATCAACGTAAACGTCTAGTGCAGCGCCAGCGATTTTACCTTCTTTTAACGCTTTGTATAGTGCTTGCTCGTCTATGTTGCTGCCTCTTGAAGTGTTAACTAGATAAGCGGTTTTCTTCATTAACTGTAGTTCTTTTTCGCCGACAACTGGTTCTTTTCCGCCTGTATGAATGCTTATGTAATCGGCTTTTGCTAGGACTTCTTGTTTTGTCATGAATTTTATGCCTGATTCAAGACACGGCTTAATGTCATAACCGATTACTTCCATGTCAAAGCCGCGGCGCGCAATTTCTGCCAGCCTTTGCCCGATTCTTCCGCAGCCCAAAATACCCAACGTTTTGTAGGACAACTCAGTTCCTTTGAACTTCTCTTTTTTCCAAACGCCATTTTTAAGTGAATGGTGAGCTTGAGGAGTATTTCTTGAGATGCTTAAGCATTAAACCGATGGTTAACTCTGCCACTGCATTGGTGCTGCCGTAGGGAGCAGATTTTACAACTATTCCGTTTTCTGAGGCGGCTTCAACATCTATGTTGTCGTAGCCTACTCCTGCTCTTCCGATGATTTTGAGTTTTCCTCTGGCGCCTGCTTCGATAACTTCCTTGGTGACTTTTGTGGCGCTTCGCACAATTAACGCGTCAAACTGCCCTACATCGGCAATTAGCTTGTTTTGGTCTCTTTTTTGCGTGTCTGTTTCTATGCCAGCGTCTTGGAAGAGTTTTAATCCTTCTTTTTCTAAGCCATCGTTTAACAGTACCTTCATTCTAGGCAAACTCCTTTTAGTGGTTATCAAGCTTGGAGATTTAAGTTGATTGGCAACCAAGAATATTAAATATTCTGAAAAACTGAAAGATTTTGCATTCATTTGGCATGCTTAAGCTTTGTTTTTTAAGGCGGCGGCTTGTTGTTTGCTCATTCTGGTGGATGCTATGTTAAAGGTTGATACTGTATGGCAGTAAGGGCAATGCAGGCGTCGTGTGTTTCCACGGTAGAGGGAAATGAAGCTGGCTCCTGGAACCCAATGATAGTTGAATTGTTTTCTTGCATTTTGGGCATGTTAACCTTGATATGGTGTGTGGTCCATACCTTGGAAGCAACATGAAAACCACTACAAAGACTACTGCTGTTATGGCGACGTAGATTAAGAAAAGGTCTACCATGGCAGTTTCAGCTTTCAAAAGGAGAATGTTGGCTTATTAATATTTAGGCTTAATTTTCGCTTTTAGAAGATTCTGCCTATGTGATGTTGCTCAAAGAAAAGTGAAGGCATCTAAGCCTTTCTGATGTAGCTTAATGCTTCTTCGACGTTTTGGAAGCCGTATTTCACTTGGTTAAACTCTTTCTTGAACGATAGTGACGTCTTCTTTGACTTGAGCGGGTTTACGTTTGCCTTTTATCACGTCAAGCATGAGGTCGCATAGGTGTTTAATGTCGCCTTCTCTGAAGCCTCGTCTGGTTACGTCTTGGAAGCCGATTCTTAATCCTGAAGGGTCTTCTTTGCTGCTTTGGTCATCGTAGGGCAAGAGGTTTTTGTTGAGGATTATGTTTGCGTCTTCGAGGTCTTGAGCAATCTTTTTGCCGCCGCCGAAGCTGCGAATGTCAACCGCGATTTGGTGAGATTTAGTGAAGCCTTTTTTCTCTGCTAGAACTTTAACGTCGTTCTCAAACAGGTATTGTCCAGCTGTCTGCGCGTTCTTCACTGTTTGTCTTGCTAGTTCAGCGCCGAAAAGCTTCATCTCCAAGGCGGCTATGCCAAGCGCTGGTAACCTGCCCAAGATGGGTGCTTGAAGCGCTAAGTGGGAAAATGGCGAATTGGATTTTTTTCACTGCTTTCTCTAGCGCTGGACTGGTTGGACTTCCCATGATGACGCCGCCTTGTGGTCCTGGGAAAGTTTTGTGAGTTGAAGAGGTTATGAAGTCTGCGCCTTCTCGTAGTGGGTCTTGGAATTCGCCGCCTGCAATTAAACCCAGAACATGAGATGCGTCGTAGGCTATGTATGCGCCTACTTCTTCGCAGACAGCTCTTAACTCTTTAATTGGGTGCGGGAACAGGAAGAGGCTGCCGCCGAAGGTGACTATGCCTGGTTTGGCGGCTCGTATGACGTAGGCTGACTTGTCTGGGTCAATGTTGAATTCGTCTATGTCGTAAACGTGATTTATGTTTTCTAAACCTAGTACGTTGCCAGCTAAGCCCGTGTAATCGTGTGAGATGTGTGCGCCGCAGCTTAGCGGGGTGACGACCATTTTGTTGTTTTTTGAGGCTAACGATAAGCCTTTGAAAGTGGCTAGGTTCGCGTGGGTGCCTGAAACCAGTCGGACGTCTGCCCAGTCAGACTTTGAATAGGCTTTTCATTATGTCTGTTGCGTAGTCTTCGATTTGGGACATGTATTTTTGTCCTTGATAGTACCGTTTTTTAACGTGCCCTTCTACGTCGTTTTCGCCTTCCGCATATCTGCATGCGAGGTCATGTGAGAAGCAGAGCATTTGGTTGACTGCTGGCGATTTTAGTCCCTCGCTTGCAATCATGTTTATGCATTCTTTGTCTCGGTATTGTTCATGTTTGCGGCTTGCTTCGATCAGGTTTTGGACGAGGTTTGAGAAGTTTTCCATTTTTGTGTTCTTCCCCACGCTTAAATCATCAACGGAATTAGGCTTTGCAGTATTTAGCCGTTACTGGAAGCAAGTCAAAGTTTAGGGTTGTATATGTTTCTAGTGCTGTATAGGTTAACTTGAGTGCTTCTGATGCTGCAAGAGAGTTTTTTTTGTTCTTTGTGTTTTGGGTTGTTTTTTTGTTTTGGGGGTTGAGGTGTTTGTAGGTTGCGACTTTTAGCGACTGTAGGTGACCTTCTGCGACTGCTGCCGGCTCTTTCCGACTCAACGCTTAAGTATAAATCAAGTTTACGGCGACAATTGTGCTGGAAAGTGGAGTAACGGTCACGTGATTACCCGTTTTGAAAGTTATGTCTTGCGCTTGCTAATTAGATCTACGTCGCTTTCTTTTCAGTTTGGCTTGGTGCCGACGTTATTTTTGCAATTACCACTGCTCCTGATACTATGCTGTTGTTTAGGTAGGTTATTTCTTTTCCAGAATCCAAATTGATGACTGTGTGGTACGGCGTTATTTCTTTAATTATTCCCTGCTCGTTCATGAACGGTGTTACTACTCGGTCGCCTACCTTGTAGTGAAATCTGCTTTCTTTGCTTTTATAATCACGAATAGCGGTTATGATTACTCCGCCTGAAGCGATTGCGCTGTTTGGAATGGTAACTTGACCCACATCAGTTTGTATTCTCATAATGAGTGCGGTCATTTCTGTGACTTTTCCGGGAATATTGTTTACTATAACGTTGTCGCCTACTTTGAACTTGTAATTAGTGAAAACAAGGAAACCTGATAAGAGGCTGCCGACAAAAGTGGAGATGACTAGACCTGCAGTGATTGAGATTATTCCTGCGCTTGCTAAAAGGTCCGTTGCCGAAACTTGAATGATGCTTAAGATTCCGAAGCTCATGATTAATATTGCTATGGCAAACATGACATACTGTATTATTGTTGCAGCTTGGCTACCCATTCGCTGAGCCATAATCGGTTTAAAACGTCGTATAATTGCTATAGCTGCTAACCCAAAACCTAAGATGATAATTACATTTACTGCTTGTTCAAATAGTTTGGATAAGCTAATGGGTTCAGCAATGAACTGGTGGAAAACATAAAGAGTGCCTATAGTCAAAACTAAAGTTATTATTAAGTAAAAGACGAGTCTTTGCAATGACGGAATAACGCGTGCCATCTTGATTCTTCCTATCCTTAATTTGCAAGCGTATTTCTATAGTTTTCTCAAACAGAATATGCCCTTACCCAAACAGTCTTGGTCAACCAATAGCTCTCTTGTTTGCATCCAACCAGAAAAAACAGTATGTGCGCAAGGAAAAGGCTGAAATCTCCATTTTTTTAGACCGTTTAGATATTCCGTGGCGTGCCGTTTATATCCGACTTCAAAGTGCAGTGCGTATTCAAGAAGGATAAGAACAAGTGAAGTCACCCAGAGCTTCCAGCGAGTTTGGTTATCTTAGAAAATGGGTTCCGATCGCTATTTTGATAGGTACGATCTGCGGATTAGGAAGTATTGTTTTCTATGAAGCAATTAGACTCGCAAGCACGGTTCTGCTCGGCGACGTCGCTGGTTTTTTTGCTCCTACGCCAGCCGGAGAAGGCGGAAGCTTAGGATTAATCTCATCCCATCTTTACTTGATTCCGTTGGTAACTACTGTAGGAGGACTTTGCAGTGGTATACTCGTCTATGGCTTGGCACCAGAAGCCGAGGGCCATGGAACTGACGCGGCAATAGATGCTTTTCACAATAAAGACGGTCAGATTCGATCCAGAACACCTTTGGTTAAGCTTGCAGCCTCAGCAATAACGATCGGCTCTGGAGGAAGTGCAGGCAGGGAAGGTCCGACAGCGCAGATAGGGGCAGGCTTCGGTTCCTTCCTGAGCAGGAGATTTCATCTCAGCTCAAAAGACAGAAGAATCGCAGTTGCAGTCGGCATAGGTGCAGGAATTGGCTCCATCTTCAAGGCGCCGTTTGGAGGGGCCATAATGAGCGCTGAGATTCTTTACATGGGAGACTTTGAGGTTGAGACGTTGCTGCCAGCTTTCATAGCTTCAACAGTGGGCTACAGCATATTCGCCTCATATGCCGGGTGGACGCCAATATTTGGTTACTTGAATCTAGGTGCTTTCAACGCCCCCCTTGATTTACCATTTTACGCTCTTTTGGGATTAATCTGCGGTTTAGTGGGTATCGTGTACGTCAAAGGGTTCTACGGCACACGGGCTCTTTTTCAGCGTCTAGGCATGCCGCGTTTCTTGAAGCCAGCTCTGGGCGGATTTTTAGTGGGCATTATTGGAATGTTTCTCCCGCAAGTGCTCGGCATGGGGTATGGTTGGCTTCAGATAGCGATGAGCGGCAACTTTGTCTTACTCCCTATAATTTTGATTCCAATAATCATTGTAGCCAAAATAGTTGCGACGTCTCTTACAATAGGGTCAGGAGGAAGCGGAGGAGTCTTCGCACCAGCTCTAGTGATAGGCGGCTTGCTAGGAGCAACACTCTGGATATTTCTAAACGGGCTCTTGCCAAACTTCGGTCCTGTCATTGCAGCATTTGTTATAGTGGGGATGATGGCATTTTTCGGAGGCGTGGGCAAGGTGCCTATTGCAGTCATACTTATGGTTAGCGAGATGACTGGAGGATTAACTCTGCTGGTTCCCTCTATGATAGCCACTACCCTCGCATATGTAATCACAGGAAAGTATACGATCTATAGAAGCCAAGTTCAATCAAGAGCTGATTCGCCTGCCCACAGAAGTGAATACTCTACTCCTCTAATGCAGAAGCTCTTTGTCAAAGACGCAATGACCAAAAAGGTCACTACAACTACCCTCAACTCACCGCTTTCAGAGGTCGCTGAGATAATGGCAAAGAACGCAATAAAAGGTATGCCCGTCTTGGATGATAACGGCAAACTTGTTGGTATGGTCACACTTACGGATGTTCTTAAAGTTAATCCAGAGCAGCGAGCAACGACCATGGTGAACTCAGTAATGACGAAAGAACTGATCACAACGATTCCTGATGAAAGTCTTTATACTGCTTTTGGCAAGATGACGAGTAACCAAATCGGACGCCTGCCAGTTGTTGAGCCAGGGGATAGCACGAGGCTGATAGGCATAATCACGCGAGAAGACATCTGGCGAGTCTACAACGTAGAGATTATGTCAAAACTGGAAGAGGTTAAGCTTTCTGGAAGCGTAGACGAAAACAGCGAACCACACTTTTAAGCAGAAAAATACGAAGGAAAAACCCTTTGAAAATGCTCAGCTCCCTCGCAAAACGGTTTTATCGTCAGGTAATAGTTGAAGTGACGGGTTTAGGGTTATTTGAGCTCAGAGATCCGTTTTTGCACGATTTTGAGTAATTGATTTCTGAGTTTTTCTCCAGAAAGGTTGGTTTGTATGAAGCACATGCGATTGGCTAATTCTTCGTCGCCGAGTGTGTTTTGTATCCACTTTTGGAAGTCTCCACGGGGATAGTGAAAGAGAATTGAGTTAGCGTCGATGGTTTCCAGCTTCAAAGCAAAGTCAGGTAAGCTAACGGCTGTTATGCCTGTGTAAACTCCCTTTTCTGTTGTAAAATGGAATCCTGTATCAAAGGGCACATTTCTGAGAATCCTTTCGAGATTCGGCTTCTCGGTTGGAAGTTCCTTTTCAGACAAAACTGTTTTTGTCATTGAAGATTCACCAGCTTTTGTACGTAGAAGTGGTTGAGAGTACTTTATAGTTTCTTGTGATTGTATAGGTACAGTCACAACTTGTGTAATGCAATTAGCTTTTTTGAAATCTTCAAAAAAAATAGATAAGGAAAGGAAATAGGATTGTTGTGAACACAAACATTGCAGATGGTAAACAAAATTTACTGCAATCTCATACGTTCGCATATGGCATTAAATGGACTGACACCAACCTTAAAAGAAGCGGAAACAATGGAGATGTGGGAATATGTTTGGTCGAAGAGGAAAGAAATAAGAAACCTAAACTTCCAAAGAAGCGACTCAATAAAATCTTGAAAAAGACAGGTCGCCCTTGAAACACCTTAAGTAATAAAATTCAAAGCAAACCTTCACTCGCTTTTATAGTTCACGTCAGTACTGGTTAGACTAGATTTCTTTTTCATTTCCATAAAGCTGAATACCGCAAGCAAAGTGCAACTGGGAGAAGGCTGCTAACAAACCCACCCCGCAACTGGCAAATATACTTTAAACAATGGTTATTCTTGCTCATTCTTTCGTTCAAGAAATCCTATGCGCGGTATAACTTTTCTTTTCAGCTGTCTTCATTTTTAGCACTGGAAGGCTTTTTTAAATTTTTGAAAAAAGGATGAGATAACATGTGGAAATGGCGGTGAAGCAACGTAAGGTTGTTGGGCGTTAGATAAAGCTTCTTCATGCCCCATTAATCTGAAGAAGTAAATCTTTAGCTGGTCGGTTATCAGGAAACTAAGCAACGCATAGCCCCATACGAAAGCAGCGAATCCCCACCCGATAGGACTCATGAATATGCCGTAGACAGCGAACAGGGTTGCAGGGATCTTAGTCAACTCTGTAGCCCAGAACATAAGGCTCGAAGGAAGGGGACGCGACCAAAAGTGACGCACGCCAGTACGGGCGAGGTAAAGCGTCAAGTGACCCGCTACAATCATTTTAAGAAAGATAAGTGCTTGCAAAGTGCCTACACTGAGGTGAAAGACATCTAAACCAATTAGGAAGAGCCCAAAGCTAGAGATAACGCCTGTTGCTCCAAGCAGAGAAGCTACAATTAGTATACCGCGCATGTTCCAGCGAACGGGTTTTTCTTGCACCCTCACATTATCATATGCAATGGTCATTATAGGTATGTCGTTGAGCAATGCTATGATGACAATCATAACTGCAGTCACAGGATAAAAATTGAAGACAAGGATTGTAAGACCAATGAAAATTAGCACACGCACAGTTTCAGCGATACGGTATATTGAGTAGTTGGTCATGCGTTCAAAAATCTTGCGGCTCTCTTTTATCGCATCAATGATAACTGAAAGCCCTGGCTTCGTTAGCACCACGTCCGCTGCGGATTTAGCCGCGTCAGTGGCTCCGTCAACGGCGACCCCTGCATCCGCTTTCTTTAAAGCTGGAGCGTCGTTGACTCCGTCGCCTGTCATGCCGACAATGTGTCCTTTTTCTTGGAGCAACTCAACTATGCGATATTTGTGCTCAGGAAAAACTTCGGCAAAACCATCTGCGTTTTCGACAATGCCTTTTATTTCGCTGTCTGGCTTGTCTATGAAAGAAGAAGCGGGTATTATGTTTGTGCCCAGATTAACTTCTTGAGCAATCTGCTTGGCTATAGCAATGTGGTCGCCAGTGACCATTTTGACGTTTAAGCCCATCTTCTGGGCTGTTTTTATTGTCTCGGCAGAGTCTTCTCGGGGTGGGTCGTAAATTGCAAGAAGACCAACGTATTGCCAGTTGCCCTCTTCGTCTCCCTTAATTACTCCTAGTGCTCGATGTCCTTTGCTTGCGAAATTGCTTATGATTTCGTTAACTCTGTTTTCGATTTCTGTCTTGTTTGAAACAAGAGACAAAACGACTTGTGGCGCGCCCTTGGACACTTTGAAGCGTCCGCCGTCGCGGCTCTCCACTGTGGCTTCAATTCTTTTCGAAACAGGGTCAAACGGTTTAAAATCAACCACACTGTATCGACCAAGAACATCGGCAACTGCATGGATCGACTTGGCTTTAGCGATGACGGCGTCATCGATGGGGTCGTGATTTTCTTCTCTGGAAGCTAATGTTCCATACAAGAGGGCGTCATCGATTTCGAATTTGCCCAAGGCTTGCGCTTCTGCAACAGTAAGTTCATTCTTTGTTATCGTGCCTGTCTTGTCCGTGCATAACACATCAACTCCAGCCATTTCTTCAATTGAAACCAGCTTGCTAACGATGGCTTCTTTTTTGGCAAGAGCGATTGCTCCAACCGCCATAGTGACTGTCAAAACCGCGGGTAAAGCTACAGGTATTGAAGCTACGACCAATACTAGCGCAAACTGAAGAATAGCTAATGGGTTGGCATGTCGAAAGAGCGCTGCTATGAACACAGCAGAAACCATCAAGGCTGCAAGGATGATCAGATAGTTTCCTATTCTTATAACGGCTTTTTGGAAGTGGCTTACGGTTCTGGCTTCTGCCACCAGTTTGGCGGTTTTGCCAAAGAAACTGCTTATTCCTGTTGCCACGACATAAGCGTCCATTTCTCCCTGCTTAACGATAGCTCCTGCATAAGCAATGTCAGAAACGTGCTTTTCCACGGGCAGAGATTCACCAGTTAACGCGGATTCATCGGCGAGCAAGTAGTCGCCTTTCATAAGTTTAACGTCAGCGGGAACAATGTCTCCCAAGCGGACACGTACGATGTCGCCTGGGACGAGTTCCTTTGAAGGTATTTCATGCCATGTCCCGTCTCTTAGCACTCGGGCTTTCGGGGCAAGTCGCTTTTTCAACAATTCTATGGCGTTGTCTGCTTTCCGTTCTTGCCAAAATCCCACTACGGCGTTAACAATTAGCAACGTGAAAATAATAGCAAAATCGTCATAGTGCTGTATGATTATAGATAGTACTGAGGCGATTTCTATCATCCATGGAATGGGTCCCCAGAAATAGCCAATAAACTTGCGAAAAGGACTAACTTTCTTTTCAGGAATTTCGTTAGGACCATACTGTTGAAGCTTTTTCGTCACTTCTTCGGTTGATAGACCCGTCTTAGCGTAAATTGAAAATGGAGTTTCTTCTTTAGATGGGTTTTTTGACTGCTCGGATTCCACTAATAAAAACCTTCTATTCTGCTAACTGAATGGATATTTTATTAATAGAATGAGGCAAACCGCGTTGGCACCGTCGCTTTTTAATGCTTCGTGCGAGCAGCTGAAGTCGGTTGTTGGCTTCCTCTGAATAAAGCCCATTCATGCTTGAATCAAGCTTCTTCAATAATTCTGGAACGGTTATTGTTTTTGTTTCATTCGCAGTCATTTTTGTTGAATTCGTATAAACACCTTGGTTACTTGCATTTATATTTGGTTTCTTCTATCTCAATTATGATCAGATAGTTCAAAACACAAACGTGCTGCGCTCTTTTAAGATATTGTCAGTCACACTCTTATCTTACAGTCAAGCCCTCTCATCAAGCGGGTTGAAGATCGCAACGAAATTCAATCACCTAAGTAAAATCGCTATTTCGTTTCTTTACTAGAGTTGATTACGTTTTCAGAGAGTTTATTCCATGTTTCTTCGGCTAACGCCCAGAACAGGGTGACAATGCCTTGTTCAAAAGACCAAATAGCTTCGCGTGGAATCTGAATTAAAGGACTAGACGAAAACATGCATTCCGTCTCGGTTACTACGAAACTTACAGGTCTTTCTTTGAGCACCCGTAGACTAACTTTTCCGCTAAAATTTTGCACGACTTCATTGTTCTGTTGATTGACTACCGTTACCCATCTTATTGAAACACTTCTCTTTCTCAAGTCTTCAAGTAACGGAATTATCAACTCAATACTCTCATTATTTACATAAGAAACTATAAACAACTTTGATTTGGCGGCAGAAACAACTTCGATCAGTTTTGCCTTCACCTTTTCTTCTCCCTGAATAACGGAAAAGGTTTCCACTATTCGTCCGCTTCTTATTGCTTCTATCCCTATGACCGCCGGCACAGAATTGTTCCAGACTTTCTCAAAAAAATCCTTCATTAGGTTTATGTGGCTGGAATCATTGGTCCATAGTTCGTGCATTAGCACGCTGCCGACCGAGTTTTCAACTGGATATATTGCTGAGCCGATGATTAGCTCTTTGTGATCAACAATCGTTGCCACGGAGGTGACTCCGAGAGAGTGCTTTATCTCGCAAAACTTGCTCAGTTTTTCCACCTCATCAACGTTTGTTTCATCGATCTCTGTGACTATTCGCACTTTCACATTTCTTTTGGTGCAGTTCTGAAGCAATCTATCCCTATCAACTGCTACGCCACGTTTAATCTCGGCCTTAGGAGCTATCCAAAGAACCTCATTCTTGGCTCTTTGCAACATTTCCCTGATTCTCTCGTTGATTAACTTTTGACCTGAAATTAACATGAATCGAATTGGCTCTGGTCTGACTAAGCCAACTGACCTGCCTTCTACTTCTTTCAACTCATCCTCTAACTCCGTCTTCTTTCGCCGGAGCTCGAAAAGGTGCCTCTCGAGAGTCTCTTTCTGAAGTCCGATAAGGTGGTTCAAAACATCGTGAGGACTAATCGCAAGATATTTGGTGGGTTTATCAATAATTACCTCGACAAGACCTATTTTTTCAAGCCGTGGCAAGACTCTGTAGACTTCTTGTCGAGGAATATTGGCTAGCTTTGCAATCTCAGCCGCACTTGCTTTACTGAGTTGAAGAAGTGATAGATACACCTTGGCTTCGTTTCCAGTTAGTCCAAAAGAGGTTAATTCTTTGAGTAGTTTATCGGAAATCGGCATAATTGTCATTCTGTCACCTTACTATAGGACTAAAGATTATCAATGTTACTTTTAAAAATATGGCAAGCGCGAAAATCATTCTTAAAGGAACAACTGATAAAATTTTCCCTTAACAGACTGTAAGATAAGAGTGTGACTGACAATGCCTTAAAAGAGTGCAGCACCCAAACTGGATGTTGAGGTTTTAAATTTGGTATCTGAAAAAGTAATGCGTTTTCAAGGAAAAAACAAGGACCTAAATCAACTATCACAGCAGATAGTTCAGCAACTATCAACTGAAGGTTACAAAACACAGTCAGCCACCGCACCTTTAGGAATAGTCATACAAGCGAAAAAAGCCGGGATTCTGCGTGACATCATCACTGCGGATAGGGCGTTCAGCATACTGATAACGGGTCAGCCGAATGATTTCTCAATCCACATAGGCATAGGCAAATGGATCCAGAATCTAGCAGTAGCGGCAGTCGAAGTCATCTTGCTGTCTTGGCTGTTTCTAGCTGTTGACGTGCCAGAAATGCTGTGGACTGAACACGTAGAGAAAGGAATCGCCAAAGAAATAACGCAGATCGTAGGTTAAAGCAAAAAGAGTTCCTTTTCATCTCCCTTTTTTGTACTAAAATTAATAATCTGCTAGCTTGCTTAATAGGTAGGAGCAGGACATAAAATGCCTAAAACAATCGCAGTTCTAGAAGTTGAAGATCCCCATTTTACAATTAAACTCTCCAATAATCTACTCAAAATAGACTTGAAAGGAAGTGTCAAGAATGAACTCGAAGAAGCACTTGAAAATAAACCAGTTATGAAAGAAACGATCGGCAGGATGCTTGGCGTATTTGTTCCTTTGCACATTCGTGTAAGCGAAATAGATTCGGTGCATATGGACGGGACCGGAAAAATCAATGTAAGCCTTCCTCATCATAGGAATATTGTCATTCCACTTGAACGAAAAGAAGATGCCGAGAAACTTTTCGAAAAATTGAATCAGTTAACTTCTAACGCATTGACAGCGAAAATCAAAGAAGATATTGCGAAGAGGCGAGTTAAAAGAAAGCCAAAAAGGAAATCTGAGGGAGTCTCTCCAAGTTCCTATGGAACGGTGCCGTACTACTTCCCTACCGAACAAGTTGACGTTGTTGCCAAAATCAGACGAAAGAGAAAGAAACAGCAAAAGTAGAAAGCTCCTTTGATCGCCAATTTTAACCCGAAGTACTGCCAAATCTGCTCATCGAAAAAGTCTATACAAGCTGTTTGAACGTTCAGCAAATACTGGATTTTGTTCTTCTTTTAACGTTAGCAACAATTATATGGAATGTTTGAGATTCTCTACGTTATGTCTGCTCCTAATTGTCCTTGCCCCAAAAAGGACTGCCCACGCCACAGCAACTGTGAAGAATGCGTTAAGCATCATAAAGCCAAGAGTGAATGGCCATTTTGCGCAAAGTAAAAAACGTATGTTGCTATTGCTGTTTTACAGGTAGAGTAGACTACTTTTTTGCTATTAAAAATAGTCCAAAAAGAGGGTAGGTAGACGCAATATGTTTTGGAAATAGCTTGATAGGGGTATACTATTTGCTTGGTGGTTTTGCTGTAAAAAGACGGTGAGGCACAAGGTTGATATCAATCCGTTCCTAAACCGTTTCCAAGATTGCAATGACCGCTCATCTGGAAAAGGAAGCGCAGAAAAGAGAAAACATACAAAACCACTTTTGGAATCAGGTTGGCTCTGTTGAGCATATTTCATTGCCAAAGCTGGAGGACGCTATTCGAAAAGAGTTTAACTGTAATGATGGCAGATTTATCCAAGCTCAAATCAGGCTGATGCAAACAGAGGCAAGAATAAGAGTGCAAAGCAAAGTAAAAGTGTGGATTAAACAGCCAAACGCCCTCTCACAAGCTTAACTGTGACTGTGAAATTGATTGAAAGATTTGGGTTTGACAACAAATTTTTGTTGAATGTTTGGGGAACATATTTAAGAAGGCCTAGAATAGTTAGCTTTTCTAATTATTAGAAAAGGCAATTAATATGAAAGTAGTTTCAGACGAGGCAGCCCGTGAGCTGCTTGAGGTAGTTCCAGTCATCGTGAAGGACATACGATCTGAGATGCGCAGTCGAAGGTCGCCTGATTTAACCGTTCCTCAGTTCCGCACCTTAGCCTTTGTAGACCGCAATAAAGGCACTTCGCTCTCGGCAGTGGCAAATCATATGGGATTAACCCTGCCCTCAACCTCTAAGCTTGTGGATGGCCTTCTCGCCCGCGGTATGTTAACAAGAGAAGATAATCCAGCTGACAGACGGCGTGTAAAATTAGGTGTTACGAATCATGGATTAACAGTTTTGGAGACCTCACGCCAAGGTACCTTGACTTATCTGACGGACAAAATAGCCAGCCTCAGTGCTGAGGACAGGGAAGTCATTATCAAAGCCACGAAAGCTATGCGCTCTGTCTTCATAAGCGGCACACAAACACAAGCAGAGAGGAAGTAAAATTATGCCTATCCTCACAACAGAACACCTCACTCGTCGTTTCAAAGAGCTAACAGCAGTTGATGACCTGACCATATCGGTAAATCAAGGTGAAATCTTCGGTCTGCTCGGTCCCAACGGTGCAGGCAAATCAACAGTCATCAAAATGATAACCACCCTCCTACCTCCGACCAGTGGAAGCGCAAGTGTTGGAGGCTTCGACATTGTGCATAACGCAAGCAATGTAAGAAGACTCATTGGCTACGTGCCTCAAATTCTCTCCGCTGACGGTACCCTTACAGGCCGCGAGAACCTCGATGATATTCGCCAAACTTTATGATATCCCCAAAAGTGAACACGCCAAACGAATTGATGATTCACTGGAGTTCATGGGGCTAACCGACGCTTCTAATAAGCTTGTGAAAAATTATTCGGGCGGCATGATTAGACGCTTAGAAATAGCCCAATCCATGCTGCATCACCCCAAGATTCTGTTCTTAGACGAACCCACCATCGGTCTTGACCCAGTTGGACGCAAAGCAGTCTGGGATCACATCCAAAAACTGTGCGCTGACTACGATACAACCATCTTTCTTACTACGCACTACATGGAAGAAGCAGACAAGTTATGCTCCAGGGTGGCGATCATGCATTTAGGAAAATTGGCTGTCATTGGTGCACCTGCCGATTTGAAGGCATCCTTAAATAGGGACTGCGTAACGCTCGACGACGTGTTCGTATACTACACTGGAGGAGTACTCGAGAGTGGCGGGAGCTATAGGGAAGCGACCATGACAAGGCAAACGGCGAGGAGGCTCGGCTAAAACGATCATGGATAAGGTGAAAAATACGGTCAATTCGGTTATTTCCTTCTTCAATAAGACGTTGAGCATAGCCGAAATGGAGGTACGTAAACTTCGTCATGACCCAACTGAGCTGATTACCCGTGCTGTGCAACCCGCGCTCTGGTTGCTGATCTTCGGGGAAGTCTTCACAAGGTTGCATATCATCTCCACTGGCAATCTTTCCTTACCTATCCTTTATAACGCCTGGAATTCTGGCTCAAAGCGTGTTGTTCATCGCTATCTTCTACGGAATCGCTGTTATTTGGGAGCGAGACTTAGGTATTCTCCACAAATTTCTGGTCAGCCCTACCCCACGGCAAGCGTTGGTCCTCGGCAAGGCATTGTCTTCAGGGATCCGGGCGCTTTCTCAAGTTGTAATTATCTATGTACTCGCGGTGTTAATAGGCGTAGGCATCAACTGGAATCCCCTAAACCTAACATTAGTGGTGGTCGTTGCAATATTAGCTTCGGCTTTGTTTTCAACGTTTTCACTCATTATAGCTTCGCTGGTGAAGACACGCGAACGCTTCATGGGCATAGGTCAAATATTGACTATGCCTTTGTTCTTTGCAAGCAACGCCATTTACCCATTATCAATGATGCCTCGTTGGCTGCAAATTGTTGCGCAAGTTAATCCCCTTACGTATGCGGTAGATGCCTTGCGCGGACTTATGATCACAGGTGGAGTAAGCACTTATGGGGTTGGCTTTGATTTGCTTGTGCTCTTCGTAGTCATGATAGCCTTGGTGCTAATCGGAGCTAAACTCTACCCAAGAGTAGTCATTTAAAGCAAACTGGATTTCTAACCGCAAGCCAAACAGCAACATTGGTGAAAATAAAGATTAACCGAATAGGGAAAGGCAGCAAATGAATGCTTATAGTCCAAAATTGGTAGCTTAAGGTAGATGCTATTTTTCGCGGCGGTTTCTGGTCTTGTTTTATCAATCGATCAGGTTTTGCAGTACATTGACGGTTCCCGTTTTTCCGAGACGCAGTTGTCTTTCACCTTTAAATGTGGAAACTGAAGCGTTCTTAATCTGTACAGTGTCGCCCACATTAACAAAGTCTACCTGTTCATTCCACAGACAAAGCTTGATTTTTCCTGTCTCGTCCGCTATCCAAGCATTGGTCACTTTGGCGCTGTTCCCGTACCGTGTTTGGACCGTTGAGGGCATCGGAGTCTCAAGAACTTTAGCTTCCAAGTTAACTTTTTTCATTCCATGCCGCAGATCCTGGACCAAAGTGGATTGTTTGGGTGATGTATTTTGTCTGTTCATTTGTCTGCGTATTTTGTCGGTGTTCATCCAGCTTTCGAAGCAGATGTCTTTTCTCAGGAGAAGATCTTCCGCAACTCGAAACTGCGCTATTACGCTGGAGTCTTTTGTAATTAGAAAGATGGCCTTGTCTTTTAGGCTGCAACGGTATTCAACTATTAGATTTTGACAGGCGGTTTTTCCTTTTTCTCTGGCTACAATCATGGCTTGGTAAAGTTCTGAAAGGTAGACCCCTTGTTTTACGGAAAGAAACGCAAGATACTCCATTATCGGTGCCTTTTTTCGGTTCAAATTTTTCCCTCATGATGTTGTTTGCCAGAAATTGTTTTGAAAAAGTATGCTCTTCTCGGCGCAGGTTTTACTCTTTCTTAAATAATCCTGACAATCATATATGAATACACTGTTGACTATATAGGCTAGTCACCAAAGAAAAGGCGTTTCTGCATGCAGTTTCTATTTTTCAGAAGCCCCGTGCAGCAGTGTGGAGTTTGCCCAAAGCTCTAAGCAGCTTTGTAGGCGCCTACCTGAGGACTTTGGGACTTCTTGCAGCGCCTTTCTTTCTAGGAGGAATATTTTATATCGTTTCGATAATGCTGTTCTGGTATTTCTTCTGAAAGACGGTGGCCTAAGGAGCGCACACGCTAAAAGTACTAAAAGATTGTTATGAATTTTCTTTTGCACTTTACAAATATAACAGGGCTTCAACAAAAAGTGACTAATCTCACTGTATGTTTTTATTTGATGCGCCATTAAGGCTTAATACAAATTGGAAGGGAATCGTATGAAAACTATTGCTCTTGTAGCACATGATAACAAGAAAAAGGATATGGTTGAGTGGTGTGATTTCAACAAAGGAACATTATCTCAATTTTACCTGTGCGCAACAGGAAGCACTGGTGAGCAGATAATTGACAAAACAGGGTTGCCGATAAACCTGCTAAAGAGCGGACCTTATGGTGGAGATATGGAAATTGGAGCTTTGATTGCGAATAAGAAACTGGACATTCTGATATTCTTTTGGGATCCTTTGGAGTCTCAGCCTCATGATGTTGATGTTAAAGCTCTTCTTAGAATGGCAGTACTGTACAATATTCCAACTGCCTGTAACAGAGCAACAGCAGACATGATAATCTCCAGTCCCCTATTCAACACGCAGCAATAAACTGTTCCTAAGTCAGAACCTCACTTTTCATTTCCCAGACATCTAACATGGGGGATTCCTTGGAATGTTTTCGGGTTTGGCGTAAGCTTTCTTTACGTGTTATTTCTTGGGAGTTAGAATTGCAGTTGAGTAGTTTTTGTCTTGGAAATATTTGTTTGCTACTTCTGTCATGTCTAGTTCTGTTAATGAATTTATCTTATTAGTGTAGTCTATTAGGGAGTTTTCGTTTTCAAAGTGGATTTCATCATAGGCAAGTAGTCTGGGTAATTCATGAGGATTGTCAACTGTTCTGAATATGGTTCCAAGCAGCAAGTTTTTACTTTTGTCCAATTCGTTTTTTGTCGGTGGGAGGTTTTTGATTTTTTGTAGCTCATCTCGAATCAGTGTTTGAGTTAGATTAAGTGACTTGGTTCCAACTGGACAGGTTACAAAGAAATGTCCGTAATCCAAACCCGACACATTCGCTGCTTCAAAATCATATGTGAGGGCTCTTTTCTCGCGTAATTCCACAAATAGCCTCGAGCTTTCGCCCATTCCCAAGAGCGATCCGATTAGGTCCAATGATGGCGTATCAATATCTCTGGCTGGAGCTGTTCTAAGACCAAAACTTAGGTACGCTTGAGTTAAACCGGATCTTTTGATTATTACTTCTTTTTTAGGTTTACTTTCTTCAAGCTTAGTATTTCTTCTTGAGATTGAGCCATTGTTTTCTCTATTTTGAAAGTCTTGGAGAACGTTTTCTGTGTCTTTATTTGAAAAATTTCCAGTCAGTATCAGTACCATGTTTTGTGGAACATAATAATTTTGATGAGCTTTCTCTATGCTGCCGATTATAAACTGATCTATTGTCTTTTTTAAACCTAAAACTGGATTTCTCAGTGGGTGATGTTTGAAAAGGCATTTGATTAGGGTTTCTCTAATTAGGTCTTGAGGGTTATCATGAGCTTCAGCGATCTCATTTAGTATTACTTTACGTTCCAGCTCAAGTTTGTCTTTTTCAAACGTAGACTCAAAAAGAAGTCCTGAAAGAACCTTTGAAGCTTCAGCAATTTTTCCAGATAAAACATCCATTGAACTGAAAGTGAATTCGTCAGAGGTTTCAAAATCTGAGCATCCGCCTAATTTTTCTATTTCATGATGGAGCTTTATTCTTTCCTGAGAACCACTTACTAACATGTGCTCAAGAAAATGAGCATTGCCCGATTTTTCAGGGATATCATCATTTGATCCGTATTTAATCGCAACAGACAATTGAGTCATCATTCCAGACAAACGTGGATACAACAGTACTGTTAACCCGTTTGAAAGGACTTTTCTTTCCCAAGACAGACTGCGGTTCATGATAGCAAAATAGCTTAAGAGCCTAAAAAGTTTGATTCCACCAAAAATAAATTTCGATGGCGGGTACAAACACAGAAACGACGAAACATATTTTTCTTTTTCTCTGGTAGGTGCGCGCTAAATCGAAAAGGTTACGAAACTTCTATATGTTAGGTGTTTAAGCTTGAATAGCGGAGATTGAATATGAACCCTGAAAATTATAAAACGAAAAGGAAAGGACAGCCAAAACGAAATCGCGCGATTATTCGATCCAAAAGTCGTATAGCTGCAAAGGCTAAAGAACCCAATACTTCTCCAAAACTGCGTGAAATCTACTCCACTAAAATTGAATGGGCAATTAAGACAATGCCCCCATTAAAAGAGAAGTAGACGCGCCAAAAGAAAATCGAAAAGTTGGCTTCCTAAATTATATTTCTAAAAAGATAAAATTTTAGAAAAATAAACGTAGTTTTTATTTTAAATTTACTTTTCAACCCGAAATTAACTGAAAATAAAGCTAAGTTGGTGGGGACTGCCTGGATTTGAACCGTCATCTAAAAAGAATGAACATGCAATTGAGATGGGCTGAGGGTGTTGCCTGAATCAATTGACCTTGTGGCGAAAAGAATTGGGTGTTTTTCATCTTTTCTTACGCGAACCCTTAAGAGTGCTGGTGCTGTTATGGTAGTAACCAAGTTTGGAACCACCTGTCCAGATATTTTTGGCTACTGTGAGCGACTGAATTTGGATAGGTGAAACTGATTGAAAATATTTGATGCTATGGTATTTAAAAGAACTATTGGAATAAGCTGTAGTTTAGATGTAAAGATGCTTGACACCATAAATGATGGCATTGTTTTAAGCATTGACCAAAACTTAGTCAACAGCAACGAACTTTTATTTATAAAGGATTTTGTCAATCAACATAAACTAAGCTTGCTACTAGACAGCGAGCGCTACTTCATTTCTACAAATGCCCTAACCCCATCCAGCCAATCTATGTGGGAAAGCTAGAAACCATTGAAGCCCGAAGAGCTATAGACTGCTCAGTAGTTATAATGAAGATTGATTGTGACCAAAACCAATTAGAAAGTAGCTGTTGGTAATCAGAACTCAGACTTGATGGTGGGGCTGCCCGTCCCTAAACCCATTTGGGTTCAAAACCTTTCTAACCCGAACAGGTATTATGACTTCAAAAGTGGTGTTGAGAGGGGGATCCCAGCCCCATTTTACCAGTAAAAAGCTATTGAGGCTGAGTCGGACCGGGCTTACCCCCGAAAAATTGAAGGCCTTCATTGGTTAAGGTTCAGAAAAGCTAGCTTTTTTCTTTAACTTCCTTTGTTATAGCATCAATCTCATTGGTGAATGACACATCATACATCTTCTTATTATCATTGAAAACATCTAAAAAGATGTCATTAGTTGCCAGATCTTTTACCCATTTGCTGTAATAATCAATCCAATCTTTCTCAGGTACGCCAAACCAAACTCTTTCCAACAGTGCTAGAAGCGAACCAAAAAAGAAAAAAGCCCTTTTCTCAGCTTCGCTATACTTGTCCCATCTTTTCGGCTTGCCGTTACCTCTGAAATATATTTCCAAGATTTCCGGGCGGTCAATTAACAGGGATGCGGTTGCAGAGAAATCGCTCATTAGTTTTTCATAAGTATTGTATTTTGTTGCTTTCCGTTGAAGGTATACCTGAGCTGTCACAACGACCAATGAGATTACTATAGCGATGTCAGTCGCAAGAGTAACTGTGGCTTGTATGTCAGAAGATATTAAGGGCATCTCTTTAACTCCGAAGTTCGTTATGCAGTTATAATATGTTCAGGTCGCGTGCCGCGTACAAAGAGGGTACTAAAGGACGAAAACCGAGAGATCGTATCTTGGTCGTATCCATGAGCCCACTCCACGGTTTTGTCAAAGGTGTTGCAGGATCTACGAGCTTAGCGGTCTGATGCGTGATCCGTACTACTTCTTGAAGTGTGATCGGCGCATCATCACCAATGTTGTATATTTCCCCTCCAATCCCTTGTGTACGAACTGCCAACTTCACGGCTTGAGCTATATCTGCGTGATGAATGAGATGAAGCCGTTGAGCCGGATGCCAATTCCATTGTTCAAGGATCGGCACAGCTTCGGAAAAATGTGGATCACCTGCACCATATACGAAGGGAAAACGCAAAATACGCACATCAAGGTTTTTGGTCCTGTGTAGATCTAGTAGGTATTTTTCTCCTACCACCTTACTAGCAGGATAGGCAGATGTAGGGTTTACATCGTCTGTCTCCAAGCCTGGTGCGGCATCATTGCTATAGACATTAGATGTGCTGGGAAATATGAAGCGTATGTCATCATTGATTTTGATGGCAGCTTCGACCAGATTTTTAGTCCCGTCTATGTTGATGCTTCGGATCTTTTCGGTGTCCTGGCTGCGAAAAAAGGCTGCTAGATGCACTATCGCGTCCATGCCATCGATCGCTTTCGGGAGGCTTTCGGGTCGCATGATATCACCAACAAACGCCTCTGCCCCTTTTTCTGTAAGACCGTTCACGATTTCCTCATCGGTCTTGCGTACAAGTATCCGTACCTTATACCCAGCATCTAGTAACGATGGCACCAGTCTACTGCCAACTTTGCCTGTCGCTCCAGTAACCAATATATTCATTCTTTCACTTCTGTAAAAATAGTAAATAAGTAAAAATGAGTAGACAGTCGGATTAGTTTTATGGCGGATATGTTCGCCTCTGGCAAAAACAAAAACTTTATTTTTAGTCTGGGCTTAGATTGGCTTATGCGAAGACTGATCTTAGAGTTTAATAAAGAAGACGAAATGTATGAAAACAGTTCCTCAAAACTTAAAAATGTAAAAACGTTAGAGCAGTTGCAGGTTCTCAGGCTAGATCGGGAAGAAATCGCAATGATATGTCGAATAGAGCTTGAAGAGGCTGTTTCTAATATTGAAGATTATGTCAAGCTTACCAATGTTAACGCTCTTGAAGTAAAGCTTCTCGAAAGAGAAAAAACCGGAGCATACATAGTCTTCGTTAAGGTAAAACGCCCAACATCTCATCCTGGTTACAGTTCCATAGGAAAGGAAGATGCGTATTTCGTTTCCCGTGAAATTCGAGAAGGAAAAGTCAAAGTAACTTTTCTGGGAAACGCAAAACAAGTCAAAAAGACCCTTGAAGCACTGCAAAGATCGGGAAGGCGCTACAGGATTATCTCGTTGACGGATGCAAAGTTTTCTATTGACTCACCGCTTAATACCCTGACAGAAAAGCAACGAAAAGTTCTGCTTACCGCGTACAAATTGGGATACTACAACTTGCCCAGAAAAATCAGTTCTGAACAATTAGCAAAAAAACTCAACATTCACAAAACCGCATTGGTAAATCACCGCAGAAAAGCAGAATTACGCATCCTAAATCAGATGCTTAAAAGTCACGACAAAGCAGAAATTGACTGAAAAAGAGCAAAGCGAGTTAGGTAATTTCCCCTATATTTCTACGCCTTATGAATTTAAAGATGAAAAAGCAAAGGTTACTTTCATCGGTGATTCAAAGCAGATAAAGAAATATCTTGAGAATCTTGAGCAAAAATCGCCATTCCATTATAAAGTGGTTTCAATTATGGATGCTAGGTTCCCGCCGAGTTCTTCGGTAAGCCCGTTTAACTGAAAAGCAGCGTGAGGTTCTCCTTAGTGCGTATAAGCTTGGGTATTATGACTTGCCCAGAAGAATAAGCTCTGAAGAGTTGGCTAAGAAGTTCGGTCTGGTTAAGTTAACCTTTGTTGCGCATAGACGAAAAGCTGAACGGCGACTTCTTAAAGAGATGCTGAGCGAATTCTGAGCGCAAAATTGGGCTGTTTCAGTTAATGCCCATTCCAATGGCGATGTATATAGTCAGCCATAGCAGCGCCAACTAAGGAACGCTTTCGATTGAAGCTCTTCACCTAAGCGCTTAAATCTCAAAGAAAATATTCTGCGCCATTTTCAGTAGCATTCGAACCCAAAGCTATGTGGGTCTCTACCGGGCTTGCCCCCGAAATGGTCTGGGTCCATTGCTTAAAATTTGCAGATTTCAGTCTTTACCTAAGTTCAAGACTATTGTAAGTCCGCTGGTACTTGAACCCAAAACGGTTCAAAACCTTGAATGGGGCTGCCCGGATTTGAACCGGAGTCTATAGAGCCCAAGTCTACAAGCCTAGACCAAGCTAGCCGACAGCCCCGCTGTGTTGCTTTGAACATAATTTCTGTTGCATCATAAAAACCTTAGCTAAACCACTTAGCGTTTGACAGCAACCGCTTCTCGAACTCAAGATGCAAAACCAAACCCAGAAAGTCGCAACTTAAAAAATCAGAAAAAACCAAACCCGAAAAACTAAAAAAAGAGAAAAAAGAAAAAAATGGTTTTTTTTTACCTGTATTCTTTGATGGCTGTTGCGGGCATAGTGAGGGTTTCAGTTACGCCGTCTATTGAGCGGATTTTTTCGCCTACAAAGTGTAGTGCGTTGTCGTTGCTGTCTGCTTCAAACCACACGGCGATGTCCCAGCTTCCAAAGACGTTGTAGGAAGCGTTAATGTTTACGCCTTGCATTGGTTGCCTTGACATGGATGACATAGAGTTGAAGAAGGATTCAGTTTTATTTGGGTTCAGTCGGATTAAAACTAGGTATTTTTGCATGTTTTTTTGCATTCTACCTTTCACCGAGGAAATTTAACATGGAAAGAATGCTTTAAACATGTGTGACTGTAACCACACCATAACAACTAGGCGATTTTGCCGCTTCAAACGATAAATCAATTTGGATGCAGAATTAAGAGTGCTTCTTTAATTTGAGCTTGGCATTCCCTGCATTTCTTCATGAATTCCTCAGTTGCTAATGGACCGTTAACATCACAAACAATTCGGGAACAAGCATCATAAGTGAAGCAGCACACTGGAAAGCGGTCAGATTCTTTAAAGGCACTTTTAATGATTGATAATTCCGCAGCAACGTTGCTGGAAGCTTCTTCATCAGGCTCACTGTCCATTTGCGACAGCTGGTTTAGGACGTAGTCTAACCGTTTTTTTATGCTTGTCAACCCTTTACCCCTGTTTTATTTGAATGTACACTAGAAGTATTAAAAATTAATCATTAGATGAATAAAAAATTCAGGCGCATCGGGCAAAATTCATGAATAAAAAGCTCGCATGCAGACAACTTTTGCTGCAACTAGGCGTCAATTTTTCTAACATGCGCTGAAGCCCGCATTGCAGCCATCGCTCCTTCTCCAGCCGCCGTGACCACTTGCATTCCACCGCAAGTGCAATCTCCAGCTGCAAAAACTGCTTCAATGCTTGTTCTTTGTTGGCGATCAATAATTAAGCAGCCAGTCCTATCAGTGGCTACTCCAGCGTTTTTTACTATAGCCGTCATGGGAACGCCTCCTAAAGAAACAAAAACCCCGTTAACCTCCCTTTCCACCTCAAGCTGAGTGCCAAAATCAAGTATTTTTATTGCTTTAACAATTTGTTCGCCAACAATCTTGGTTATCTTGCCTTTGATGATTTCTATGTTAGGTTTATTTCGAAGCCTATCTATCAGTGTGCCTGAAATATCTAATTCTCTTTCATTAGTAACTATCATGACCTTGTTTGCTATGTCGGATAGAAACAAAGCGTCAATTGCAGCTTCTTCTCCGTTGCCGACAACTGCCACCTTTGCATGTTTGAAAAAAGGACCATCACAAGTAACACAGTAGCTGACCCCTCGGCCTATAAAGTCGGTTTCTCCTGGAACCAATAGTTTTCTTCTTTGCGTTCCAGTTGCAATAATCACAGCATGTGCCTCATAGGTTTGCTTTCGCGAAACAACACGTTTTACCTCGCCTTTTAGGTCTAAACCGATCACTTCTTCATTATCTCTAATTTCCGCGCGAAAACGTAAGGCTTGCAAACGCATCTTCTCAACCAGTTCGCTGCCTTTAATGCCAAACTCGAATCCTGGAAAATTCTCTATTTGCGGAGCTAACCATGTTCTTCCACCTACGATGCCTGATTCTAAAACCACGGTTTTTAATCCAAGCCATGACGTGTAAATAGCCGCTGTTAAGCCGGCTGGTCCACTGCCAATGATTAGAACATCAATTTTTTGGTTTTCTTCTAGCATTTTCTCACCTAAAAAATTTAGAATGTATCACTAGTAGAATTCCGTGAGCTGACTAATATATTTTGGATTCCTCTCTGTTGACCTCCATCGCTTTCTCGATTGATTGTTCTTTGCTGGCTGATTATCACTTGACTGTGGGGGCTTTCAGTCTAAGAGGTTATCTTTTTGCTTCTAAAACCACTTAACAAAAAGATGAGCTATGCTGAATCAATTTTAGAAAGTTAAAACATATTAAAAATTCAAGATAAACTAAAATTAAAAAAAGAAAAAGTTAGAGTGTGGTTTATTCTTCGCCTTCAGGACCGCCAGGCATTCCGCCGCCTGGGCCACCTGGACCGCCTTTTGGTGATTTGGCTGTTATGACGTCGTCTATGCGTAGTATCATGGCTGCTGATTCGGCTGCGGATTTGATGGCTTGTTCTTTGACTACGAGTGGTTCTATGACTCCTTCTTCGACGCTGTTTTGCAGTTTGCCTGTGAAGACGTTGATGCCTATGTTTTTGCCTTCTGGCTGCATCGTGTTTTGAGCGTAGTTCGACAAGGATGTCTATTGGTTGGAGACCTGCGTTTTCTGCGAGTGTACGGGGTATTACTTCTACTGCGTCTGCGAATGCTTCAACGGCTAGTTGTTCTCTTCCACCGACTTTGGTTGCGTACTTACGTAGTTCTTTGGCTACTTCGATTTCTACTGCTCCGCCGCCTGGAACGATTTTGTTGTTCTCGATTACGTCTGAAACTACTGATAGTGAGTCGGTTATGGCTCTTTCTGCTTCGTCAACCATGCGTTCGAGTCCCGCGCGGATCAGTATGGCTACGCTGTGTGGGTCTTTGCATTTTTCAACGAATATCATTTTGTCGTCGCCGATTTTGCGTTCATCCACTAAGCCTGCCAAGCCAAGGTCTGCTGGTTTAAGGTCGTCTAAGTCGCTGATTATTCTTCCGCCTGTTGCTCTTGCGAGTTTTTCCATGTCTGACTCTTTCACGCGTCTTGCTGCCATTATGCCTGCTTTGGCTAAGAAGTGTTGAACCATGTCGTCGATGCCTTTTTGGCAGAAAACTATGTCTGCGCCTGAGGCTTTGACTTTTGTCACCATGTTCTGCATCATGTCGTTTTCTTGGTCTAGGAATGCTTTCATTTGTGATGGGTCTTTGATGCGGATTTCAGCGCTCATTTCTGTTTTCTCTATTTCCAGTGCTATATCTAAGAGGAGGATCTTTGCGTTTTCTTTTGTCTTTGGCATTCCTGGATTAACGACTTCTTTGTCAATGATTATTCCTCTGATAAGCTGGGTTTCAAGGAGGCTTTTGCCTGTTTTCTTGACGAGTTGGATGTTGTCTATGTCGGCTATAGTTTTGTCGCCGCGTTACTCTGCAATTTGCTTGACTGCGTCAATGGATATTTCTGCTAGGTGCTCTCTTGCTGAGCCTACTGATTTGCTGCTCATCGAGGTTAATGCGACTTTGAGGAGTGTTTTGCGGTCGTTTATGTCAAGTGGAATCGCTATTTTGTTTATGACTTCGATTGCTTTTTGCGATGCTTTTCGGTAGCCGCTTACTAGAATTATTGGGTGAATGTTTTGGTCAAGCAGTTCTTCAGCTTTTTTAAGCAGTTCGCTTGCGAGGACGACTGCGGTTGTGGTTCCGTCGCCAACCATGTCGTCTTGTGTTTTGGCGATTTCAACCATCATTTTTGCTGCTGGGTGTTCGACGTCTATTTCTTTTAGGATTGCTGCGCCGTCGTTTGTTATTGTTATGTCGCCTAGGCTGTCGACAAGCATTTTATCCATGCCTCTTGGGCCTAAGGTTGTTTTGAGTACTTCGCCGATTACTTGTGCGGCCATTATGTTGTTTCTCTGGGCTTCCTTGCCTCTACTTCGGGTTGTTCCTTCTTTAAGAATCAACACCGGCTGTCCTGAACCTGTTGTTGTTAAATACGCCATATCTATTATCCCTACTTTACTAGAACTTTATTTAATTCGGAAATAAGCAAAAAACGCACGCAAATATAAACTTTTAGCTTGGAATTTGGGTGGTTATGCTTTCGGTTGGGAGGCTTTTGGTTGCCTTCTGCTTTTTGTGCTTGTTTTTTGCCACAAATAGTAGGGTAGGTCTACTGGTAGGCGGGTTAAGGTCAGGGCTTGTTTTGGGTTGTTTTTTTGATTTAGGGCTTGCAGCGTTTGCAGGCTGCTGCCGTTCATTGGCTCATCTGTATATTTTCAATTATACAAATTCAAATTATACGCGATTAGCAATCTTTTCAGATCCATGCCGTTTGGATTTCTTTGATTTGTTTAATGTGCTGGTCGTCTGTGATGCAGACTGCCTTGAGCGTAAATGCTGTGGCGGCAATCATGCTGTCACCCATTGAAATATGGTACTTGTGGCGCAGTTCGGCAGAGGTCTGTGCTATGTGAGCATCTACTGGGATGATTTCAAATTCTTGTTTAATGTAAGCAACTTTATTTTTTGCTGTTTCCCGTCCTTCAGTTGCTATAGCGGTATTATACAGTTCATGGATCACGACCGCTGAAACGTATCTTTCCTTTCTCCTTTTTTCATTCCTTACTTTTGCTCTTATTGCATCGTCTTTGGTTCCGTAGGATTGGGTGAAGAATCTAGTGTCGTAGACTGCTGCTTTATTCATTCTTCGTCTTCTTCTTCGTGCCTGATTTTGTAAAGTAACTTATCTATCTTATCCGCGGTAACAGGGTCTGAATATGCGCCTATCATGTCCCAAAATGTCTTTTTGGGTTTGAGCAGTATGCCGTCTTTTGTGTCGATAACTGCGAGTTTGGTGCCTTCTTCGATTTTGTATTTTCTGCGCAGCTTCACAGGAATGGTGGTTTGGCCTTTTTTGGTGACGACAACTTCAGCTACGGCAACTTGACTCTCGACAGCTTCCGTTTCCTCGGCTTGCTTTTCCATAACTTTGGTTTCCAACTTTTAACGCCGTATTACTTTTAGTGGCGTATTACCTTTAAGCATTGCGGAAAAAATTCCAAGTCGGCTTTAAAAGTGATTGCAAAGGCTTTTTAGCTAAAGCTCCCTCTTACCTTGTACGGTGACCCGTATGAGTCTGCTTGAAGCTAACGATTTCATCATGCAAAAGAAAATCCTCTCCGCCCACGAACACTACGACTTCTCTGACTTGCAGGGCAACAAACTAGGCGAAGCCGACGGCAACCTCGTCCAGGTACCGCCCAAATTCCAAGTCAAAGACACCCACGGCTCAGAGCTTATGCATGTGCAAGGCAAAGTGTTCTCGCTACGTCACGAATTTACTTTTCACGGTTCAGGCGGCGAAGAGCTGGGAACCATAAAAAAGAAAATAGCTAAACTCGTCGGCGAAGAATTCTGGGTAGAAAAAAACGGCCAAGAGTTCATGCGCATCTACGGAAACTTCACCGAACACGAATACCAATTCGAAGTCGCTGGGCAGGCGGTTGCTTCGGTACATAAGAAATGGGTAACGCTGAGAGACCAACTAGGAGTCTCAATAACAGGACAAGCCGACCACCGAATAATCATCGGAGCCGTAATCGTAATAGAACACATCGAAGTAACAGAGAAACAATCGAACTCTGGACCCTTTAACACAAGATTCTAGCATCCACTTCTTTTTCCTATGCAAAATTACCCTGGCTGTTTTCCATTTTATGTTTGTTTTATGTCTCAACATTAGGGCTGCCTCTCGGGCGGCGGCTTGGCAGAACAGGTTTGTTATACGCGCTTTTTGTCAAGAGAAGAAGAAGTCTACAAAAACAGTTTTTCTTCTTCCTTCTACCCTGCCGCTTGGGACTGCTCTTCTGATTTAGAGTCTGAAACAACTGCGACATGACGCAGAAAAAAGCAGGCATCAGCACAAAGGCGCAACAACCCTGCCCAAACCAAACCCATGCCGAAGAAAAATTAGGGCAAAAAACAAGAGAGCAACTCAACCAAAATAACAGGCAAAACTACACCACCACATAATCATCGGAGCAGCAATCGTAATAGAACAGATAGAAGTCACAGAAAATCAATCCTTATCAGGCGGCTCTTGGAACCCAAACATCAGGTTATAGAGCAAGCCCGTAAGAGAAACTAGCGTCTCAATAACAGAAAACGTCGACCACCGAATAATCATTGCAGCTATTTTTTGCGTTTTTCGCATTGGAGGACTTTGGGGCAGATTAGGCATTCTTCTTGTGTTAGCATGGTTTCTCCTGGTGGCGTGTAGGAGTCCGCTGAAGTGGGCGCATTTGGCTGGTGAGTCGAAGACTATGGGGTATTCGGTTGGTTTGACGCTGATTATTTTTTCGTTTAGGGTGGCTATTTCAAGTTTTGACATGCAGAAGGGGCAGGCGTAATGGGTTTGTCTGGGAATCACAGAAGTATCTGTTAGTACTGTTGGCTTGTCGAATGTTTTTTCGCATCCCTTGTAGGGGCATTTTAGTTTTTCTTCGTGGTGCCCGTGGAAAAGCTGCATGTTTCTAGTCGCCTCCCTAATATTCAACATCGAGTGTAGCAATATTTAATAAACATTTCCACCGAACACCATGCGCTGCATAACAGCACAACACAACTACAACAAACACAGTGCTCGCCCATTTTACGCCAAGCTGTCTGTCAACAGAGAAGACACACGTGCCCATAAAACCAAGACTAATGTTCATTCAATAGACAAACAAGAAGTGCCCAACAATGAACAGCCGCATAGCCTTAATATGCATCCTCTGCGCAGCAGCCGCCCTGGCCTCATCTTTCTTAACAGCGGATTTTATAGGCCGCCCTCAAGTCAGCGGCGGTTCCTGACTCCCACTCCAAAGACCTCCCCACCCTTTTGGGCGTAACAAAAAACAACGGATACTACAACATCTCCTTAGCATTCACCAACGTGACCGACTCCGAAACGCTGGACAATATCCTGATTAACCCGCAAAGCAGCAAAACGGTTACGGATTCAACCTTTTACCTGAACGGCACCGCCATAAACCAGCAAGACCCAGTTGGCTGCAACCTGAAAAGCGGCGACAGCCTCCAAATCAACCTCACATTGCCGTGCACTGATTTTCCTTCAGGGTCGACAATTACGCTTGAAGTCATGGGTAACTGTTTCGGCTGCAGCAAAGCAGTTGTGCTTCCGTAACAACATCTGGTCAGGTCACCCTGAAACTGTCTTTCCACAACTGTAAACCTAAGCATGTAATTATTCACACGTTCTTATATTCCAACAGCTTAAAACACATTATCTATCCAATTTTTCATAATAATTATGAACAAATCTCAAACACCCTTATATCCATTAATGACTCATTAATATCAAAAAAGAATGGTGGAAAAAAATGGAAAAAAATTCCCCAAAGAAAACAGCTCCAAAAGGAGAACATCCTGTACTTCCCGCATGTATAGGTGAGAAAAAATGTTTGCAGAAACAGGCATACCTCTATTTGCGCTCTGCACAAGCTCGTTAACTGCAGCCTTTGTTTACTATAATCTAAAATACCGAAAATTCCTCAAAGAAAACGCAGCCTAACCAAACCCTAAACCAAACAAGTTGGAGATGACCAAACAAAAAACAGACTTTAGACGAAACCCATCCAAGCAATCCCATAGTTTTTTCGAGAAGACAATTCATTCCCTCCTTTTTTTAAACAAAAATATGGTTCATCTGGCATTGTAAATTGGCGTTATTAAATTTAGTTTTAGCGGTAAGCTTATATCTTCTAAGCTGAGTCTTAATATAACGTGGAAATTATGGTGGAAATTAAGGGCAAAAAGTTTACAGTAATTCTCAGGGAGAAGCCAGAAGACGGCTATTCTGCCGAATGTGTTGAATTACCCGGATTGACTACTGAAGGAGAGAACCGTAAGGAAGCTCTTGCCAACATGAAAGAAGATATCGCAGGTTTTCTGGAAGCGTTTCCAAAGGAGCTTGAACAGCTTAAACTGAAAAGAGAGCTCGTGGAGATCACTATCTGAAAGGCTACAGTTGTTTTCATGAGGCTGTTAGCTAAATAGCGGATTTGTGGTCGGTAAATTTATATCCTTGTATACATATTTTGATAATTGTATACAGGTGAATTGTTTGGAAACAGCGGTTTTGTCAATAAGAGTCAAGAAAAGCCTCAAAGACGAGGCTGAAAAGATGGGAGTCGACTTGAAAGTTGCTGTTGAAGGGCTTCTTGAAGATCTCGTGGCCGAGAAGAAGGCTAAAGCGCAGAAGCGTGCAGAAACGCTCAGACGCTTAATGGATGTCACCGTTGAGGAATGGGTAAGAGATGTCGAAGAGACAAGGCACGAGATGTAAATA
>CAWAUU010000056.1:0-42021 GCA_963785215.1 Candidatus Bathyarchaeota archaeon
CATATTGTATATACGTAGAACAGCAAAACTGTTCAACAAAAAAACAGGTGAGGAGAAAGAGAAAAATGTTAAGAGCGATAAACTCCCAAAAAGAGGTTTCAACCAAACTAACTAAAGGCTTACTGGACCTAATAATACTGCAATTCGTAAGCACCCAACCAATGCATGGATACGAAATAATAACCAAAATCCGCAAAAACTTCGGCGTGTACTTCGGCCCAAGCACCGTCTACCCCTTGCTAAACACTCTTGAAAAGAAAGGCTTCGTAAAAAGTGAATGGAACATGAACTCTGAAAGGCCAAGAAAAATTTACAGCCTAACAAGCAATGGACAAAACATGCTGAACTTCACCGAAGAGTCCCTAAACCTGATATGCCGAAAAATAGCAGTCCAAACAAAAACGGAAATAACCATGGAACCATCTACTCCATCAGCAGTAGCCATAATAGCTAAGAAAGGCACAAGCGCACAGACAAACCACTTAGCATTACAAATCCACTAAGAAAAATAAAGCGTTTCTGGCAGAAAGTAGCCTTTTTCCTAGTTTTGGTATTCAATCAAAAATTACTTGCCAACTTATATACAAACGTGTTTTAAATATATCGACAGCTAATTCTATATTGGAAGACTCAATTGAAACAAATTAGTAACCTCGCAAACGATGAATTGAATAATCAAATATTTGAGTTTTGTAGACATGTCGCTGGCTCCGCAAGCATCACCGCTATTGCTTACGTTGACAACTATTCAAACAAAACAATTAACGAGAAAACAATAATTGACGTAATGCTTGTAATCAAGAATTTTCAACCAAGAATAATGAGGTACATAAAAACATTCAATGAACAAACCATTTTCGTTCTTGCGGTTGATCAATGGATTTTCGAGCGGGATATCGAAATAGGCCTTCTAGGCGAAGCCATTGCGAGTAAACTTATTTTTCCCCATTCCCCTCTTTATGGAGAGGACTATTTACAGAGTAAAGAAGTGACGTTAAAGAAGCGTTTGATTTTGGAATTACTCCAGAATTTGGCTTCAAGTTTTCCAGAGCTTATGCAGCATTTTCAAATTAAACCGCAATACTTCATGTATGAGGTGCTTTTGAATAGAATCCGAGTTTTCCCTTTACTTGCCTATGACGCCGCAGACCTAGTCAATGGACTTACGTTAAATGAAGCCGAAAATCTTAGCAGTTACAATAAAGCCTTAAGGCAGCTCGAAGCTGAAGAAAAAATTTATTTCTTAAATGATTACGTAAAGATGTCAAAACGATTTTTAGTTGAATGCCAGGATCCAAGAATCAAACTGCTTAACTTGTCAAAAAACGCTCCAAGGACAATCTTCACATCATTATTCGGGACTTTTCCTCAGTTAATAAATATTATTTCCCAAAATACTGAGGCTTTTGTGAAGTCTCAAAAGATTAATTGGAGAAAAGTGCCTGATCCAAACTACTTATTCATAGATCCTCAAAAATACGTTTTCTTTCAAACTTCAGAAGGCTTGGTTTCATTGGCAGATAAAATTGACATTAAAGGTTATGTTCAAAAGATGCTTTTGAAGGGTCAAAGCGAAGATATTGAAGTTGAACCCATCGGCGGAATGCTAAACGATGTTTACTTGATTAATGTTCGTGGGAATGGCAGTGAAAGGAAGGTAGTAGCTAAACGTTTTAAGGATTGGTCTGGATTCAAATGGTTCCCGTTAACGATATGGTCTCTTGGTAAAAGACCATTCGCTATTGCAGCCCAAGCTAGGCTTGCGAAGGAGTGCGCGATAAGTGATTTTTTGCATAGTAAAGGGTTTAATGTACCGAAGATTTTGCATGTAAGTAATGCTGAGCGTTTAATTTTCATGGAGTACATTGAGGGAGAGAACCTGAGCCAAGCTATCAAACGCATAGCCACGGCGACAGAGCACCAAACATTTGAAGAAGAACTTGCCAGCATATCTAAAGCAGGCGAAATACTTGCAAACGTTCATTCTCACAATATTTCTTTAGGCGACACCAAACCCGAAAACATGCTGGTTAAACAAGATGGCTCTATTTACATGATCGACTTTGAGCAAGCCACAGAAGGGGGCGACAAAGCCTGGGATGTAGCCGTATTCCTATATTACTCAGGGCATTACCTTCAACCGCTTTATGGAAATAGTAAAGCTGAATCAATTGCAAAAGCGTTCATAAACGGCTACTTGAAGGCTGGCGGAGACGTCGACGACATTAAAAAGGCGGGAACTCCCAAGTACACACGGGTTTTTAGCATATTCACAATGTGGAACATCATTTCAACTATTTCAAACGTTCTGCAAAAAAACAGAAGCACCAAAGTGAAAGCGCATGGTAAAAGACCAGACGACGTTAACTTTCTATGGCGGAGTTAACGAGATAGGCGGAAACAAAATTCTGCTTCAAGACCGAGACACCAGGGTTTTCTTTGATTTCGGGATGTCTTTTACCGCTAAAAAACAGTTTTATTCGCCGCCTTTCCTTTCGCCTAAAAACGAGAAAAGCCTCCAAGAACTCGGAATCCTGCCGCAGATTCAGGGAATATACAAGTTTGACCAAACCCCGCCTGAAACAAACGCCGTGTTCCTCTCCCATGGGCATTTGGATCATTCGGCTTATTTGTCATTTATTAAACGTGAAATTCCCGTGTACTGCGGCGAAACAACCCAAACTATCCTGCGAACCCTAAGCGACATTCGGCGCGCTGATTTGGAATTCAACGTTGCGAGACATCAACTTTAACGTTTTCAGAACAGGCAAAAAAATCAAAGTTGACAATTTAGTTGTTGAGCCGATCCATGTTGACCATTCAATTCCAGGCGCCTACGGCTTTCTGATTCACACTTCAAACGGCACAATAGTTTACACGGGTGACTTTCGAGACCACGGCGCTAAACCTGAGATGACGCATGAATTTGTGGAGAAAGCTAAGGAGGCTGAGCCTGTGGCAATTGTGACTGAAGCCACCAACATGACTGGTGCAACAGTTTCTAACGAAGTTGAAGTTGAAGCGAAACTGGACAAAATTGCCTCACAAGTGGATGGCATTTTGCTTGCAGAATTTGGTTACTCGGATGTTGACCGGTTGAACACGTTTTACCGAATGGCTAAGAAGAACAATCGGTGCTTGGCTGTTTCACTAAAACAAGCGTATTTGCTGGATGCACTTCGGAACGACATGCACTTGCAGGTTCCAGCGCTGGATGATGATGGGATATTGATTTTTCGAAAGTCGAAGAAGCGCTATGACAAGTGGGAAACCAAGTTGATTGAACGCTTTGACGGGGACGGCAAGATTTTCGACGTGTTCGAGGTTTCGAAGCAGCAGTGCAAGGTTGTTTTAGCGGTTAGCTTTTATGATTTTGAGGAGCTTAATGCTATTCAGCCTGTACCCGGAAGCTGCTATGTTTTGTCGGCCTCGGAGCCGTTCAATGAGGAGATGGAGATTGATTATGAACGCTTGGTTAATTGGCTGAGCCATTACGGTTTGCCGCAGTACCACGTGCATGTTTCTGGTCACATGATGCCGTTGCAGTTGAAGGCAGCGCTCAAAAAGATAAATGCTAAACGGATATTCCCAGTCCATACCGAGAACGCTGAGCTGTTCAAGAAGTTTATGGGTAATGCGGGTGGTCAAGTGACGCTTGTGGAAAAAGGCGAGGAATACCAGCTGTAGCCTGTCAAAAGAACCCGAATTTGTTTTTTTCCGTATGTATTTCGCTCGTGGCTTTTGTTTGCTTTTTGTGCTGTTTTTTGGGCACAAATAGTAGATAGGTCTATAGGTAGTGGGAGATTTGTGTCAGGGCTTGTTTTAGGTTGATTTTTTGATTTGAAGCTTAAATCAAGCATTTATCGCGCAGGATTCCTAAAAATCCCTGTATAAAGCACTTTCTCTCTCACAGCCTACCTCCTCGGTCTACTAGATGAGCCTAATAGAGACTGCGTGAAAATTCAGCGGTCTGATTTTTTTTTAAGAGAAGAAGAAGCTTGGCGGAACCATTTTTCTTCTTCCAAAACAATCCAAGCGGTAACCACACAAACTGATTGCTCTAATAGAGCATTTATGCCTAAGAGGGCTTACTTGTCAGGGCTTATCTCAAGTTCTCATACAGACTCATTAGACGCCAAATATGATTCAACATAGTTCAACATAGACTCAACTCCCGCACTTTCAACATGAAATAGTGCTTTTTGTGTATGTGAAGAGTTTAGTGTTCAGAAGAGGAAGGAGGAAATGAATGTGTTTTTTAGGTTAAGTTTCGGGGGAATAGTTAATTCTGTTCTTCTGCCAATATCTTTTGTAGCGTTGCTTTGATGGGTGGTAATTCAAATTTTGCAGTATCCCACATTTCTTTGAATTCTATTTTGGGATATTCATGTGCAACGAAGTTACGTGCCAGCTTCATTCTTGTCCATGGAATCTGCCGATATTTTTGTTTAATTTCTGCAGGTACCTGTTTTACGTTTTCGCCTATAAGAATCAAGTTCATGGATACAGCTTTTATCGCCATTTTGTTTTTCAAAAAGTCCTCGTAGGTTAAGTCTTTTGTAAACTCTTCAGTTTCGCTGATAGCCTCCAGAATCTGGTTTACGTAGATTCGAAAGTCCTTTTTCATATCTGCACGGTCTCATTCAATATCTGCTCTTTTATCATGGGCAGGAGCGCGCCTTTCTGAACCAGGTCTACTTTGACGCCTAACTTTTTCTTTATGAACTCCTCAACTTCGATGAATCGGTAAAGCCCGATTGGACCTGAAAATGTGACTAAAATATCCAAGTCGCTTTTTTCTGTTTGTTCTCCTCGAGAATAGGAACCGAAGATGCCGATGGTTTCCACTTTGTAACGTGCCTTAAGTGCAGGTTTAATGGCTTCTAGCTTAGATTTGAGCTCTTCAAGAGTGTCCATTCTTAACGTTCCTAGCTAATGTAATAATGTCTCTTGCAATATTTGTTTTTCTTCTTTTCTGTCCAGAGGATGCCAAATCGACCATTTTCGATTAAACGCTTTTTAGATTATCGGAGTTGCATCACAACAAAACTGGCGACCAGCATGCAGCCCAGTAAGTTTGCAAGCATGTTAGCTTTAGTGTATTTGTGTGTGTGCTCAGCTACCTCCTCGGTCTACTAGATGCTTCTACTATGCCCCAAATAGGATTCAACATAGATGTGCATAGACTCAACTACCCGCACTTTCAACATGAAACAGTGCTTTTTTAACATACAAACTTGCTGTTTTTGATGTAGAGGAAAAGCGGTAGAAAAGAAAAAACAAGAACTAAATATACAATACACGATTTTTTTAATGTTGCAATTCAGGAAATAGACAACGGATAGCGAATCAGCCTGACCTCGGTTGCTCAAGTTTTGGGCTGCTTGCTGTTGGGCTTCATTAAGGAGGCGTAGGGTAGCGTCGAGTTGTTGGGTAGCATTCCGATGGGTTGGATTAAAATTTAATCTTTCTCTCTCTTTCAGAAATTCTAACTACTGCTAACTGCTAATTTCTTACCTCTTATTCTCTCATCTCTCTCTCTCTCTGAGACAGACACAAACAGACAAACAGACAGACACAGACACAAAAAAGAAAAGGGTAGAGTAGATGATAAGTCTTAAATCTGAAAAGCATAGAAATAGCGTTAACCAACCAATTAAGAGGTGAAAAGCATGAGAATCAAGTCCTTTCTAATATTAATTGCAATACTTTTCTTAGTGGGTTTAGTATTCGCTTATGCTGGTTCTTTCAAGTTAGCCTCAAATTGGACATTAATTTCATTCTTACCGTTTTCTCTTGACGGTGCGTTAATCATAATGAAAATAGAAAATGAAGCAAAGAAATTCACTAAAAACCTTTAACTATATTCTACATGGTGACAAGGGCAAAAAGCGCAAGGGCAAAAACTTAACTAAATTGACATAAATAACATCTCCACATGAAAGGTGCTAAGTCATGTCATCCGTCTTAGCGAATATTCCCGTTTCTGAAGTAATGTCACTTGTAGTGTATTCAGTCTCTCCCGAAAAAACTGTTTATGAAGCTTATGGATTATTGCGTGGGAAGCATTTAGGTGGACTTCCAGTACTTGAAAATGGAAAATTGGTTGGCATAATAACCCACAATGACGCTAAAGGGGTTGATATCAACAAGAGACTGAAAACTAAAGTTAAAGACATAATGACCAAAAAAGTCGTGACAGTACTTCCAGATGAAAAAGTTTCAACTGCATTAGAGAAAATGACCAAACTAAATATCATGAGAGCGCCTGTTGTTTCCAGTACAGGTGCTTTGGTCGGTTTCTTGGCACTCAGCGATGTTGAAAGAGCGGTGAAGATTCTTCGAAACAGAAAACTTGATTCTCCACAAGCAATAAAATGCCCAAACTGTGGTGGCTTACTAGCGATTACTCTCAGTCGAACAATAACCTGCCAGCATTGCGGACATGTATTAAGCGTATAAAGGCACTTAGAAGTGAGGTCAATGTCCAGTATTATGGGTTTATGTCCTGAATGCGCATCAAAATATGATGATAAAACTGAGAAAGAACTTTTTGAATGCCCATACTGTAAACGATTGTTTTGTTCTGTTCATCTACCTGCTCGCTTAACTCAATTTGGTATTTTCAGGTCTGAAGATGTAAACAGCAAATGGTTGCGAACATTACAGGTAGAATCACAGAAGAAAAACAGCCACCCTTGTCGGCAGTATCTACCAGTTTACGTGCTCGAAGAGGAGAAAAAAAATGAATCAGTTGCACAAGCATTAGATAAAATGGTACATCCTGAGAATTATGTTCCTATAGCACCTCTTGACCTTGAAGCTGATAGACAAAAAAGAATCGACATACTTACCCAAGAAGAAAGTGAACTAAATGAACAAACAGTAGGACCCACTGTTACCACATCAGAGAAAAAACAGATTGGTAAACCACAAGTTAAAAAGAAACATTGGTGGCAAAAAATTAAGTCTTTTTTTAGTTCTTAACTCATAGATAAGTGAGAATGCAAAAACTTAAAGCTAAAATTAAACGTAATAGGTCTATTGGTGATAATTAATGCCAAGAAAAAGAGTATATACCCATAGAAAAGGTCAACTGATTTCTTATGAGTCAGGTAGTTTAATGGATGACGATGTAAAGAATCAAAAGAAAGCAAAAAGAAATTTTGGAGACCTCCTTTAATAGAAAGTTTACGAAGAAAACAGTCTCTTTTCTATTTATATCAATTCTTAAAAGTATGACAAATTTTAAATTTTAATAAGCGTATAAATCACTTGTTTGTGAAACGAATGCCCAAAAGAAAGAGAAATAATGACCCTTTTGGTGGCTTTGGGGACTTTGACTTTGGGAATTTCCGTTCTACCGATTTTGACTTTGACATCTTTGGTTCGAAAAACTCAGGAACAAGAAAGAGGACAAAATCCGCTTTAAACATGGGAATGAATAAAGAATGGGGCAAAGTAATAGAGAATTTTGATGCAATAGACTCCATAACAAGTGGGTACGAAACCGAAAGAACAGGCAGAGGAAGCGACTTTCGTAGAAGAAGACCAAACGAAAAAAAGTGGACATACACAGAAGTCAAATCTGGAAAATCACCTCTATCTCCTTTACAAAAGAAAGAGAAAAAGAAACGAGGAAGAAGATATGAGGTACACAGATATGGTTCTAATCCCTTTCGTTTCTAACTAAAAAAAGCCTAATAGTGTGATAAAAATGGGTTACGATGACAGAATCTTTTGGCAAATGATTCATGCCAAAAATGAGAACAAAGACTTAACTTCTGTAATTGAGCAAATGAGAGCTGAAAACAAGCAACTAAAAACGGAAATCGAACAACTTAAGAAAAGAGTTTGGAACTTGAGTCTAAAAAGGAAAAAAGTAGCTGATATTTGAACTCTTATGTTTTAAAGATTGGGAAGTCTTGGAATCCACTCTTTCTTTTCATGCCTAAGATACTTAGCGAATAAGAGAGCCTCTTCATTAATTGAAGTCTCAAAAGTCTGTTTTTTGATGTAGAAAAAAAGAACTAAAGAAGAAAAAACAAGAGCTAAATAACACCCAAAAGAAAATACTATTGGTGATTTGGTGAGTGAATTTAGCTACTATAAGGGATTGTACAGGGTTAAGGTTTTAACTAAAAGTGAAGGCTACTGGATTGTTGAGGCGTTGGAGGATTTTGAGGATTGTTCCGAAGGCGAGGGAATCACCGTTAAAAAAGGCGAACAGCGCATTGTACCACCAGACACTTTGTTTAAACAAAAAACATTACCGCCCATGGTTAAAGAGCACCAATATGAATTGAATATGGAAAAGAAGATTAAACGAATGATTGCTGAGGATGAAGCTGAAAAGAATAGAGAATAGAGCAAGTCTTATCGGTTTTATGAAAAAAGAGATTATCTCCTGAAAATTAATTGCTAATCAGCAAAATCCTGTCTCCATAAGTAAATTACCGCGGCGTTAAAATTGCCGTGGCAAAATACTCTCGGCGGTTAAATAATTGCTTTGGAGATTTATAGTTGAATCTGAGAAAAACTAATTGTTTATGTTGGAACGAGAGCGAGTTTGTTCTGCTGTTGGGTTTTAACTGGATTTAAGTTTAAGAGTTGGCGGGCTTAGTTTCCCATTATTTTTTTCTCTTGTGGTGGAATCACAATTAACTCGACTTGGTCCTGCTTTGCAGGCGTTTTGTTAATTGGTTTTTGCGGTTGCTTTGCGTTTCGCAGCCTTGCCTGTCCTATCCAATTAAGGCTCCAGCCGACCATGAAGACGATTATGAGTATAGGTGCGAGTAGAGCTACTGCGAGTTTGTTGCGTTTTTTTCTGGTGGGCGGTTTTGTCATGTCGGTTTCTTCTATACTCCTGTCACTTAACTCTTAATATATAAGCTTTGTTGATTATCGGTGTCGATAAGGCAATAATCGAACAATCCAGAGATGAGGATTCGTTATTCTGTTTGTTTTAGCGCCATTTTTTTTTCGCTTGCTTATATCAACCTTGAATAGTACTTTTCTGCGATGGTTTATTAGGCGTAAACAGCCTACTTTGGAATTCTTCTACATACAAAAGGCACAAAACATGGTGAAATGCAGAGCATCAAGTCTATGCAGTTCTATGTTGAATCATATTGGGCATATTAGGATCATCTAGTAGACTGGGAGGTAGGCCGTAGCGCACACACAAACGGCCAAGCCCAGGTAAGAAACAGGTGCTAAATACCCAAGCCAATTACATTTCTTATGTTTCAAGTGCTTTTGCGGAAGCGTTAGCGTAAATTGACGCGAATTTGTTAACGAGGTCTTTCTGTGTGTAAACTGAGACATGTAACTTGAAAAAATTGCCCATTCTATCTGTTTCTACTCCGATTCCTATAACTATAACTCCTTTCTTTAATAAATCATCAACACATTCCTTCAATACTAGTGACATGTTGGGATAGCCATATGGCCAACCATCAGAGATAACTATTAAGAAGCGCTGTTCTTCAAACCGTTTAGCAAGCATTTTTCCCGCAATTTGAATTGCGTCTGGAATGTAAGTGAGCCCCTCAAATTTCAAGCCGCCAATTCTAGCTCTAACTCTCTGTGAATAAGATTCCGAACTGTCCTTAATTATGTAGAATTTGTCGCTGAAAGCGAAGAATGTCCAGGAAGTTGGGTCAGTCATTAACTCTTTCGCTGCCTCAGCCATCGCTATAGCTAAAGCTCGACCATATTCTCCTTTCACCTGCATACTGTTGCTCACGTCAAAAATTATTGACCAAGCGACATTTATCTTAAGATACTCATCGAGGACAAACACATCTGTCGCTGGTCTGTTATTTGCCAAGGATTGAATTACAGCAGCTAAATCTAGTTCACCCATCTCTTGTCTTGCGTTCTCATCAAGATAATCAAAGGCTGACCGAAGGATATCAAGAAGTCGCCGGCTTGCCCCTTGAACCAAACTCCTAGCTCTGAGATATTGAGTATAATCTTCCTCTGGAATAGAGACCGATTTAAATCTGGTCAAAGCTACATAATGGTTGATTTTTGAAAGTATTTTTTCCTCGCGTTGCTTCTGGTAATTGTCCGAATTAAATACTTGTAAGGCCTCTGCATCCTGTTCTGGTCTCCAACATAGGTCATTGGTATCTACGGTAGGTACAGTGCCTCCTAAACTCATTAGGGATTGCACAAATAGGCTTTCCAAATCATTATCTCCAGATGTTTCCGCTTCGCTGTAAATACTGCAGCGCCCGTTGCTTTCAGTGTGTCGAAGTGAGGGCGCTTCCAAAAAAGGGCCAAAAGGCTCAAGCAAACGCTTTATATCTTTGACCTTTTCGTCGAATAATTCTTCAAGTTTAATCTGTTCGCCTGCTATTGAAGCTAAGAACTTTTCCTTGAGAGACATTAAATCGTTGAATAATTGATCTACTACTTGCTCTTCTTCTGCGCCTGGAGAATTTTTGATTAGGCCTATGTTAAGTTTTGTTAGTAAAGCCGCCATAAGTTTTGTTGAAGAGGTAAAGATTCTCTCTGAAGATTTTATTTTTTGGTAAGCCAGTGCATTTGCATAAGCAATGTCAAAAAATCTGTCAGGATACCGCGCTTGAATATAGGCGTTGATGTATGTGTCATTAATTAGCGACTTAGCGAACGATTCAACGATTGGGTCTGACTCCTTAGAAACAATTTTTTCTTTGGGGAATGGAGCCAAAGTGTGAGTTGTTAGGTGTAAAACTGATGCCCTAAATATTCTCCCAATTTTGGATTTACCTGAATTGTTTGCCGCAAATTTGTGTCCAAGGAACGAAACATTCCCATCTTCCAACAAGTGGACTGTCGGGAGCTTAATTGTGAAACCAAAATTATCAATTTGCAGAATAGGCTGAACTAAGGCTGAATCCCGAATTATTTTTACTTTAGTATTATCTTTCTGTAAAGAAACCGACCAAGCGTAATCAATAAATCCCAAAATGCAATAACTCCTGATTATTGCGATTTATTGAAAACTGCCTCGATAATTCTCCTTACATCAGCTTGGACTTCAACGTTATCGCTGGTTAAAGCAATTATAGTTTCCTCAGCTGCTTCTAAAGAAGTACATCCATCATACACTAAAATAGCCCAGTTGATTAAGTCACCTAAAGAAGGCCCATAAGGCAAGTCGCCAGCTTTGTATTGTCTTCTTAACTCGGCACCTGCCCGAATGATCTTAGAAGCCGTATCCTCGTCAAGCTTGGTTCTTTCACGTAGCATCTCCACCTCTTGCGGAGAGATGATTTCTCCAACGCTTAAGAAATCAAAGTTTATCCAGACAGCCATGCGTCGCCTCATAGCAGCGTTTAACGGTTTTGTTCCTGAGAATTCAGCTGTCGCAGGGTTCATGCTAATAATCAGATAACCGTACTTATGACGCTCGATTACTTCGCTGTCTTTTTCATTTAGCACTAGGTGGCCTCGAGTATCCAAAACTGGGTTTAATCTTGTGGCAACGTCCTGCTTCATCATGTTGGCTTCGTCGAGGTACATTATGCCGCCTTTTCTTAGCCATTGGGTTAGCAGTCCATCTACCCAGTTTTCTTTTCCTAGACCGATGTATCGTCCGATAATGTCGAATGAAGATGTTGATAAGCCGCAGTTGATTTCCCAAATTGGCAAACCTGTGAGTTCTGCCACTAGGTAAACAATGTGAGTTTTGCCTGTTCCTGAAGGTCCGATTAAGCTGCATTGCTTAAAATAGTACATTGCACGCACGATGCGTTCAACATAGTGTTGTCCATGGTCAATGTATTCAGGCGTGTTTTTCGGTATCATGCTGTCTAAGTGAGCAAAGCTAAAGTTCTGATGAAGGTCATATTTTTGTATGCCATATTTTTCGTATAATGGTGATTTGGACATGGGACGCTCTTTATCCAAGGATACGGTTACCTTGAATTTGTCTTCTTTAAGAGATGAAACCTCTTGAACTCTGCTTGGATCAGCTTTTTCTTTTATACCTTGATGCCCATAACTCATTCGGCGCCGCCTCCGAGGTAATATTGAGTTTAGGACCCACTAGATAAATAGTGCGTATTACTACTTCATATACAAACTACATGTTCCACTATGACCATATTGCGCGGAGTGTTTAACCGAGAATATTCAGCAAGGTTTCAAGAAGCCAGTGAATTCCTTATTTTCTGTCTTTTTTTTATTGGCTTACGTTTTTTTAGGTTTTTTTAATATTCTTTGCTTCTTCGAAATATTATGTGTTGTTATGTTATACCGATACATAACGCTTTACATGCTTTCGTAAATATTAAAATATTAAGATAATAATATTAAAGAGACAAACCGAAATGGGTACAACTAGACCTTATCCTTTGCCGAAACGTGATGATTTACTTTTCAAAGGAAGGCCAACAGCATATCCACATGAACTTTCATAAAGCATTAAAAGATGGAGGATACTTTATCACTGGAAAATCAGAAATCCTATCAGGCGAACCAGCAGAAAAATTCCATCCAATAGACTACCAAAATAGAGTTTACCAAAAAACTAACAAAACAAATGAACCATTCAAAATAGACGCTTTAAACTTTTATTCTAAAATAAGTATTTAGTTCTGGTTTTCTCTTTAGACGTTTGTGTGTGCGCTACGGCCTACCTCCTACTAGATGATCCTAATATGCCCAATATGATTCAACATAGAACTGCATAGAAACTAACACGTGCACTTTCAACATAGAAACGTGTTTTTTTTAACATTGTATTATTTGTTTTTGCTGTTACCAAATGGACTTTATTGTTAGATGCTTCAAATACTGGCATGAACCACAAAATGTGTGGGAAACATCAAAAAACTTCACCTAAACAAGCCATAAAGGAACTAGTGTGCGTCCACAAAGAAGAACAGAAGGACCACTGGACAGACGTAAAAATTACTCCACCAAAAAATTATCAGAACATACGAACACAAAGGCAATCCACTATGTACAAGAAAAACGCAGACAGAACTTATAGGTAAAGCGAGAGCGCTAAATTGACAGACTGCTTAGAGAAATATCCAATTTGCGTTAGCTAAGAAATGAAGCGCCGCTGAAAGGATTCGAACCTTTGACTGACTGGTTAACAGCCAGCCGCTCTACCGGGCTGAGCCACGGTGGCTGCCTATAAGCAGAGGATATTTGATTGCGTTTTAAATGTGGATTCTGAATTCAGATTTTGAAGTCGTAATTATATTATATATAAATGGTCAGAATTGGGTAGCAGTACCCCAAATATTGAGAAACAAGGTGAACCCCCACAATGGCATTGACAATGGAAAAACAAGAATTAACGAAAGTGTATGATAAGCAAAATGAATCTTGGAAACTGGTAAAGAAAGATCAATCATACGATGAGCAATTATCAACCATCGAAGAGACACTTTCAAGGTTTGGACTGCTTAAAAACGAAATTAAAGTTTACTTGCATCTTGCAAGAACAGGCGAAATGAAGGCTGGAGAAATAGCGGAAGCAATTTCGCTTCATCGGACCGAAACTTACCGAATCTTGCGGGATCTGGAAAAGAGGGGCGTAGTTTTTTCTGTTTTCGAGAAACCTCTAAAATTCACAGCTGTTCCCTTGGATAAAGCTATTGATTTGCTTGTAGATGCACAAAAAATTAAAATTAAGCTTTTAGAACAAGAAAAAACAAGTCTTGTGGAACTTTGGCAATCGATGCCTCAGCCGAAAGTTGCAAACGCGAAAAAAGAGCTTTTCCAAATGCTTGAGGGTGAACAGCAAGTACTCATGAAAGCTAATGAATTACTTGAAAGAACCGAAAAAACGTTTCAAGTCTTCGCTTCAGCCGACTACCTCGCCCAGCTATACTACAGCGATTTTTCTGACAAGCTAAAAAAGCAAGCTGACAAAGTAAATGTTACTTTGGTTACTGATAACTCATTGAAAAGCGCGTATTTCATGGGGCAACTGCAATGGCTAAGTGAATCCCACAGAATTGTTGACGAACAAAACTTGCCGTGCTTTATGATTTCTGACAATAAAGAAGTATTGATTGCATTCCATGAAGACGCAGCAAATGACGGGGACGCAAAAAAGAAGTATAAAACAGCGGCAATATGGACAAACTACAGTGCCTTCATCAAGATTCTGCAAATGCTATTCTCCAAACTGACTTGAACAAAAAAGGCTAATAAGTAAATAAGAGATTTTTCAACTTTTTTTTTACCTTTATTTTCCATTCAGAATAGAGTACGCTTTTTGCTCGCTATTTTAAGTGTCAAAAAGAGCGTTTCTTCTGTCTTGTGCGTGCACTGAGGTTGTCGACGTCAGCAGGTACAGAGACTGGTTTTTGGCTAATGAAACAACCAGAGGGGGAAGGGAGGTACACTATTGATATGAAAACTACGTCAAAAGTGCGCGTAGGCTACGCTTTGCTCGGTTTTGGGTAGTACAATGAGGGAAAGGAGTTGGATCTGTTTAGCTGTCTATTTTGTAAATCAAGCGGTAATAGTTTTGAAAACCGCTAGGGTTAATTCTTACTTTGCTCATCGACGGTTTGATTAGTATTCGGTTTATGGCGAAGTTTAAACATCACAAGCAAGGCTGCCAGTAAAATCGCGAATGCGATAAGGGCGTATGAGATAAACTGGAAACTTGAAAGCCCATTGCTATTTAGAGGATAGTTGAGGTTTACAATATGGAACATATATCGGGCCTTGCCGATTAAAGCAGGTTGCCCAGGCGGGTCTGTCCACCCTACCATAACATACTGGTTTTTTCCTGTTTCGATGACGCCGTAGGCTTCCTGGTAACCCGCGCCACTTTTGGGAATAGTGCAGCTCCATGTAACTTGTCCTGAATCGTCGATTTTGAAGAGCCAAAAATCACGGTTTACTGCGCCGAAAGAGAAGGTGAAGCCGCCGACTAAGTAACCGCCATCTGCTGAAGAAGTGATACAATATGGCGAATCAGCGTTTTGGCCTCCCACTGTTTTAGCCCATAACATTGTACCGTTCCAATCAACCTTTACCACCCACGCGTGAATATTACTATTTGCCGATTGGGTGTCGCCGACGATTACGTAGCCGTCTGAGGCTTTTGTTATTGCAGAGGCTTCTTGACTTCCTGTTCCACCATAGGTTTCATTCCACATCATGTTCCCATTCGGGTCAATTTGCATGAGCAGAAAATCATAGTTGTTTTCTCCTCGAGGGTTCGTGTAACCTGCCACCATGTAATCGCCATCCGGGGCTAAAACGCCGGTTGTTGCGGCAGTGTCAGTTGCATCTCCGTAGGTTTTGTTCCAAACAACATTGCCGTTAGCGTCAATTTTGACTACCCAAGCATTGGATTCTCCGCTTGCATTGGAGGAGGTTAACCCGAAAAGTACAAAGCCGTCTGGAGCGGAAATTGCTGAAAAGAGCTTGTTGGTGTCTTCTGCGCCTATTATGGTGGTTTGCCATATTAATGCTCCTTGACTGTTTATTTCTGCGACATAACCGTTTTCACCTCCTGATGGCAAGAATTCGTTGCCTACAAGCAAGAAACCGTCAGTCAAACTAAGAGCAACTCTAAGTTCTGTGCCAGAACCTTCAAGAAACGTTTGGTTCCAAATAACGTTGCCATCCTGGTCAAGCATTAAAGCCCAACCAACAGTTACGTCTGTCTTATTCGATTCAGATGAACCAACAACCAAAAATCCGTCACCAACGGGTAGCGCATTATATGCTCGGTCGTCATCTCCCACAACGCCGTAGGTTTTTTCCCAAATCACATTTGCAGGCAAAACGCTAACTGACGTACCATTAATCTTTGGAGAAGAATTCTCAGCAACACTTATGCTTGCAGTCAATATAATTGAAACCGTTAATAGTAGAATCAAAATTTTAAATGTTCGACCTTGACTCATGTGCTGCTGCCTCTCCTTCTGTAAGCAATAAGCATAGTTTTTCACATTTTAGATTTAACATTTTTTATTACCTTATGTTGGTGCATGTTACGTTCGCTCCAACGGATATACCGCGTTGATCTTGGCAAAGCATAGAGACAAGAAGAGGGTCACTTGACTGATCTGTTTCAGTCGTGAACGACACTGAATAGGTTCCATTTCCAAAATCAGTTATGCTTGGAGAACCCACTTTTACCCAACCATCAGTTGCATTCTCAAAGTAAAAAGTGAAGTTTTGCGCTAAAGCGGGTTTGCCCTCGTTGAGTACGTTGACTGTTAAGTTAACTTGCGTTAAGTTGCCGTTAAGTTGATAGTTTCCGCTCAAATCGACCTCTGAAGTTACGTTTACGTCATATTCCAAATTGGAAGATGTTGAAGAGCTTGAAGAGCCAAAAACAAAACTCACATAAGCACTTGAGACACCTTTACCATCGGTACCCCAAGAGATCCAAATGCCGTTTTGGTAGGGGTCAACGTTTAGCGGAGTAAAATTCATTTGGAGCATGGCTTGGTATGAATCGTTAGTGATTGCCGTAGTCAATTCATTTAAGTCAGCGGTTAAAACGCTTGGGTTGCCACCGTTGGTTACGTTTGCTAGTGCACTAATCAGAGTGTTTATTGTGCTTTGCTGGTATGCCGGGTAAACGTTGTTTTCTCCAGTGTCAACCGTCGGCACTTCTTTTTCGGTTTCAAAGACATAGATGGCGGTGGATAGTAAAAGCGACGCAACCAGTAAAGCTGTGATTATAATCACTTGGCCTGAACTGTTGTGTTTTAGGTTGCGTTTTTTCATGTTAATCCTACCTCTGACAGTTGCAGCCTAAGGATGTAGATTGCATATGTGCTGTTTGGGCTTGCGCAAACGTAGTCTACTGAAACGATTTTATCACTTACAGCGCCTGCGTTGCAAATTGGAAAAGGGTTTATGCAATTCATGCCTTCGTCGAAAACTGTTAAGTTAAACCATACTGTAAGCGGAAGAGCAGATTCCAAGTAATCTTTAAGCGCTGCCCAATTTTGATTATCAACTAAGGTTGCCAAGTGCCCGTTGCTGTCTAAACTTAACAGAACGTTTTGAGCTGTTGAAATAAGATTTCCTGTTGAATCCTTCACGCTTGACGATGCAGGTATAAGAGCTAAGCATGACATCAAAAGGATTGTAGCGAAAATCGCTTCTATTATGCGCACTTGCCCTCTCTTGTCTCTTAGCAGTTTCAGGATATCACATCTCCAAAACTTACATCAACCTTGTAGAGCGCACCGTTTATTGTCACGATGTAGCTGAAGACGTTTTGCTCTGAATCCTCAAAGCTTGAACCTGCTTTTAATGGAACTTGAGGGTAAGAGGTCCATTCTTGAAAATAAGCGCCGTTACTGAAGCCGCAGAGAACCATGACAAAAGGGCTTTTGTCAATTATCGTTGGAATTAAGTATTGAGTTGTGCCTTGCACGGGAGTGAGATTCTGCTGATATGTGTAGGAGAAGATGTAGCCGTTTTGGATCGTTAAGTCAGTCGAATTTGTGGTGAAGCTTAGCGTGTAATTAAGCGGAGTTAAAGTTAAAATGTCGTTGCTTGGGGCTGATTCCTGCGTTGAATTGAGGAAATTGTAGATTGCGTATGAAGTTATTCTGTCGTCAAAAGATGCTCTTGCGAACACAATAAGCATAGCGTCGCCGGTCTCTGCGCTTGGGATTTGAACGGTAACGTAGCCAACTCCAATGCCTGAAGTGCTATCGGTTACGTTGCTCAGATAGTTGTTTGCTACAACATAGCAGTTTAGGCTTGCGCTTGTGGGTTCGGAATCAATGCTTGTTAAAATCGCGAAGGTAAAAGATACATTGTTGTCTATTGTGCTGTTGCTTGTTTGCTCAATGTTTATGGACATAACTTGAGAAACCGTTATGCCTAAAGCTATATTGTTTAGTTTAGCGGCGTTTTCCATGTCAACGTAGGATAATGAATAATTGTTTAGGTTGTTTAACCGCGTGATTTTATCTATGTCTAGTTCAAAGGGGATTGTGGAGGAGCCGGCTGCTAACCCGAAGTCGGCGGGAACACTACTGCTGGTTCCCCAGTTAATGGGGGCTCCAGGGTTTGTTATGATGTGATCGGCTATGGCTTGCAGGTAACTTTCCTTGTTGATATCTTGTGTGCTGTTTATGCTGGTTTGCATTGTTGAGCATAGAAAAGCGGTTGCTATCAAAGCTACGGCTACAATGATTGTGCATGCGAAGAAGGTGTCGATAGAGGTTGATGGCAACTCATTGATTCTCCTTTTAAGCGGGGGCTATTTTTCCAAAAAGGCCTGCGAGAACAATTTGAGAGACAACCAAAGATACGTATGCGGTTGCCGCCAGCAATGCTGCATGTTTAAATCCAGCGCCCAGGTTGCCTTCGCTGATTTTTCCGATGAAGAACCCTGAGATCCAGCATTGAATAATAATGCCCACAGAGAACATGCTAAGCTGACTTGACATGGATATTGAAGCGACTGACCCTAGGTCTGCATTGTTAACAGTTGTCATCATACTGGTGGTTAAGCTGGTGGTTAAGGCTACTATGGTGGTTGTGACAGCGATTAATCCGCTCCACATGAAAGCAAGAAGTATGTAAGGCTTCAAAAGTTCACGCCGATTGACTTGTAATTCGTGTTCTTTTTCGCTGTATTCAGAAAGTATCTCTAGCGATTGGGTTGAGTTGCCGCCGATTTCAATGGTTTCCACCATCATGGCAAAGTTAACTGTGACAAACCAACTCCGAATTTCCTTACGTATGTTATCAAAAGTTTTTCTTAAAGGTATGCCCCATTCGATTTGGCTACGCATTAAATCTAAAAATTTGGAGAAGGGTCCGTAATCTTTGCGTTTTGTAGCCTGAATTATGCTTTTTTCTGGTGAAAGCCCGGTTTTTTGTGATTCTGTTACGTCTCTTATGAAGCTGGGAAGTGATTCTTCTGCGTTATAGTTGATTTTTGAGATCTTCCAATATTGGAATGCAATCGGCAGTGAAGCAGCAACTAAGCCTATGGTGGTGATTGCAGGTAACCCCACAGGGCTTACTGCTTGTGATAGTTGAGGAACAATTGCGATGAGAGCTATTATGGCGAATACAGGTGGTATGAAGAATAAGGCTTTTTTGTAGAGGTCTTTCAGGTCAGGGAAAGCACTTTGCTGCAGGTTATGCGCCATCAAAATGAAGATGCACGACATCACAGGCATAATGATAAACGCTATTAAGTAAGATATCATAGGCGAAGAGGAGACTGAAGAGCTTACCAGTATCGACATAACGTTTGATGATGATAAAACAACAAAAAGAATATACGAGCATAACACAACAATCAGCATGACCGAGTAGGCTTCAACCAAAGTGGCGATTTTCTCAATTGATCGGTTCAGATTAATGAATCGCAGTTCAAAGATTGATTTCAACTGGCTTTTCATGTAATCAACCATTTTTCCACCGCTTCTAATTGAAGAAACAAAGCCGCCCAAAAAATTTCTATATAGCTTGGAGGCTGTGGTTTCTGCGCGCATCTGCATGACACTTAAAGGGTCTTTGCCTAAAACTTCAACTTGGCGCACAACTTCGTCCGCTTCTTTTTTGAATGCTGGAAGGAAGGTAAGCTTTCGCATTCTTTTCCAGCTGTCGTAGGGGGATATTCCGCTTGCAGCCATAAGCGTGAAAATCATTACTGCGAATGGCAGTTCCTGCTCGGTTTTCTCTTTTTCTTCACTAGTAGCCTTAGATAGTGAACCGAAGATTTTGCCGATAAAACCGCCAGAAGCGCCCATCTTGTTATTGCACCTTTGGCTGTTCTTTAGCGGCTAAATCCGAGAGGATAAGTGAACTGTTTAATGCTTTGTGGACGCTTCTGAAGTCGCGAAGGTTTTGCTCGACCATGTTTAGCATAATTTGTTTTCTTCGTTCAAACTCTTGTTGAACAACGCTTAAGGGAGCATCGAGGTTTTTGGCTATTTTGGATAGTAAATAGCTTTTATCTAAGTTTTGTTGAAAAGTGTCTGAGGACATGTTCCAATTAAACACTTCATGTGGGACACCGTTGTTATCGATTTCAGCGACAATAACAAATTTTCTAGAAGACATTTTTCGTTCTTGCAGGTTGATGCTTGAGGTGTTGACTTGCTTGACAACTATTACGCAGTTCATCAGTGACAATATGTTTTGTGGGATGTTCATAGGTGGCTGTGTTAGCCGTTTAATGACTGTTTCTACGTCGTCAGCGTGCATTGTGCATAATCCGCCGTGTCCTGTTGCTAAGGCTTGAAAGAGAACGTATGCTTCTTCGCCTCTGATTTCGCCTACAAGGATTAATGCTGGCCTGTGCCTAACGGCTGATTTTATTAAGTCGTAGAGTGTGACTTCGCCTTCGCTTTCTCCTCCGAATCCTGTTCGCGCAACGGTTGACACCCAGTTTTCCTGTGGCAAGTTAATTTCTTGAACTTCTTCAATCGAAATCATCTTAAAGTCTGGTCGGACCAAGCATGCAATGGCATTTAATGCGGTTGTTTTTCCTGCGCCTGTTGGGCCTACAATCATGACTGACATTTTGTTTTCCATTAGCATCCAAAGGTACGCTGCGATTGACTCGTCAATTGTTTCGTTGATTATCAAGTCCACGATGGTTAATGGGTCTTCTTTGAACTTTCTTATAGTGAAGCTTGTTCCAGCGGGGGTTGTTTCTTTTCCGAAGGATATTGCAAGTCTGTGCTTTCCTGGAAGGGTTAAGTCCACTATTGGGTGAGCTATGCTTACGTGTTTGCCTTGCCTGTGCACTATTCTTGTCATGAAATCGTCTAATTCTTCCTCATCAGTAAAAATAATGTTGGTTCGTGCATTAGCGTATTTTCTATGATAAATGAAAACGGACTTGTTTAGGCCTAAACAGCTTATATCTTCTATTAACGGATCGTTTATGAGCCCTTCGATTTTTCCGTAACCTATCAAGTCTTTTTCAATGTAGTAAGAGATTTTTCTTAGACCCACTTGGTTGATTCCTTCAAGAGCTTTTAGATGCTCTTCTAGTATGGCTGGAAGCTGTCTGTGGAATGATGCAACAAGTGTTTCATCTATTCTTGGGGCTTTAAGCTCATATTCAAGAATGTTTTTTAGGCGCTTGTAGGAATCTCTTTCTTCTCTTGACATGGGGAGTTCATCAACAACGTAGAAGAAGCTTCCTTCAGAGTCGTCTTGGAATATCCAGGCATAAGAGAACGGAGGATTGAGGGGGTAACTTTCGACTTGTGTGTAACCTTCAGGCACCTGATAGCCCTGAATGCCTAAGTAGGCTATCATCTCCTCGTCTGAGGTTTTTTCTTTTTCTTGAATTTCTTGTTTCTTTTTGCCTAAGTTCAATTCAATCACTCACTAGTTAATGTTAAAATAACAGTCTGGTTTTGGTAGTAACATTGCAGAAAAGCCCTGCCCCAACCACTGATGAAAGTCCCTGACGCGGAAATTTCGGCAGGTATGTATATTTGTGGTTGACTTTGGACGGCTGCTCCAAAGCCAGATTCAACCCATGCACTGGACGAGTCGTTTGCTATACATATCGAGTATTCTTGGTTTCCGATTTGTGAAGGAAGATCCAGAAACTGAGTAGTATTTTGGCCGTCTTCGGTTACATGCGTTATAAGAGTTAGGCTTTGTGCTGCTACATATTCATCAATATTGGCTAACTGTTGGCTTTCAGCTTCATTTTTTATGTTTATCATTGAAAGGCTGCAACTGGAAACTATGATTGTGCCAACGATAAGGGCTGCAAAAATCGAGTATATGTAACTTGGAATTATCGTCACCATTGTTTACGTGACCCACCTCTCGATTGATACGTTAGAAATGACGGTTTCTATGTAGATTATTGCGCCGTCAGATGTGCTTGAAATCGGAATGGAAACGCTTCCGTTGGCGCCGTTCAATTGCGAAGTTATCGCTAAGTTTTCAGGTTGGTAGGGAACATGGTAGGTTTCAGTTGTTAATTGTGTACTTGTGCAGGAGATTTGTAGGGGAAGCTCTCCTTGCAATGCTATTGGATCTGAAGAGTTCAGGTTAACAATGTAGATACGAATATCGTTGACGGCTTGACCATTTTCTAATCCAGCAGTCGCATATGTTACTGTTGGCCGGTACTGCAACTGGATCTCAGGCCCCTGAGGCCCTTCTGTTATGTAAAGCTGACTTGGTGACGCGCCGCTTTGGTTGGTTATTGTTTGGCTGTCTCCTACCAGGTAAAGTCCTGTGTCGATTGAGCCTGAACATGGAAGTTCATAGGTGACTTGGCCTACTGATGAGTTAAAGATAGTTTCATCGATGCTTAGAATTGTCAGTGACGTTGATGGTTAGAATGTTGCTGGTTGGTTGAATGTTTGTTGATCCGCCTGAATCACTCAAGTCAATCGTGCTTGAGGAGCCAGGCTGCCCTAAAGTTGAAAGAATATCATTGTCCAGGGATACGAAGTTTTGTTGGGCTGTGGAAACTTTGAGAGATTCGCTTTGCGTGTTGATGTTTTCAACTGCAAAGTAATAGGTAACTGTTATGATGCCTAGCGTTGACACGAGCAGTATAAGGAATGTAACCGGCAATGCCAATGCACCTTTAGATCGAACAAACCTTCTGAAGAGTCGACTATGCAAGATTACCGCCAATTACATCCTCTCGTAAATGTGCATTTACTATAGAAAAGCTGGAAGAATGGATTAAGCCATTTGTGTGTATAAACAATTCACATATTATTTCCAAATAGCATCGAAAAATTGGATAAAGCCAAAATAATTCGTTCGTAAAACTATAAAACTTTTTTAAAAATAGAAAGAATAAGGGGGAGGGGGTGGATACCTTTTTGGTTATTTAATCTTAAGATGTTGATGCTGCTTGAACGTTTGTCTCTTGGTAGTATATTGCTTGTGCCGTGAAGACTGTGAAAGAAATTGTTAAGCCGATGTCGTGATAGTGACACTGTCTGGTGAAGTGATGTAAACGATTATAGTGTCTCCGGAAGGTAACGTTAAGCCTGTGGATGGAGCTGCTACTAGTGGGTTGGCAAATCCAGTCTGTTTTCCAGCGGCGACAGTACCATTATATGCCAAGGGGGCAGTTAAGCCAGTATCAGCTGATTTTGCCATGAGATAGAGTACATCGTGTCCATTGGCATTGTTGTCCACGCACTTCGATCTGGTTAATGACGACATCGCGACCGCCAGTGTTCGTTATCATCATCGCACCTTGAGCGGTATCACCGTTGAGTCGACCCAAATGTGAGCATTGTGAAATCGAAAGACTTTCCTGTTGAACCCTGGTGCTTACGACGTTGATAGCAAAGTAGGTTACGACACCTGCGAGAAGCACTGAAACTACTAGAATAATCAGCGTTGTAATGACTGTACTTAGAGCCAAACGATTTTTCAGTATATTTCTCAGTATATTTCTCATTTTATTTTTTAATCTCCTGAAAAAAACATTACGCGATTTCTGGATAAGTAAACTTGTGCGTAAAAAAAATTACACATCTGGCAAAATTGGAAAGAAAAAGAAAAACTGATTTTGCCTATCTAAGGTCCTACGTACGCTTGGACGTTAGCTTCGGAGTAATACACTGCTTGAGCGCTGAAGAGAGCTATGCTTATTGTTAATCCTACATCGTTCACGGTTACACTATCAGGGTTCATAATGTAGATTAGCATTGTGGAGCCTGAGGGTAGACACCAGGCCATTTGTTGGAACTGTAAATAGATAGTTATTGCCACCGATGCTTAACTTGTTATCCCCAGTGGTTGGGCTGGTTGTAAAGTTGCCCACGTAGCCCAAGTCAGTAGTGATAGGATTATTTGTAACGTTGTAAACGACAAATTGGGCTGCGTCTTGCCAACTGCAATCTTGTCCTCTTACCTCTATTTTGTTTATTACAACGTCTCTACCACCATTATTAAGCACCATTAAGGCAGCTACGCAATAGTCTGAGTCGCCAGGATTCGCCGATGGATTTACCCAAACGTGTTGATCTGTTACCTGAAAGCTTTCCTGCTGAACCCTGGTGCTGACTACATTTATGGCAAAGTAAGTTAAAACACCTGCAAGCAATATTGAAACTACTAGGATGATGAGTGTAGTTATTACTGTGGCAAGTGCGTAACGGTTTTTTAATAGCCGGTTTATTGTAGTCGGATCATTGCCTTATTTTTCACCTGTAGCAAAAAGAACGCACAATTCCTTATAAATATCTTCCGTAGCAAGACTCAATATACACCATCATTATTAAAAAAATAAGAAAACCAACTCAACAACATAAAAACAATAACGCCCAGAAATATATGAGCAGAATTTCAAACAAGTTTTTCTACAGAAACTTTAACCGTTTTTAAAAAAATCAGCCACCGAATTCGGCTCTGAAACAGAAACGTATTTTCGGATCCACAATCCTGTCTTAAAAATACAGATTCACCCTTCATAACCAATATGGTCAAGCACCCGCAATACCATAACGTTTGCAAGCTGATTTAGCCATGCATCTGAAAATCAACCCCCAAACAAAAATCCTATCACTGATTACAATCGTCGTCTTAGTTTTCAGTCCATTATTCATGGCTCAAGCCGCCACCACTACCCAAACTCAAACATCAACTCTTCCAACCGTCCAATTAACCACAACGTCAGAATACACAAACTACGTACATAACTTCGTCAACGCTGAAGGAAACTGCACTTACGTGGAAAAACCAATGTTCCCAGTACTAATTAACGATTCTCAAATACCGATCGGCGAAAACTGGACCATCATCTGCCCTCTGCAAGCAGGCCATAACTACCATATTTACTTTTATGGAGCATGGATAGACACTTCACCTCAGAGCAAAAACAGACTACGACATCTACGTTTATGACCCACAGTGGAAACTTGGAAAGCTCTCATATTGAATCAGCCGGTTTTCCACCACATTTAGGAACAACCGTCAATGACCCGCTTTTTACGCCGACTCAATCAGGCAACTACTCGTTTGTCATAAGTAACAACCCATTTGGAAGCAAAGGTGCTCAGCAAGCAACTTTTATGATAATTGAAAATCTTGCTTGCGACACATGGTACACTAGTTATGTCGAAGGCACAAATGAGCAGCAACCCAAGTTTCTACACAAACTGGGCCTATGAGTTCGAAACCAACGCGTCACATGTTGAATTATACATAAAGGTTCCAGATACACTAGGTATGTATGAAGCTAGGCTTTACTTAATGAATAACGCAGAATCTCCAAGCTTAAACAATTTTCCACTGGCTTGGGAACCAGGCTTATACGGCAACCTAAGCGGTTCAGTCGGCGGCTACAACTTTGAACCTAACGACTATAGAGGCGTAGCCTACACAAGCGACGAATACATGGGCCAATCAATGTTTCTAAATTACACCTCCCCTAATACTGGAGAACAATCTCTATCAGCTAGTGCTCATCGGCAATGTAGGTTCAGGGAATATACAGTTAATGTTGAAAGACCAATTTTGAAAATGATACCTTGACACCTTCAACTACTCCAGAGAGAGTTTATCCTGACACTCCAACCGAACTCGCTTTCACCTCAAACGACACCAATTTGGAGACAGCTCAACTGTCATACACCACCGACAATTGGAACAACACTAATACCATGAATATGGATATCAGCAACCAAACATGCAACGCCACAATTCCAGGCCAAACGGCAGGAACATTGGTGCAATACCAAATTAACGCAACTAGATATTCTAGAGAATAGCTTGTAAGCATCAGGCAACTATACGGTAAAGGAGCCGTTAACTCTCAACATTACTGCAGTTGCAGATGAAATTCGCCTTGGCGAAAACATCATAATCAAGGGGGTTCTAACTCCAAACTATAATGATTCTAGGATTGAAGTGCAGTTCAGCAGCGTTAAATCCACCCAAACGGTAAATTGCAATGTAAGCAGTGATGGTACCTTTGCAACAAGTTTCCGACCTGACGCTTCTGGACTTTGGGCTGTTACCGCAACCTGTCCTGAAACTCCAACGTCCTACAGCTGTTATAGCCAACAGCTAACGATAACTGTGACCCCGCCGCCACTCTACCTTAAATATTCTCTTTTCATTATCGCTGGGCTTGTTGCTGCTATGGCAGCTGGTGCAGTAGTTTACTATCTGAAGTTCAGAGAAAGCTGATGAATGAGTTTCGGGTAATCGGAAGCTGAAGAGAACGTTCTATTAGGCTTTTTGGACGAGTGCAGTCCCCAAACAGCCGCTAACACTGAGGGTATGGTCTTTTGGCAAGGCATTGATCGTGAAGGATACGACGAAGTATCGCGCTAACACTTTTGGTTTCTACGCTCCTTACAGCAGAATCATAGTTGGCTTTAAAGAAAACTCCAAGAAAGAAAGCGTATGCAAGTTCATAGAAAAAATTAGAGAATGCAACCCGGAAAAGAAAAAAACTTTCCCTCTCATAAGGAACAAGTAACCAAGGGCAAAAGCAGAAGAATTAGGCGTACTTTTAACCTGTCTGCCGCCTTACTCGCCTGACCTTAACCCCTATCGAGCAGCTCTGGAGATGCCTTAAACGTGAAATACCCACCGCATTCTTCAGGTCAAGAGATGAGTTCCTATCATCAATAACGAAGTCAATAGTCAACTCTTACAAAACTAAGCTTCGAAAAAGGCTGGATCGAAAAAGTCCCTAACACAACAGTTCAACCAATCATGTTTTTAACTATAAATTAGAGAAACTAGTTTTAGCGGATTTAGTTTTGTTTTAGTTTCGTTTATCCGTTTCTCTGCTTCATTTTGCCTAAAACAATCTCGGAAATCCTTCGCATCTAACTGTTTTATTCTCTTATTTACTATAACTGAATACAATTCATAATTTGATGTTATTTTCAGTGAAATCATTTGGTTTCCTTATCTTGGGAAACCCCCCGTTCTGGGTTTCAGAGGTATAATCCGTCAACAGGTCGTTATTTTTAAGGTTTATTACGATTTCAGATAAGTTTAAGAGTTGCCAAACCAATATGAATACGAAGAGAAAATGGAGGGATAGAAAAACGTTATCAAGAGATTGTGATGGCTGCTCCCAGCTTAAGCTATGCAGTAAGCGTTATAGAAAAGCTGCTAAAGGCGCAAAAGTTTACTGTCCCGATGGTACAGCTCATTTGATTGACAGCTATAGCCTGATTCAAATTGGCTTATAGAAGTTTAACGTAGTTCTTTTTTTGTAAAGGCAAATTTGGCTATGCTACTAAAGAGGTGGACTAAGGTGGATAAGACAATAACTTTGGATTGCCAAACTAAAGCAGTTAGTATTTGCTGTGAAGATTGTGTTATGCATAAAGAATGCACTATTGAAGCAACAAAAAGGAAACATAGGTGATGTAGCCAAAGATTTTATGCAGAGAGCCGCTGCAGAGCAAGAGTTTATGATGAAGCTATTGGCTATTGAATTTGACGACAACAATCAGGGTCGACTCATAGCTTATTGACGGATTTGAAGGGAAAAGCAGTTATCACTTTTAGAAGGTCGCTATGTTAAATAACTCTAAGAAGGAACACGCGAGGCAGTAGATTAGAAACTCGGTTTTTAAAGGCTAAAGTTGAAATCGGCTTGAGAAGAGCTTGACGACCCAGCAAGACGCCATTGCAAAGTCGGCCAAATTGTGTTTGGCTGAGGATATTTGGGTTTTAGCATTTTGGGCTTCTTCGAGAATTTTTCTGTGCTTTCCTTCAGGGTTGCCCTTGCTTCGGTGACTTCAACACCGTTTGCTGTTTGCTTGAATAGTTCAGCATCAAAGTATTCTTCTAATGCCGCTATATGGTAGCTCACTGTGCCTTAGCTTGTTCCTAATTCTTTGGCTGCTGTGGAGAAGCTGTGTGTTCAGTTCCTAGTCAAAGTGGCCGGCGACATTGGAGCAGTAGAATTTCTGATCAACGTAGTGCCATTAGTCAATTGGCAACATTTTCAGTATGTCACAGGAATTAAGAGGTTTCTCATGGCAGGTTTGTGCATAGGACTAATGCTAACGGGTGCAATCCTGCTTGCTGCAATCACCTGGTACAGCAGGCACTATCATTCTTCAACCGCATCGTAACCTCGAGGTTTCTTAAAAGATTCACAGGCGGATTAATTGGAAAACTCGAATTCAAAGAAAGCGCACAGCAAAATCACAAAGCAAGCCCAGAAATTATCCTCTTAATCTAGCGTGCTGGGTCCTGAAAGTTTTGAATTGGTACTTCTTAGGTTTATCCTTAGGAATTACAGATTCCGCGGATAGGGCTCTTCCTTATTTACCCGTTAGTGACAGCGCTGGGCTTTGTACCCATCACTCCGGCTGGCGCTGGCGTGTAAGAATTTGGCATTGTGGACATTTTTTACACTGCTCTTTATCTTACCCATTTCTACAGAAATAAAAGCCTGAGATAGGAGGTTTTGCAATACTTGCCAGAGGTCTGCTGGTAATTGAGGACCTTGCGGGCGTTTCCCAGATTGTGAAGTCAACGTCAGGCGTGACTTTTTCACGGAAGAAAACTGAAAAGGAAGCAAATGATCTGCCCGAGTTAACCCAGCATAAGTTTGTTTTGCTGTTTCGCTTAGGCTGCTGTTTGAAGCGTAGCTGATAACGCGGCATTTTTTAGTTTATGTTTGATGGGGTTTTAATGTGGTTTTCTAATTGTGGTTATGTCAAATCTGAATCCGTAATCTTTATTAAGTGTTACGACTTAATACACTAATGCTTTGCGTGAAAAAAGCGCATTGAAATGATAGACCGAGGATAGAATATGACGAAAAAAGAGCAAAATCTGTCTGAACCATATTATTATATAGCCTTGGTTTTAAAGGGCAGTGAAAAGCAGTACCTAAACTTGTTGAAATATATCGACAGTCATAATGGGGCGCAGGTGATTTATCAGTGTAAATCTCTGACTTATCTGCGTGTGATCCGAGACGACGGCGTCAAATTCATGGTAGCCGAGCCTGAGCCTGAGCCTGTGCATGCTGCGTCTCATAAACGTATGTTGATGCACTGCCAGCGTTCTGGTAGATCCAAAGTCGCCGAGCTTGATCCTGTGCTTGCTGCTGAGCATCAGAGGGGCGAAAAACCATGAGACGGTCATTCATAAACATGAGAAGGTTATTCAGAAATAAGCGTGGTTTGGGAACGCCGGTCAGCAATCTGATTATCTTAATGGCAGCAGTTATTCTGTCAACAGTCGTTGTGCTTTTTGCCACGAACGTCATCACAAGCCAGGTTCAAAAAGAGCAATTGTACATAACAACAAGCCACGTCTGGTACATTAACAGCACAACTAGTATAGCCGCCGTCGGTATTTGCGACACTGGATCTACAGATGTCGTTATAACACAATTAAATGTTAAAGGGCTGCAATGTGACTGGAACGGCACCGACAACTACATTGTATACTGCAAAATCAACGGCACCATGCCAGGAGACTTGCCGTTAGTCACAAGCTTATCTAACACTGCTGACACCACTGTGCAGATAGGCAATCAACCATACGATTTTGCTGTAGCAAGTGAAGGCTTAACCATCAAGTCAGGTCAGTCCATAGCGTTTTATGCGGTTGTACCTAACTGCATAATGATCTATGACTTGGCTACACCTATAACCATGGTAATTTCAACCACTCAAGGAGTATACTTTACCGAAACTCTAGTGCAAACCGCATAACCCTCTTTCTTTTTTTATAAAAAACCTAGCAGAATATCTGCCGCGTTAGCGGCAGGATGAATGCGTAAGTTCTAAGTTTTTGTGAATATAAGGGGTCTTTCACCAACGAGATAAGGAGGTGAGCGACTTGGAGAAGGCTAGGACGTGTGCTTACCAAGCCAACTACCACCTTATCTGGGCCACTAAATACCGGCGCAAGGTACTCGTAGGCTCAGTTGAGGTTAGGTTGGTGGAAGTACTTAAAATGATTGTTACTCAGAGTGGCTTTCAACTGCTGACTGCTAGGGTTCATGGTGGTGACCATGTGCATGTGTTTGTTTCTGCTCCACCAAAGGTATGCATACCTGACATAGTTTGCGTTTTGAGTGTAATTCCGCTAAAATGCTGTTCGATGAGTTCCCGCCGATTAGGAAGCAGCTTTGGGGTGGGCATTTGTGGTCTGAAGGCTACGCTGTAAGAACTGCAGGCGTTGTAACTAGCGCAAAAATCGAAGAATACATCAACAGGTCGTAATTGGAGATGCTCGCCCCGTAAGAGGCGAGTAGTTCACTTCCAAATCAGAATATTTCTGGTTCCACAATCCATTATCTTTTCTTGAACCTATTGCCTCTTTTTTACTTGTCTTGCTATTCATGATTTCACCACTCAAACGACTTAGCAACTAAGCCTAACCAAACTTCTGCCCTCATTTTCCTGATGAACGCGTCGCTTGGCGTCTCCGCTCTTCGCAAATTAAGAGCTCCATGAAGCCGATTATTATACCATAAAACAAACTCGTCAAGGCTACCATACCTGCCTCTATGATGAATACAGCAATCATGCCACTTCTCTAGCTTGCCATTCGTCTGCGGATGATTCAATGGCACAATTTTTATAAAACTTTATGCGCTACAGAAAATGAGGAATGCCTAAACTCGGACTTGAACTCCACGGGGCGAATATGTAATTCCACCTTTTTATTGCGTCTCTATCAGCAAAACTTCTGCAAAAAAACGTTTGAGGCATTGGTGGAAATCCCATCATCATCATCATCATCATCATCGTGGAAATTCCATCATCAGACTGAACCTGTAGGAGGGGTACTTAGCCAAAGGATGGCGCTTCAAATGTATAATTGGTAACCGCTAACCCGCCTAAAGTCTATCATCTCATATTAGGCGAAGTAATGTAAATTTTCCAAGGGCTATCAAAATGCATCTATCATTCACGGTCAAATCTAAACGAAGACCTATTTCTTGGCTACGCCTGCCTCTCCTGTAGCACGATGGAGACGATCCATGAACTCAGAATGAACGCTTGCGGTAGCTTCCAAGGAGGGCAAAAGCTCTAGACAGTCAATCGTTTCCGATCGTTTCGATTGGGGATTTGATGCTTGAAATCGGGAATATTCCCGCACAGGCAGAACCAAAGGATGCTTAACCCTTGGCAAAATGTTCTCAGTATTGCAATGCTTTGTTAAATAAGGATCAACAAATTCTACATTCGTAAACGGTAAGACAGGCGCTTGGAAAATGTATTCACATTCATATCTTGAATATTATGTTAGCTTTCATAAATGAGTTAAGTAACTTGAATCTTACCTGTTCAGCAATAGGGTTGGAGGAAAATAGTTTGAACCAACAGTTGGCAGTTAAAGGGAGAAAAGAGTTGGAAGCTAAGATGGCCACGGCTTTCGATGAAAAAATCAAAGGACTTTCTGTGGAACAACAGGAAATACTGTTAGATGACATGGTTACCGCGTTTGAGAACAGGCTCATCGTGTTCAAGCATGCCAAGGTAAACTATGTTTGCCTGCAGAAGCGAAGGCTGAAACGATGAAACGGTCTCAACTGGAAATGTATGTGGATATCCTGGATGTCTTGGCTCACGGGGGTCCGTTGAAGCTGACGCACGTCATGAACAAGGTTAACGTCAACTGCAGCGTGCTAAGGGAGTGCCTTGACTTCTTGACTAATCAGGGGCTGGTTGAAGTGAAGATCATTGGAAAAGGAAGAAAAGTCTACGCGATCACGCAACTCGGCGTGACAGTAATCAAGCAGTTCAGAGAACTCAAAGAACTGCTTCCCATAGTTGTAGAAATAGGAAACGAAGTGAGAACCCAAGAACTCTATCTGCTTTAGAGCGCCAATTCTTTAGCGCGCTGCGCGCTCTCGTCTATTTTTTCAAGTTTGTTTATGCGTTCTTGCTATAAAAGAGGTCTGGACAAGCCATTGGCTCAAAGAAATCGAGTTATAGGCGTTACCGCTTGCCATCGCATTGTTTCTGCACATGTCCATCAGTTCATCGAAAGCCTCGCGGTCTTCTTGGCTAGTAAGCGCTTCTCTAAAGCTTTTCCAACTTTCAATCTCAAACTCCAAAGCCATTCGGGATGACGGAGCAGTCTTACCCATCCGCTAAGCCTCCAGAGTTGATACGCTCCAAGAGTAGTTTCCTGCGCCAATTATGGTTGTTATAGCATTCGATGTTGAGGATTGAGTGATTGTGCCTAGAGTTGCGCTCCATTGCGTTAGAGAAGGCAATCCGTTCTCTTGCTTAACGATGCTAGAACTTTATTCTTCGTTATACGACCCATTTCCCGTAATATCTCCAAATGGATTAACATTTGTCCTATACCTGTCTTCGAAGGTTGCGGCGACAAATGCGTCTGTAAAGTGGTGTGCCCTACGGGACTTGAACTCCACGGGGCGAATATGTATTTTCCATTTTTTTCTAGTTTCTCCTGAGAAGGCCAAAACGGATCGACCGAAAACTAGCAATTCAACATTTGAGAATTGGTTTCCTTCAATCAGCGAAGTGACAAAACCCAGAGCGTAAATTAACTAAGTTTCTCGCTGTTGCTAAACAACTGGCGTTCTTGTTACTCCGATAGATTTTGCTTTCTGAAAATTCGATGGTGCTTTAATCTCAGGAACAATCTGATTATTTACAGCGTACAAGGAGTCCATCAGCATTGACGTGATTAGTTTTTCCAACACGAGTAAGCATAAGACGCAACTTAATGCGGACACCGTTTTCCAGAAGGTATTCACTTACAGAAGTTTTTGTCTGTTCGAAATCAAGGTCTTAAACCACAGTTTTGCATATCCTGCGGTGTCAAGACCTGCTCGCTTGGTTTTCCTTTCATGTTCTGACTGCAGTAGGTGACTACCATCATCTGAGTGTTGAAATTGTATTCCATGACTTTCTCTGGAGGCACTAGGGCGGACATCACTTTTCCAAAGTTAATTTCGTTCGTAATCTTGCCTCGTCGCTTAACTTGTATTCGTTCCATCCTTCTTTGACTTTCTCAAGTTCTATATCATAAGGGAAGATTGACATGTTTACTTAACGCCGCCTTTTTGAGAAAGACGTGGAGGTATGTAATCAGAAATAAATATTAAACATTTATCGGTGAAGGATACTTTCTGCTTGCCAGCTATTTGAGGAATAAGAAAAAGAGTGGCTTCAAAGAATTGAAATATAATAAAATAGCATCTGCTCTATGTTTTGCTAACTAATTAGCTTTGGTTTTCTAGCTAATATAGCGTATTGGGTCATTCTTTTGCTCTTCTTTGTTATCGCCCCATGTCAGAAGCCACTTGTTTGGGTCGTTGGATATGGGGTCTCTGAACATCGTTATTTGGGAAACGTCTGCATCCTTTGCGTCTTTGTAGTTTACCATGAGGTTTTTTAGAAGCTCATCTGTCCAGTTGCAGACTATGGAGGCTTCGTTTCCTTGCGGGTTTGCGGCTACTAGGTGTAGAAAATAGTCGCCTATTGGGATTTCTTTAACTGGGCATGTGCTATCTGTTTTTTGCATAATTTCAACGGTATGTACTTTGAAAGCGCCATCTTTCTCTTTGATTATTAAATGAAAATCTTTTCCGACAAAGTTTTTCATGAATTCTTTCATGAGCCTGATTTTTTTCATTCAGCTTTCTCTCCTTTTGCTTTGTTACAGGTACAGGCTATATATAAGGTATATTACGAAACTGTATTATAAAACTGTATTTGTGTTTTACAGCGGGCACCTTGGGTCTATATGCAAAACTCTTAAATACAAGATATCGTATATCGTACGATATAGTGAGGATTAAAAATGACACAACCAGAACCACAACAAGAGCAACCATATCAATTTAAGGAAGCCCCATTTGTAGAGTCTTCCGAAGAAAAAATTGAAAAATATGCAAGAATGGCAGCACCAACAGTTGTTGCTGTTGGGCTCGGCGGAGCAGGATGCAACGTAATAACATGGGTCAAGGAAAAAGGAATCACAGGCGGTAAACTAGTAGCAGTAAACACCGACGCTACCCATCTTATGACCGTTAGTGCAGACAAGAGAATACTAATAGGCGAAAAAGCCACCAGAGGCCTCGGCAGCGGAGGCTACCCGGAAGTAGGCGAAAATGCTCTATACGAGAGCGCCAACGAAGTCATCCATGAATTATCCAGGTCTAACATTATATTCATGGTGGCTGGTCTAGGCGGAGGAACAGGAACAGGAGCAATTGTCGGCTTAGCTAATGCTTTGCATAAAAAGGGTGCAGGATCTCCAATGGCACCACTGCTAGTAGGCGTTGTCACCCTTCCATTCGAAGTTGAAACAGCCAGAATGAAGGCAGCTAAGAAGGGATTAAATCGACTAAAGGCAGTATGCGACACCGTCGTAGTGATTGACAACAACCGACTCGTAAAAGTGGCTGGAAACTTGCCCTTCCGAGAAGCTCTAGGCGTAGCTAACACCACCGTCGGCAAATTCATCAAAGGCATAACTGAAACCATAACCACTGCAAGCCTAATCAACTTGGACTATGCGGATTTGAAAGCAATAATGACTGGAGCAGGCTTAGCTTCAATAGGCATCGGAGAAGGCACTGGCGAAAACAGAGTCGAAACGGCAGTAGATAAAGCTTTAAACGGTCGTCTTCTCGACATAGAAGACGTGACAAAGGCTAAAGGCTTACTCATCCATGTCTCAGGCGGAGAAGACCTGACGCTTGGCGAAGTCAACCGAGCCGCTGAAATTATGAAACGTTCATTGCCACCGAAAGCAAAGATCATCTGGGGTGCAAGAGTCGAAAAGGAACTACAAGGGTCAGTTTCAGTAATGGCCGTCGTAACGGGCGTAGAAAGTGCATTCCTGCGAAAAAACGAAAAACATTTAGGCCCTATACACATTAATAGATAGAGCCATTCTCTTCCTTTTTCTTTCTTTTTTTTATTCTTTCCATTAACAGTAGATGCAAATCTTGGCATTTTGTCACCTGTATAGAGGTGCCTCTTCAATTTAACCGTCACGCAAAAAGGAAGAACAAAAAACGGATTCTGCGTAGTCTACGGTCGATTTGGGGTTCATGTGAAAAACCAGTACTTTTCTAATTTATTTAATTCTGCATAAAAGAAATTATGCTGCGTCCAAATCTGCGCAATAAACCCTCCGTTATAACTGATGTTTGGCCTCTTCCCATCTGTGAGACTAAGTTCCAATAAAACTGGAAAAAGCTTATCGCACAATGCAAACGCTACTTTTTCTTTGGGATGCACTTTATCTTCCTTACAAGGAAGACCAACCTTTCGCGGAGAATTCCGTTAAAGTTCTCAACATCAGTAGTCTCTATATCGTCAACATCTGGTTCCCCGATGCGTCCTATAGAGCTGATTCCGTTTCGCTCAACCAAAAGCTTGCATATTCGGATAATCTCTTCTTCGGATAGATGCTTATGGAACAGACGTGTGGACTTAGTTTGCAAGAAGGTGATGTTGCTGTGGAAGCATTTGTAGAGTAGTGACCAGCCCGATTCTTTCCTCGTTTGATCATGTTCTTTCCTTTTTCCTTAAGGTAATATTTGCATCTGAAATTTTGGGGAGGTAACATGGACAATACTTCGCGGTCTTGCCATAACGCACCAATCCAACAAGAACTATTTTAATACATCTAACTTAGGGCGGTCCTAATATTGATTTGAAATTCATAAATTAGATAAGATTCTGGATATAACAAAGAAGTAAAAACACCCAGATATAGGAGAAAATTTATTTGTCGAGTAACAAGAGCGGTTCATCCGAAAACACTGAAAAAGGAGAAAGCAATAAAGAAAAAGTTGCTTCTTTAACCAATAAAGGCGAGAAAAGCGAAATTAATGAACTCAGATCTGACGTTGACGAGTTATCAAACGAAGTACAGACTGCAGTAGTTGACCTCAAAAAATCAATTGGAGATATTCGTTCTTCTGTGAGCGAAATGGAGAATCCGTTTAATCTTCTAAAAACAGTTTCAAGTGAAAAAGGCGTAGAAGAGCATAATGAAGAAAGAGAAGAAAGACTACCTTCCGGAGTCAAATCGCTAATTTTAGGAAAACCAGAAGAAATCGCTAACAACGATAAAGAGCTATCTGCACCAAAGCTTGAACCCATCAGCCCTCAAATCGAAGCCGTAACTAAAGAACAGCCGAACGTAATAGTTCAATTACCACTCCCCGTGAAACCACTCAAAGCATCGGCATATTTAGATTGGATCTGGGACCTTTTGGATGCTGGATTAACCGCAGACAATATACGACAACTCGCTTGTTCATGCGAATTAATTAGTTATTTGCCGGCAAAAGCCAACGAGTTAATTTACTCTTTGGCTGTTACAGCCGAAAAAATTAGGTTAATAGGCTTCACCAAGGGGCATTTGCTGCTATTCTTATACAAGGCAGCTGCAATATCAAAAATTAACTTAGACTCGGAGGATATGGAAAATCTCATCACTATAACAGAGCACCAATTGAAAAGTGCAAAAAACAATAGAGGCCCTGAATAATGGGGTTCTCGGTAACACTAACGCATATAATTATGGTTATAGCCGCTGTAATCTTAGCAAGTATTTTTACTGCTGGCGCCTTTTACGTTGGCAATATCGTCCAAAACGAGATGACGCAAGGAGTTAGTAATTTCAAGGGCACAGTTGATACCCAAGTAGACATAGTTTACGCAACAGTAAATACGACAAGCCCACCGAATTTTGTGATATACGCCAAAAACACCGGCAATCTTCCCATTAGTGATTTCACGTACCTAGACGTTTACGTCGGCAACTACGGCAGCGCACAGCTTTATACTTACAATCCAACGGCAAATGCGGGAAGCGGAAACTTTAGCATCACCGTCTCTAATGGCAACGGGATATGGGAACCACTAGAGACCGCAACCATATATGTTTATCCAAGTGGCGAAATCAATGGCACAATATTTGAAGCTAAAATAGTTCCTTCCGAAGGAGTTGGAAGTGATTATCTTTTTCCAGCTCCGCCATCTTGAGGTGACAAAATGGGTGTTTCCGTTGTGCTAGCTTCGTTTATCGTTCTCATAGGCTTTCTTGCAATCTTCTCCTCAGTTTCCACCGGTTTTTTTACTGGGATGAAAGACCTCACTCTCGCCGCAAATAACTACATGAACAATCAAAAAGATGAATTCAATACCCAAATACAACTGACCGTTGATTCAATAAGCGGGACAACGTGCGAAGTTACTATAAAGAATATTGGGTCAACAACAATCTTTATGCAGAATTCTGACGGATTCGATTGGAATACCATAATTTTATCCTATGGAAATAGTTCCCAATGGCACTCTTATGCAATCGAAGGATATGAAATATTAGCGGTCGAAGTTTCAGGGACCAATACTACCTTCAACCTAGCGACTCATAATTTCATAAATCCTGGAGAACAAATGAGCATCTCGCTGAGTATTCCAAGCGGAGCCCCGGAAATTTCAGCCCAAGACGTAGTCTCCATAACTTTTGCTTCTTATTACGGCGTTACCGCATCAGGGGAGGCTGTCATGGGACAATGAATGTAGTGTGTTTGGGGATTCCAGAGTTAGACAGGGACCTCGGCGGCGGAATACCAACGCCCAGTCTCATATTGGTTGAAGGAGGCCACGGCTCTGGAAAAACCATATTTGTTCAACAAATAGTCCATGCAATGCTCAAAAATAAATCAAGAGTTTATGTCGTTTCCAGCGAGGCCATGGCGAAAGAATATCTTTCAATGATGGAATCCGTTAGACTTGACTCCTACATGTATTACCTTTATGGGCTCCTCAAAATCTATCCTCTACATGTTGAAGGCGGAAGATGGAGCAAGTCTATGAGCACCTTTTTATTAATGATAACAGCCAACTTTCTTGAGCTAAAAAAACACAATTACGACATTGTCATTATTGACAGCCTGAGTGTTTTAACTATGGATACACCTCTTTACGAATTCTTGACGTTCATTACTCGAATTAAGAATTTGGTTTCAGAGGGTAAAACCGTAGTCATCACTTTCCACCCAGAATTTCTTCCAGAAGAATCAATTATGAAGCTGAGAGCAAACTCTGATGCTTACTTTGTGCTGGAAAACGGTTGCATTTCGGGTATAGATGTCAAACTACTTCGAATCGTAAAGCTCTGGGGAGTAAGTGGTGAAAGGAAGAGCTCTATAACCCTCGCGATTAGCCCGCAATTAGGTCTGCGAGTGATGCCACTCAGCGGAGTAAAGCTTTAGGGGCATAGACTATGGCGAATTGGATCCTTAATAAAATCAGGCAGGTCGTCTCCAAGTTTAAACTACCCTCCAAGTTTAAACTACACAAAACCCAAGATGAGCAAGATCTGGGGCTTTTCAACAAAGCAGTCTATAAAAACTTGGAAAGCGCTGTGCGAATGCACCCTTACTTAGCTTCCTATCTAACTGGTTTGCCTGAGCAACCCAAGTATTCGCTCAACATCGAGTCAGAGCATTTTGAAAAAGAAGTCAACGTAATATACCCGTTAGGTTTAGGCATCTACGCTCACATCATAATGAACGAAGAAAGCGATAAATATAATCTTGTAGAACCCGCCAAACCAGAACGAAAGTTATTAGATGAAATGGAAGCTGCGGTTGCAAAACTAGTGAAAGGCAAAGATTATGGCGAACCAAAAGATAAGATTTTGGCATCTCTCTTCAGGCAAGCAGTTAAGAGTAAGCTGGTAAAAATTCCAAAAGGGATGGACGAAGATGTTCTTCTATACCACTTTTTGAGAGAAAAGATCGGCCATGGCTTTTTAGATGGATTTTTAGCAGATCCTGGTCTTGAGGACATCAGTATTCCAGGAGCGGGAAGCGTCTTCGTTTACCATAAAATGTTCGGTAATTTAGAAACAAGCGTGGATGTTTCACAAGATGAGGTCAATGACCTTCTAAGAAACATAGCAGAAAGACACGGAAAAGTCTTAAGTTACACGCATCCAATAATTGACATCCATTTATCTGACGGCTCAAGACTCAACATAGTTTTTGGCGAGGATATAAGCCTTCGAGGAAGTAACTTTACGATACGCAAGTTTCCTATCGAACCTATTTCAGTTGCACAATTAATCAAATGGCACACATTTACGGCTGAATTAGCTGCTTACCTATGGATGCTCTTTGAGGTAGGAGTTTCTGCTTTAGTCTGCGGAGAAACAGCTTCTGGCAAGACGACAACCTTGAATGCGCTCACAGGCTTTATCGATTTTAATTCAAAGATAATCAGCATTGAAGAAACACCGGAAATCAACATATACCACAAAAACTGGATCCGGGAAGTCACACGATTGCATACTGGAGTGCAGGTTACTATGTTTGACCTGCTGAAGGCAGCTTTGAGACAGAGACCTGATTACATAATTGTAGGCGAATTACGAGGTGAAGAAGCCAGAGTAGCCTTTCAAGCTGTTGAGACTGGACACCCAGTGCTGTCGACAATGCATGCTGGTAACCTTGGGCAACTCTTCCAAAGGCTCACATCTCATCCGATTGACATCCCAAAAAGTCACATTGATGGCTTAAACTTGGTTATTTTCCAAGCTAGGATGGAGAGAGGAAAGAAATTCATTCGTAGATGTACTTCGATCAGCGAGGTGATTGGTTACGAACCTGACACAAGCAGGTTAAACTACTTACCCACATGCATATACGATGCAGACTTAGACAAATTCCGTTTTATGGGTTCCAGCTTTCACCTAGAAAACAAAGTGCTTGCATTTAGAGGATGGGGAAAAGAAAGAATACGAGATATTTACGAGGAGCTACAAGCTAGGGCTGAAATACTAAATTATCTCGCAGAAAACTTTCCATCCTACACTGAGGTTTCCAAGACAATGATAACTGCCCGAAATTTGGGTATCTGGGCAGTGCATCGTAAAATTAAAGAGATGAAAGTTCCTTGGATATAATTACCCGTGCGTAATCGCAACCGCTGATTCCCGTGCCGCTGACTTCAAATCCATGGTCCCTATCCCCTGATTTCTGGTTTTGTCTTCTGCCTACAAAAAAACTGCACCTTTATTCCCTACTCCCTGTTCCCTATTCCCTGCTTCTTCACACTCTCGGCAGATCCTCGCTGGCAATCTTGTTGAACTCGGTGTGGAAGACGGTGAGGGCCTTCTGCATCATCTCCGCTTCGCGCTGAACCAGGATCAGGTTCATGGTTCCCGGGATGACGCCCTGGTTGGCGTTTTCAATGGCGCCCTGATGAATGGCGGAGTTCTTTTCGAGCACGGGCGTCACTCCGGCGGGCGCGATATAGCGGTTGGCACCTTCGGGAGTCAATTGCGTGCCGGAAGGAAAGGTGAAGACGCCCACCGTGGCCACCACGCCGCCCGCCACCGAGAGCGCGCCGTCCGCGCCCACCGTTACCTCGCCGGGTGGAACGGGAATCGGCTGGCCGGTGGTGGAGAGCACCGGATCGCCCGCGGCCGTCACCAGCATGCCGGCGGGAGTGCGATGAAAGCCGCCATCGCGGGTGTAGCGCGGGCCGTTGGGGGTCTGCACCTGGAAAAAACCCTCGCCCTCAATGGCCAGATCGAGCGGATTGCCGGTCTGCTCGATCGCGCCCTGGCCCATGTTGAGCCGGTCGCCGCCCAGCAGGCCGAAGTTGTTGACCGTCCGCCCCAACTGCGAGTCGCCGGCGTCGGGCCCCATGAGCACCGAGCGAAAGTACTCCTGCTCGGCCCGGTAGCCGGGGGTTCCGGCATTGGCCAGATTGGTGGCCGCGATATCCAGCGCCTGGGTGCGCGCCACCAGTCCGGTCATCGCCGCATAGTATCCGCTGTCCATCGCGCTTATCTCCTCTAGGGAGAGAGATGATGCAGGTGGAGGACCGGAATGCGGAGAAAGGGATTAGAGCAAGATTAAGAAAGGGGATGGGAAGCGTGCCGGAACGAGACACATGGGAAAGTCCGGGAATGAATGAGCCCAATTCGACGCACTGCGGACAAAACACGGCATTGCTTCGCACGAACCCGCCGGGGGATTACGCATGAACAACGCTATACGATCTCTCCACCTTATATGCTCCCACAAGACAGTTTGCCGGAGGTTTACTGCAGGCCGTCGCAGACGATGGTTACGGCAAAGCTCGAGTCTTCGAAGCGGTAGACATGGTGCAACTGGAACTCGGGGGCCTGGACGTGGAGTTTGTAATCTCGGCCGGTGATGACGGCCGGAACCGAGAGTCCGCAGTTGGCGGCCAGATCCGGAACCTTGCCCTTCCAGCTTCCGGCCAGCATGTTGCAGATCTCGCCGATGGCGTCCTTGACGGTGTCGTCGATCTCTTCAAACTCCATGCCCGTCATGTGCGCGGCGATCTTCCGGGCCGCGGAGCTGCCGGAGCGGAAGACGCAGGCTCCGCTCAGCAGACCGCCGAAGCCCACCACCGCGGTGACCGACTCCGGCTCCCCGATCTGCTGGGCGAAGAGTCGCGACGGCAACTGACCCCCAGCATCAGTTTGAAAGACCTCTTCCACGCTCGCATCCAGGTTCCTCGGATCGGAGACCAGCTGCACGGATTCACGCAACGATACCGCCATCGTACGCTCCATTTCGTTAATGCCGCCTGCTCGCTTGCCATGCGATCGCGGCCGCCCGCACTCCATTCAACAGCACACATCCGCCTCCCGGCTACGCCGCATTCAACAAGCGGCAATACCCGTTCCTTCACCTGTTCGGCCGTAAACGGCTTGCGGATGTATCCCTGCGCCCCGGCCTGAATCGCCTGCTTGACATGCTCTTCGCTCGACTCGGTGGTGATCATCACCACCGGAACGCCGGGGGCCAGATTCTGCGCCCGAATCTGGCGCAGAAACTCCAGCCCGTCCATCGAGGGCATGTTGATATCGGAGAGAATCAGGTCCACCTGCTTGGCCTTCAGCACGTCCAGCCCCTCGGTGCCGCTGCCGGCCTCGTAGCACCACCATGGATCCAGGCCCGCCTGGCGGAGCGCACGCTCCACAATCTTGCGCATCACCGAGGAATCGTCGACGATCAGGGTTCGAATTTCACTCATGCCCAGGCTCCTCTTAGGTGCTTATCGTCTCCGCGGCTGAAATCATGAGATAAGTTATTGAGTGCCGCCCCGC
>CAWAUU010000057.1:0-7909 GCA_963785215.1 Candidatus Bathyarchaeota archaeon
CTACTTTATACTTATCTTTAGAAGTTACCTCAATCTTCTTGAATTCAGTATGCCATTCTGGAATTTTTTCCCATTGAATCAGAGGCCAAATTTTTTCAGGCGTGGCATTGATTTCGATTGACTTTTCTATCCTTGTCAAAATATCACATTAACGTTTTAATCTAAAGTTGATATCAATTTTATTGTATATATAATTTTGCAGGCTGAAGAAGTGCTGAAGCATGACACGATTTTAGCAAACCAGCGCCGACGAAACTTGCTACTGGTGCTTTACCCCAAGGGCTTCCCAGATATCCTCGGCTAAAGTTTTGTTTGACAGTTGGCGCAATACGTCAGATGCAACTAGAATTCCTGCCACTCCGCCGTTCTCGATGACGGGAAGGCGTCTTACTTTATGTTCGCCCATAATTCTGGCAGCTTTCTTCAGGGTAACATTAGCGTTGATTGTTATGAGATGCGATGACATGACCTCCGAAACTGGGGTAGATTGAGGCAGGTTTTTTGCGATGACTCTCATAACCAGGTCTCTCTCGGTTACGATGCCAATAGTAATTTTGTCATCAACAATCAGCAAACTGCCTCTATCGGACTCCTTCATGAGGTTAGCGGCTTCCAAGACTGTCTGCGTCGGACCTATACTTACGACAGGTTTCATTATCTCTTTAACTGTGCGCATAGTCTTCTCACAATACAACGGTGAGTCGGCGACTTATTAACGGTTTTTCAGAATTAGACCACAATTTTTCGCGTGCTCGCATACTCTTGTAATATTGTGTCTTATGTTACACTATAACAACACCTTAATATGAAAAGGTTGGATAAACCAACCAAACATGGCGGTGATAATTTGCTGAACTTCCAGAAAAAACCTGATATTCCGCTCAAAATGTTGTTGCAAGGCAAATTAGCTGAATGTTTGAAAAGTAAAATAACTTTTTTGTGGTTACCTGTTTCTGCAACTAAAAAAACGAGTTTTTGGGCAAATCAAATATTTCACATTCACCTGAAACCTAAACAAAACAAAATAACGGTCGATGGTGAAGATACTTAGGGAGGAAAAATTTGAAATGAAAGTTGTTGCTTCATGGAGCGGCGGAAAAGACAGTTGCTACGCATACTATTTGGCAACCCAACAAGGCTACGAAGTAATCAGCCTTTTAACCATGATGATGAGTGAAACAAAATCAAACTTCCACATGATACCCTCAGGCATACTTGATGCACAATCAGATGCCATTGGAATACCACTCGTAAAACAGGTGGCTACGCATGAAACCTATGAGAACGATTTCAAAGGTGCACTGCGAAAGCTGAAAGCAAAGGGCGCTGAAGGCTTAGTTACAGGAGACATCTACGAGGTAGCGGGGCACGAAGAAGGCTGGCTTGGGCGAGTGCTCAAAGAAGTAGGGTTAAAACCAATAAAGCCCCTTTGGATGGGTGACACAAAACAGATTTACCTTGACTACTTAAAAACGGGTTTCAAAGCAACCGTAGTGCGTACCAAACTGGAACTTTTAGGCTTGGAGTGGCTTGGGCGAACATTAGACAGAAAATTCTACGACGATATCCTAAAGCTTGGCAACGTTGATGCGTGCGGAGAAGGCGGCGAATACCATACTGTTGTGACTGATGGGCCTACTTTTAAGAAAAAGATTGAAATTCTTGAAACGCAAAAGCATAAGCTTGACGGCGGCTTCGGATACTTAGAAATTAAACGATTCGAAGTTAAGCCGAAGGGCAAGGTAAAATCGTAGAATGGACAAGACACTTGACGTACTAATCGCGTCACAACCCGCTAAAAGCGGAAGCTTTCCTCGATGAAATCGACGGAAAAAACCCTTTATTTATTTGTACAATAGCCACCACGGAAACAGGCAAAATCTCCGGTATATCGGCGGCTGGAGCAAACCCAGAATTCACCGATTACACCCCGCCGGCAGACGCTGAACTGCTTCTGCTTGGGCGATGCAAATCCATTGCTGGGGTGCCTATAACTCCAGACGGCATTCCGACACCAGGCTTGATAACTATGTCTGCTCTGCACTTAGCCGATATACCCGTATTAATTGCCAGCGGCGGATTAAAAATAAAACCTCAGATACCCTTCTTAGACCTCGGCGGCAGCCCTGGACGAGACATCCGAACAGGCAACGCGGTTGATAACGTTGCGGAGGTTATTGAGCGCGCTAAAATTGCTGGACAGCAATTGGCTAAGGCAGTTGATTATCTTGTGATTGGCGAGAGCATCCCCGGCGGAACAACCACGGCTCTTGGTGTATTATCTGCTTTAGGCGTGAAAGCTGAGGGAAAAGTAAGCAGCACCTTGCCTGAAAACCCGCACAGCTTAAAAGCGCAAACAGTTAAGGCAGGTTTAGCCGCAGCAGGCGAGAGTTTTGGCAGTTTAGCAAAAAATCCCGTCAAGGCTATTTCCTGTGTTGGTGACCCTATGATGGCTGCCTTCTCAGGACTGGTGGTTGGGGCGGCATCGCAGGTTCCTGTGCTGATGGCTGGCGGAACACAGATGAGTGCTATCTTAGCCCTTGTGAACGCTTTGGAACCAGGTGTTCTCTGTAACGTGGCTGTGGGCACCACAAGGTGGGTTGCAAAAGACCAGTCATCTGACCTCAAAGGGATAGTTACCCAGTTCTGCGATGTGCCGATTTTAGCTGCCGACTTGAACTTTGGCGGCTCACGTTTCCCAGGCTTGCGGACGTATGAAACTGGTCTTGTGAAGGAAGGTGTCGGTGCAGGTGGCGCTTCTATCGCGGCGATGGCAAAGCTTGGCGGTGCAATAACAAAAGACTTATTGCTTAAAGAGATAGAGCGTAATTATGCTCTGCTGATGGGTTTGAAGTGAATTGGTAGTTAAAGAGTTAAAGAACCTTCTTTCTTTTCTCACAATTTTCCCAGTAACAATGGATAAAGACATGCTTTCTGACTGCGCCAAAAACATGTGGGTTTTCCCGTTAATAGGCGCATTTATCGGTTTATTAGCCGGATTGTTCGGCTGGGTAGCTTACCAGTTTTTACCTGGTATAGTAGTCGGCGCTTTAGTCTTAGCCGTTTTGCTGCTGATTACTGGGCTTCATCACACAGACGGCTTATTAGACTTCGGCGACGGCGTCATGGCGCACGGAACGGCTGAACATAAAATTGAGGTAATGCATGACCAGCTAACGGGTGCGGGCGGCTTATCCTTGGGCATTATGACCATGTTGATTACCGCCTTAGCCATCGGACAACTCAAAATTGGCTTAATAATCGGCGGCGTCATCGTCATAGAAGCCTCAGCAAAGCTTGCCATGGTTATTATGGCGTGGGCTGGAAAATCAGTCCACCAAGGCATGAACTCACCCTTTCTAGAAGCCATGCATGGAAACAAAGGCAACTTAATACTAATTGTTGCACTGGTAATTTCTTTTGCAGTAGCTTTGCCTCTGTTGCATTGGGCAGGCGCTTTCACCGTGTTAGCAGCCATAATTACTAGCTTTGTTATGGTTGCGATTGCGCATAAACATTTCAACGGTGTAACAGGCGACGTGTTTGGAGCAACCAACGAGGTAACCAGAATGGTCTGCGTGATTGTTTTGTTGGCGGTGGTTGCATGGGCGTAACAGCACTTGTTATGGCTGGCGGAAAAGGAACCCGCATGCAAATCACACAAGAGAAGCCGTTGATTAAAGTCTGCGGTAAACCAGTCATCGAATACGTGCTGGAAGCGTTGAAAAACGCTAAAAAAATCGATTCCGTCGTTGTCGCTGTCAGCAGTTGCACACCTAAAACTGCGAAGTTCATGAGTCAGTTTCCCGTTAAAGTGGTTGAAACTCCAGGGAAAGATTATGTTTCTGACATGGGTTACGCCGCACAAAACCTCAAATTAGGCGTTTTCTTAGCCATCGCAGCCGACTTGCCGCTGGTCACAGGCGAAGCGTTGGATGCTATTGTTGAACGCTATGAGTGCTGCGGTAAGCCAGCGTTGACGGTTGCTGTTCCGCTTGAAACCAAAACTAAACTCGGCATGAGCGTAGAATATTCCTTCAAAATGGACGACAAAGACGTAGTTCCAGTCGGAATCAACGTTATAGATGGACGTAAACGGTACGGCGACGAATGGCTAGACCAAGACATCTGCCTTCTAAACCTACAAGAACTCGCTGTGAACATTAACACAGTGGCGGAACTGCACTTAGCTGAACGTTTGATAGCTCAACAAAACAAAAAATAGCTAGTACGCTTTTCATAATTTGACTACTTTGTCGTTGGCATGTTTGCAGCAAGAATCACTTGTTGTTTATGCGAATGGGTCATAATATCTGATTTTAGAATATTTGCTTTTCTTGTAAAATAAGTAGCCAAGTAATGCACCTACGATTGCGCCTGCACTAAAGCTGATAGCAATAAACGCGTTAAACGTCATAACACCCGCAAGTCTAACAGGAACGCCGGCGCCATTTATACCTACCAAAAGTAAACCGACGCCAAAGAAACAAATAATTGCCCCTGCCAAAGCGCCAACTGCTATGAACGTAATTTTCGCTCCAAGCATCTGGCGTTTGGGTAACCACGCTGCCCTTTTAACGCGCGCCCTTTCTGCGACTAAAAGAAAAACAACGCCTATAACGGTTGTAACTATGTACGTTAGAAATTGGTTAAAATCAATTGTTCCGATAATAAATAAGCCGAAATTTAGGCTAAGGAAAAAGGTTGCAAACAAACCCACAACAACATAGAAAGCCTTCGGGAAAGAAGCGTCAATTTCTGATTGGCTTTTCTTTTCCTCAAACTCTTGCAGTAACCGCAACGCAAGCGTACCTTTCTCAGATAAGGTGTATCGTCCATCTTCTGTTTTCATCAGCAGGTCGTTGAGCATTTTCAAATGGTAATTTAATTTTCCAGTATTCGCAATGCCTAAAGTGTTCATTAAGTCGGTGTAGCTTAGGCTTCCTTTTTCGTTAAGCAGAAATATGGTTTTTCTTCTTGTTTCATCCTTCAATATCCGATGTAACGAGTTAAGTCCAGCGACCATAGCGATAACATGAAGCATTGCCAATTTTAGGCTTTTTGACTGTAAATTTTATCAAGCCAGTTTAAGCGGTATTTTCAGGCGTTTGCTTGCCCTTTTTCTCAAGAACGTCTTGCAGCGTTTCCTTCATCTTTCTTGCGTCAACATCCAAGATGGGCGATTCGCATATCATTGTGGGGTGCATTTGGAAGTCGGCGATTACCTCGGCTAGCAATCGGAAGTCTGGACCAAACTTTTCCTCGTCGAGGGTGTGGTGGCGTTTTTCGCCTTGGTCTGTGAACTCGATTTTTGAGAAGTGACAATGCATGCTTCTCATTGCTTCAGTGCCGAGTTTTTCTTCGATTTTTTCTGCGATTGCCCGAAAGTCTTCGGTTTTCTTTAGGGTTCCTTGGTGAAGGGCATGCAGGTGTGCCCAGTCAACAACGAGGTGTGTGCCTTCCACTTCTTGGTTGAGGGTTAAGATTTCGTCTAAGGTGCCCACTTGGAACTTTCTGCCCATAGTTTCAGGTCCAAGCTTCACCCCAAGCCCGAGGCTCCTCATTTCGGCGCTAACTTCTTTTAATGCGTCTAGGCAGGTTTTGAAGGCAAAGTCTTTTTCGAAGCGCCCGTAAAACCCAGTGTGGAAAACCATTACGTATGCTCCCATCCAGTCGGCTGCAGTTGCCGACGCAATTAGCCGTCGTTTGCTTGCTTCCACTACGTCCCTTTTGCCTGATAAGTTAATGTAGTAGGAGCCGTGAAGACTAAGCCTCACGTCATTTTCCCTCGCTGCAGCACCCAGCTTTTCAGCATTTTCCTGTCTAATCTGCGGTTTTGGACCCCAACGGACAGCCCCGTACTCAAAAGCATCCAAGCCTTCCTCATGCAGCAGACGTGGAACATCAGGCAAGTCTGCTCCCATAAGCCTAAACATTGGCGGGACTCCTGCTGGACCAAAACGCGTGTGCTCAGTCATCTAATCACTATCTAATTTTTTTTTAGGTTAGTTGTTCAATATTGCTTTCTATGTTAAAAAGATGCACTCTCAATCGTTCGATTAGATTGATTTTTGGCGGTTTGAGTAACCGACCCATATTTTAATTTTGCATAAATCATGCCGCTTAAGGTGGCTCCGTTCTTAAAACTCCGACAGTATAACTGACTTTTAGTGTTGTAGCAGGTGAACTATTGTTGGAATCGGCACATACAATCGGATATAAACGGCTGCGACTAGAATTCCGATGGTGATTGCTATCAACGCGTAATCTCCCCTGTGGAGTTTTAGCACATATAGGTTAGTTCGTTTCTTGGTGGCTCCCCACGCTCTTGACTCCATTGCCTCTGCCAACTCGAGGCTTCGTCGGATGGCGCTAACAATCAACGGGATAAGCACGGGTATATAATTCCTTATCTTCTTAAGCAAACCGCCCTTCTCCAATTCTAATCCCCTAGCCTTCTGCGCATCCATTATCGTTTGGGCTTCTTCCGCCAGAACAGGAACAAAACGCACCGCGGTGGTAAAGGCGAAAGCGAACTCGTATGGCACACGTGATTCCTCCAGTGCTAAGCCTAAATGGTCAGGCGAGGTGGTTAGAAAGAAAACTGAGAAAGACTCAACAAGCACCACAAAACGCAGAGTTAACGCAGCTGCGCTCTCTACGTTAGCAGCCGTCAACGCGTAGCCTGAAGTAAAATAGTCCGTTCCAACGTTAACTGCAAAAATGACCACTGCCAAAAAAGCGGCTCCTCGAAGCGAACGAAGCCACTGCCTTTGAACACGAGCTAACAAAACAAATGGAATCTGCAAAACAAACAGAAAAAGCAACGGAATAATCTGGTAGAAAATAATGGCGACTACAAAAATGGAAATGACGTATGCGAATTTTACTCGTGGGTCTAAATCGTGGATTGGAGAGTAAACTTTCCTAAACCTTAAGCCGTCAAAAACGCTCATTTACTCTGTTTAGTCTCCTTGGCGTTTAGGATTATTTTTTCTGCTTCGTAAATGTCAATAATGTTTTTCGGAAGCCCCAACTGCGATAATTTCATGAAGATTTGAGCTATCTGCGGCAAAACAATCGATGATTCAGCTAAAACATCGGGGTTTGTAAGTATGTCTTTTCCAATGCCTTCTGCAACAATTTTTCCTTCCTTCATCAAAACAACACGGGGATTGCATTCAGCCACAAACTCCACATCATGCGTGACAATAACGACAGTTTTCCCTTGAGTTTGCATCTGTATTATAAACTGACGCAGTATCTCCTTTTGCTCATGGTCCTGCCCAATGGTGGGTTCATCCAAAATCAAAGCTTGCGGATCCCAAGCCAAAACGGAAGCCAATGCGACACGTTTCCGCTCGCCTCCGCTAAGAAGGAAAGGTGAAGTTTTCCGGTACTGGGTTAACGCTAAAAGATTCAAAGCCCATGTTACCCGCTTTTCCACGATCTCTGGTTCGAAACCGAAATTTTTGAGGGCAAACGCGATTTCATCTTCTACTGTTTCGCTGAATAATTGGTGGTCTGGGTTCTGGAAAACAAAACCCACGTTTCTAGCTAAAGCTGCAACGCTTGTTTTAGTTGTTTCAACGCCATCCACAAATACTTTTCCCGATGTGGGTTTCAAGAGTCCATTGAAATGCTTGACAAACGTTGATTTTCCAGCGCCGTTCTGCCCCATTATGGCAACGAATTCGCCGTCTTTTATGGTTAAGGAAACACCCTTCAAAGCTTCCACTTTGTTAGGATACGAAAAGTGAACATCTTCAGCTACGATCATTTGGCTTTCAACATCTCCAACAACTGGTCAGCTAGTTCTTCAGAAGACAATGGGGTGTTGCCGCTGAGGTTTAAGCCGTCTTTTTTTAGCATTTGGTACAGCAATGTTGCTTTGGGGATTCCTACTTCA
>CAWAUU010000058.1:0-42183 GCA_963785215.1 Candidatus Bathyarchaeota archaeon
GCGCCGGTCAGTGGCACGGACGATCCCGGCCCTCTACGAAACCGAGCGCTGGGGCAATTTCTCCTATGCCATTCCGGTTTCCGCGGGCAAATTACAACGTGACCCTGTATTTCGCGGCTCGCCACGGTGCATGGGACGAGCCTTCCTCCGCGGCCCTCGAGGACAAACCGGGAGTTGCCCATGTCTTTAACGTTTTCTGCAACGGCAAGGCGCTCCTCGCCAACTTCGACCTGACCAAAGAAGCGGCCGGCTCCGACGTTGCGATTCGCAGGTTTACGGCTCTGGAGCCGAACGCCCAGGGAAAGCTGCTGTTCAACTTCGTTCCGGTGCGGGGCTACGCAACGGTCACGGGAATCGAAGTTCTTCCGCAATAACCTCTACCGGCTCCCCGGCGCCTGCTCGCCGATCTCTGTCGTCTACGCCGTTTGCGTCAGCAGCCCCCGCTTCGCAAGATCTCCGTCACGACCCGCTCCACCTTCCAGTCAAGCAGCCCGCGCCGTCGACGAGATGTCGGCGTTGGCCGCCGAAGGCCGTACAAAGGCCTCGCTCGAAGGCCGCACCTTCTCGTCGTACTGCGTCCGCACCACGTCGGCCGTGCGCCCGCGCTCCTCCATGTCCCGCTTCAGCCGCCGCTCGAAGCACAGCGTGTCCGGGGTGTCGATGTAGACGCGCAGGCCGTAGTGGGGAAGCAACTCGGGATAATAGAGCGCGAAGTTGCCTTCGACGATGAGAAACGGGCCAGCGGTGACCGTCTGCGTGCGTCCCACCATCCGGGTATAGGTCCCGAAATCGTAGCATGGCCGCTCGATGCTCTCGCCGCGCGCCAGCACCGCGACGTCCGAGGCCAGCAGCGGAACCTCGATCAGCCTCGGATCGTCGAAGTTCTTCCGGGTGAGTTCCTCCAGCGGCAGATCGCCGAGATCGAGGTGATGGTCGTCGATGTTGGGGAAGCACGGCAGGCCGAATGCCAGCAGGCGGCCCAACTCGTTGGCCAGGGCAATCTCGTCTTCCACCATTCCCGGTGCACGGCATGAAGATCATCGAGTTTCCGGGCCGTGACGCTGCCGCGAACTCCTTGGCCTTCTCGACATGCTTCACCGCGTTGTACCCTCCGGCGACGACGGTGACGATCCGCACCGTTTTGCCCTCCGGCAGGGAGAAGCGAGCGAGCGAGCCGCCTGTTGTACGAAGAAATTGCCTTGCCGTTGGTCGAACATTCTGGCTTGATGCCCATGATGCGAGTGGCCACAGCGACCTTCGAAACAAAAGGCTGTTTTGTAGTTCCGATCGTGGCATTCATCTCGCGAGTCAACCAAATCACGCCATTCTCTGCGCCGCTTGACTCGTTGAGCGGTCCGTGTGCGACCACAAGCGAAGACGGATTTCGACCGGTGCCGCCGGCTCGGTCCAACATTTCCGTCACCAAGACATTGTCGCCATCGGCTGTCCATGAACGCATCTTAACGGTTGCCTGACGGAGCGGTATGACCGACCGCACCTCGGCTTTGTACAGATCCTGCTCCTGCCGATACTTTGAACCCTCGGCAGGCAAATCATCCGCAGTCGCATCCTTGAACGAAATCGTCAAGCCGCCAACTCCTCTGGCGGAATGGCTCAAGTCGCTCTTCGACAGGTAGAAAGTCTGTTCGGTCGCGGTCCCGCCCACCGCCACCGCGATATCGCCGTTGCCCATGAGGGGCCCATCGGGAATCCGGTAGGCATGGATACTGGGGTCGAGGGAGCCGACGGTGTTGGGCGGCTGGGTATAGACGCCGACGTATTTCGGCACTGGGGCCTGAAGATCAACCGCAATCTCTGCGGCCCCGGTTTCCATCGCCGCCAGCATCGCCGCAGCCTGTGCAATAACGAATAGCAGTCGCCGCGTCCATGTGAGATTCATGGCGTCAATAGTCGTAACACTCCACAACATGGGCTTCCACAGGTTCCTGCTGAGTGATCTCGCCGTATTTCCCTTTTGCCAAACGAGAATTGGCTCAAGGTGCATCTCATTGTAAGCAGGCGTTTTGGGGCTGCAAGCCTCCGTCATCTTGATCGTGGCACTCGATCCGCCACAACGGCCGCTTCCTTGCCGGCCACGCAAATGCTCTCCAGGCGGAGTTCCTGGCCGGCGTCGAGCACCGGTTCAATCTCCAAAATATGGTCCGCGGAAGCGTCCAGCCCGGTGGCGATGACCTGGGCATGGTGGCCGTTGCCGCCAATCTGCCGGGCAAAACGACCCGGATCGAACAGTTCGCTCGGTTTCTTCGCGTCGGGTGGCCGATACGTCACGGCACGGCCGTCGATCCAGACACGGTATTCTCCCGACATCGGGGTCGCCTCGCCGAAGAGCATCACCATGTTGCCGCGGAACCGGGCACGAAGTCGCTGGGGCCGGTTCGGCGGTAGGTCCTTGCCGGACTCCGCCGCTGGCCGGGAGGCAATGTCAACGCTATCCAGCCATCGTGACATGAGGAAGTCGAAATACGCCGCGTTGACGTTCGGCTCCCCTTCGCGCAACCTGCCGGCAGCGGCCCGAGCTTTCGCAAAGGCATCCGCACGCTGTGCAAACAGGCTTCTCCAAAGAGCATGCGGTGGGGCGACACGGCAGATGCGTCCGTTACGAACGGCCCCTTGAAACGCAGTCCATGCCGCGTCGCGAACAGTACGTATCCCTCATCGCCCGGATGGACACCGTCGATCGGCCACAGCCCGTCCAGCGAAGCGGCTCCGCAGCCGACACGCGCGATGGCCAAGGCAATCGCATCGCCTACGGCCGTCTGGTACGCCCGACTGATGGCCAAATGAGCATCGCGCCGCTTCATGCCGTCAGTGGTCTTTCGGGCAACATCCCACTTGAAGGGGAAGATGACTTGCACGACAGGGCACGCCGCTTCCACTACCAACCGCCGCACGATGGCCTCGTAGCTTGCCAGAGTCTCGGGATTGTCGCTGTAAATGTCGTCGTTGGCCGAGAAGTCGAGGAAGACCAGGTCCGGGCGATGGGCCAGCACGTCGCGGTCGAGGCGAAATACACCCAATTGGGAGCCGGTGCCGCCGATGGCCGCGTCGTGAAACTTCAGTCGCGTCGGGGAAATGCGTGCGCCTCCAATCGCCGGGCTACGAGACCGCGGTAAGAGGTCAGGTTCGGATCCGAGGCGTTTGCCGCCCCCAAGTGAGCAACGCGCCGAAGAAGACCACATTCAGCCGTTCCCACCCGGGCGCGCTCGTCGAAATCGGCGAACGAGGCCGAGCGAGTTTGCGAGGCGGCGAGTGCTGCCTGCTCGGCGCGAGCCAGCGACGGCCCCAACATTCGGCCGCGATCCCGCGCACGGCCACGGCCATCCAAATTCAGGGCCGCCTGGTCATCGTATGTCCTCGTTCTTCGCTTTGTCGCTCAGTTGCGGAACTCCAGTTCGCCCCAGTTCTTCGGCTCAAGCATCAACTCGAACACCGCGTCGTCGACGATGCCTGTGTGCTGATTGTTCCAGTAGGTCCGCGAGCCGGGTCCTTCCACCGTCGGGACCGCCGTGCGTGACGCCGAAATCGCCGGCCACGTTGACGCCTGCCCGCGGCGGCAAACCCAGCACCGAAAGCGGAATCGCCGCCTCGACCAGGTAACCGTCGTTGGGACGGATGCTGACCTTGATCTTGGCCTCGGCCACGACGTCCACATAGTCCATCGGATAGGTCTTGACGACGCCGGAGCTGAACTGCTTTGGTTTCTTCACGTCCGACACGCGGCGATAGATCACGGCGGTCGGTTGGCCTTTGAAGTTGCCGATCGAAAGACGCAGGTCGCCTCGGGCAGCCTCGTCGCGATTCTTGTCCGCCCGCGGATCGGCGCCGAGCTGGAAGTCGACGGTGTCGCCGCCGACGTACATCTGTTCCGGCATGGCGGCCTTGTTGATCCACGGCGTCTTGTCGCGAACGTCCCAGGCGAGATACAGGTTCTGGTCGTCCCAGGCGGCCGCCGCGCGGACGCGGGCCTCCTCTTGCTTCTGGAACTGAATCACGTCGGCGCCTGAAAAGTCCTGGTCGAAGTTGCCGCTCAGTGTGACCGTCTTCTTCTTGACGGCCATCCGCTTCGTGCCGACGGACGCTTGAAGCTGCTCGACACGGATCTTTTCGGCCTCGACGACGTCGCTTGGGGTGATCGCAAGCCGATTGCCGCCGAGGGGCTTGACGGTGTCGAGCCCGACGACCTCGATGTTCCAGAAACCGGTCTTTCCGGCCTGGACGAAGAACTTGCCGTTCTTGGGCGAGGCAGCACGTGCCGCCGAAGTCTTCACCGCCCAAGCCCGGCGGGCAGTTGTCCAGCACGGCTCCCGGCACGGCCTTGTCAGGCCACACGACCTTCATCGGATCGCCCTGGAAGAGCCGCGTCAGGTAGAAGCCCTCGTCGGTGACGATGTGCCATTCGCCGACGTTGGTGGCAATGACCCAGACGCCGCCGATCGGAGCGGCGAGCTGCGCCACGCCGCACGGGCCGAAGGAGCCGCGGATCATGCCCACCGACCGGCGGGCATGCCTGGTGCGAGCCGTGCACGCCGACGAAGTTGTCCGGATAACTCCAGAGCTCTTTGCCGCTGGCGATGTCGAAGCAGTGAAACCAGCTTTCCGATACGCCGTATTCGCCGAGGGCCAGCACGCGACGGCCATCGGCCGAGCCCATGCCGCGGGCCGGCATCCGCGTCGGATTCTGCAAGTCGTATTTCGGCGCCCCGCAGGGCGTGAAGCCGGCAACCTTGTACTGGCGGTCGTCGGCGTAGATCGTCAGATCGGGCGCGAAGTTCATGTACCAGCCACTGAACCGCACGTGGCCTGTCGATGGTCGTCACTTCGTTGGGCTGCTTCCGGCCGTCGCCGTTCTCGTCGACCCAATAGAGCGTCTTCTTGTCTTTATCCTTGCCTTGATATTCGAAGCTGCTGCGGAGCTTGTAGTCGACGTCGCCGATGCGCTCGAAGATCTTGACGTCGGCGGTGTCATACGCCCAGCCGGAGGTCACCGCGAGGTAGAGCCTGCCGTTGCCGCCGATGCCGAAACGGGAGTTCGACATGCCGCTGCGAACGAAGCAGCCCAGGCACGCGGCGCGGCCGGTGAGCGGATCGATCCGCCACTCGCAGCCGTGGCCGACCATGAGACAGGGATCGAGCGGGTTGATCGCGCCGCCCAGCGCGCCGTACGCGGTCGACCCGAAGAACTCGCGGACGAACTTCCCGGTCTTGGCGTCCCACGCGCTTACGCGCTTCGGCGAGGCGTCGGCCTCCGTAACCCAGAGCGTGCCCGCGGTATCCACGGCGATTCCGGCGATGAACGCCATGCCATCCTGCTGCCAGGGGCCGATCAGGCGGCGTCCACCGGGGCGGCCGATGGCGCGGAGCAGCTTGCCGAAGCGAGTCGAAGACCTTGACCTGGTTCTCAGGGTCGCCGACGCCGACATAGATCTGCCCCGCCTTATCGACGGTGATGCCCGTCGCGTTGCGCAGGTTCGTGACGACGGCGCGATGTCCGGCCATTGGTTGCGTCAAGGGCCAGCTACGGTCGTGCCGTTGGAGACGACATAGACCAAAGTGTCACTGACCGCGTACAGATGGCGCGGCGACACGACGTTCCAGGCGTTGAGCAGCTTGCGGGTCTTGGCGTCGACCACGGCAACCGTGCTCGTCCTCGTGGCGGAATTGATGCTCAGATAGAGTTTGCCCTCGTGCGCGGCGAGGCCATCGACGCGGGTGGGCGTCGGCGGCTTGGCCGAAGACCTGCGCGAGGAAGATGTCGGGCGAATTGTCGGGGTAGCTTGCGTACGAGCCGTCGCGGCGTGCAAGCGGTAGATGTAGTTGGAGTTTTCCGCGCCCCAGTTGACGGCATAGACCAGGTCGCCATCGGCGGCCGCGAACTCGGCCCCGGCCATGCCCTGGCGGCTGTTCTTCCACTGGACGTTGCCTTGCAGGTCGCACGCCAGGAGGGCCGAGCCCGCCTCGGCGCCGCTCCAACCAAGGAAGACCTTGTCGCCGGCGGCCGCCGCCGCGCAGGGCACGCCATGGTCACCACCCCAGTTGGCCGTCGGGCCGGAATCCCATGGGGCGTTGCCGCCGTTGCAGGCCCAGCCGCAGAGGCGGAGCCCGATGCCCTTGTGCCAGATCGCCCGCCACGAGTAATTGCCCGGCGGCACGGCTCTGGCCCGGCGTGTGATAGTTGCGCGTCGTAAGGCCGTCCCATTGCACCTCGTGTTCGCCCTTGGTCATCCACGCCTGGTTCAGGAGCTGGCAGACGACCTGGCCCTCGGCGTTGAGGATTTGCAGCGAGATGTAGCCGTCCTCGGGCATGGTGAACTTGACCGGCTTGAAACCGCGACGCTCCTCGGTCTTGATGAGTCCCGTCCAGTCGACCACCGGAACGCCCTTCTTCATGCGCGACTTTGAACTCGCGGGCATCGGCCAGTCGCAACGGCCGCGGCTGGATCTTGCCCTGGCGTTCCAGGGTGGCCGGGCCCCAGCAGTTCGACGGACATGAACGTGAAGACCCGATCGGGAGTGACACCGGGCTTGAAGAGGTCCTTGAGCGTCAGGCGACCGGACTGGCCGATGGTGAAGTTCGGCTCGACGGTGATGATGATCGTTTCCCCCGGTTTCGGCGCCTGGCCGTCTTTGGCGAGCAGTTTCCAGGGCAGCGAGATCTCCTGGATGTAGCCTTTGCCGTCGGCGTTCTTCGTGAATGCCTGCTTTGCGCCTCGCGTCTTGGCATCCTTGATCGTGCCGCCTTTGAAGTCCTTGCCGACCTCGACGAAAATGGTGTCCTCGCCGTTGCGATCGCGCCAGCAGGTGAAATGGTTGCCGAACTCCTGCGGCTTGCCGGGCGCCGTGACAACCCGCACCTGCAGGCAATCGCCCGCGAACCCATACGACCCGGCTATCTGGCCGGGGTTGTTCAGCGGCGTTTCGTCGGTCCAGCGGGCCAACAGGTAGAGGTTCTCGGAGTCGTACATCGCGTGAAACCAGAGGGCGAACTTGTCGCGCATGTTCTCCACGTCGCCGCAAATGAAGATGCCGCCCGAGAGGTCCCAGTCGTCGCACTTGCCGTCGACAACCACTTTGCCCGGAGCGGGCAGCACGGCGATGCCGAGGTTCTCGGTCTCGGTGGCCAGGGCCGCCGAAGCCAGGGCTGGCAGTAAAAACGAAGTGATAAAGTGTCTGTACATCATGGAAACAAAGGTTGAATGATCGATTCCGCGTCTAGGGAGCAACTGTAGGCCAGACGGTGAAGCGTGTCAACTGGCTTGAGACAAGTGCGATGGCTTGCCAGGCCCTAGGCGGGTCCGATGGCCTTCCTCTCAGAATCCCGGCCTCGATGGCCCGAGTATGACGTATGCTTAAAAGAGGGGCCCAATGAACGGTTTCAGCAAATTCGGCCTGGTTCTCGCTGGTTACGTAGCGGCTGCGCTGGCACCGGTGCGGCGCTAGATCCGGCTGCTTAACACGCAAGGTCCGGACGCGGATGCGTCGGCGGGAATGTATGCGTTCGGCGATGCGATGCTCTTCCTGGCCGTCTTCGGCTTCGCGGCGCACGTCCCCGCCGGCCTGGGCGTCTGCTTCCTGCGGACTTGCCGCTGGTTCTGGACCGCACTCTCGATTGTCGCGCTGGCGATTGCCATTACGGGCGGATTGGCCGCGGCGGTCTTCGCCCTGGCGGCTTGCCAGGCACTCCCCCGCGAATCGCCCTTGATGACCTGGGCGGCGCTGGCGGTTCTGCGATTGCTGGCAATGCCGCTCTTGGCTGCCGCCTTCGCGCTCTGCGGACTCATCGCGCCCGCGCGATGGTCGCGATGGTCGCTGCTGGCAGCAGCAGGGATCGAGGGTGCGGTGGCGACATACGCAGTCCTTCACTGCGTATTGTTGTGGCGCGAGTCTGACCCTATGGCACACGAAAAACGCCGCCAGACGGACGGAGCTGAGCGGGATTTGCTGGGTCTGGTACGTCTGACCCTATGGCACACGAAAAACGCGGCCAGACGGCCGCCATTTTGCCGCCGCACCGAAGAGTCTGTATGGTTTCCACCAACGGCCTCCCTGGTTGGGTATTTCCGAATAAGGTTTGCGGTTGCTATTAAAAGTGCTACAATTTCGATAATTCCACTGAAGCTCCTTGCGAAAACGTTCGGCGAGGATTCTTGGGCCGCAACTCTTGACGGATTCAAGACCAGATACCGGCGTTTCCCAGCGGCAGGCAAAGGGGGAGGGAATATGAGCAACAGTCTACTGCTGACGGGGCTTCTTCTGCTCGCACTCGTTATGGGCGTTGCCGGATTGGAAGGGTTGACCCGTGGGGGCTTAACGGATGAAGAGGCGGTCACGGAAATTGAGAGGCTCGGCGGCAGCGTCACCCGTGATGAAAGGCTACCGAGCAGGCCGGTCATTTCGGTTAACCTCAGTGGCACCCGTGTCACAGACGCCGACCTGAAACACGTCGGAGGATTGACCCAACTCGAAAATGCTGGACTTGCACGGCACGCAGGTCACGGACGCCGGGCTCGAACATCTGCAAAGAGTTGACCCAACTCCAAATGCTGTTCCTCCACCAGACCGAAGTTACCGACGTGGGGCTGGAGCATCTCAAAGGGCTGACCCAACTCCAGTGGTTGTGGCCTTTCCGAGACCGAAGTTACCGACGCGGGGCTGGAGCATCTCAAAGGCTTGACCCAACTCCGAAAATGCTGAGCCTGGGGTGGAACACCAAGGTCACCGACGCCGGGCTCGATCATCTCACAGGCTTGACCCAACTGAAAATGCTGAACTTGACGGCGACCCAAGTTACCGACGCGGGGCTGGAGCATCTCACAGGGTTGACCCGGCTTCGAGAGCTGAACCTTGGGGAAACCAAGGTCACCGACGCCGGGTTGGAGCATCTCAAAGGGTTGACCCAACTCGATTCGCTGCACCTGGCGGGAAGCAAAGTGACTCGCACTGGGATCAACGGACTTCAGGAGGCTTTGCCGAACTGCCTGATCACTCCAATTCTCTGCCGGGCCGCAGGACCCGCATACGGAACGAGCAAAGGCGATTTCGGAAATTGAAGACTGGGTTGCAAGGGCAAGTTAATACGGGAACCGCTCGTCCAGCGGCGAGGCCGCCAACTCGACCAGGAAACCGCCCAGCCGCTCGACCAGGACCTCCATCAACCGCAGGCCCTTGTCGGCCGTGGCGGCGTGCGGATTGCCGCAACCGGTGTTGGTGGTCAAGAGATGCCAGGGCCGGCGTGATCGAAACCCAGCCGCGATTGACCGCCTCGAACCGCGACGGGGCCGGCCGGCCGTCGTCGGCCGCCAGGGTGCCGTCGGCGTTCCGCGCCACCAGTTCGGGATGATAGGCCAGCATGAGCGAGGTCTCCATCTCGCCGGCATGGTCGTCGGCCTCGCAGAAGATGTCGCCGTAAAGGTCCTTGAAGGCCGCGTACCAGTTGCACAGGAATAGCTTGGCCGGCGTCTGGTCGTAAAGCTCCCGCAGCACCGGCTTCAGGTCGTTGCCGCCGTGGCTGTTCAAGAGCACGATCTTGTGAATGCCGTGCCGCGAGAGCGACTCGACCAGGTCGCCCAACGACGATGGAGAGCGTGGCCGGATTGAGGTTCATCGTCAAGGGAAACTGCATCTGGTTGGTCTGCGTGCCGTAGGGGATCGTCGGCAGCAGCACGACCTTCGCCCCGCGGTTCCAGGCGGCCTCGCAAATCTTCTCGCCCACCAGGTCGGCCTCGAAAATGTCGGTCCCGTAGGGCAAGTGCAGGTTGTGCGGCTCGGTGGCCCCCAGGGGAAGCACCGCGACCTCGTAGGACTGCTCTTTCACGATGCCGTAATTGATTTCCGCAAGTTTCCAGGGACGCATTGATTTACCTTCTACCATCCGCAGCCGAAGAGGGGAAATCCGAAATCCGAAATCCGAAATCTCGAAATCCGAAACAAATTCAAATAACGGAAGATCGGAAATCCGAAACGTTTCGGATCATTCCGCATTTCGGATTTTGGATTTGTTTCGGATTTCGAGTTTCGGATTTCGGATTTTCCGGGGCGGTTGAGTCGATCTTCATATACGCCTGATATTGCTTGTCCAGTTCAGCGTAATCGGTGCCCGTCGCGCGGGCAAGCAGGTCCGGGTCCTGGCTGCCGTCGTAAATCGCCGCCAGACAGCTCACCAGGGCGTCGCGATAACGGCCGTCGTCATAGTGTACGAGGAAATTGGTCATGCGCCGCGATCTGGCTGTAGAGCTTGGCGATTTCGGCGATGCCCCTGTTATACCCGTTTTCGGCTTGTTAACCACTTATCAGTTGAGTAGTAATGTTTTCACAATTACCGGGTATGTAGGATACTTCGTTTTAGGCACATACCTTCTTACGGTACAAATACGTCGCTCAGCTCTTTCGATTTTTATGATTCTTGGAATAACTTTGACTGCATTTGGCACTTACGTGCTGGCTGCCACTGTTGGAGGGACGGAAATGTTCTTCTTTCAACAGTATTTTAGCCCAACACTTATTTTGGCCTCAGTTATGGTGTTCCTGCTGTTACTTACGAATCAGCCGCCTTCAGTTCAGAAAGCGACCCGCCCTTCAACAGGCAATAAACTTATTAAAGTAATTAGTGAAAATTCTTTACCTTTGTTCCTGTTTCACGTAATGATACTTGAATCCCTTCAAAGAGGCTATTTCGGTTTCGCGATTAATGGTAACACGATCAATTCGATCATTGGAGTTCCATTAAATACAGTGATTACTCTTTTTATTTCCCTTGGAATCATTATTCTCCTGAAAAAGGTACCATATTTGAAGAAACTAATTGGTTGAACATCTGACATTTGGTTCAGGATACGTTCAGACAACGCCGACGTTTCCAAAAATATTCGATAAAAAATGAACACCAGATTGTAAACTTATATTGCGACATAGTCACTATTGGATTCTCTGTTGCGGGTCCATGGAGCAGTACGGATAGCGCGTCAGCTTTCTAAGCTGAAAGTTATAAGTTCAAATCTCGTCGCATCCGTTTCGGTGTTTAGATGTGCTAAAAAATATCCAGGTTTTGACCACTATGAAATTTATTACCTTGAGCTCTAACGTATATAAGCCTACTTTAGCGGAATCACCCCAAAAAAATTACAAAGCACGTTTTCGTTTAATAAACCAAGAAAATAACCCATAAAACAAGGAAAAAATGCCTAAACTTTGACTGAACCTTTATGTAGTTGGGGCGAAGATTGAGGGTAAAATAAGCACGATGGTGCTATCGAAACCAGTCAAAGTGAAATTTAAATGACTGAGACAGTAGCAACAACATCAGGCAAAGAGCCAATAAAAGCTTCCGAACTAGACCCAAAATTCAAGTACGAACTGCTAAAAATGCACGGAAGCGAAAAAATTCTCAAGTGTTTCCAATGTGGAACATGCACATCAGACTGTCCAGTGGCAAGATACAGCGATAGTTACCGTCCACGAACCTTAATCCACATGGCTCAACTTGGCCTTCGTGACCGCGTGCTCAAAAGCGACACATTATGGTTATGCGCAGCCTGCTTCACATGCACAGACCGCTGTCCACAAGACGTTGAAGTGGCAAGCGTAATCAGGGTCTTGCGCAATTTAGCGGCAGAAAATGGCTGCATACCTCAAGTTTTCAAAGAGCAAGCCGCAAGCCTGCTTGAATCAGGTTACGCTTACAAGATTCCTGAGTTAAGAATCAAAAAACGTGAATCGCAATGTTTACCGCCACTACCAAAAGGCAATCCGGAAAATGTGCGGAAAGTGCTCAAAGGCGTAAAATTCGTTGAAAGCATCCAAAAACCAGCTGGCGGACAACCGAATGGGCAATAAATACCTCATTTTTCTTGGATGCGCTATCCCGTACCGCGTTTCAGCTTACGAAATTTCCGCACGCAAAGTCCTCGCTAAACTCGGCGTTGAACTGGTTGAAATGCCCGAGTTCAATTGTTGCGGTTTACCGTTAGATCCAGTAAGCCATGAAACCATGCTTATTTTAGCAGCAAAAAACTTGGCATTGGCAGAACAACAAGGATTGAATATTCTCACTTTGTGCCCAGGTTGTGCTGGTACCTTAAAGAAAGTTAACAAGATTCTAAAAGAAGACAAAGCATTAAAAGAGCAAATTAATTGTCACCTCAAAGAAGCAGGATTTGAATTTAAAGGAACCATCGAGGCAAAACACCTCTTGCAACTGCTTAAGGAAGATGTTGGCGTAGAAAAAATAAAAGCCTCAGTTGTAAAGCCACTTACTATGCTTAAAGTTGCTGAACACAACGGCTGTCACATCCTAAGACCCAAAGAATATATCGGCTTTGACGACCCAGAAGACCCGCAAACACTCAAAATGCTCATCGAAGCCACAGGAGCAACATGCCTAGACTACATTGATGAAACAGAATGCTGTGGAGCACCAAGCGTCGGAGTCAGCGACAAAATTGCACTGCAACTCGCCAGAGACAAGCTAAACCACGTAAAAATGGTTGATGCTCAAGCGTTAATCACGATTTGTCCGTTTTGCCACATAATGTATGATACAAACGAGTTGCGAATAGAGAAAACGTTTAATGAAGCCTATGGCATTCCAATCCTCCATTACCCACAACTACTCGGGTTAGCAATGGGCATAGCACCAGAAGAATTAGCCTTCAATGAACTCCGAGTAAACGCATCAAAAATACTAAAACAAGTAACTGAGGGAGTAAACAAACAATGAGTAAAAACAAGTTAAAAATAGCCTTTTACTGGGCTGCAAGTTGCGGCGGCTGCGAAATAGCCGTCTTAGACCTAAACGAGAAAATCCTTGACGTAGTAGCATTAGCCGACATAGTGTTTTGGCCAGTAGCCATAGACATCAAATACAAAGATGTCGAAGCGATGCCTGACAAAGTCCATTGACATCACATTCTTCAACGGTTCAATACGCAACTCCGAACAAGAACACATGGCCAAGGTGCTGAGGCAAAAATCTAAAACCCTTGTTGCATTCGGCTCATGCGCCCACCAAGGAAGCGTACCTGGATTAGCAAACTTAAACGACAAACAAGAAATTTTCGATCAAGTCTACATAAAAGACAAATCAAACATCAATCCGCAAGCTAACCACACCTAAAACTCAAACCCAAGTTAAAGAAGGCACCCTCAAAATCCCCGAATTCTACGACACAGTAAAAACTTTGGCGCAAACAGTTGACGTAGACTATTACCTCCCAGGTTGCCCGCCACCAGTCAAACTAATCGCTGGCGCAGTAGACGCGATAGCAAGCAACAAGCTACCGCCAAAAGGCTCAGTACTTGCACCACTCAAAGCAGTATGCGACGAATGCCCAAGAAAACGCGAAAACAAAAAAATCGGCAAAATCTATCGAGTCTACGAGAAAGCTCCAGAACCAGAAAAATGCCTCCTTGAACAAGGCATCCTCTGCATGGGACTTGCAACCAGAAGCGGCTGCGGCGCTCAATGCTTAAAAGTTGACATGCCCTGCACAGGTTGCGGTGGTCCAGCTCCGAACGTGCCAGAGCAAGGTGCAGCAATGATTTCTGCTTTAGCTTCCATTCTTGGGTATGATGGTGAACCAGGCAAAGCTAAATACACTGAAAAAGAGATTGAGACGTTGATTAGCCAAGTGAAAGATCCAGTTGGCACATTCTACATGTATAGTTTACCAGCTTCAATTCTAAAAAGAAAGGTGATTAAAAAATGAAAGAAATAGTTATAGACCCAATCACTCGCCTTGAAGGACATGGAAACGTATCCATATTCCTCAACGACAAAGGCGAAGTAGAAAACGCTTACCTTAAAATTCCAGAGCTAAGAGGATTCGAGAAATTCTGCATTGGCCGAAGAGCCGAACTCATGCCGCAGCTCACAACAAGAATCTGCGGTGTCTGTCCAGTAGCTCACCATTTTGCAGCAGTGAAAGCCTTAGACGCAGCATTCAATGTTGAACCACCCTCAGCCGCTAAGAAACTTCGCGAGCTAATGTACAGCGGCTACTATCATCTACGACCATATACTGCACTTCTACTTCCTCGGCGGACCAGACTTCATAGTTGGACCAGACGCACCGCCAGAAAAACGCAACATACTCGGCGTCATCGAGAAAGCGGGTATGCCGGTTGCAAAAGAAGTCATAAAACACAGAGCTTACGGTCAAAAAATAACTGAAATCATCGGTGGAAAAGCAACCCACCCAGTCTGCGGACTACCCGGCGGAATCTCCAAGCCACTGAGCGAAGAAAACAGGCAAGAAATCGAGAAAATGGCTTCTTCATGCGTAAACTTCGCACAGTTCACACTTAAAATTTTCCATGACATCGTTTTAGGCAACACCAAATATGTCGATTTAATCAAGAGCCCAGCCTACACAATGCCAACCTACTACATGGGCACAGTTGACAAAAACAACAAAGTCAACTTTTACGACGGCAAAATCCGCGTTGTCGACCCATCTGGCAAAGAATTCCTCAAGTTCGAATCAAAAGACTACCTCAAACACATCGGCGAACACGTTGAAGAATGGACATACAGCAAATTCCCATACCTTAAAGCAGTCGGCTGGAAAGGACAAGTTGCAGGCGCAGACAGCGGTGTTTACCGTGTCGGTCCACTTGGACGATTAAACGCTTCTGACGGTATGGCAACACCCTTAGCGCAGGCAGAATATCGAAGTAATGTACAAGACCTTGGGCGGCAAACCAGTTCACAGCACATTGGCTTTCCATTGGGCACGACTAATCGAGCTACTCTACGCCACAGAAAGAACCATGGAGCTAGTTAAAGACCCAGAAATCACCAGCACAAACGTCCGCAACACGCCAGGCGAACCAGGCGAAGGCGTCGGCATCGTCGAAGCTGCAAGAGGCACATTGATTCACCACTACACATTAGACAAAGATGCACTTGTCAAAGACGTAAACCTAATCGTTGCAACCACAAACAATTACCCAGCAATATGCATGAGCATACGCGACGCAGCCAAAGGCTTAATCCACAACGGCAAGGTTGACCAAGGCATACTGAACATGGTTGAAATGGCTTTCAGGGCTTATGACCCATGCTTCGGATGCGCAACACACTTTGCAGTCGGACAAATGCCGCTAACTGTTGAAGTCTTCAACGCTGAAAAACAGTTAATCAGCACAGTAAAACGTTAATTTAGCCCATTTTTCTTAAGGGCAATTTTTTTTATTTTATTGGTTCACTTGGTTCATTGTCTTCAAGGCAAATCTTATAAGCGATTGCTTTTCAATACGCTTTGTTGGCTGGATTAAAATTGAAGAGTCTTGTTGTTTACTATTCCCGAACTGGTAACGCACGCTTCGTCGCTGAGACCATAGCGGCAGAGATCGGCGCGGACATCGAAGAAGTTATCGACCTAAAAAAACGAAGCGGCACACTTGGCTCTCTTAGTGGCGGTTTTGCTGCTAGGCGCGGCAAAGAAACCGAAATAGCCCCAACCACAAAATCACCCGCCGGCTACGACCTAATAATCGTTGGAACCCCTGTCTGGGCAGGACGACCAAGCCCCGCCATCACCACTTACCTGAAGAAGAACAATCTTTCGGGCAAGAAGGTTGCCGTTTTCTTTGCGCGGGGAAGAAAAAAACCGCGGGCTATTGAGCAAACTAAAGCATTAATGCCAAACTCTAACTGCATCGGAGAGTTCTCAATAGTTAACCCTTTAGCTAACAAAGAGGAATCTGAAAAACAAATCGCTACATGGTGTCAAACACTTGCTGCCAATTAGTTAGCTTAGTTCTTGCCAAGATGTACGTGGTAAACTTTTTCTACCTTTAATGCTCATTCACTTGTACTGGTGCTTCCATGGCTGAGGAAATCAAAAAAGAGCTCAAAAACTGGTTCGCAGATGCAAAGAAAGTTGTTATAGCGGGGATTGGCAACCCCATACGCTCAGACGATTATGTAGGATTAAAAATCGTTGAGCAACTAAAAGGTAAGTTGCCAGAAACCGTTTGCCTACTGGAATGCGAAACGGTCCCAGAGAGCTACCTGTTAGATATAGAGGAGTTTAAGCCGACGCATGTGCTGTTGATTGATGCTGCCTTTTTAGGTTTAAATCCCGGGGAAGCCAGCTTGGTTGATGCTGAAAAGATGGGGGATTTTTCGGCGATTACGACGCATTTGTTGCCTTTGCGGATTTTCTGCGATTACGTTAAGCAGGCGACTGGAGCAAAAATTGCTTTACTATTAATTGAACCGAAGAGTATGGAGTTTAGTGAAGGTTTAACTGCTGAAGTTCAAGCGGCAGCGGAACGGTTAACGAAGATTTTGCTCGGTTTACTTAGTATGGCTCTTTTCTTTTGAAAACTTAGGCTATTGGTTAGGTTTATCAAGAAGTCAGTAAAAAGACCTTCCAACTTGTTGGGAGGATGAATTGTGTTTTTGTATAGTTTGTTCTTCTATGACGTTGTATGATGTCTGCTGAGGCGTGTCTGCTGTTCCAAGTATAGATAGGTTAGTTAATTAGCCTGTTTTTAGTTAGATTTATTGGGAACCAGTCATGTCTGGAAAAGCATTAATTGTTATGGGTTCAGAGCGGGATTTGGATTTTTCCCGAGAAATTGCAAAGTACCTTAAGCTTTTGGGAGTTAGCTATGAGTTTCGGGTTGCTTCTGCGCATAAAACTCCAGAAAAAGTCATTGAAATAATGAAAGAATTCGAAAACGAAAAAGTAGTTTATGTTACTGTTGCCGGACGCTCGAATGCCCTAAGCGCTTTCATAGATGGCAACACTTCTAAACCAGTCATCGCTTGTCCACCTTACAGTGAAAAATTCGGCGGAGCAGACATTATCTCCTCGCTCAGAGTACCAAGCGGAATAGGCTCCGTAGTAACCATTGAGCCTGAAGGCGCAGCAATTGCTGTTGCGAAAATTTTTGCTTTAGAGGACAGCGAGATGGCTGAGAGAGTTAAGAATTATCAAGCAGCAAAGAAGAAAGAGCTTGAAAAAGCCAACGAATCAGTAAAGAAACTAAAGTAAACCTTAACCTCATTCTATTTTTAATCGATGTATAACCCCTTGTTCTGTGGCTAACATAGCGGATGCTAAGACTAAATCGATATAAGCTAAAATAGACTACTCTGCTAGAACTAAAGATAAATAGGGATAACAGCAATGGGCAGCGTAAAGGACCTCGAAGTAATCAAGAAACCAACTAGGCAAGCCATGGGCATAGGCAGATTCGTCTTTTCAGACCGCTATAGCGTTTTTGACTGGGGAGAAATGCCTGATCACATCGACGGTAAAGGGGCTGCTCTGTGCCTGATGGGCGCTTACTGTTTTGAACAATTAGAGAAGAAAGGGGTTAAGACTCACTATAGAGGTTTAGTTGACTCAGATGGCAAAGCCGTCAAGTTTAGCGCGTTAAAGCAGCCCTCAAGCGTCATGGAAGTCAGTTTAGTTAACGTTTACAAGCCACAAACAAGCGTAGTTAACGGCAAAATCGTGCATGACTACAGCATCTACACGCCTAAACTGAAAAACTGCCTGATTCCGCTTGAAATAATCTACCGAAATGGCTTGCCCGAAGGCTCATCAGTCTTCAAACGGCTCGAACAAGCAAAAATCACTCTGAAAGATTTAGGTTTAGACCATTATCCCAAGCCAGGCGAACAGTTGGCTAAGCCAATTTTTGATGTTAGCACCAAACTTGAAGAGACCGACCGCTACGTCACATGGCAGGAAGCCCAGAAAATCGCCGGCTTAACCGACCGAAGAATTAGCCGACGTAAAAGCTGTCCTACTTAAGGCGGATGAAACAATAACTGAAGTCGCCTCTAAAGCTGGGCTAAAAAATGAGGATGGAAAAATCGAGTTAGCCTTCGACGAAAAAAGAAAACTCATGATAGTTGACGTGGTCGGTACCCTTGACGAATGCAGGTTCACTTATGACGGCGTGCATGTAAGCAAGGAAGTTGCCAGGCAATTCTACAAGAAAACAACCTGGTACGCGGATTTGGAGCAAGCGAAAAAAACTGCTGAAGCCAAAGGCATACAAGACTGGAAAGCACTCTGCAAATCGCAGCCTCCAAAACTGGACCCCCAGCTTAAAGCAATCATTAGTGAAATGTACATGGCAGCGGCAAACGAGATGACGAACTGTGAACTGTTTGATGCTCCCAAGCTCGTCAGAGGTAATCGCGAAGTATAAGCAATACATGAAGGAATAAGCATGTTGAACGATAAAATTAAACAAGTAATAAAAAAATACAATCCCGAAGAGATTCGCATAGGCGTTTTAGGTTCACACTCGGCGCTTGAGATAGCTTCAGGCGCAAAACAAGAAGGCTTAGAAACCGTAGTCGTATGCCAGAAGGGCAGAGAAAAAACCTACACCAAATACTACCGAAACCTCTTTGACCACGTGATTATGCTGGATAAATTCGCTGATATAACCAGTGAAGCGAACGTTAAAAAACTGGTTGATTTGAACACGGTTTTTGTTCCAAACCGCTCATTCTCAGTTTACGCTGGTTACGAGGCAATAGAGAACCAGTTCGCCGTGCCCTTGATGGGTAACCGAGCTATGCTGCGGACTGAAGAGCGCAACACGCCGAGAAACCAGCTGTACCTGCTTCAGAAGGCTGGAATTGCAACGCCTAAAACCTTCGAGTCACCCAGAAGAAATTGACCGCTTAGCAATCGTGAAAGTTCCCGAAAAAAAACGCGCTATTGAACGAGCCTTTTTCTTTGCTTCTTCTCCTGAAGAGTACGTGAAAACATCTCAAAAACGTATAATGCAAGGCATAATAACGTGTGAAGCGTTGGAAAACTCGGTAATAGAAGAGTACGTTATCGGAGCAAAATTTAACGCTAACCTGTTTTGGTCACCATTAACCGACGAAATCGACCTCTTAGGCTTTGACAGGCGCATTCAAACAGACCTTGATGGAGTGCTGGATTTGCCAGCGCTAGAACAGTTAGAGCTAAACATTCCCACTCAAAACATTGAAATCGGCCACATGGGAGCCACCATGCGTGAGAGCCAAATCGAAAAAATCTTTGAAGCAGCAGAACGCTTTGTGGACGCCTGCAAAAAAGAGTACCCGCCAGGAATGATAGGCTTATTTGCATTACAAGGTGCCGTAACGAAAGACTTGGCGTTCTATGTTTTCGACGTCAGCCCACGAGTCCCAGGCTGCCCATGCGTGGAGCCAACTTCGCCTTACATGAAGTACAAGTATGGAATGGAAGTTGGTCCAGGCAGACGCGTTGCCATGGAAGTTAAACGTGCACTTAATGAAGGCAGACTTGAGGAAGTGGTAACTTGATAACCAACGGGGACATCAGCAAAATAGTTGAGAAATATGACCAGAAAAAGCTAGCCATCGGCACTTTAGGCTCCCACAGTTCACTCAACATTTTCAAGGGCGCCAAAGAAGAAGGCTTCCGCACAGTATGCGTCTGCAAAGAAAAAGACGCTATAATGTACAAGAAATACCCGCTTGTCGACGACTTAATCATCGTTAAAGACTTCACTGAACTCTTAAACGAGCAGTTGCAGGAAAGGCTGCGCAAGCTAAACGTCATTTTGATTCCGCATGGCTCATTTACCGCTTATTTGAGCACTGAAGAATTAACTGATAACCTTTTGGTGCCTATGTTTGGAAACCGCCAACTGCTCCATTGGGAAGCGAACCGCAAATCACAGGAAGAATGGCTAAGACAAGCTGGACTACGCTTGCCAGCAACATTCAAAACTCCTGAGGATATTGACCGCTTAGTCATCGCCAAACTGCCCGGAGCAAAAGGCGGAAGAGGATACTTCTTGGCTAATTCACCAAAGGCGTTTCACAAGAAATTTAATGAGTTGGTGAAACGTGGCTTGCTTAAAGAAGCTGATTTAGGCGAGATTCACCTGCAAGAGTACGCAATGGGAGTGAACGTTTACCCAAGCTACTTCAGCTCAATTCTAAATGATGACGTGGAATTGCTTTGTGTTGATAGGCGTTACGAATCAGCCGTGGACTCCATTGGCAAAATTCCCGCAAGCGAACAGTTAGAGATAGACGTTAATCCGACGTACACCGTTGTAGGCAATTTCCCAATTGTACTCCGCGAATCTCTATTGCCTGAACTGATGCGCATGGGAGACAGCGTGCATAAGAAAGCCAAAGAGCTTGCGCCGCCAGGAATCATAGGTCCATTTTGCCTTGAAACCGTGATAACTGATGACTTGAAAATTTTCACCTTCGAGATTTCGGCTCGGATCGTGGCGGGAACAAATGTTGGTATTGGCACTTCACCTTACGCTTACTTGAAGTACGGCGAGAACATGTACATGGGCAGACGTATAGCCATGGAAATAAAAGAGGCTGAAGAACAGAAAAGACTGCAAGACATTTTAGCTTAAAACTATATTTACTTTGAAGATTGTTACAACGTTTGTATTTAGCCTAGCTTTTTTGCCTTGAATGGCTCTGTGTAATTACTGATCTTAGGGTTCGTATGTGATGTCTAAAGCTCAAGTTACTGCCTAGTGCCTTATAGTTTCTGAAAAGAAGAACAATAGTTCATCATCATCAACAAGCATCACCAGCAAATTAGAAGAAACCAACAACCTCCAAGTTGTTAAGGGAAAGAACAAAAATAATAACTCGAAAAGAGAAACACCTTAGTTTGACACACACATTACAACTATTTTATAAAAGTGGTTAAAGTGTGGTTATGTCTGTGATTTCTACGGCGGCGGCTATTTTGCCTTTTTTGTCATAGTGAATTATTGTCTTTCCGTCGTTTGTTGGTTCGCCTTCAGTAGTGTCAGCATTTTTGAATCCTATATAGAGGTCGCCTACGTCCTCGTCGTAATCTATGGCTATCACCGTTCGCGGCAGCTTCAAGCCGTATTTCGCTTCAACTTTCTCAAGCACTTTTCGGGCATCAATATCTAGAAGGCTCTTAACTTTCTGAATGCCTTATACCCCTCGTTTTCTTATGGTACTCGTATAGTATGCGGTTCTTAAATAGACTAAACTAAGAGAGGCAAAACTCAAGTAAGCCCTCGAAGTGTTCTCTGGTTCTGCTTTTCTTGTACGCCTTCAACGCGTCAATCAATTCCAATCTATTCCTTTCTCCAAAAATTTCAGCCAAAATCTTTGATGCGCTGCTGTTGCCTGCAAAAAGATACTGGCAAACAGACGTAACGTTCGCAACTCTTCGCTCCACGCTGGCGGTTTCAAAATCTACAATGAAGGGCTTCTCAGTCTTGTCTACTATCAAGTGTTTAGGTGCTTTGCTTAGTTCACCATGATCCAAGCCGGCTTGGTCCAGTCTGTAGCACTGTTCTAAGACTTCCCCCAAAACTTGCTTCACCGCTGCTGCATCTTTGTTTGTTTTTAGCCAATTGGGAAGCAGGCTGCCGTCAATGAGCTGCATAAGAAGAAAGTTTTTGCTTGATGCAATCAGTCTCGGAGCCACGTTTACAGAGTTCGCTTTGGACAACATACGCGCTTCATGAAGCAGGTCGGCTCGGTCTGCGTCTGCCCTGCGGATTTTGACAGCCACTCTCTCTCCGTTCACATGCGCGATTACTACGATGCCGACAAAGCCCTTGCCCAAGACTGGAACAGCAACGCCGAAGAGGCTGGCTGTCCCCGAAAACTCAAGAGCCGTGACGCCGTGGCTGCGCAGTTCTTGGAGGCGACTTTGCAGTTCAGTTTCGTTGGGATTTGGGAAGCACAGGACCGGAGCATAAGGCTCTTGGATCAGTTGGTCAACTGGGACTATTATGGGCTTTTTCACCTGTCGGTTCCTTCTATGGTGATGATTACTACGTTGGCGGGATTATAAATTTAATATTAGGCAAGGAGAAGAATCATCCATTGGAGCTTTGACACTGAAAGATTGGCTCCCCAGAATCGGAATTACAATATAAAACTTTATCCACCACTTTTTGAATATGTTGTGCAAACGCACTATAAGCCGCGAAGCGTGTATGACTGGAAATGGAACCTAATCAGCAGAGGAGCCAAATCAAGCCGGGCATCCGCGTAAAAATCGTCTTGAAGCAAGACCAGCGGAGCGGTAAATTAACTGAGGGCATCGTCAAGGATATCCTCACCAACAGCTCAACTCATCCCCACGGAATCAAAGTACGACTTACAGACGGCAAAGTCGGCAGAGTACAATCAATAATAAAATAGCGCGGCGGCAGTTCCATTTCTCAAAAAATTGTTAGGACAAATTGGACCAGCCAAACAGTAGATTCAAATGGTAGTGACTAGGTGTTGCTATACCTGTTGCTTACGTTTTGAGAAGAAAATTCAAAAGCATCCCAAAATAAAGAATCAACCTGTGTACCTGCCAAGATATCTCGTTATCCTTTGTTGCAAAACAGTAATATGGCGATTAGGAAATAATAGAGTTACTGGTTAAAATGCCACTTGATGCGAGCCAAATTAAACAGAGGTTAACTGAAGTTATAGAGGCCAAAGCAGAATTAAAGAGGCTGACAGTTAAGTCTTACGAAAAGTTAGATATGAACGAGAAATACGCCATAAGATATCATGTTATAGTTCTCGCGGAAGCTTTAGGAAACGTTTGCCTGCATATTGCCAAAGAGGATCTGAAACTGGAACCTTTATCATACTCCGAATGCTTTAGGCTTCTTGATGATGAAGGCATAAGCAACAATTGCGCAAAAGAACTGACGAAATTAGTTCGGCTCAGAAATTTGCTAACCCATCGTTACTGGATAATAGAAGATAATCAGGTTTACAACTCAATAAAAAACGATTTCCAAGCAGTTGACAGCTTTTTGGAGAGTGTGCAAGACAAGTATGCAATCGACTTATGACCGAATACAATACTATAAAATTGATAAAGAACAAAAAGAAACGATTATCAAAAAACTAATGGCTCTCTTGGCTGATGAGAAAGAAGTAACGCTTGCTTGGCTCTTTGGCAGTTTAACAAAAAGGGACAGCGTAAGAGACCTGGACCTTGCCATCCATTCGGAGCCAGAAATGCCTTTTAAAGATTTTCTTAACTTAAACGCTCAAATAGAACTGGAACTGAGACTGCCGGTTGACATGGTAGAGGTAGAAAACGTTCCCCAATCGCTCAAAGAAAACATTTTCGTCAGCGGTATCCTAATTAAAGGAACTAAACGGTTACAAAAACAACTTCAAAAAACAAGCGTTTAGCTTTTTCCATTGATATATTGAGTAATTCCAAAACATCCTGTAGAGCATTTCAACGCTTTTGGTATGCATCAACGGACATATTCATTTTGTTTATTTTTGGTTTCTATTGCGTTGAGAGTTATTGCTGCCTCAAATATGATTGCATCAACCGTTTCAAATTCTTGTTTTACGGCAACTTTTATTTGATTCAAAAGTCAATTCCCCAAATCATAGACCAGTCTGCCTGCAGGTTTACTAAAGCATAACATGCTGGAATATCGCAGGCTATACTGTCGCTACTTTAATGACTCTCAAAAGTGTTAATATTCCTATGTGGTTTCATGAGCACTACAACAAACAAGACAGTACAACAAACAAGACAGGGGCGGTTTGGTTGAGTTATAAATTTAATAGGGCGACGCCGTTATTGGGATTCTGTTTGTGTGTTAGCTATGCCGAGATTCAAGCAGATAGCGGAGATTCAACAGCTAATGAGCAGCAAAGAGCTTATCCGAAACATAGGCATAATCGCCCATATCGACCATGGCAAAACCACGCTTGCCGATTCCTTGTTGGCAGGGGCAGGTTTATTGTCGCCTGTAATGGCTGGTACCGCGAGGGTGCTTGATTATCTTGACGAAGAGCAGAAACGCAAAATTACTATAAAAACAGCTAACATCAGCTTGCTATATGAAACCGCAGGTAACTCATACATTATCAATCTTGTTGACACTCCTGGGCATGTGGATTTCACGGGCAAAGTCACTAGAGCTTTGCGTGTTATTGATGGTGCAGTGGTGGTTGTGGATGCTGTGGAGGCGATTATGGCTCAAACCGAAATTGTCACGCGGCAAGCGCTTGAGGAACGGGTCAGACCTGTGCTTTTCATCAATAAGGTTGACCGCTTAATTACTGAGTTGCAACTGAACGAGGAGCAAATCCAAAAGAAACTATACCACATAATCAGCAGTTTCAATGACCTCATAGAGCTCTACTGCGAAGAACCCTTCAAAAACCAATGGAAGGTTGATGCTTCATTGGGCAATGTGGCTTTTGGAGCAGCGCTGCATGGTTGGGGCTTCACCTTAAATACGGCAAAGCAGAAGGGCATAAAGTTTTCAGACATCATACAAGCCTGCATAAAAGGCGAAGATAAAAAGCTGGGAAAAACGTTGCCTGTTTACGAAGCGGTTTTTGAGATGGCAATCAAGAAGCTTCCAAATCCAAGAGAAGCGCAAGCTTACAGAATCGAGAAGATTTGGGACGGGCATGTCGACTCACCGATTGGGCAGGCATTAGTTGAATGTAGAGATGATGGACCAACTGTTTTCTGCGTAGCCAATGTGCATTCTGACTCGAACGGCGGTACCGTTGCCACAGGAAGATTGTTTTCGGGCAAAGTTCAGAAGGGTGATGGGATGCATCTTATGGATGCTTTAGCTGAAACAGTAGTTAACCAGGTCGCTATTGATATGGGCTCATTCAGAGAAGAAGTCAGTTGGGTTCCAGCGGGTAACTTAGCATCTTTAACTTTGACAGGTGAGGTTAAGGCTGGCGAAACCCTCGTTGACCTTGCGCATAAAGCTGGCATGGTTCCTTTTGAAGGCATAAGCTACGTTTCAGAAGCCGTGGTAACCTTGGCAATTGAACCAAAAAACCCCAATGACATCCAAGTTTTGCTTGAGGGACTGGAGAAACTTGCAAGTGAAGACCCAAATCTTAAAGTGGTGGCGGATAGGGAAACTGGCGAGTACCTGCTAAGCGGGATGGGTGAATTGCATCTAGAAGTCGCTATCAACCAGCTAAAAAGTTCCAGCGGCTTAGAGGTTAGGGTTTCTTCGCCCAGAGTTGTTTACATGGAAAGCGTTGAGAAAAAAGGAATTGTTGCTTTGGCGAAGAGTCCAAATAAACTGAATAGTTTTTGGGTGCAGGTTGAGCCCGAGCAAGAGGAACAAGCAAAATCACCTGTGAATGAAGCGTCAGGCGGTATTCTTTCAGTTGATGAGCATCGAAACGTGCTTTTAGATTGCAGCGGAAAAACTCAGCAAGTTCCTGAAGAGGTTCTGGAGGCAATCATTGCTGGCTTTGAGTTTGCTTGCAAAGCGGGGCCGTTGTGTGGTGAACCAGTGCGGCATTTGAAAGTTAACTTGGTCGATTTCCAACTAAGCGGCAACGAGGAATTTAGTTCTGTTGAAGTTATGCGTGGAGTAGGCAAGGCAGTCTTCGGTTCTTTCTTGACAGCGCAGCCAGTTCTGCTAGAGCCTATTTACAAAATAATTATCACTGTTGCATCCGAATTAGCAGGCGAATCCTCAAGAATGCTAAGTAGCAGGCGCGGAAAAGTCACTTTGTTTGAACAGAAAGGGCTTCTAACAACTATCAGCGGTTTCATCCCAGTTTCTGAAACCTTCGGTTTCTCAAAGGAACTGCGCTCTGCCACTTCAGGTAGGGCTTTTTGGCAAATGTTTTTTGATCATTGGGAAAAGATGCCTCAAAAATTAGCTTTGCAGGTTATAAGTGATTTGCGCCAGCGTAAAGGCCTCTCGCCAGAGGTGCCTAAGCCAGAAAAGTTCACGGAGCAGTAGCAGCGATGCAGTTGGATGTTGCGTTTGATTTGGATTTTTCGCTTTGTTGCGGGCAGGTTTTCAGGTGGAAAAAAATTGGTGAGTGGTGGTATGGCGTTGTCGGGGAAAACGTGTTTAAGACTCGACAATGTGGCGCTGAATTGGAGTTTGACGGCGTCAGCGGCGAGTTTGTGCGATGTTATTTTGGTTTAAATGACGATTTACAACAAATCAGCCGTTGCATTGGTAAGGATGATTACGTTAGGCAGGCTTTGCGCAGGTTTGAAGGACTGCGTATTGTTCGTCAGCTGCCTTGGGAGTGCCTTATCAGCTTTATCTGCGCAACCTACAAGAGCATAGCAGCAATCGAACTCATGTTAAGCAAGCTCTCCAGAAAATTTGGCGAAAAGAAGACGTTTGACAGCTTGGATTTTTACACTTTTCCATCCGTGGGTAAGCTGGCTCTGGCAAGCGAGAACGCTTTGCGCGAGTGCGGTTTAGGTTATAGAGCAAAGTATGTGCAAGCAACAGCCAAAAAAATCTACGAAGAAAAAATTGAACTTGAACGCTTGAAAAGCCTGCCCTATCTAGAAGCTAGGAATGCGCTTGTTGAGTTTCCAGGGGTTGGCTTGAAAGTGGCTGATTGCGTGCTGCTGTTTTCGCTTGAAAAAACGGAAGCTTTCCCAGTGGACGTTTGGGTTAAACGTGTAATCCTGAACCATTACGCATGTCAGTTTCCAGAAGCACTTGTAAAAAAAATTGCGTCCCACGAATCCTTAAGCAACAGCGAATACGAAAAGCTCAATGCTTTCGGCAGAAGCTACTTTGGAAAATACGCGGGTTACGCTCAAGAATACCTATACCATTATGAGAGAACACAACGTTGAACGGTCAGGTTGATTAGCGAAAATGCGGAAAATGTTTAAATCTGCTATGAAACAGCAATAATAAGCGAGTAGCAAGTGGGCCCGTAGCTCAGTTAGGTAGAGCGCCAGACTCATAATCTGTTGATCAGGAGTTCAAATCTCCTCGGGCCCACTACTAAAATTTAGACAGCTATTACGCATGGGTGAATCATACTCTGGATCAAACAAATCAAGGTTACGCGGTGACCAATTTTGTCAAGCGTCATCAGTTCTCAATCGGCTTGTTGCTAATTTTTTTTGGTGTAGCTGACTTATGGTTTGTTATGCCAAACATGTATGCTGTTTTACTTGATTGGCATGTTACTGGGCCAGTTTTCAGTTTTTATATGCCAGAATGGCGTTTTACTATTCCCATTCTTCTAATTATTAGCTTGATTGGAACCTTAATGTTAAGCGTTTACTGCATAAGGGACATACGACCGAACAGAGTTGACAAAAAAGAACACGCCGCAATACTGGTAACAGCGCTCGGATTTACCTATCAAGTGATTGGTGCATGGCCTCTATTTAATCAACCATACCCGTGGCCGTGGCAGGCAGAAATCGCAACTTACGGGAATTTGCTTGTCTTCCCACTTTTCATCGGTAGCCTCTTAGCGCTAATAATCGGAGCCGCTTCATTGTACATCCACAGCAAAATATACCATGAAAAACACCCCGAAATGACGTTGTAGAATTAAGAAAAAAATATTGATTTACTTTCTTTTTGCTGAATTATCTGAAACAGCCTTGATTACAGGAGCAACCTTCATAATTGGGTTGCCTTCAGCGTCATACTCAACTGAAAGCCCGTATTGCTTCTGTGTGCTTAATGCTAACTCAACGGCGGCAAGAATCTCTTTGTTGCCCAATCGCATCACCTTAGCTCCGTGTTTTTAGGGTTGAATTTTCTGTACAGCATTAATCCTTCAATTAAGAAGAGAATCATTGCCACCCCCGTCATGCATGTCAAGAAAAAGAAGCTAACCTGAATCACTATACCTTTTATTAGGATGCTTAACAATATTACTGCTATCTCGGCTGCGAAAGCGCCAAGAAAAAAGAAGGAGTAAAACATCAACCTCGGCACGAGGTTTTTGCCGACCCACACGTGCCCATTGATGCTTGTCTTCTCCTTTAGGATGTAGTCGCCATAACTGTTTTTCTCGATTAAACCAAAGTCTTCAAGTTTCTGCAGGTGCCTGTGCGCGACGCTTGTGCTGCTTAGGTTTGCTCCTCTAGTGACATCTCTTGTTCCCACTGGCTTCGCCACGTGGACAATGTATGCATAGACGGTTAGAGTGTTGCCTTCAAGTTCGTCGTTAGCCAAGTTTGCTGCAACCTATGGACTTGATAGGGTATCGTTGCCTGTTTCTCCGCTATTTGGATTTGGTCCGAACAGAGCAGCAGCAGGTTCATATAAGGCTGCCTCTTCGTAGCTTCCATATGTAAATGATCCATCGCCTGTTTTTGTTAGCACTATGTGTTGTAGGATTTGGTTGCTTGCAGGAGTGGTAATGGTAACATTGCCGCTAACTGTGACTGTGCAAATTTTAGATACATCAATGTATAATGTTGTGGCATTTCTTAACTCAGTTGCAGCTTGAGGTAGATTGTTAGGGTCGGTTCCGAATATGTTGTTGCTGACGAATCCCATCGTCCAGTTGCTAGGCCATACTGGATAATTTATTTCTTGTCCGCCGCTACCATAATTTATGTCCTGACCAAGGCTAGGTGCGTTAAAGTTTAGACCGCTTGCGAAGTTGATTGTTCCTTCGGGTCCCCCGATACCAGTTATGATGTCTTGGTTGGAAGCCAATGCTAAGTAGTATCCGAGGTTGATGATTGGTCCTTGGTCTGAGGAGACAGCGAATTTGTAATATTCGATCTGAGCGTCTGCACTTGTTAGTACGTTAGGATTCAAAGTGAAGTTTACAACTATTTCAATTTCAGCTCCGTAAAGTGCCATTGTATCGTTTGAGAAAGATTTGTCAGGGTTACAATAAGCATATGTGATATTAACATCAGACATAGGCTCGACATTGGGTACTTCAGTATTTGCTGCTGCGGTGTTTGGTTGTTGAGTGTTTTCTTTGGCTTGAGCGGCAATCAAATATTCCATTGGCACGATTGTGGCTATTCCGATTGTTATGGCGAGTATTGCGCATAGGATTACTTTTTTTTCGATCATTTGGTTTTTCACCAATCAGCTAAGCAACTAGGCGCCTAATAATACTCCCTCAAGAACAAAACGTTCCTGAACTGTTCTCAAAGAGAACACCTGAATAGTGAAAAATGATTTAAGCTGGGTTCAGTTTTTTAACTAATAAAGCGATATTTCTTCCAAGCTTTTCGCATTCTGTAAGGTCTTTTTTCTTAGACGCACCTGTTACAGCAACGCCGTAGTGCTTATCGTCTGCTCTGCCTTGAACAATCATCCCGTGAATAAGCATCGCCTGCACAATAGACAGCAACGTGGTTTCGCCGCCTGAGGCTGTTCCACCGCTGCTTGTGAAGGCGCCACCGACTTTGCCTGTTAAATCCTTGTGAACTTTCACTGACTCATCAATGAGTGCTTTGAGCTTGGCGGACATTTGCCCAAAATATGTTGGCGACCCCATAATTATGCCATCCGCAGCAAGAAGGTCACTGTTTTTTGTTTCCTCAGCCCTTTTAACTGTAACCTCTAAGTCGCCTGCTTTTTCAGCGCCTTTTGCCACAGCTAAAGCCATGGTTTCGGTGTTACCAGACCTTGAATCATAAACAACCAAAATCTTAGGCATTTTTTTTCACTACAATTTCCCAGATTATTTCATCAACCATCATTATCTTAGCATTATAAACATATTCAAGGTATTTTAGACCCTGTTCCTGATCCTCTTGGGTGAATGCTTCTACTCCATCTTTGGCGATTACTATGTGGTATCCTCTAAAGAAAGCGTCAGCAGCCGTGTGGCGCACGCACATGTGAGTGTGCAAGCCGCCAAGCACCACCGTTTTTACGCCTTCACCTTTGTATAGGCTCCGCAGAAGCGAATCTAAGCCTGTCTCGTAGAAGCCACTGTAAGTTCGCTTCTCCACAATGTAATCCTTTCCTTCTTCAGGCTTAAGCTCAGGAATAACCTGCGCGCCCACCGTGCCTTTTATAGCGTGGTTTCCCCATTTCCGTGTAACCTCAAAGTCTTGGGGGTAGTGGGCGTCGTTGCTGTAGATGATGGGCACGTCGTTTTTATGTGCGACTACAATCAGTCTCTGTAGCGGGGGAATAACGGTTTTGGCGCGTTTAACTTCTAATGTCCCAGTTACGAAGTCGTTTAGCATGTCGACAAATATGATGGCTGGGTTATCCAAAATTTTCACTCTCAAACAAAAAATAAGCATGGCGCATCTATTTAGTTTTCCTCAAAGTGCGTTTGCCAAAGCGTAGGATCCAACTGTAAGCTTCTCAGGGCTATCCCGCGTGACAAGGACTGTGTCTTCGATTCTGACTCCCCCGTAACCTGGCAGGTAAATTCCAGGCTCATCAGTAATCACGTTGCCAGCTGCTAACGTGTCTTTGCTGTCGGGACTCAAGGTTGGTGCTTCATGAATTTCCAAGCCTACACCGTGACCAAGGTTGTGAACGAAAAACTCTCCATAACCATCTGCTTCAATTGCCTGCCTAGCTGCAGCATCGACTTCTCTGGCTGGAATGTTTGGTTTTATAGTTTGGAAGGCTTTTTGATGCGCAAGTTTGACTGTTTCATAGATTTTTCTTTGTTTTTCGGAAGGTTTTCCAGCTGTGAAGGTTCGGGTCATGTCTGAGCGGTAGAAGTTGTAGGTTGCGCCTAAATCCACAACTACTAAGTCGCCTTCACAGATTGTTCTGTCTGAGCAGGAGCCATGGGGGAAAGCTGAGGCGGCGCCTGAAGCAATAATGGTGTCAAAGCCGGTTCCGTCTGAACCTTTCTTGCGCATAGTATACTCGATTTCTGCTGCCACTTGCTTCTCTTTTATGCCTGGCTTGATGGTTTCAAACGCTACTTGCATGCCTTCACTTGTCAACCTGCAGGCTTCACGGATGCTCTGGATTTCTTGTTGATCTTTGACTTTTCGCATCTCGCGGATTAAGTTGTTGGCTGGTTCGAGTTTTTCTTCGCTGCCGAATGCTTTGGCAAGGGCACGCCAGCTTTCAATTGGCAGAGTGTCCACGGCAAACTTGCTTGGCTTCTTGGAGGCTGTTCGGTTGGCGATTTTTTCCATTAGGTTTTCGCCTCGTTTTAGAAGTTCCACTGTTAACCCATTGGTTTCTGCTTTTGCCTGCTCATAATTAACTGCTGAAACGTACAGGACGCTTTCGCCTTGTTCGGGAATTAGCAGCGCGGTTGCTCCTGGGAAGCCTGTGAAATATGTTAAGTTGACGCCGTTAAAAATTAGGAAAAAACCGAATTTTCCTTCTTTAAATGCTGATTGTTTTAGGGCGTTTATTCTGTCCAAGTTTTTTCGCCTGTATGAGAGGGAAATGTTTTGGGTTGGTTTAAGTTTTCGCTTCTGTGTTCATGAAAGTGGTTATTTTTCAGATTATTCGGATGGCTGTTTATTGCGTTGTGTATTGAAAAACAAGTCGTAATTGAACGTGTTTTTTTAAACGAATCAGCCATTAACTTAATATACTTTTTAATTGAATTCCCATAGTAGAATTGAGGGAGAAAAGCATGTTTGCTTATGCAGGAAAAATTTTACATGTTAACCTCACAACAGGAGAAATAAAAACAGAGCCATTATCAGAACAGATGGCGAAAGATTACATCGGCGGCATAGGCTTAGGCATCCGCTTACTTTTTGACAATTCAAAACCAGGAACCGATGCTTATGACCCTGATAACCCAATAATCTATTTAACGGGTCCACTCAGCGGCACCATGGGACCAACAGGCGGAAACAGCTACGCCGTCGTGTCCAAATCTCCCGCCACTGGCGGCATCGGCAATGCTGAAGCCCACGGCTTCTTTGGTCCAGACCTGAAACGTGCAGGATACGACGCAGTCATCATCACTGGTAAAGCACCAAAATTATCTTACCTTTGGCTTGACGATGACAAAGTTGAAATCCGAAACGCTGAATACCTAAAGAACGCAACAGTTAACGATACTGACCATAAAATCCGAGATGAACTCGGCGACTTTTACATCAGAGTTTCAGCCATCGGCGAAGCCGGCGAAAAACTTTGCAGGTTTGCGGCAATCATAAATGATGAGTTCCGTGCCATTGGAAGAAGCGGCATGGGCGGAGTCATGGGCTCTAAAAATCTCAAAGCAGTTGCTGTGCGGGGAACACATGACGTTAACGTTGCAAACCTTGAGGGCTTCAAAGAATTTGTCAAAATGATTTATGAACGCATGAAGGGTCCATCAACCAAGAAATACAAAACCTTGGGAACACCCGAAAACGTTCTTGTCCTCAACTCACTCTCAGCATTGGCAACGAGGAACTGGACGAACGCAACTTTTGAAGGTGCCGACAAAGTCAGCGGCGAATACTTTAACGAGCATTATGTTAAGAAAATTGTCGGCTGCGCAACTTGCGGTATGCGTTGCGACCACATCGGTGTTGTTCCAGAAGGACCATACAAGGGCTCAACTTCAAGGCTTGAGTTCGAGTGTCTTTGGAGCATGGGACCACTCTGCGGCATCGACAGGTTAGACGCAGTTATTGAAGCAATGCGCATTGTAAACGAGTACGGCATGGACGGCATATCCATCGGTGTCGTAGTAGCGTTCGCAATGGACCTCTATGAGCACGGTATAATCACAAAGGAACAAACTGACGGAATTGACCTCAAATTCGGCAACGCTGAAGCATTAATCGCCATAATTCACAAAATTGGTAAACGCGAAGGCTGGCTAGGCAATGCACTTGCTGAAGGTGTAGCAAAAGCCGCAGAAATTATCGGCGGAGACGCATACAAGTACGCCTGCCACATCAAAGGCTTAGAACTACCCGGCTACGACCTAAGAACCTTAAAGACAGCCGCACTAGGCTTCAGTGTCTCGTTCCGTGGAGCATGCCACCTCAGAAACGGCGCTTACTCACCTGACGTTAAAGGCAAAGTTAACCGCTTCAAGATTGAGAAAGGCAGAGGCAAAATGATCACTGAAGAAAGCTACATGTACAACATCATTGACTCACTTATCGTTTGCAAGTTCAGCAGAGGCACATATTATGACGGCTGGAAAGACCTAACCAACTATTACACGCTTGCAACAGGCATCCCAATCACTGTTGAAGAAATGATTAAAGACGGCGACAGAATCGAAAACTTAGCAAGACTCTTCAATATCCGAGAAGGCAAAGGCACACGCAAATACGACGATGTACCGTGGAAGATAAAGAATTTTCCAGTGCCAGATGAGGGACCAGCCAAAGGTGTCTGCGTTAACGACGAAGAAATGGCTGTTGGCTTAGATGACTATTACGCTTCAAGAGGATGGACAGTTGACGGTATACCAACGGTTGAACGCTTGCAACAGGTAGGATTAGGCGACTTAGCCTACATTGCTGAGAACGCGATGAAAGCTGCTCAAGAAGCTAAACCTCCAGTTGCTCAACAAGCGACGGCTCAAGGAGGAAACTAGTATGGTGCGACCACAAGACAGAAAATTCGTAACAGCAGACCCGGAAAAATGCATAGGTTGCTGCGTTTGCGAGTACGCCTGCAGCATGGTTAACGAAAAAACATTTAATCCTACTAAATCACGAATACGCGCTATGCGAATGGGGCCACTCATAAACATGGCAGTTACCTGCAGGCACTGTGAAGATCCAGCATGCGTGGCTGCGTGCCCAAGAGACGCGCTCTCTCAGGAAGAGGACAGTGGAATAATCCGCGTTGACGAGAACGCTTGCAACGGTTGCGGATGGTGCATCAGCGCATGCCAATTCGGCGCCATGAATATGCATCCAGACAAGAAAGTCGTGTTCACCTGCAACAGCTGCACAGACAACGATACCAAAGAGCCGCAATGCGTCAAATGGTGCCCAGAAGAAGCATTAACATACGTTACCGCGGAAACATTGGCGCAGAAGTACAGGCAGAAAGCTGTCAAGAACCTGTTCCAAACAGCAGAAGCCAATAAAGCAAAATGAGCTCCATTTAGCGCTTTAAAGCGCTCTCTTATTTTTCTTTCTTTTACACCAAGCCGTTATGTTGTTTTCAGTGTTATCGTACCTTTCGTGTAGGGCACAAACTCCCTGATCTGCTCAATCGACGTTTTTCCAGCTTTTTCCCGTTGCTCCTTCGGCAGCTTAAGCATTAGAGCTTTAAGGATTTGCTGCAAAAGTTCCTTACCTTGAGTGTCACCTGGTGCCAAGACAATGTAGGCTTTAGTTTTCGCTTTCACTGCATCCACTGGGCCTCCGACATAGCTTGTTTCCTCATTAACGATTATGCCAACTGCGATTCTCAGCGGTACACTTCGTGTCCAGTTGCGTTTGCCAACAACTGCGAAGGCACCGTGGGGAACAGATTCTCCTGAAGGACCACTTTTGCTTAGTTGATCATGTTTAACCCAGTAAACATCGGCTGAACCTGCGTTTTCACGCCAAGCACGCGAAAAAGACGCCGCGAACTCGCCTGCTTCATGAAGCGTTTGTTCACTTATGGTTTTGCCTTCAGCTTTAACAACGGTAAATGGTGCACCTGAGATTTCAGCGTGAAAAACCGCATCCTCCTGCGCAGTGTACTTTTTGACGAGCACTTCGTTGCTGACTGTGTCTTTGCCAGCAACCACCAAGAAACCGTCTGAAGACGTGAACCAGCGGAATTTTTCATACCACTCCTTATTTTCCGTCTCCACTTTACGTTTAGCGAGCGCTTCCATAAGTGCTGCGGGCTTGAGGCTTTTCAGTTCTTCCGCTGCGCTTAGTTCCCTCTCAATTTTAGCTAATTTTCTCTTTGAATCCTCCAGCGCCGACATTGCGCCTGCGGATTTTTGCTTCGCCTTTTTTCCCCGCTCATAATATTCATTGGCATTTTCAAAAAGTGAATTCCGCAGGCTAAAGCTGAATTGGAAGTTGTCCATGCAAAGGTTAAGTGCGAGGTTGCGTCCGTCGAACGATTGAATGTACACTTCAGGTGTGCTGCCTGCTTTTTTTGCTGCTAATGCTTCGTTGATCACTATTTCCCAGTCTTTGCCTGCTCGGTTTGCGTTGAGAAGCTGGTCTTGGAATGTTTGCAGTTCGTTGAAGTGAGCGTAAATGGTGTCGCCGATTAATTTGTCGCGTTCTGCTTTTGCTTCATCTTCATGTATGGATTTTTCTTGTTCAGCAACCACTCGTTTTAGCCGTTCTGCTTCCTGCTTTAACTTATCAACTTCAACGCTGGCAAAGGCTTTTTCAGCCGTTGTTACCCGAAGATAAAACTCGTCTAAGGCTTGATTAAACGTGTTGTAATCTTGGGTTTTGAAGTCTTCATAACGCTTAAGCTTGAGCGGCACAACATCCAAAAAGTTTTCGTCTGCATCGAGAATTATCGCTGGTTCCAAGGTTGCCGCTGAAATCTTTGAAAGCAAACCCTGAAGCGTATCAAAAATCCCTCCAACCTCTGTATCCGTTAAGTTTTTACATGGCTTGGCTTTGTCGACGCCAGCTCTGAGCAGTATTTCTTCAGCGTAAACTCCACCGATGCCAAGCAACCGCGCTATTGCCCTAACAACCTCGGCTTCACCTGCGTTTTTCAATGCTTCCGTCCATTTCGGGGAAGGACACTTTGAAGGGGTTCTTGCCGCTTGGAGGAGGAACCACCAAGACTTCGTTGCGCAAGATGTTGCGGTCACGCATGCGCTTAAAAAATAGAGCCTGCCAGATCATGTTTTTCTCGTTTGTTAGGATGACGTTGCCTTCGCCGAAAAGCTCCACAACAAGCTTAAGCAACCCTTCTTTAGTCCTAAAAGTCACCGTTACAATTCTTTCAAACTCATACTGCTCAATGCCCACTAGCCACGCGCCACGCAAATACTTTCTCAGTGACATACAAAATGCTGGCGGCTCAGCTGGGCTTTCCTGCGCATAAACGGTTGAGTGCAATCTTCGTCCCGCTTCCAAGATTAACCGTATTGATGGCAGGTTAATTTTGTGGAGCTTGAAAACCAAAGTTTTCTCGTCAAGCTGGTAGATGTTGTTCACTCTTGACTCAGCGATTAATCCCTTTAGTTCACTGGTTGCTGCGGCAATATCAAAGCTTGTGAATTCTTTTTTGCGCAATCTTACACCATCACACGTCTGCTTGTTATACTGAAACTTGATTATAAAATAACCTTTCACTAAATATTCAAAGTGCCTAATTAATTGGATTTGGAAGGCAGAAATGATTAATATCTAGGCATGTTTTTTAAGTAAGAATAAAATATACTGTGCCAACGGATTAGATGCGACATGACGCCTATAACACAACTTTACTGGATAAGAGTCGGGTTAGGCATAACTGCGGGAGCAATAAGTGCAGTAGTAGCTTATCTGATAGGAGACATGACCAGCATAACCACCCTCGTTAACGGTTTCACAGTAGCCCTAATAATTTACTTAGCATCATACTACGCCCTGAAGGCAGTATACAAAAACAAGATAGAGAAACAATCAAAAATATTAAGCACAGCCGTAGCCATGTACTTCTTCGCTTGGTTACCCTTCTTTATCCTATTTTACACAATGATAAAAATTTATGCGTAAGCTTAAAATAAAATTTATTCATCTTCACTTTTCTGGAAGAAATTAGCAATCGTAGCTTGACTCTTGTCGCTTCTTAGAGTTTCTATTTTTTCTTCTTCAGTTGCTTTGTCATTCCCATTTTGTTGGCTTGGAATATTCATCCTTGTTAAAATACGCATACAGTCTGACCAAGCTGAGAAGTATCCGCGGTCAAAATCTCCATGCAAGCCGTTGCGCATATGGTCAAGAAACTCTTTTCTGTAAGCATGCAAAGCTGCTGTGTCGCTTAAGTCAAGTTTTGAAAAGAACGCGTAGTCGTCAGTAGCACCACTTTTCCGTGAAAGATACATTCCATATAATGCTCGGAAGTATCCTCTGTTCCATTCTGTTTTCTGCATTTTTTGCTTGAGTCGTTCCAACTCCCGTTCAGCTTCAGTGAATTGCCTGCTGACTATGAGTTGGAAGTACCGCGTAACTAGGGCTTGTGGTATTGGCATGTTTTAGCGTCCACGACTTTTGCTTGCTTTCTCTGCTTTCTCTTCTTCAGTGATATCTTCTATTCCATTCTCGGTTACTTTAAGTATTTCCTCTCCTTCAGGCAAATACGGGCTTGAAACTAGCCTTGCAATTCGCGTGGGGCCATGGGGTGCTCTTCGTAGGTAGATGCGTGTGTGGCTTGTGTGGCCGACGATGTTTCCGCCGATTGGGTGGATCGCGTCGCCGAAGAATTGGTCTGGTTTAGCCATTACTTGGTTGGTAACGACTGCTACCGCGTTGAATGCTCTGGCTAAAGCGATTAGTTTGTGCATGTGCTTGTTTAGTTTTTGTTGTCTTGAAGCTAACATTTCTCTTCCGAGATATTCACTTCTGAAATGTGCTGTTAACGAGTCAACTATGATTACTTTGACGTTGTTAGCCTTGATTATTTCATCAGCGTTTTCAAGAAGGAACATCTGATGGTCTGAAGTATACGCTTCAGCGTAAATGATATTTTTTGCCACTTGTTCAGGGTCTAAGCCTAAAAATTTAGACATTTGCACTATACGTTCAAGCCTGAAAGTGTTCTCTGTATCCACGTACAATGCGGCGCCGTTGAGTCCACCTCGTTCTGGAGGCAACTGAACGTTTACGCAAAGCTGATGACACATTTGGCTTTTTCCACTGCCATATTCACCGTAAAATTCTGTTATAGTTTGAGTTTCTAAGCCACCATCAACTAATTTGTCTAAGGCTTTGCTGCCTGTGCCTAATCGTAAAACGCTTTCGCGCATTTTGAAAAGTTCATCTGCTCGGACGAAGGAAACTCCGATGGATGAGCGTGCCGCTTGTATTATTTGGAAAGCCTTTTTTTCGCTTACTCCCACAGGATCTAGCTCTCGCGCCGTCGCCATAGCTAAAGATTCAACAGTGTGATAACCGAGTTCTCGGAGTTTTTGGGCTGTGGCTGGACCAACTCCTGGAAGATCTTCTATGAACTCGTATTTTTTTCTGTCTGGTTCTGTTGTTTCTGTTTCGCTTTGGTTTTCAGCGTCTTCATCTTCAGTCATTATGTTCACACTTTGAAGATGATGTAATATATGGTGTATTTAAAACAACCGAACAAAAGGATAATTTGCCTAGTGGAGGGGTGAGTGAAAGTGAACCGTTTTTTAACTTAAACTCATCATAGCATTAAACTCAACAGATGCCCGTCCATCATGTAAAACCAATGTCTTTCCCATCAATATTTACAATAGCTACCTCTATGGCAACTTGGTGGCATCTTTGGCGCGGTTCTGTCGCTCTGCCTTAAAAATGCGGCAAGCACGAAACCTAAAAAGTTCCACATCGTCTCTTTACATTTGTTCTGGACCATCAACAAGTAGCGCTATGTCGGGGCTTACTCGTTTATTTTTAAGAAGCGTAAAATTTAGTTATTCTTTGCATTCTTTGAGGTTGCGGAGTTCCTGCAGAGTTTGGTTTAGGATAGCTGTGTCCTGAATCGTTTTAATGGTGGAAACTGGCAAGCAAACGTGCACTTTGCCAAGGAAAGGCCTCTTGAACCCCAGCATCTTTGTAGCTTCATCAGTTAAACCAACATAGAAATTCGTTATTTGCCAAGTATTCATATCTACCTCAGCACTTTCCACTTCGCCCAGCAAAAATGCGTCCGAAGTAAAAGCTTTTTTCCAAAATAGTCTAGTAATTTCAACCATATAAAAACCTTAATATTAAATTAACAAGTTACCTCTATATTTGTTTGTCGGCAATAAATAGCGGCAGAATGCTTTTTACAATCCAAACGCATAGTTATAACGGTAATTATGTCTACTTCTCAAAAAGAAACCAAGACGCTTACTCCCCAAGAGGAACGCGTCATAGCCCAAAAAGGCACCGAAATGCCCTTCACCGGCAAATACTTCGCTTTTTGGGAAAAAGGCACTTACGTTTGCAAACGCTGTGGAGCACCCCTCTACCGCTCAGAAAACAAGTTTGAAGCAAACTGCGGATGGCCGAGCTTTGACGAGGAAATTCCAGGCGCCGTTAAGCGACTGCCTGACCCTGATGGGATGCGAACTGAAATTCAATGCACCAACTGCGGCGCCCACTTAGGTCACGTCTTCACAGGCGAACATTTTACAGAAAAAGATACTCGGCATTGCGTAAACTCGATATCCATGGATTTTATCCCTAGCAAAGAATAGAACCTCCTTTTATGACGCGAAAGTCTTAGGTAATCCTATTTGAAAAATTAAATATTAAGAGATTGAAAGTATAAACTATGAACAAAAAAGATGCATCAAAACTTGTCGCAAAAGCCTCAAATCTTGAGGGCTTGATTGATTATCAAGAAGGCTCCGTAGTAAGTCGCACAATTATTGACAAGAAAGCAGGAACCATAACACTGTTTGCGTTTGATGAAAAACAAGGCTTAAGCGAGCACACTGCACCCTACGACGTAATGGTCTATGTGTTTGACGGCGAAGTAGACATTACTATATCGGGCAAGCAAGTCTGGCTAAAGCAAGGTGAAATAACCATCCTGCCTGCTAACCAGCCGCATGCTTTAACAGCAAAAACAAAGTTCAAAATGCTTCTAACAATGATAAAATCTTAACTAAACTTTACGCCCCACTTATCCCTGAAACAATAATCGCCAAGCAATTTTTTAGAGGGCACAGGCGACTCCTCAGCAGGATAACCCATCGCAATCAGCGCCTCGGGCTCAACTATCATCTGGAATTTTCAGCACACTCCTAACGTTTTCTTTGCAGAAGCTCGGCGCACAGAACCAGCATGCACCCAAGCCCTTAGCATGCGCCGCCAACAGCATGTTTTCCAAGGCTGCCGCTAAACTTTGCATTGCCAAATCCCGCTCGCACTTTTGTCTCTTTTCATCAGAAAAGTTATCCATGCCATCCATTGTTAAGCAAGCAAGTATAAGTACGGGTGCGTTTGCGAATCTTTCAATCCGAAACTTGAACTTTTCTGGTTTAATGTTCAATCCATCTTTAGCAATGTCCGCAGCCCAAGATTCAGCCATGGCCTCAGCCAATTCCCGCTTAACTAAAGCATCTGCTAAAATTATGAATCGCCATGGTTGAGCGTTATGCGCTGAGGGCGCCCAGCCAGCAGCCACCAAAACCTCTTCAATCGTTTTTTTCGGAACAGAGTGGGCTTGATATTTTCTGACGCTTCGCCGCTCTTTAATCGCGTCTGATACGTGTGACATGATAATGTGTATGTTTGTGTTGCTTTTTATCTCTTACAAACTTAAACTCTGTTGGGCTCCAAAATAACCTTCAACGATTGTCCTGCTTCAGCCATCAACCTGAAACCTTCCTGCGCCTCGCTTAAACTGAGCCTGTGAGTAATCATATCTTTAACATTCAACCGTTTAGTTGCCAAGGCACGCATTGAATCTTCCAAATCGTTAGGCGCCGCACCATAGCTTGTGCGCATTGTGATCTCATTTCTCCAAAACTGGTTAATGGGCACTGGAAGCTTCACACTTGGGTCTGGCACAGCAAAAAACAGGATGGTTCCACCATTTTCTACGCAATCTAAAGCTGTTAACGCGGCTGAAGTGGCTCCGGTACAGACGACAACTTGGTCTGCTAATCTTCCACCGTTCACCGCTTTAAGTTTTTGAGGCAGGTTCTCTTTTGCGTCTAACGCGTGGTCTGCGCCGAATTTTTTGGCAAGCATTAGCCTGTACGGGTTAATGTCGGCTACAACTATGTTTTCTACGCCTTTGAATTTGGCGAGTTGCGTATGCAGGATTCCTGATATGCCGCTTCCAATAATCAACAGAGTGTCATCCTTTTGCAAGCCGGCTAAGCGCTGTCCACGTGACACGCAGGCTAATGGCTCAATGAATGTGCCTTCTTCAAAAGACATGTCATCTGGGCAGCTTGTAGACGCCGAAGTCAACGTTTATTTTTGGAACTCGTGATGTACTGTGCAAAGCCGCCTGGGTAATAATTTGTCGTATGCAGTGTCTGGCAGGCGGTGTGGTGGCCTCTTTTGCAGTAGCGGCACTGGTTGCAGGGTACGTGGTGTGAAACAAAGACTCTGTCGCCGACTTTGAGGCTGGTAACTTTGCTGCCGACTTTATCGATGACGCCTGTAGCTTCGTGACCAAGCACTATTGGAGCCTTCGGCACTCGGTACCATTCAATAACGTCGCTGCCGCATATGCCGCTCGCCATAACCTTCAACAACGCTTCGTCTTCGCCGATTTTGGGGATGGGCATTTCTTGGATGCGGACGTCATGGTTGTTGTAGTAGACGGCGGTAAGCAAGAGGCTTCACCAGAAAAAGAAGTTTGGGTTAAGCTTTGCCAGCTATAACCTGGTTGTATAGGTCTAAGGCTTCTTGAGCGGTGTAGTTTTCGTGGACTATGCCTCTGATGGCTCTGATTGAGGCTACTGGGTTCTCGGTTTGCCAAATGTTTCTGCCTAAGTTGACACCTATCGCTCCTGCCTGCATGCCATCATATACGAAGTCAAATACTTCTTTTTGCGTTTCAGTTTTTGGTCCCCCCGCAATTACGACTGGCACTGGGCATCCGTCAACAACTTTTCGGAAGTTTTCGCAGTAGTAGGTTTTCACTACTCTTGCACCTATTTCAGCTGAAACTCTCGCAACCAACGCTAAGTATCGTGCTTCTCTTTTTTCAAGTTCCCTTCCAACGGAAGTTACAGCCATCACTGGTACACCGTAGTCTTCGCATTCATCCACGAGTTTGGCTAGGTTACTGAGGCTTTTGTTCTCGCATTTTGTTCCTACGAACACTGACATGGAAACTGCCATGGCATTTAATCTGAGAATCTCTTGGATGGATGTGACAATGCTCTCGTTTGCCAAATCTTCACCTGCTAAGGTTACGGCACCCGAAACCCGCATTATGATCGGTTTCTCAATGGCTGGATCAATGCAGTTTCTCAGAACCCCACGTGTAAGCATGAGTGCGTCAGCATACTGGTATAATGGTTTGATTGTTTCACCAGGCTTCTCAAGGCAGTGTATTGGTCCTTGGAAGTATCCGTGGTCAACGGGTAAAAAGAGGGCTTTTCCGTCTTTTTGGATAAGTCTGCTTAACCTGTTTTTCATTCCCCACTCCATAATTATCTCTCCGTGGAACCTTTTGTTTTAAGAATTAAATAACCTTTCCTACCCTTGGCAAGAAAAACTGTTTGTATTTGAATCCAACTTGAATTTTTCGATAACACATGAGACTCCAGTTTCTGCAATTTTGGGTAAATGCTTTTTGGCGATAGAATTTCTTGCCGGTTGCGTGATGTATGTTGTAGCTTTTAGTTTTTGTTGCGAAATGCTTTTATATACAATTAGGCTAACCTAATTAGGTTGACCTAACATGGAC
>CAWAUU010000059.1:0-39564 GCA_963785215.1 Candidatus Bathyarchaeota archaeon
GAGACTGCACGGAGAAATGCTCAAAGAAGCGGCGTACGGCTTGCCTGAGCTCCATCGGGAAGAAATAAAGAACGCCAAGCTCATCGCTTGCCCAGGTTGCATGGCGACATCCGCTATTTTGGGGTTAGCGCCTATAGTGAAAGCTGGGCTTGTTGACCAAGACAAAATCGTAGTGGATCTAAAAGTTGGTTCTTCAGGCGGCGGCAGCAAACCAACCGTCTCATCGCATCATCCAGAGCGGTTTAGCGGAGTGCGACCCTACCAAGTTGTTGGGCACCGCCACACCGCCGAGGTTGAGCAGGAGCTTAACGCTTTAACGAATGAACCTGTAAAAATCTCTTTCACTGGCCATCGCCGTAAACATGGTGCGCGGAATCCTTGCAACTATTCACACTTTTCCCAAACAAAAGTTAGAGAACAAGGATCTTTGGAGAGTTCTCCGCGGAATGTATGGCAATGAGCCGTTCGTGCGTTTGGTGAAATACCAGAAGGGTCCATATCAGTTGCCTGATCCGAAAGTGACCATGGGCACAAACTACTGTGATGTCGGCTTCGAGATTGATGAGCATGCGAATCGGCTTTTGCTTTTCTCAGCCCTCGACAACATGACTAAAGGTGCTTCAGGTCAAGGCGTGCAATGCATGAACATTCTCATGGGCATTGATGAGACAACTGGGCTAAAGAGTACTGGTTTCCATCCGATGTGATAGCTATGCTGCTTGTAATTAAGATCGGCGGAAGTATACTCAAAGGGGCGAATCCCGAAGATTTAGTCGCCGACCTAAAAGAAGTAGCCAAAGACAACAAAGTTATCCTTGTGCACGGGGGAGGTCGTTGAAGTCACCGAAATCGCTTCTAAACTTGGCAAAGAACAAAAATTCATAATTTCACCGAAGGGTTCAGAAGCCGCTACACCGACAAAGAAACAATTGAAATTTACACGATGGTTATGGCAGGCAAAATCAACAAGCAAATCGTTCTAGAAATTATGCAAAGCCAAGGTATCCAAGCTGTAGGCATAACTGGCTTAGATGCGGCAACCTTGAAAGCTGAACGAAAAACCAAACTTATCCACATCGATGAACGGGGCAGAAAAAAAGTTATCGACGGCGGCTATACAGGAAAAATAACCCGCGGTAACTAAGACTTCTTTGACACCTTGGTTTAAGGCTTCCAGCGCCGCGTGGACTTTGGTGCTCATGCCTTGCCCAATGCTTGACATGACCTCTTTAACCTCTGTTGCGCTAATTTTTGGAACGCACTCGCCCTTGAGCATTAAGCCTTGCACGTCGGTGAGCAGGATTAAGCGGTCTGCTTTGAGTGCACCTGCAATCATTGCTGCTGTTCGGTCGCCGTCCACGTTGAGTGGTTCAAAATCTTGGCTAAGCGCTATAGGCGTCACAATTGGCAGGTAGCCTTTTTCAAGCAGAAGGTTTAGCAGTTCAGAGTTAACCTGAGTTATTTTTCCTGTATAGCCGCCGTCGATAACTTTTTTTCTGCCCCGTTCATCGATGTGGATAAGTTTGGTTTTTCGTTCAGCTTTCAAGGTTGCCGCATCTAAGCCAGTTATGCCTACAGCTTGGATACCTTGGCTTTGCAATGCTAGAACGATTTGCTTGTTGATTTTGCCTGCCATAACCATCGTGTAAATTTCAATTGTTTCTTTGTCGGTGTAGCGGCTTCTGAACCCTTCAGGTGAAATTATGAATTTTTGTTCTTTGCCAAGTTTAGAAGCGATTTCGGTGACTTCAACGCCTCCGCCGTGCACAAGGATAACTTTGTTGTCTTTGGCTACTTCTTTTAGGTCGGCGACTAAATCTTGGGATGCGCCCTCTTTGAGTATACTTCCGCCCATCTTAATTACAAGCAGCATAGCTATCACATCGGATGGAAACCAGTACTCTTTAGCCCAGTTGTCTCATCAATGCCCATGAGAATGTTCATGCATTGCACGCCTTGACCTGAAGCACCTTTAGTCATGTTGTCGAGGGCTGAGAAAAGCAAAAGCCGATTCGCATGCTCATCAATCTCGAAGCCGACATCACAGTAGTTTGTGCCCATGGTCACTTTCGGATCAGGCAACTGATATGGACCCTTCTGGTATTTCACCAAACGCACGAACGGCTCATTGCCATACATTCCGCGGAGAACTCTCCAAAGATCCTTGTTCTCTAACTTTTGTTTGGGAAAAGTGTGAATAGTTGCAAGGATTCCGCGCACCATGTTTACGGCATGTGGAGTGAAAGAGATTTTTACAGGTTCATTCGTTAAAGCGTTAAGCTCCTGCTCAACCTCGGCGGTGTGGCGGTGCCCAACAACTTGGTAGGGTCGCACTCCGCTAAACCGCTCTGGATGATGCGATGAGACGGTTGGTTTGCTGCCGCCGCCTGAAGAACCAACTTTTAGATCCACTACGATTTTGTCTTGGTCAACAAGCCCAGCTTTCACTATAGGCGCTAACCCCAAAATAGCGGATGTCGCCATGCAACCTGGGCAAGCGATGAGCTTGGCGTTCTTTATTTCTTCCCGATGGAGCTCAGGCAAGCCGTACGCCGCTTCTTTGAGCATTTCTGGGTGCGCATGTTTCCAGCCGTAGTAGGTTTCGTAGTCAGCGGGGTTTTTGAGGCGGAAGTCAGCACTCATGTCGATTACTTTTAAGCCAGCCTCTAAGAGTTTAGGAACTAAGTTAACTGAGCCACCGTGCGGGGTTGCCGTGAAGATCAAGTCGCAGTTTTTCTGCAACTCAGCCATATCTTGAGGAACAAATTTTAGCTGTGTCAATCCCCGCAAGTTCGGATGCACGTTGAAAATGTATTCCCCTACGCTTTGGCGTGAAGTAACCATGGTTACCTCTGCTTGCGGGTGAAGAAGTAGCAGCCGCAGGAGTTCGCTGCCAACGTATCCTGAACCGCCAATTATTCCGATTCTCAACATCTTGTTTTCCTCGTTATTTGATTAATGGTCGATTAGGCTTTGGGCACTCTTTCAAGAGTGGAACCGCCACATTATAGCCTGTTGCAAGCCGAGTGTTCTCCCAGAACTCTGGGCAAGAATTCGACTCATGAAACACCAAGGCACTCTTATTATTTTCTACGCTTTCTTCAATTATCTTTTTAACATTTTCGTAATGCTCACTATTCGCATAGCCTTGGAACACTTTTTCTAGTTTACTGTTCCATGCTTGGAAGGCAGTTAGGCGACTTTCATCCTGCTTAACCCTTTGAACAGGTACAAACGCCTTTGCTGCTTTATCGAGTTCACCTTTAAGGTAAGCGTCGTCAACCTGTTTGTTTTCTTTAACGTTCACCATGGCGTCTAAAGCGAAAATCCACGCTTCGCTACCTTTGCCAAGGGTTTTGCCACATTTCACCGCAAGCTCCTGAATGCTTTTTGGTAATTTGGCGCCGAAAACCAAGTTGCCCAAGAAAGTGTTTGTTCTAAAATCCTTAAAGCCGGCTCTTGCCATTGCCATGTGATAGCAAAAGGGTTGTTTACCTTTCTCTTTGGAAACGATTATTCTTAAATCGTAAAACCACTTTTCAACCAGTTCCTGCGCGACTACGCCGACAGGGTTAATTATTGAGGGTCTTGTTTCTTGTATGTTAGCGATGAGTTCTTCTTGGTTTTTTGCTAGCATGATCATTTTGCCGTGGGTTCCAGCGTCGGCTTTAATCACTATGCCTTCTGAAAGCGGGATTTCTTGTTGAAACAGTTCTGCAATGTCTTTCTCGTTGTGAATTACTTGCCCATTCTTCAAAGTGTCGGTTGGGTCGCATGGGACGTAGACTGTTTTGGGAATCGGTATGCCTTCTTTCCACAGGTTAAGTAATGTGCGTAGTTTGCTGTAGCAGATAAATTCGATTTGAGAGCTGTTCAGTGTTTTTTTGCCGAGCATTTCCATGATGTATGAGGCTTGGAGGCGACGGTTTTTGCTTTGCGCACGGTTAAGCACGACAGCGGTGTCTTTGATTATGCTTGTGTAGTCTTTGCCTTTGGTTTTAGCGCTAAAGCCTTCTTTGGATATTGATAAGGCGATTTTTCTAAATGGCAGAAAAGTTAAGTCAATGCCTAATTGTTGTGCGGTTAGTTTTATGCCGTTTTCGTCGTTTTCAGACCGCTCATATAGGAGTGCTATGCTCATCGCTTTTCTGCTTCCACCAAAAAAATTATTCAAAAAACTAATTAAAATAATGAGGGCTTGCTATGGATGCTGTTTATTCGCCCCAGTCTTCTCCTTCAATGGTTAATTCTTGAAGGTCTACACATCCGCCTTTTACTTGTTTAACTTCAAGTTCAAGTCCGCATCCGGGGCAGCTTAGAATTTCTCCTTTTTCTGTATCTGCTGGAACATCAATCTCTGCATCGCAGTCGGGGCATTTTGCCTTGTTTATAGCCTTCATTTCTTGAGGGTTTATATTTGCTGGTTTAATCATTTTTATTCGTCACTTTATTATCTTTGGAAATGTCTTTTTCAATAAACCCGCGTTTCTTTTAAACATTTTGACTTATTTGTTACAACTCAGACTGCTAATGTTCCATTTGGTGCAAATATTTAGCCTGTAAAAAAGAGTTCAGGAACTGGAAAACGTACAATAAACATGTAAGCACAACGAAATCCGCATCACACTTCAAGCGCTAAATAGGGAAAACGTTAAATTTTTCCCAAAGCAATAGCCTTCAGGCGACAGGAAATGGATGAAAAAGACAAAGAAATAATCAAACTCCTAAAAGATGACGCAAGAGCAGGCTACGGCGAAATAGGCGCTAAAGTAGGCTTATCTGAAGGCGCTGTACGGAAAAGAATCAAAACATTAAACGACGAAGGAGTCATACGCAAATTCACAGTAAAAATCGGCGTTGCGGAAGGCGCCCAAGCCATAACTTTACTCGCAACCAACCCAGCCCATCCAACACAGGAAGTGTCAAAAAAAATCCAAACAATCCCAAATGTTGAAACAACCTATGAAGTCAGCGGCGAATACGACATCGTTGCAGTCATCAGCGGAATGAACATGACAGACGTTAACGAGTGCATAGAAAAAATCCGCTTGGTAGAAGGCATAATGAAAACCAACACAATGATCGTCCTACGCAGCTGGTAACAAACCATTTTTAATCTGCTTAAAGCTATAGTTTGACACTCTTAACTTCATATCAAAGGTCGGTGTTACAAAAAGTCTAATCTTATTCTGTTGCGATCCAGTGGTTTCCGCTTGTACCCAGTTTTTCTTGCATTTCTTTTGATGGAAATTTAGCGGGTCAGTGACGTTTTCCCATCATGTAAGTCCAAACCCAAAAGACAAAACATCCTTCGCATTTATGACAGCCTTATTCGGATGTTTAAATGAGTTATGAGGTGACTTCTCTTCTGCTGCCGCAATTTAGCTATCGTTTTCTCCGTCTAACAAAAATAACAGTTCCTACAACAGCAACCAAAGCTACGACTCCAACTATTGCGACATAAAGTGCCAGATTACTAATTGAGACGCCGCCAGCGGAAACTGCATTGTGCTGCACGGTGATAGTTGGGTCGCTCTCAACAGCCGTAGTTACCCCATAAGTTAGGTTGGGGAAGCTTTGGAAGCAGTTTACCGCCCAGGTCGGCGCAGCTGACTGTGAGAAATATATTATTGTCGTTTTATCTGCAAATTGATTTGAGCCTTGAATATCAGTATATGTGCCTCCGAAATTCATGTTCGCGATTGATAATTGCGTGCCTGCCGTGCCATTAACAGCAAAGAACACGCTCGTCGGAGTTATGTCTGATGGAGGATAGTCAATCGGACCTGGAGTTCCTGGAGGTGCGGGGGTATTCATGTCAATTCCATACATTAGATTAAAAGAGAAATCGGTGTTTTGAGGAATCTCCATGCCATCTGGCAGGTAGAGTTTCATGTTTGAGAGGTCAGCGTAAACGCCTATGCTAATTGTCATGTTAGTCCAGTTAGCTATGACGGTTTGGGATATTACAAGCGTGATTGAGGATGAGCCTTGGCCATAGGTTGGGAGGGCAATGTCGTTGAAGGTAATGGTGTTTGTCAGTGTGGGTAAACCGTTAATGTAGGTTACGTTGCCGACCTGCATGTTAAAGGAGCTGGCGTTGCAGAAGTTTATCGGGAAAGTGCCGTACTGCGTATTGATGAACATCGCGGGAAGCTGAAGCCCTTCTGGATAATCGTCTCCAAGATTAATCTCAAGGGTACTCGAAACATTGCCGACGGTCGTTCCTATCTCGCCTTGGAACCCCTCATTTAACGCTCCGCCAAGAGGCAAAAATTGCCTGCGCGCACTCCAAGTGGTTCCGCAAACACTTCCCTGCATAACCGATACGGCGAGATTATCAAAGCCACCCACACTTGTGCTATTAATGAATGACTGTACTGTTGGAGCAGGCACTTGACCGCTTGGGCTCGACGGGGAAGGTGATTGATTGCCTGCACTCGCAGTCTGAGCCTTAACCTCGGCAAAACCAGGCAACATTGCAGAAACTAATAACAGAAGACACAAAGCCGCGAGAGATATTTTTCTCAACACATAGTCATCTCTCAAGTTTATGTACAAACTACTGCATAATGCATAATTAAAGATATCTGGTTAGCGTTCGCAAGGAGACATCCATACACTGTAGAGATGTATGCCGAGAACCATCACAACTATTTTGTTAGGCGATGGTAAAAGTTAGAGAAGCGATAAAACAGAGAAAACAGCATGTGTAATCGAAACTCAGGAGAGGACTGCGATAAACTGGAGAGCACATTGATGTGTTTCAGTCCGTAAATCTTCAGGTTCCTTTTCTTGCCTCAGGCTTTCAAACAAATCCAACAGCCTTTGCGAGTCACTTTCAGTCTCAACTACATCCGTCAATTCTATATACTTTTCAAAAAATTACCCATAACATCAGTCATCGGCGGAATGGACGTATCAGAAGTTAACGAGTGCATAAAAATCCGCATGGTCGAAGACATAATGAAAACCAACACAATGAACGCCCTACGCAGCTTCTGACCTTTTCCCACTCAGACCCACTCCAAAATGTTTGGCAGAACACAATCTAACTAATAGAAAGGCAACAGGGTCTATTCGGGCTTTTTGTTAAAGCGACTTGCTTTAATTTCTCTATTTCGCCTTGTTAGCATTAGAGTCTTGAAAGTTGTTGAATCGTAGATGTGCTGAACAGACGTGCAGTAACAAACTAAATCAATAATATTTATTAATACTCACTACACCGTGTCATTGGGCAAAGAAAAATGGTTGAAAAATTGCAAGAAAGCGCACAGTCTTTAAAATGCTTAAACAACATAGAAATCGAAGCTTTTAGCCTTTATGAAGCATTATCCAAGAAAATCAATCCTCCTGAAAGCAGCTTTATTTTAGGCTTAGCATATGACAGCCTAAAATGCGCAAAAATCATTCAGGGAATACTTGATTACATTGACCTGCCTGAAACAGAAAACATGAACTGCAAAAAGAACCTGACAGAAATAGCGAACAATATTTCCCAGTTTACCAAAAAACTATCCAAAACAAATAACCTAAATTACGAACTTTCATGCGAAATACTAAAAGAATTAACTAACCTAGAGGATCAACTCAGCGAAGTATACACCAATTACCTGCAATCCCCTGCAATTAAAAATATAGCGGATGAATTTTCAAAGTTAGCATTAAACTTAAGCAATTTCAAGAAAATCTTTGAAACCTTCACGGAACAAAAACAAAAACACAGAGAAACCCTAATCGAAATCATATATTGCTTCGAAGCAAAAGAAGCAGAAAGACTCAGAACCATGGCACCAACATTCAAATACAAAAACCCTGACGCATGGATCCACGAATCAACATTTCACACCTTCACAGACACACAAGCCAAAGAAAACGTTTGAAAAAAAGTTCCGATCAACCGCCTCAACCTAACTATGTTAGTTATCAAGCATACCTACTGTAATATTGCGAAAAAATAGTGACATCTCAAAAACACGTTATTTTTCAGCCAAAATTAACTCTTTAACTCTGCGCTCAATTTCATCTCTGATTTCTCGCACCTTATCTATCGATTTGCCTTTAGGATCTTTAAGCGCCTAATCAACGGTGTCCTTAAAGAAGGGACCCCGGGCAAAGGTCAGAGGCTCCGCAGCCCATAGTGACAATCAAGTCGACTTGGTTTGCCATTTCCTGAGTGAGCATTTTAGGCTTGTTCATGGATATGTCGATGCCCTTTTCCGCCATGGCTTCCACTGCAAGTGGGTTGACTTTTGGAGCTAGTTTTATCCCTGCACTCTGTGCAGTCAATTTTCCCTGACCATATTTATTGGCGAAGGCTTCTGCCATTTGGCTTCTGCCAGCGTTTTCAACACAAACAAGACTTTTTTCATTTTGCACTTACCTCTTTGAAATACCTTTTTCTCAGCCAAAAAGCAACATTTACTAAACTTATCATAACTGGAACTTCTATTAAAGGACCTATCACAGCGGCAAAGGCTTCTTGAGAGGCTAAACCGAAAACGGCAATTGCTACTGCTATTGCTAATTCAAAGTTGTTGCTGGCTGCAGTGAAAGAAAGCGAAGTTGTCCTCTTGTAGCCAAGTTTGGAGAAGTAGCCTAGGGCAAATGATCCAAAGAACATAATGATGAAATAGGCAAGAAGCGGTATTGCGATTAATAAGACATCCCATGGCAAACTTAAAATGGTTTGGCCTTTGAGTGAAAACATAACGACGATTGTGAATAGTAATGCTATTAGTGAGGTATGTCCAAGCTTGGGCATTAACTTGCGCTCATACCAGTCTCGTCCCTTAGTTTTTAGGAAGCAAAATCTGGTTACTATTCCCGCAAAGAAGGGTATCCCAAGGTAGATTGCCACTGACGCGGCGACCTGTATCAGCGAAATGTTTACTGCTTGAGCTGTTCCAGAAATCCAAGAGCTTGCTACTGTAATGTAGAAGAACGCGAGAACCGAGTACATTAATATCTGAAAAATCGAGTTAACCGCAACAAGTATGGCTGTCCACTCATTGTCGCCTTCGGCAAGGTTGTTCCAGACAATAACCATGGCTATGCATCTGGCTAAACCGATAAGAATTAACCCGTTTCTCAAATCAGGGTAGGCTCCAAGAAAAACCCATGCCAAAACAAACATCAACAAGGGACCAACTATCCAGTTTAAAGAAAAAGACTCGGAAAGCATAGTCTTTGAACCGGGAGCGGTTACTACTTTCTTTAGGTCTTCATATCGGACTCGGGCAAGCGGAGGATACATCATCCAAATCAAGCCGATAGCAATCGGAATCGATGTAGTGCCTACGCTCAAGGAGCCGATTGTCCCTGAAACCTGCGGGTAAACATAACCCACTGCGATGCCGATAATCATCGCCAAGAAAATCCACAGCGTCAAAAACTTGCTTAACCACGAAAGCCGCGTCCTAGGCTTCTTTTCCTCGCTCAAAGGCTTGGCTAAATTTTGTGAAACATTATTGTAGTTTGCTGCATTTTCGGTGGTGTTCAAGGCGCTCTTTTAGGCAGAACATATTAACTTATTTAAATATGTTGTTTCGATTTCACGCTAACTCATCACAAAAGCCCCAACTTTCGAAGATTGCTCACTAATTCAGGACTGCTAACTCGATAGAAAACCCATTTACCCTCTTTTCTCTTCTTAACCAAACCCGCATTCTCCAAAATAGCCAAATGATGAGAAGCTGTAGGCTGCGTCAATTCAAGAGCAACAAGAACTTCACAAACACACATCTCACGAATCTGCAAAAGACCCAAAATTCTGAGCCTAATCTCATCAGCAAGAGCCTTGAAAACCTTCACTTTCTGCTCCGCAGCATCAAAATTCAATGCCTTCTCAGCCACTTCTATTAATTCATCAGAATGCTTCAAAGCATCTTCAAGAGAGCAAATTTTATCCTTTGACAAACGGCTCATCTCCAATTCGCATCTTCGCTGACAATGAAACAACAGGTCTTGATTACAATCACATTTAAATGTGTTGATATATACCCGCCAAATTTCTAACGCCTTGTTCTTAGTCGCTATTAAAATTTTCTAATATTTTACGTGTTTGCTTCTTAAGTTGAGGAAGATCTTTGTTAACAGTCTCCCAAACCAAAGGCAGATTCACGCCAAAATAAGCATGAATCAGTTTATCTCGCATTCCAGCAATATGTTTCCAATCCACATTAGAGCCCTTCGTCTTCAGTTCATCACTCAAATTCTTAGTTGCCTCACCAATTATCTCCAGAGCTCGCAAGACAGCGTACTGTTTCTCTTTGTTTTCAAAAAATTCTTCTTCGGGGACTCCTTGCATAAACTTTTCTATGTCAGAAATTGCGTCTAAAATGTGCCTTAAGTACACTCTATCTTTTTTCATAAATAACGCGCATCTCTCTCTTCACGTCTTCCGCTATGTAAGGGTTTAAGCTACTGAAAACTCCAAGATCCACCCTTCTCTTGAACACTTTACTCAATTCATCTTCTAAGCGCACTAAATCCAAGAGTGTTTTTCTTTTGCTCTTATCAAACTCAATTGCAATATCAACATCGCTTTTTCTATTTTGTTGCCCTCTAACATAAGACCCAAAAACTGCCAAAAAGACAATGTCGTTTTTCCTACAAATCTCAGATAGTTTTTCCTCTAACCCCTTTTTCCTCAGTACTTTGGGCAGCTTTTCAATTTCAATCTCCATGATTCCTTATTAATGACTACGTAAACTTAAGCCTTTTCAGGTTATGATCATGAACAGGTTTGCTTTTAAACTTCTTCGAGAATAATGATTCTCTGTTTAAATTGCAGAATGTATTAATAGTTACATAGCTATGTCGTTATGTGGTGTAAGAATTGAGTAAGTATGCCACAATCTCTGTTCCAGTCGAAGTTAAAAAGCGTCTGGAAAAAGCAAAGGGCGAAAAGGAGTGGGGTGAATATCTACTCGAAATGTGCACTGAAGGACAGCGGCTAAAAGGCAAGAAAGCTTTCGAGGAACTTAGGCAACTTCTTTCGAAGGAGGACCTAAAAGCTATACGTGAATCTAGCAAGGAATTTAGGGAGAATTTTAAGCTCAGATGAACCTATTAGATACAGGTATAGTTATCGATTTTATGGAAACAAACAATTATGTTGCAGGTATCATCTCTTCGATAACTGTCATAGAGGTATTGAGAGGAATCGAAGACAAAAAAAGGCTTCCGGCAAAGCAGTTGTTGGAAGAAAGTTTTTCTGTTCTAAACTTGGATGATACCATAATCGAAGCTTACTGCCAAATCTATCGTAGAGTAAAAGAAAAAGGCAGTTTGTTGCCAGATGCGGACCTCCTAATTGCCGCAACTGCCATAGCACATGACTTAACTCTAGAAACGAAGGATGGGCATTTTCTACTGCTAAAACATCTTGGTCTAAAGTTGAAGTAAGAAAAAAAATCGATATTTTGAATTATCTCATTTTGTGGTGGAAGCATGTTGGGGCGCCAGTGTGGCATACGACGCCTTTCTGCTCAACCACGTACAATAATGCGTCAAAGTCACAGTCGGCTGTAACGGACACGATTTTTTGGGTGTGTCCTGAAGTTCCCCCTTTAATCCATAATTCGTTTCTGGAGCGGCTCCAGTAAGTTGCCTTGCCCGTGTTCAGCGTATTCTCTACCGCTTGCCTGTTAGCGTAAGCCAGCATGAGTGTTTCCTTTGTTTTTGCATCTTGAACAACCACTGGAATGAGTCCGTTGCCTTTTTTGAAGTCTAATTTTTCAAGAAAATCTGTTGTCGTCATTGTCTAATTATCACCCCCGCTTTACGCAAGAAGTCTTTGATGACTGGAACAGGGTACTTGTTGTAGTGGAACACTGAAGCTGCCAACGCTGCATCCGCTTTTCCATCGGTGAAGACTTCGAGGAAATGTTTTGGGATTCCGGCGCCGCCGCTGGCGATAAGCGGAACATTAACCCTCTCAGAAATCGCACGTGTCAACTCAATGTCGTAGCCGTTTTCTGTGCCATCCTTATCCATCGAAGTCACAAGAAACTCGCCTGCCCCAAGCTTCTCCGCTTGCAGTGCCCATTGTATAGCGTCGATTCCTGTGGGTTTTCTTCCGCCATAAGTGTTAACTTCAAACCAAACCGAGCCTTCAGGCGTTTCAACCGTAATTTTGTCTTTGCTTGGTGTGCGGTTTCTTTTGGCGTCTATGGCTACGACCACACATTGCTGACCAAAAACATCAGCCAGCTCTGTGATGACCTTTGGGTTTTCCACTGCTGCCGTGTTAACTGCAACTTTATCGGCGCCACTGCACAAGACAAGCCTTGCGTCAGAAACCTTGCGGATTCCGCCGCCGACTGTGAATGGGATGCTGATTGCTTTGGCTACACCTTCCACTACGCCTCGGAAAATGTCTCTTTTCTCTGAAGAGGCGGTGATGTCAAGAAAAACCAGTTCGTCCGCGCCTTCATCGGAGTAGCGTTTTGCCATTTCAACTGGGTCGCCCGCGTGCTTTAGGTTGAGGAAGTTTATGCCTTTGACTACTTTTCCATGGTCCACATCGAGGCATGGAACTATACGTTTAGCTAACGGCATCCTTTAAGCTCCTATCTTATTTATGGCTTCTTTTAGAGTGAATCTGCCTTCATAAAGAGCTTTTCCAATCACAGCACCTTCAACTCCAATGTGCTTTAGAGCAATTAGGTCGTTTATGCTACCTATTCCACCTGCAGCGATAACCTTAGCGTTTGGGAACTTGCAGGCTTCGCTGAGCGTTTGGATGTCTGGACCAGAAAGCATCCCATCCTGAGCAATAGAAGTAATCAAGAACCGCCTGACGCCGAGTTTGGTGAATTTTTCTAGCGCCTCTTTTACGCTTAATGCGGTTGCGGTTTTCCAGCCCTCAACCATAATCCGCCCATCCTTATTGTCTAAGGCAACGATAACTGATTCAGCACCGAACCGTTTCTGAATCTTACCAATCGCTGACTGGTCGCTGAATGCTAAGGCGCCAAGAATAACCTGACTTATCCCAGTCTTGAAGAGTTTCGCCGCTGTCTCAAAGCTGCGGATTCCGCCACCAACCTGAATTGGCAACGCAATGTTCCCTGCAATATCAGAGATAACACCGTAATTATTTCCCGTGCCGAAAGCCGCGTCCAAATCAATAATATGCAATTTGCCAGCGCCTTCATCACGCCACCGCTTCGCGGTTTCCACGGGACCTCCAAACTGGTCATAAACCTTAGCCGTCTTTGGGTCGCCGCGGGATAACCTGACGATTTTGCCATTCATGAGGTCAATAGCCGGGATTAACTGCACTCCAAAGTCACCTTACCACAACTTTAGCGAAGTTTTTGAGGATTTTTAATCCTATGTCGCCTGATTTTTCTGGGTGAAACTGTGTGCCGTAAATGTTTTTGCTGGCTATTGCTGAAGTGAATGTTGTGCCATATTCGGTTTGTGTGCACACTATCGTTTTGTCAACTGGGACAGGGTAGAGTGAGTGGACAAAGTAAACGTAAGAGCCCTCTGCTACGCCGTCGAAAAGCTCGTTTTGTTTTACGATGTTTAGTGTGTTCCAGCCCATGTGCGGTACCTTAACAGTGTTGGGTAAGCGGACTGTTTTGCCCTTGAAGAGTGCTAAGCCGTTTCCTGGTCCTTCTTCGCTTTCCTCAAAGAAAAGCTGCAAGCCTAAGCATATGCCAAGCAGCGGCGTGCCATCTTTGACTTTGTTTGTGAGCGTTTCCTTGATTGCGTCTAGTTTTGTGGCGGCAGCGCTAAAGGCTCCAACACCAGGCAAAGCAATAGCATCAGCATTAGCTAATTCTTTTGCTGAAGTGCCAATCGATGCTTCTAAGCCTGTCTTCTCCAACGCACATTTTAGGCTAAGCAGGTTGCCAACGCCATAGTCAAATATTACTGCTTTTGCCAATCAAATGACTCCCTTTGAGCTGGGCACGCCTTTCCGCCTTGGATCTAACGCTACCGCTTGTCTAAGCGATAGGGCGAGGGCTTTAACTGCCGCTTCTGCCTTGTGGTGGTCATTGCTGCCGTACTCGACGAACACGTGGACATTTGCTTGTAGCGAGGTGGCGAAGGATTCAAAGAAGTGGTTGATGTCTTCGGTTGGCATGTTCTCTACTTTTTTGCCTCTAAGTTTAAGGTCAATCTTAAAGTACGGACGCTTCACCAGGTCCACAGCTGCAAACGCTAAAGAGCAATCCATCGGAGCAGCCGCATTGCCGAAGCGTGTGATGCCTTCTCGTGTGCCTAAGGCTTTGTTTAATGCTTCACCTAAGCCTATGGCCAAATCTTCAACTGAGTGGTGCACCAAATCGCCTTTCACAGACGCGGTTATGTCGATTAGGCTGTGGGTGGCAAGTGAAGTTATCATGTGGTCAAGGAAGGGCACGCCAGTGGCTACGCTGACTTTTCCTTCGCCGTCAAGGTTCACTTTTACTTGAACTTCTGTTTCTTTGGTTTTACGGTAAACTTCTTCGGTTCTCATTTTATTCACCTTGAATTTGTTTTAATGCTTCAATTAGTTTAGTGTTCATTTCTGGCAAGCCTACAGTTACTCGGAAGCAGTTTTCGTATTGGAGGATTTTGCCCCATTTCTTGAGCATTATGCCCCGTTTTAGTAGCTTCTCGTTAACTTGGTCGCAGGGTTTTTGTGTGTTGACTAGCAGGAAGTTTGCTTGTGAATCGAATGCTTGAACGCCATCTATTTCGTTTAGTGCCTTTATCAGTTTTCCCCGTTCGCGTTTCAGTTCCCTCACCGATTCCTTCATCAAGTCAACATTATCCAGCATCTTGCAACCCATCCTCAACGTGAAACCACTCACAGGATAGGGCAACGGAGTTTTCTCGGTCAAAATCTTTGCTAACTCGGGATTAGCCACCGCGTAACCAAGCCTCAGCGCAGCTAAACCGAAGGCTTTGGAGAACGTTCTGAGAATAATCATGTTCTCAAACTCACCTATTCGTGGCACCAGCGAGTAGTCAGCAAATTCACCGTACGCCTCATCTAAGACGACGATTCCAGGAAAAGCTTTGGCTAAAGTTTCAACGTCTTCCACTTTAAACTGGGTTGAAGTCGGATTATTGGGCGAACAAAGATACAGTAGCCTAGTTTTATCCGAAAACTTGGACAGCACCCCTTTAACATCAAGCTGCAAGTTGCTTAGAAGCGGCACCGTAAAGTATTCGCCTTCTTGCCGTTTAACGCAAAGTCTTGGAATAGCGAATGTCGGCGCAAACGAAACCGCACTTTCACCCTTCTCAACAAAGAGCCTAACTATTCGGTCGATTAATTCGTCGCTTGCGTTACCAACAACGAGGCAGTCTTTTGGAGCCTTAATGTACATAGTAAGCCTTTCCCGCAGCTTTGCCTCTTCATCCTCAGGGTACAGTCGCAAATCAATCTCATCAGCCAACTCTTTAACAAGTTTAACCTGTTTAACTCTGGGCATGAACAGGTTCTCGTTGAAATTTAGCTTAATTATTTGTTTTGTAGGGACGCCTATTTGCTTCGCTATGGTTTCAGGTGAGGCTCCAGCAGTGTAGCAGTCTATTGCTTGAAGCTTCACAAGTTTGTCGTTTAGCCATTGCCTATATGACGCACTCATTTTTCAAACCTTGCCTCTATCGCTTTGTAGTGATTCGGAAGATTTTCTGCTTCCGCCATAACTTTAATGCTGTCTTTTACCCGTTCTAGACCCGTTCTTGAGCTTTCAACTATGCTTACTCGCCGCATAAAATCCAAAACTGATAAGCCTGAGAATGACTGCGCAAAGCCGCCTGTTGGCAGTACGTGGTTGGTTCCACTGCCGTAATCGCTTAGGGCAACTGGGCTGTATGGACCTATGAGTATGAGACCAGCGGTTAGTTTCTCTGCAATCTCCTTGGGCTTAGCGGTCATGACTTCTAAGTGTTCAGGAGCAAACTGATTAACTAAACTGACCGCCTCTTCCATGCTTTTGCAGACTATTATGAAGCCGTATTTGGCTAGTGCCTCTGAGACTTTTTCGCCCCTTTCTGCTGAAGCGGCAACCGTTGCCAGATTCTCTTGAACTTGCAAAGCAACCTTTTCAGAAGTTGTTATGAGTCCAGCAACGCTGTCTCCACCATGCTCGGCCTGCGAAACCATATCAAAAGCAATGAACCGCGCATTAGCCGACTCATCAGCCAAAACGAGCACTTCGCTTGGGCCAGCCGGCATGTCAATCGCCACATCCGTTGAAACCAGAACCTTCGCCGCTGTCACGTATTTGCTGCCTGGACCGACGATTTTTCGTACAGGCTTTATGGTTTTTGTTCCGTAAGCTAAAGCGGCTATGGCTTGGGCTCCGCCAACCTTGTAAACCTCATCGACTCCGCAGATATCGGCGGCGACAAGAACGAGCGGATTAACTTTGCCTTTTGCGTCTGGTGGTGAACAAACGACAATCCTTGGGACGCCTGCTACTTTGGCTGGAACCGCCGTCATGATAAGAGTGCTTGGGTAAGCGGCTTGTCCTCCTGGAACGTAGCAACCGACACTTTCAATTGGACGCAGAACAGTCTGAACCCATATGCCATCGCTGGAGGTCTTGATTTCAGTTTGGGTGAGCAGTTGCTTTTGGAAGGTGTTGACTTTTTCTTTCATGAATTTTAGAGCACAGACTTGTTCAAGGGTAGCTTTCGTGTAAGCTTCCTTGATTTCTTCCTTTCTGACTTTGAGGGTTTTTTTTGTTAATGAACACTTATCAAAGTCGTTTATGCACCCAAGTAAGCCATCATCGCCGTTTTCTCTGACTCGTGTTATAACATTTTGGACTTTGTCTTGGAACTCACGTGTGGCTTTTGCATCTGCGGTTTGCCGTTTAAACCAGTCTGCTGGCAGCGCTTCTGATTTCCAGATTCTCACTTGGCTTTGCTTTTGCACGGGTTCTCCTCTCTTTTACCAATCTCATCTAACGCCAGCACCTGCCGCGGCTCATACACTACTAGGCCTTGGGCTAGTTTACGGATTTTTGGCAAGAGCTCTATTAAGCAGTCTTTCTCGATGACCGTGTTCACGCTAACCCAGCTCTCATCGGCTAGCGGCGCTATCGTCGGGTTTTTCAAGGCAGGCAATTCAGTAAGCAGTTTTTGTAGATTCACTTTTTTGACGTTCACGAATATGTGGATTCTCTTTGAACCGTCCACGACGCCTTTAAGCAAAGCGACTATGTCGTAGATTTTCTCTCGTTTCTCGGGGTCTTCTAAGGCTTTCTTGTTAGCAATGAGCACGGCGGCGGATTTCATGACGGTTTCTATGATTCTCAGGTTGTTAGCATCTATGGTAGTGCCCGTTTCAGTTACGTCCATTATGCAGTCAGAGTCTTCTGGCGGCTTAGCCTCAGTTGCACCGAAGGACAGGAAAATCTTTGCTCTCGGATTGTCGCCTTTTCTCCACCACGGAGTTACAATCATGGGGTCGGCATTGCCAAAACGCTTCTTGTATTCGGGTGTACTCTTGAGGTATTCGGAGGCTATGTTTAGGTATTCGGTGCTGATGCGGAAGTTTTTGCCTTTGCTCCAAATGGATTCCATAAAGTCGCCCATCGTGCTTTTTTCGCTAACACTTTTTGGCACGGCTATGACGAGTTTGATTTTTCCGTATTCCAGGTTTTGCAGGATTTCTACGTCTGCTCGGTTTTCTTTAACCCAATCTTCCCCAGTGATGCCCAGATCTTGTAAGCCTTCGCTGACAAACACGGGGATTTCTTGGGGTCGAAGGACCTTCATTTCGATTTGTGGGTCGTTTATGGTGGGGCGGTATGTGCGGTCAGTTCCTGAGAGTTTGTATCCTGAACGCGCGAAGAATTCGACTGTTGCTTTTGATAGGGAGCCTGCTGGTATAGCAAATTTTATTTTATCCATAATTTTTCACCTAAATTTTTAGAGAAACCACTAAGGGTTTTTTGTTTTGCTAAAACGGTTCTTTGAAGGAATGCGCCTAATATCAAGTAGCTTTTCGTTTTTAGACTTAAACGTTTTGGATTGCTTTTAATGAACGCAATCGCCTTGTATGAACGCAATCCCTCATCATTTACCACTGAAAGACACCTGAACGCTGTCTTCCTAATAAACTGTTTTCCTAATATTTAACTGTCGAAACGCTAAAAAGGCATTAAACTGAAGGCGGCTTCCGTTTTTTAATTTCAAAAACCAGCGGCGGCGTCGAATTTCGGGTTTCTAACTCTACACTTAATAATCCTTCCATGATGCCTTTCCAAATTTCGCAATCATTAATAAACGGAGTTTTCAAAAGCAAAAACTTGTCTTTCAAATAGAAATCTCCGAATCCCTGCACTTTCAGTCGTTCAAATATCTTTTCCCAATTTTTCTGTTCACTTGCTTCAATTCCTAGCGTTGATTGGATAGAAACCTTTAGGGCATCACCCATTTTTTCACCAATCTCACGCCACTTTTCCTTAGGAATCTGCTGTGTTAGGATGTTGAATAATTCAACGTTAACAAGCGCTATGCGGCTTATTCCACAGTAGTATTCGCCGGGGAAACGCCAATCGTAAATCATCATGCTTCTGTAAATGTCAAGCATTTTGGAGATGAGCGGTTTGATTCCAGGCTCTTTCCCATCTTTAATTAATGATTCAATGAATTCTCGTTCGCTCTTTTCAAGGATAATCGTTGTTCTTTTTGCTTCTTCACTTTTCTCTTTTGGCGCATCAAGGCTTCTTCGGTTGCTTTCCTGCATACAAACTATTTCTACATTAATATTTAATATGACTTATGTATTCAGGAAGTATATTTGTAGTCAGGTTTTCTTTTCGAAAGTTCAACGAATAGTTAAATAAAACAGGTTATGTTTCTAGAAGTTGCCGATGAAGAATCCAAAATGCTGATTGATGATGCACCCTGGGGTATCTGAGGCAAACTTAAACTGTTATTAGCTTCTTTCTGATAAGGAACACCATGAGTACCATGCCCACTATGAAGAGGATAAGGCCAGCGCCTATTGAGACAAAATAGTGTATTTTAAGGATATGCACCATGACGTATGTGCCGTAAGTTGGACCCACGAAGATTAGCAGCATCGATAAAACTACCAGTGTGATTCTCCAGAATTTCGAGTATATGCCGGTAACATTCACGTTTTCTTCATTTTCAGTCATGCGACACCCAACTTACTGTTCTTCTGGTGCATTGTTTTCTACTAAACCTTCTTTTATCTCTTTTCCTAAAGCCTTCATCAAAAACTTGAAAACAAGAAACCCAGCTTCACGGTCTGCTCTAAAACCCGTCGTTGTTCCAAGCAAGCTGACCCCTTCCAGCTTTCTTTCCTTCGCCATCGCCAAGGTAAGCCCTGTTCCACCAACGATTCTGCCTTTGCTGTAAATAACCGCGCCTTTTTCCATAAACTCAGTTGCCAACCTCGGTGAAGTAGCGGCAATGTAAACCTGAGCTTTATCTTCAGCTATCGGTATCCCGCCCATGGTTACGATGAAATGGCAACCTAACGTTTCAACAAAATCAATCACTTCTTCACAAACCTCATAGTGAGCAACCACATCATCAAACGAAGGCTGAATTTCACCCGTCATTATAACCAAATTGTTTTTCACCATAGGCGCATAATAAAACTCATACCGCGGCAAGTGAGCTATGCCCTTAGCATTTATTGAAACGTAATCTGGAAAAGAAGGCGAATACAACTCCGCAAAAAGCTTAGCGTCACAGAACTTTATGAGAAGATGCGCCGCAATCCTGCCGACATTCCCAAACCCAGGCAATCCTTGAATAAAAAATGGGTTCTCAAGAGTCGGATTTGAAAGCTTACGCAAATACGCCTTATCCATCAGCAAACATCCTTCGCCAAAGAAGTATAAGTCGCCTCTAAAATGCTTTTGCCGACAATGAAAAAGAAACTATTAATATTCGACAAATAAACTAATAGGATGCTAAAACAACTTTATGGAATAAATATAGCGGGGTGGGGTAGCCAGGATTAACCCGCTGGGCTCATAACGGCGAAACTTTCGCTGTGAGACACCCAGAGATCACTAGTTCAAATCTAGTCCCCGCTACCAACAATTCCAATTTTAACAAAAAACCTGCAGAGCTTGAAAACTGGTGGTGTTTCGGTCTTTGTCAATTCATTATGCTAAACGTTGAAGAAGAAAAATGGTTTTTTCGGTCTTCTTCTTCTTTTGACGAGTCTTCTTTTAATGGGTTTACACTCTTCTGCAAGAAGAATAACACAAATGGTTTTTTGACTGTCGCTGTTCTTTTAACACCAAAAAACCGCAAAAGCCTCAGAACCAACGTGACTGATTGATGAACAATACAAACTGGGCTATACCATTGTTTTCCCGACTGTTAAAATGAATACTCCACCGACGATGCCGAGGATTGCGCCTATGAAGAAGCCGCCCATGCCTACAAAACTGACGATTGAGAACACGATGATAACTATTGCCCAAATCATCTGTTGCCGCGGGTTGAGTCTAAGATTGATAGCGCTCATCAAGACAACGACGCCGCAGATCACAGCTACTAGTGAGATTCCAGCTAGAAACCCGTAGGAGCTGCCGTAGGTGCCCATGAAAGTGTGGTAGCCATCCATCAGTCCACTTATGAAGCTGCCGTATCCGCCAAAGTTTGGAGCACCTGAACTGTACCAGAGCACGTTGATTATGCTGGTTATTAGTATAATTAAGCCTCCAACAAGCGATACAATATACGCGAATGTTATTCCTTGATTTGATGTCATAATTTTCACCTCACAAAAATCTCCTTGGATCAGTATCGATATCCACTATCGCTGGCTTAGAAGATGAAAGCGCTTTGTCAACGGCTGCTTCAAGCTCGTTTGGTTCAGTAACCTTAATGCCCATGCCGCCTGAATGCTCAGCGAAATCAGCAAAATTATAATCGTATAAGTCGGTTTGCCAGCTTTCGAATCCGTCAACCTTTTGCTCTTGCATAATCATTGCTAACCGCTTATTGTTAATGACAAAAACTTTTACTGGCAATTGATACTTCAAAGCGGTTAAAAAGTCGCCTAGAACCATCGTTAACCCACCATCGCCCGTCAAACAAATAATTTGACGGTTTGGGTAAGCCAACGCTGCCGCCATGGCGCCTGGTAAACCAAACCCCATTGTAGCTAAAGTGCCGCTCATCACCATCTTCTGAGACTTGCGCATCATAAAGTTCCTGCCAAACCACCAGCAGTTTTCACCAACATCCAAAGAAATCACTGCGTCATCGGCGATTTTCTCGTTCAAAACTTTGATTATGTATGGGGGTCTAATCGGCTTCATGTTCGGGTCGGCTTCTTTTTCCAGTTGGTTTAGCCATTCCTGCTTTAACCCTGCAATCTCAGCTAAATAGTCAGCGTTCTGTTTCTCCTGAACTTTCTCGGTTAACTTGGGAATGAGCACTGCACTGTTGCCAAGCAACCCTACATCAACAGGATACCTGCGTGCAATCATAAGCGGATTAATATCAATCTGCACAGTCCTCTTCTGTGGAATCTGCGATAGATCAGAAAACGAAGAACCGATAGCTATGAGCAAATCCGCTTTTTGCATAAGCTCTGCTGCTGCAGTCGAACCAATACCACCGTGGCATCCAACATATAGAGATTCATGTTCATCGACAACGCCTTTAGCCCTGAAAGTTGCTATAATCGGCGCAGAAATCTTCGATGCCAACTTTAACAGTTTGTTGCCTTGACCTCGAGAGCCAAAACCCGCAAGAATCACTGGCCTAACCGCTTGGTTAACAACCTTTGCTGCTTTTTCTATTACCCATTCGTCCTGTCCATAAGCTAGATTAGGCATTCTGCCCTCAAACGGCAAAACCTCCGCTTCATAAGCCAGCTTCTGCACGTCATTAGGAATCCCAATATGCGAAACACCCTGATCCAAAAGCGCATGCTTAATCGCCAAAGTAGCCAGCGTAGTAGTTTGGTCCTCAGACATCAAAATCTTGTTAAAAACACAAATCGGCTCAAAAAAGGCGGCTTGATCAATCTCTTGCGTTGAACCTGGACCCATCAGTTGCCTAGCTACCAAACCGGTCAACGCTAAAACAGGCGCATGATCTAGCTTCGCATCATACAAACCAGTAGCCAAATTAGTTGCGCCGGGACCAGAAATCCCAAGACAAGCGGCAACGTGACCAGTGAGTTTCCCATAGGCTGAAGCCATGAACGCTGCGGTCTGCTCATGCCGAACCTGAATGTACTTTACTTTGCCATTGGTTTTTCGTATAGCGTCCACAACGCCTAAGGTTGAAGTGCCCGGAATACCGAAAACGTACTGAACCCCCCACTCGGCAATTTGGTTTATCAGAACTTGTGAAACCGTGTGTTCAGCCTTTTTCTCTTCAACTTGTTCAGCTAACAACACGAAAACAGATTTAGGCGCTCCACAAACGGGGCACACCCATTCTTTAGGCAAATCGCTAAACTTCTTTCCTTCCTTTACTTCATCATAAACATAGTTGCAGACCGTGCACCTGTATCTTGCCATAATTAACCCTCAAAAATGTCTATTAGAATTAAATTGATTCGCCCTTATCAGTGTATTGGAGTTAACCAAAAACAATCCGAACAATTCATAAACTGCCCCGATTCACTATTCACTTAAAGAGATGCACAGTATGGAGAATTGGGACATCATAATAATCGGTGGCGGTTCCGCTGGTTTGGCAGCTGGAATTTACGCTGTTAGAAGCGGACTTAAAACTTTAATTTTAGAAGAAAAGCTGCCTGGCGGAACAATCGCTGATGCCTCGATAGTGGTGAATTATCCGGGATTTGCTGAGATTAGCGGTGGGGAACTTGCTGAAAAAATGACATCTCATACCAGAAAGGTTGGCGCAATCATTCACGATTTGGAGCCTGTTACAGAATTAGAGCTTATGGGTGAAGAGAAGATTGTGAAAACCTCGAAAGCGACTTATGAAGCTAAAGCAGTAATTTTTTCCACAGGTTCGCACTATAAAGAAGTTGGCGTCAAAGGTGAAAAAGAATTCCGTGGTAGAGGTGTAAGTTACTGTGGAGTCTGTGATGGACCATTTTTCAAAGGCAAACGAGTGCTTGTTATTGGCGGTGGAAATTCAGCCTGCATCACTACGCTTTACCTTTCGGGCATAGCTTCCGAGGTCATTGTAACTCATAGGAGAAAAGCTTTCAGGGCTGAAGAATTTTTGGTGACTGATATAGCATCAAAGAATAATGTAACCGTACTATGGAACACTGAAGTTCAAGAAATCAAAGGTGACAAACAAGTCAAAGCAGTCACTTTAATCGATAACACGACAGCGAAAACAAGCGAACTAGCAGTCGACGCGGTTTTCGTGCAAGTCGGCGAAGCACCAAACAGCCAACTAGCCAAAGCTGCCGGAATGGAAACAGACGAGCATGGATACATCAAAGCTGATATTCGCCAACAGACAAACCTCTCAGGAGTGTTCGCAGCAGGCGATGTCACCAATCATCCAGTCAAGCAGGTTGGGACAGCCGTTAGTCAAGGCATCACTGCAGCCCTTGAAGCATACAGTTACATTAAACAACCCTATTACAAAAAATAGAGAGAAAGGATTATATCATTCTAAAACCCTTTTCATGCCTTCAATAAGCTTTAAGCTAGCATGTTCCATGCTTACAGTTTAAAGTAGCAGCGGTGTATGAAAAGAGGTTTCAGAATGAGTGAAAAATGTCTCGCTGTAGTAGAAATCAACCAAGACTTATGTAGCCAATGTTGTGTTTGCCACTCCATATGTCCTTATGAAGCCATAAAACGCGACTCAACCGGAAAAGTTGAAATTAACAATCAAGAATGCCAAGTTTGCGGCATATGCTATAGCGCTTGCCCGTCTTCAGCCATTAAAATGCAATATTACACTTACGATAATCTTTCAAACTATGTTAAACAGGCACGTGCAAAAGCCAAGAATGGCGCTGACACGCTTGTTTTGATGTGTCGAGGAAACTCGCCTTCAACAGGTGAAGTTCAAGATATCCTTAAAGAGCAAGGATTAGAGGTTGACAATTATATTGCGTTGCGTTTGCCATGTTCAGGCCGAGTTCCAACTGACTTTGTTTTTGAAACGCTGAATTTGGGCGTGAAAAACATTGTTTCTGTTCAATGTGAAGACCCATTTTGCCGCTATAAAGAAGGCACAAAAATAAACACTCGAAGACTTGTTTTAGCCAGAAACGTCCTCGAACAATTAGGCTACGACGAAAACGCCGTCAGAATAGTAAAGTTCTCCCGCAAAGCAGTTTATGATGTCCAAGCGTGCGTGGGATGTGACAAATGCATCTTCATCTGCCCTTATAAAGCGCTTGAGTTTGAATCGTTTGCTACTCCAAAAGTAAACGAGGAAAAATGTGTTGGTTGTGGCGCATGCCAACTGGTTTGTCCGCAACACGCTATTCAAGTGAAAGGCTTTGAGTTTGAAAATGTGGTTAACCGTTATGGAGATTCGATTGCACAGTTGAAAGCTAAAAACCATGGTCCAGCAGTTCTTGCGTTCGTTTGTCAATGGTCAGAATTCACAGATCTAGACAACCCTAACAGCGCGTTTGCAGGCAAAAACGTGTTAGCTCTTGAAGTTCCATGCTTTAAATCCTTAGATCCAGTACATGTAATCAACGCGTTAAACTGCGGTTTCGACGGCGTAATGGCAGTAGTCTGCTCGGCACAAGATTGCAAGCTTCAAGAAGGCAGAGCCACCGCAGAACGCAACTTGGCCGTATTATGGAATGTGTTAAGAAAGAACAATCTTCTTGACCGATTCGAAATTTACGAGGAGTCGCCAAGATGTGCTGACGAGTTCAATCAGAAACTGGATGCTTTCTACAAAAAGATTTCAGCGTTACCAAAACGTGAAATAACCGTGGAGGCGAAAGCAAAACGTACAAAATAGTGACTAAAAAAGAACTTGCACCGAAAATAAAAATGTTCGAAGTTGAAGCTCCAGACATTGCAGCTAAATCGCAAGCTGGACAGTTCCTAATAGTTATAAACGGCAAAGAAGGCGAACGAATACCTCTGACGATCTGTGGATATGACACAGCGAAAGGAACGGTGTCGTTTGCTTTTCATGAAGTCGGCAAAACCACAAAAGCACTTGGCTTACTAAACCAGAATGAGTGCATCGACAACGTTACTGGTCCACTAGGTAATCCATCTGAAGTCAAGAACTTCGGTAAAGTTCTCTGTGTTGGCGGAAGCGTGATGATTGCGCCGTTGCTTTTGCAGGTTAAAGCCATGAAAGCAGCAGGCAACAACGTAACCACTATTCTTGGCGCTAGGACAAAAGAGTTCATAATGATGGAAGAAGAAGCTAAAGCCATGAGCGATAAAGTTTACATTGCAACGGATGACGGTTCAAAAGGCTACATAGGTTTAGATTTCCTCAAAGACTTACTTAAGAAAGAAAAGTTTGACCGCTGTGTAGTTATGGGTCCAGTAATCCTAATGAAGGATGTTAGCGAAATCACCAAGCCCTATGGCATACCAACAATTGTAACTACAACGCCTATAATGATTGACGGCATGGGCATGTGCGGAGTATGCCGAGTCACGGTTGACGGCAAAATGCAGTTTGGCTGCATTGACGGACCAGAATTTGACGGCCACAAGGTTGATTTCGACCAGTTAATTTTGCGTCAGCGCACAATGTTACCCGAAGAAAGATTAAGTTCAGTATTGTGGGAAATGCGTGGAGGTTGCAAGTGTGGCAGAAGTTAAGCCTAAACCAAAATTAAACAAGAAAGCCGTTGAAATGGCTAAACAAGAACCTAAAATACGCGCTAAAAACTTTAACGAAGTCGCTTTGGGTTACACTGAAGCTGAAACGCTTGAAGAAGCAAGCCGATGCTTACAATGTCCAAAGCCTCAATGTATTACTGGTTGCCCAGTTGAAGTTCCCATTCCCGGCTTCATAAAACTGCTCAGAGAAAAGAAGTATGCTGAAGCCATAGCGTTGATAAAAGCGAAGAACGCGTTGCCTGCAGTTTGCGGAAGAGTTTGCCCTCAAGAAGTACAATGCCAAGCCAAATGCGTAGTCGGCAAGATGGGTGAGCCAATCAGCATCGGACGACTAGAGCGTTTTCTTGCAGATTGGGAACGTGACAATGGTTCCCAGATTCCACAGAAAGCTCCACCAACAGGCAAGAAAGTAGCAATTGTCGGTGCTGGTCCAGCTGGATTGACGGCTGCAGCTGACTTAGTTAAGCTTGGCCACGATGTTACAATGTTTGAGGCTTTACATGTTGGCGGTGGAGTGCTGTCATATGGTATTCCCGAGTTCCGTTTACCAAAAGCTATAGTACAAAACGAAGTAGCATACATTCAAAAGTTAGGTGTTGATTTGCGCCTTGGCAACTTGGTTGGCAGAATCCATACGATTCCAGAACTCATGAAGAACGGCTATGAAGCAGTATTCATCGGCAGCGGCGCAGGCTTGCCGCAGTTCACTGGTTGCCCCGGAGAAAACCTTGGCGGAATCTACTCAGCTAATGAGTTCCTAATACGCGTTAACCTTATGAAAGCATTCCAATTCCCAGACTATGATACTCCAATACGAATAGGCAAACACGTGGTCGTCATCGGCGGCGGAAACGTTGCCATGGACTGCGCAAGAAGCAGTATGCGGCTTGGGGCTGAAGTTTGCTTGCTTTATCGGCGTTCACGTGCTGAGTTGCCAGCGAGACATGAAGAAATAGAGAATGCTGAGGAAGAAGGCTTGGTCTGCAAGTTTCTTGGTGCACCAGTCGAGTTTTACGGTGACGAAAGCGGCTGGGTTAAAGGCATGAAATGCATCGCAATGGAGCTCACTGAACCTGACGCAAAAGGCAGGCGAGGCGTAAAAGAAGTCCTAGGCTCAGAGTTTATGATGGACGTTGACACAGTCATCGTTGCAATCGGTCAAACACCAAACCCAATCATACAGCGAACAACAGATGGCTTACAAAGCGACCCAAGGCACGGAACAATATGCGTTAACGAAGTAGGCAAAACCAGCTTAGACGGAGTTTACGCAGGCGGAGACGTCGCAACAGGAGCAGCAACAGTCATCAGCGCAATGGGCGCAGGCAAACGCGCAGCAAAAGCAATGCACGAATACCTAACAAACAAGAAATAACTTGGCTGAAGTAGCTTAGTCTCTTTGAGACTTTCCATTCGTTATTTAATGAATCAACTCTTTTTTTTTGGTTTTTTAACTTTAAATGCCCGAAGTTCGGGCGGCTGAAATCTGTTCTTCAACATTCTTGCAAATTATGCTTACTTTGCCATAAAGTAATATAGCTTCAAAGCGAATGAAACCTGCCTAGAGCGGTTAATGCATGAGGAAGATGAAAGGGTCCAGCAGCTATCTCAAGAACCAAGTTAGAAAAAACTTGGCAAAAGCGGTTCTCTGTATAGCCTTATTTTTCTTGATCTTTTTCGCCGTGAGCTTGAGAGTGCTCTTAACACTGAGTTTGAGCATTTTTGAGGCGACTGGACTGCTGGTTTCGCTGGTGCCTTTAGCCGCGTTTTACTTCTACCAGCGCAGGTACCGAATTTACAATGCCGGTTGGGAAGGCGAAAAACAAGTAGCCAAATTTCTAAGCAGCAAGCTTAGCGATGACTATTTCCTCATAAACGACCTATACCTGCATAACGGCGGCGGCGACATCGACCATGTCGTCCTTGCGCCCAGTGGCATTTTTGTTTTGGAGACCAAGAACTGGAGCGGCGACATAACCTGCAATGGTGATGAGTGGCAAAGAGCCGGTAAGGGTAACTTCAAGGGTAGCCCAAGTTTGCAAGTTAAAAGGAACGCTGCAAAAATAAAACGCATAATCGATTCCTCGCAGGCTTTTAGGTCGCTGGGTGTTTGGGTTGAAGGCATAGTGGTTTTTACAAACAACCATGCGACTTTCCACTTAAACAACCCCACCGTTTTAATCCTTAAACTTCCTCAACTGCCCAGCCACATAACCACGTACAGAAGCCCAAACAACTTCTCCCGTCAGCAAATTGAAGCTATAGGAAAAGAGATCCTTAGACAAAAAAGCTAATTTTGGCTCATTTTTGGAGGGGTGATTTTGAGCCATGTTTTTCTTTTTACGCAAGCAAAAGAAGTGAAGCTAGTTACTATCAAAGTGCCCATAGTGAGAAAGTTGGCAATGTTTACTTCTAAATGCTGAATTGAAAAGAGTAGAATGGCAAGAAAAATGTAGAGCGTAACGACACCCGTAATCAACTGGAGCACGTGGAAGGCTTTTCTTACCCGATAAGCTTGCGACTTTAACTTGTTTAAAGCAGATTCAACTCTTTTTGAAACGTCTGGAAGATCGTCTAAGAATAAGGTTGCTCCAGTTAAGACAAAAAATCGCCCAGCGTTAACCGCTATGTTTCCAGTGTTCACAAGAAAAAGAGTCACTAAAGAAACGGATGTAAATGTCACTACGTAGATGGCAGAGAATATTAAAACAAAAAAGCCGTAAACATAATGGTGAAAAAATAATCGTCCAGTGTGAAGGCATCGTCCTATGCTTGCGCTGGGGAAAATATTAATGATTGCAGCTATTGCCGCCATTAAAAAGAGGTTGCCGCTAATTAGGTATGGCGTGTAAGGCTTCCACCAGGGCCAAGCATGGTAAAAACCATACAGGATTCCCGTAAGGGCAGCTAGAGTTATGAATGAATTTAGGATTAATGTTAAACTGAATATTTTTTTCAAGTATACAAATATGGAACAACCCATGGTTTATCCCAGAAACTGATCTGTTGCTGCCCTTTTTCATTTTTTTTTACAAGATACTAACAATAACACTCATTTAAAATTAACGTATGTTAGGGATTAAAAAAATGTGGTGAGTCACTAAAATAAGCCATCATTGTGCTATAACGCCGCGATATAGACGTTGCTTTTTGAGTTTTGCTTGGATTTTTTGTTAATGTTTAGCTCACCAATAAAGTATTATCTAAACAGCCATAGTATTCTCTTTGGCTAAAACTTATAGGCATTCAGACTAGCATTAACTTGTAAAGGTGGTGATAAATTTGGGAAGCATATGGTTAGGAGCCTTTGTAGGATTCTTGGTAACGGTGGTTATTGCCTATCTCTTTCCCGGAGTCGGTCACCTGGTAGGCGGGTTCATGGGCGGCTTAGTCGCTGGACTCGTAGCTCGAGGCGTTGGCAAAGGATTAATCGCTGGTTTTCTCGCAGGCATATTCGGCGGCATCATAATAGCAATACTAGCCTTCTTAAAGCTCGCAATCGTTGGAGGCATTCACGGTGGACTTTCAGGCGCATTGTTTGGAGGCTTACATGGTTTAGCAATCGGTGTAGTAGCATTAATACTGGCGATATTTGCAGGTATAATTGCAGCTGTAGGCGGCTTAATAGGCGGAGCAATTACAAGATAAAACCGTTTGTATTTATCTGTGCTTTTATTTCAATTTTGATAGTCCTTTTAATTTTATTTTCGTTTGCTTTTTGTTGTTGTTTTTTGTTACAAATAGTAGGGTAGGTCTATAGGTAGGCGGTTTTGAGTCGGGGCTTGTTTTGGGTTGCTTTTTTGATTTAGGGCTTGAATTAACATTAGGATGCAACATTTTTGGTAAATTTTAGCTTATAAAGGGTAAAAAGGCATTAAAGAGTGCTTGCCGTTGAGTCTGCAATGTTCAAAATCCAAATTGCAAAAGGAAACCCAATTGCCCTAAATTCACATAAACCTTTTTTTAATCTTCAAAATATCCATCCCAACATACAAGAATGCCAGATAATCGCCTTTTAACTGGTAGTTCACCTGTCTAACATGAACGATTTCTCGTGCGAAAGCTTCTCAGGTACCTGATCCAAAATCATCTTTTGCGCAGGCTTCTTAGTTAACACGACAGGCGACAATTGCCCGGCAAGCTCCAGCGCCGAAGCTAATTTACTGCTTCGCTCAGCATACACTTCAAACAAGACGTTGTCTTTATGAACGGTTTCACCAAGTTTCGCATATAGCACAATGCCGGCACCCTTCTCTTTGGGTGCTCCAGCTTCACGTGCAATCCGCACAATGTCCTCTGTGCTGAGCCATATGACTTTGCCAGTGTGTTGTGACCGCACTTCAGCCATTTCAGCTCCGACAGGCAGTTCATCAGGTTTAACTGCTGAGTTTCCACCTTGAGCAGCAATGATCTCGCGCATCTTCTTTTCGGCTTTGCCAGAATCAAGCATATCCTCCGCTTTAGCGCGCCCGTTTTCAACTCCGACCATCTCGAAAAGCATGCCTGCAAGACTAACAGCTTTATCTCTCAAGTCTGGCGGGCCACCACCCATCAGAGTCGTTAATGCTTCACGAGCTTCAAGGGCAGGTCCGATGCCGCAGCCTAAAGGCTGATCTCCAAAAGTCAGGGCGCATTGAATGTTTAAGCCTAAACGTTTCCCCAAATCCACAAAATCAGAAGCTAAAGTGTACGCTTCGGTTCGGGTCTTAATTTTAGCAGCCATCCCAGTTGGAATGTCAATGGCGACGTGCGTGGCTCCGATGGCTTTTTTCTTGCTAAGAATGGAAGGCAAAAGCATAGGGTCAATTCCCAAGGGGTATTCAACTTGAATGAAAAGGTCATCGGCTGGTGCAAGCTCCAAGGATCCGCCCCAAACTAGGCACCCGTTGGTTTTGGCTACAACTTCCTTTATCTCGTTGATGGATAGGTTTACGGGGCAGAGGGTTTCCACTCGGTCTGCGGTTCCAGCAGGCGAAGTAATCGCCCGTGAAGACGTTTTGGGAATGGTGAATCCTGCAGCCGCTACAATGGGCACGACCAGCATGGAAGTTTTGTCGCCAGGTATCCCGCCTACACTGTGCTTATCTAGTATTGGTCCTCCATCGAAGCTAAGTGTTTTTCCAGTTGCAACCATCGCCCTTGACAGTGCCTCATTCTCACTTGTGCTCAAACCGTGAATGCTAAGCGCCGTTAAGAAAGCGGCTATTTCAGCATTGCTCAAATGCCTCTCAACAACATCCTTTACGATGGTCACGATGTCTTTCTCTCGCAAACGTTCCCCATGCAGTTTAGCTCTAACGTTATACAGTGATTCAGGAAGCGGAGCCAACAGCACATTGACAGTTTCATCTTCCTTTACCACAAGTGCTTGAGCGGTTTCCTCGTAGAGTCCAATGCGGTTTTTGGGAAAATTTTCCGCTATATTTGCGATAGCAATCATTTCTTGGTTGCCACACGTTATTCTTATTCTGTCTGAACTATGCACACCTAACAGGTTGGCGCTTTCTTCACTAAGTATGGCGATTCTGCTTCCGCCTGTGGTGATGTTTAAGACTTCAACTATTAACTCCATTTTGGACCACGTCAACTATTGATTAGATTTAGGAATAGTTAAAGATTTTAAGGAAAAACCAGTTCTCACTAACCTGAGAGGAACACTTTGAAGTACCTTGACTTTGTGGATTTAACTTACGTGCCGAAAGAAACCGATTTAACCTGCACTTTTTACTTGGAGCCCGAGGGCATCAGCCTCAAAGAAGCCGCAGGCGGCGTTGCCGCGGAAAGCTCTGTTGGCACATGGACAGAACTCACAACAGAGCAGCCATACGTGACTCGGCTGGCAGCCCACGTTTTTAGCATAGAAGGCAACGTAGTAAAAATCGCTTACCCGATTGAACTCTTTGAGCCAGCCAACATGCCTAACATTCTAAGCAGCGTTGCTGGAAACGTTTTCGGGCTTAAAGCACTCAAAAACCTGCGCCTCATAGACATTCAAATGCCCAAAGACCTAATCAACAGCTTTAAAGGTCCAATGTACGGCATAGCTGGAATTCGCAAGCTCCTAAAAGTTCCAAAGCGCCCGCTTGTCGGCACAATAATCAAGCCTAAACTCGGATTAAAAACTAAAGACCACGCCAAAGTAGCTTACGAAGCTTGGAGCGGCGGCTGCGACATCGTAAAAGACGACGAAAACCTAAGCAGCCAAAAATTCAACCCCTTCGAAGACCGCCTCGCGCAGACATTGGAGAGCCGCGACATAGCACAACAGGAAACGGGTGAACGCAAAGTTTACATGGTTAACATCACCGCTGAAACCAACCTCATGCTAAAACGCGCAGAAGTCGTCATCGCTCAAGGCGGAGAATACGTCATGGTAGACATCTTAACATGCGGCTGGTCAGCACTTCAAACCCTGCGCAACCAAAACAGCAAACTCGTCATCCACGCGCACAGGGCAGGGCACGCTGCCTTCACAAAAAACCCAAAACACGGCATAGCCATGCGTCCCATAGCGACAGTTGCAAGAGTAATTGGCGTTGACCAACTCCACGTGGGCACAGTAGTGGGCAAAATGTCCGAAACCAAAGCTGAAGTTCTCGAAAACATCGATGCTTGCAAAGCTGCGCTGAGCGGGTTAAAGCCTGTTTTACCCGTTGCTTCAGGAGGGCTGCACCCAAGACTGGTTCCTGCATTGCTTGAAACGTTCGGTAACGATGTTGTCATTCAAGCTGGCGGAGGAATCCACGGGCACCCAGACGGCACAGTAGCAGGGGCAAAAGCGATGCGGCAAGCAGTAGACGCTGCACTAAAAGGGCAAACACTGGAAGAATACGCTAAAGGCCACAAAGAACTCAAAGCAGCATTGGAACAGTGGAAAACCTAAAATTCTTAAAACGTTTTTTTTCAATTGTTTGGTCACTTTTTAGTTTAAGCAAAAGTTAGAGTTTTATTTTTGATTAGAAGAAGAAGTCCTAAAAAACCATTTTTCTTCTTCTGCTTTTAAGCGCTGAGGCTGTATGAAAGGTCGGTTCTCAACGCTCAGGAGAATGACTTAGCGATTCTCAACCTTCTTGATGGTTCTAAAGATGAATGGTATGACAATTCTAAAGTTCATCACTTGAAGACCCACGAGTATGTTCTGCGAATAACTTCCGCTACAGATTGGGGAGCGATTACTCCTTCTTCGCAGATGATGCCGTGGATGTAGCGGCTTGGCGTAACGTCAAAGGCTGGGTTTCGCACGGACAGTTTCTCGGGCGCTTCATTCCACACTTCGCTTGGGCTTCTTTGCTCGATGCGTTCGTATGCTCCGTTGAGGGTTTCTGGGTCGAACTTTAACAGTTCCGAAACAACATAGAAGGGTTTTCTGGCTTCATTGGCTAAGACGGCGATGCTGCTTGTGCCAATCTTGTTAACCACGTTGCCCTCCGAAGTGATGGCGTCTGCACCCACAACCACAAGGTCAACATCGCCCATATAGGACCGCGCGGCAGAATCGACAATGAACATGGTTTGGATGCCGAGCTCCACCATTTCCCGGGCGGTTATTCTTCCTTGGAATGCGGGTCGTGTTTCAGTGCAGATAACGCTGAAATTTTTGCCGTCTGCTTTGGCTTTGGCAATCATGCGTGTCACTGTTGACGAGTGACAATGAGTAAAAACTAACATGCCGTCACGGATTCGATTGGCGCCTATTTCCGCAGTGACTTCTCTTGAAGCTTCAAGATTCTGCAAGAACAAATTTACGTTAGAAACAACCATCTCGCTTAAAACATCAACCTTTTCTGTGCTGCTATCTTTGGTCTGGGTAATTATCCAACGGATGGCATTTCTCATTAAGGGCTCCGTTTCTCTTGACGCAAAAAGCACGGTTTGCGCTTCTTTAAGCTCGTTTAAGAACGCGGTTTTGTTTTTAGCTTTCGTCTGCTCTGCTAACGTTTGGAGGGCTTTTACGGCGGCTATTGCCACGTTTCTTGCACCTTGAACCTCAAGTCTTCTTATCCTTTCAGCTGTCATTCGAACTGTTTCGGTCATAATCTTTCAACTCTAAATGGCAAAGGTTTTGGCTGTTTTATTTATTCAAAGAGAAGCATATAAGCAAATTCATAACAAATTGTAGTTAGCGAGCGTTATGCCTTCAACTTTTTTGAGGTTGTAACTGGCAAAGGCGTGAAAATGCTTCGAGAACTTAAACGCTGTGAATGGGCAAGCTGATATGATATCGGCGATTTAATAGAGGCAGCGGGAAAAAAATATTCCCTTGTGTTCGGGAGATAAAATGTTTTAACGCTTTTAAAGCATAGGCTTTACGGGTTGTTTTTAGGATGGCTAATGAGATGTCGTAAATATTTTTCCACTGGAGTATGCACGTAAATAGCGCCAATTATGATAATTATGCCAATTATAATTAGCAGAATAGCTATGCTTTGACCTGAGGCTGAGATATGACTAGTTAAATCTAGTATAGCGAAAACGGCTACTATAATCAGTATTAAACCTGCGAGTAGATATGTGACGAAGCCATATTGGTTTTTCTCTTGAATTTCGATGTTCGCTGAATTCTCAGGTTTCTCCTGTTTCTCAGGTTTCTCCTGCTTTTCCTGTTCCTCGCTCTCGGGTGCCGCTTGACTTGGTGTTGTCTTTTCTAGTGCTGTCCCACATTTTGGGCAGAAAGCCATTGTCTCATCAACGTTATTGCCGCATTTCGGACAATATGGCATGCGAATTCTCCTAGCTTTACCTGTTATCCTCTCAGGGTATTTAAAACATGCACTTATTTGTTTAGAGAGAAAGATATATGTGCTCAAGCTCCATACTCGCATGATGCCAAAGGGGCTTAATTAACATTGAACCAGCCGGCGTTAACTGATAAGAAAAAAGAAGGCTTGATTACTGCTGTATATATCGGGCTTATTTTTATTCTGCTTGCCCTGATTTACTTCATCAATGTTCCCCACAACGTTTGGAATAGCTTTGTTAATTTTATCGGCTCCTTTGTTCTCGCTCAAGTTCCAGGGACTAGTATTTCTTTGCCTGCGCCTTTTAATCCAGGTGCTTATACAGTACTCTATACTGCTGTTTTCCAGTTTTGTCTGGGCATAGGAATTTTAGAAATCTCAATATTAGCGCTCAGGATTGCGATGCATTCCCCCCTTCCAAGGAAAGCTGAAACTATTGAAAACGTTGTTTTTTGGCTTGGAACAAGCTATTTAGCAATTACCTATCTTGTGCCACGAAGTGCAAAACAGAATCATCAGGATTGCCATCGATAGGGTTCGATTCATGAGTAGGCCTCCATCCAAAATCGTAATCTTTATTTCTCCAACACTCGTAAGCGGCGGACTTGACCGCGCGACCAGTTACGTCGTCTCTGCATTATTTCGCAAACATTTAATTTGGGCGGAAATGGATGAGCATAATTCGATGCACATACTCTTCTCCCTGTCCTTCCGGCATTTCCATACGAAGTTTGCCTTGTTTCGTAAGCGTAGCATTTTCCACTGAATTGATCTGTGCCGGATTCCAAACCCCCAGCTCGTACTCTCTGCCCGGCGCACCTGAAACTTCAACTTTCAACTCGCTCCGCACTTTATTCCACGACTCCGAGATTACACGCAAGCCGTGGCTTGTGCTACCCAGCGAAGGAAGTTCACTGGTCAACGCCAAGCCAAAATCTTTCTTCGTGTTGATAAGCACGCTATTCGGGCCATCATTAATAGGGAATCGCATGGAAACATGCTGATCCTCATCATTCGTCTGAACCTGGAATTCGAGCGGCTTGCCGTTCATTTCCACCGAGACGATTTGCGCGCGCAGGCTGAATGCGGGCGAGAACTCTACCGAACAATCCCCCTTCCCAGTGCGTGTCACCTCGAGGGTCATGTTGTTGATGGTCTTGTGAAACTTGAAATCCACGCTAACCGGCCCTACTTGAACATTGCGGACCGCAAACGACTCCCAGTCCGCCGGAATATGTGGGGCCAGTGTGATCCGGTGATCCAGCGTATCGGTGTGCAGACCGAAGAGCCCTCGCAGAATCGGGCTTACAACCATGGCCGCCGACCAGATCTGGTGCGGCGAACTGGTGGAGAAGGACTGGTAGTAATCGCCCGACAAAACTTCCGTGTCGTGACCGAGCGATCCATCCAGCGTTAGCATAGCGTTCGCGCGAAGATTCGAGTACGCGGGCAATGCGCGATGATAGTTGTACTCGCCCACCGACGCCCATCCGGTAAAGAGCGGCCACACCGATCCGTAATGATATCCGGACGCATCATAGAGTTTCGAATGCGACGAAATGATGCGCATGCCCCAGTCGGTCTCGTGGTCGGCGTCAGCGAGTCGCGTAATCATTTCATCCGCATGCGCGGCTTCGGGCAATTCAAACCACATAGGGACAGTGGCAAGCACACTGGGTTCATCCACGCGCTGGTCGTTTTTATCGAGCGCGAAGGCATACATCTTTTTCTCGGGAGACCAGAATACCTGATCCAGCGACAGTTGTTTGCGCTGGAATTCCGCGGCCAGATCTTTCTGAACGTCGTCCTTGCCTAGCAATCCCGCCAAATGCGAAAGTGCGCGCAGAGCCTCCGTACCGAGCGCGCTCTGGTAGTACTCGGTCATCACCGGAAGTAATGGTCCACCTTCGACCCAGCCGTGTCCAATGCCGTAATTCAGCGGGAAACCCTGATCGTTGTAAGTGGAGCGCAGAAACTGGTAAGCCTTCCAAATCCGGTCCCATGATTCGCGGGCAAATGCCACATCGCCGCTCTGCGTGACATAGTCATTCATCGCAATGATGAACAGCGGCGTCGCGTCCGCCGAAGCGTAAGGATAGGGAAAATCTTTGAACCAGGGAACGAAATTGGCGCCTTGCGCAATCTCGTGCAAGTCTAGGCACCCTCACAGCGGTCAACTCGTATGACTGCGAGTATCAGTTGGTTGCTGGTGAGGTTTGTCAGTCGTGTATATCACTCAATGCCCGGACGTGCGCTGCGGATGCCGATGCGAGTCCGCTCAAGTTGTAGCCGCCTTCCAGCACCGAGACCACGCGTCCGCCAGCACATTGATCGGCGCCCTCGAGCAGCAGCCTGGTGAGATCGACGAAGTCTTCGTCGGTTAACAGAAAATGCCCCAGCGGATCGTTGACCCGCGAATCGAAACCGGCCGAGATCAGGATCAGATCAGGGCGAAATTACCGCAGCTTCGGCAACAGCACTTGCTGAAATGCGCCGATTATCTCCCGCCGTCCCGCGCCTGCCGGAAATGGGCAGTTTATGGTTGACCCCACGCCAGCTCCTTGCCGGTTTCGCCCGCATCGCCCGTGCCCGGATACCAGGGATGCTGATGCGTACTGAAGAACAACACGCTGGGATCTTCGTAGAAAATATCCTGCGTGCCATTTCCGTGGTGAACGTCCCAATCGACAATCGCAACGCGGTCGAGGCCGTGCTGTCTTTGTGCGTAGCGCGCGGCAACGGCTACATTGTTGAACAGGCAAAAGCCCATTCCACGCGCCTGGCTGGCATGATGTCCGGGCGGGCGAACCACACAAAATGCATTGTTGACCTTCGCGGTGATCACGGCGTCCGTCGCGGCTAGGGCACAACCGGCTGCGCGCAGGGCCGCGTCGAACGACTCCAACGAGATAGAGGTATCGCCGGTGCTGAGTTGTCTATGGCCCTGGTTCACTTCCCGCTCCGCCAGCGCGATGTAGGCAGGGGTATGGACCAGCGCCAGTTGTTCCCTGGTGGCGGATTGCGGGTCGATGTGCGGGAGATAGTCGAACAGGCCCGTGAAATGCAGCCGATCCATCACCGCCGAGTAGCGCGCCGGCTGCTCGGGATGTCCCGGCCCCGTGTCATGTTCCCGCATCGCTGGGTCGGCCACCAAACCTGTCTTCAACATAGTTTGAGGCTACTCCATGGGCTGAGAAAGAGAGTTGGTGGGGCGGGCTGAGTACATGTTGGCCGGGCCAGAGGTCATGCCGTGCGGCAAGCATCGGATGGATCGCGCGCGGTTGCCCGGAGAATACCCGGAGTTGAGTTTGTCCAGTCTGCAACGGGGGCAGGCTCGTTCAAGTCCGCTGGCGAGGGGCTTCCCTGGCGGGATGCGGATCCGGTGCGCGGCTTGGGACACAGGGTGTGCCTGTCCCCCACCGACGTCGATTTTCATCATTGCGGGTGTCGACTCCGGCGCTCACGCTGAGATCCGTGCATGGATCTTCCGGGCTGGTTGTTCTAACCTAGTGGTCAATGGGCGCTGCCGAATCCCGTAAGCAGACTGTGCGCGTCACGATACTCAACCAGGTTTACACCGTCGCTACGACGGGTGACCCGGAAGAGACGATCCAGACCGCACAGGAGGTCGATGAACTCATGTCAACCATTGCGCGCCGTGGTGGCAACCTGGATTCCACCCGCACCGCTGTCCTGGCGTGCCTGCACCTTGCCGATAAGCTGCGGGACTCTCAGGCCAAGTTGAACGCGCTGCGGGAGTCTGCCGACCAGCGCTCGCGAAGCCTGGCGACGCTTCTTCACCAACTCGACGCCGAGCTGGAATAGTTTTGCGCTTCTAAACAGTGGCGAGATCATCGCCATGATGACACTATGGCTAAATGCGTCCACACCGGCTGATTGCCGTTACTATCACCCTCGTATGCCTTAGCGGCAGCTGCTTCTCGCAGCAAGGGCAGGCGACGTTCTACAGCGTGCCTGCGGTGGACGCCCCCGAACTTGCCCGGCGGGGCTCCTATTCCGTGGGTGTCCGCACGGTCGACCTGGTCAACCCGCAGCAGGTTGACATTCTGAAGCTCGATCCTAAGACGGGCAAGGCCCCGCTGTACGATCGTCCGCTGAGAATCGAAGTCTGGTACCCCGCGGTCATTCCAGCCGGCGCTGAGGAGCGAACGTACTATGAGGCCGCTATGCCGATTCCGCCGGCGCCTGGAACCCCGTCGAAGTTCATTACCGCTGGGAAGGCGCTGCGTGATGCGCAGCCCGTTTCCGGCAAAGCGTTTCCGCTGGTCGTTGTATCCCACGGCTACCCAGGCTCGCGGACGTTTCTTACGTACCTGACGGAGAACCTGGCGTCCAAAGGCTATGTGGTTGCCGCGATCGATCACACCGATTCTGTGTGGGGCGACATCAAGCCCTTCCCGAGCACTCTGTTCAACCGCTCCAGCGATCAGCTCTTCACCTTACGCGCTTTGGCAGAGCAGGCCTCTAAACCCGGCAACTTTCTACACGGTTTGCTGGACGCCGAGAACGCTGCGATCATCGGTTACTCGATGGGCGGGTACGGAGCATTAGCCAGCGCCGGCGCCGGCTACAGCAAGAACTCCATCCTGGCCAAAGGACTTCCGGCCGAATACTCGGAAGGACTACTGGCTGGTTCACCGAAGTTCGCGGCACGGGCCCTCGCTAACCTGAAGGCCGTTGTAGCGATTTCTCCGTGGGGCGAGCAGCCGCCGTATAACAGTTGGGATGCAGCAGGGCTGGCGGGCATTCGTATCCCCTCCCTTTTCATTGTTGGCGACCAGGACGACATCTCGGGCTATGAACTGGGCGTGAAGCGCGCCTTCGAGGGCGCCGTCAACTCCGACCGGTGTCTGCTCGTTTTTGAAAACGCCCGCCACAATATTGGAGGGAATCCAGCGCCTCCGGAGGCGATGGGATCCTATGAGACGCGCGAATTCTTTGAGGAGCCGGTTTGGCGGCACGACCGCATCAACGCCATCAACGAGCACTTCATCACCGCGTTTCTTGACCTCTACCTGAAGGGTGACGAGTCGCGCCGAGCCTTTTTGCACCCG
>CAWAUU010000060.1:0-5260 GCA_963785215.1 Candidatus Bathyarchaeota archaeon
GCCAAGCATCAACACCTGCGTTTCTGGCGCTTTATCTGTTATTATAGATTTGATTGCTTGGTATACTTCGGTTGTCATCATTGGTCTACCAGTGTATTTGAGAATGTAAAAGTTGGGTTTGATGCTGGTGTACTGAGTAATTATGCCCCCAAGCTGAGCAGTGAAGTTGTCTTCGACGTCTATTATGCGTTTTTTGCCTTGAAGCATTTGTTTTATGTAGGCAGAGGGAAGCGGATGTATCATTCGCACTTGAATGTAGCCTAAGCTCAAGCCTTCATCTTTTAGCTGGTTGAGCGATTCGATTATGGCGCCTTTAGGTGAACCCCAACTGACCACTATGTTCTCTGAGTCTTTATCTCCAAAAAAGTTAACCTTCATTTCCAATGGCACTTCCTTATCAACTAAGTCTAGCTTTCCCATTCTTTTTTCCATCATTCTCCTTCTGATAATGGGTTCCTCATTTATGTTACCGCTCTCGTTATGCTCATCGCCAGTACACCATTGAACGGCGTTTTTTGTACCCAAGAAAGCTCTGGGAGAAACTCCTGTTTCTGTAAATCTAAAACGCTTGTACTCTTTGCCTTCAAGCTCTTTCTCGCCAACTATTTCGCCGCGGTCAATCTTGACACTGGTATAGTCAAAGACTGGGTATGTTTGTGAGCAATTAGCCATGGCTTTATCAAGCAGATGGATAACGGGTACTTGGTATTTCTCTGCTAAGTTAAACACTTCTGCAGCGTCAAAGAAGCATTCCTTAATGTCCCCGGATGCAAGGATTATTCTTGCGAATTCTCCGTGTGCTGCATGCATGGCAAAGCGTAAATCTTGTTGGCAATGCCGAGTTGGCTGGCCAGTTGAGGGGCCACCTCGCTGGTAGTATGTTATTACCAGGGGAACTTCGTTATTTCCTGCCCATCCTAAGCCTTCAGCCATAAGAGAAAATCCTGGACCTGATGTGCTTGTTGCTGCTCTTGCACCTGCTAAGCAAGCGCCTGAAGCAGAATTTACAGCTGCAATTTCGTCTTCAGTTTGAATTACAACTATTGCTTCTTCGCCTTTTTTGGTTTTAAGGATTTGATGTGACTCCAAATATTCACTTTCGTCAGCTGCCGGCGTGATTGGGTAGTATGTTTGTACTCTGCAGCCGCCTAATACTTTACCCATGGCAACAGCTTGGTTTCCAGTCAGGAAAATTCGTGGCTCATTGATGTCTAATTTTTCAAGTTTGTGCTTGAAATTGTTTACGTTAAAAGTTTTTTCAGCGTAGTCGTAAGCGTAGTCTACGGCTGTAACGTTCATGTCGACGATTTTTTCGTGGAAGGTGGCTTTGATTGCGTCTTCAACAAGTTTTTTATCATATTTTAGGAGCGCAAATGATATTCCTATTGTGAGGACATTTATCATTTTTGAGAGCATGCTGACTTTTTCTATTTTGACTGCTTTGCCAATTTGCTTAAGCAAGTCCATGTATGGAACAGGATAGACCTGAATGTTTTTCTTTTTGGCGTAATTTAGAAAATCGCTGACTGTTTCGCCAATACTATTTTCTTTCATAAAAGCTCGAATTTGATCTTTATATTCCTCTGAGAACGTCGGTATTCCATTCAAAGCATTGACGTTTAGGTCGCGTGAATCAACTATTATGCCGCCTTCACTCACGACTTCGTCGACATGTCTCACAATGGTTTCAGCGTCGAAAGCTGCTAACAAATCCACATCGCTGATATTGGCTAATGTTGGCTGTTTGGAAACGCGCTGGTGGAAGTAGCTGTGCATGGTTTTGATGTTTGAGTGGTATTCTCTTCTGCCGAAAACGTATAATCCGCCATAGCCGCAAGCTCTGCCAAATATGGTGGATGCTGTGTCAACGCCGCTTCCTTGTGGCCCGCCTGCCATCCAGTTTATACTTTCAATTACCATTTTGTTTCGCCTTTGAATAACCTCATACTAAATGGACGGTTTACCCGCCGCCTGATGCTTTATCGGTGCCTATACAGCAAGTGCATTTTACAGTTTCTCCGCAGTATGGGCATACACAATTACAATCGTCGATAAAATTTCCGCAGTTCATGCAACGAGGCTTATTTTTTTCTGTCACTCACTTCGCCTCTGCCATACTTAGTGTTGCAGAACGTTCGGAATTAAGGTTTCGGAAAAATCCGCCTTGAAATTTTAATTTAAAAGGAAAGAAGGGGATTTTGTTTTATTTTACGAAGTCGTCGAATGTCCAGTAGTGGTCTTCTTCTTGGAGTATTATGTCTTCAAACATTCGTCTTGTTGTTGTGTCTCCGCGTTTGAGTGCTTCAGCGATGATTTGTCGGTATAGCGATATTGCGCTACTTTCAAGGGTGTGATCCAATTTCATGAAATCCAAAGCTGTTTCGCCGATAACTGGTAGTGGATCTGGCTTGTATGTTGCTTCGCCTTCAAGTAAGTAAATACGTTCACTGATTTTTTCTAGATGATCCATTTCTTGCATGAAGACTACTTTGAGTATTTTGCTTGTAACCGCGGCGTAGTTGGTTTCAGTGATAGTTTCTAACGGTGTGTTTTTCATTCGGAGTTCAAGGAAAGCCGCTTTCTCATGTTGATTCGTGTACTGGATGACCCCAGTGATTTCTGCTGCGACAGCTTTGTTTAAGAGTGTAAAGTAATCGTCTGTGTATATTTTGCGCCATTCATCAAGTGGCACTTTGCTTGGCTCTTCTTTCTCGTCTTGGAACTTGACGTATTCTTGGAATTTGAATAGGTGTCCTTCTTCTTCGCCGTAGATTTTCTCGAAGAGTTCACGTGTTTCCCAATCGCCCATTTTTCCCGAAGTCTCGATGATTTGGCGGTAAAGAGTTAAGGCTTCTTCTTCAGCTTTGACACCTAGTTTGGCGAATTCGCTTATGCTGTCGCCGATCACAGGTTTGCCTGATTTAGTTGTTGCTTGCCCACCCAGATAGTAAATGCGCTCCATTATGCTTGCGGCATGTTTCATCTCTTGGATGGCGATTTCTCGCAGAAACTTTCCAACGGCGTCATAAGTGGTTTTGTCGAGAAGGATGTTTTCAGGGATGGTTCTACGTACGAGCTTTTCCATTTTTCCATGTTGAAGAATGTATTGGATTGAAACAGCAATTTCACGCTCAACCGCTTTATTTAGTAAGTCAATATAGTCTGGAGTTGTTTTAACAGCCATAAATAATCACAACTTCTACTCACAAAGGAACAATCACTTAGATATAAGATTTTTTATCAAAATAAATTCGGGGAAAAAACGTTGAATCAAAATAGGTTTACCTTCAGAAATGACCTCCGCACTAGATTTGGTGACTTATTACGATTCTTGCAGTTTCTTGCCGCAAATTACGCAGTAAACAGAGTCCTGAGTGTTTTCTATTCCACAGTAAGGACAAAACCTCTTTTGCGCTATGATTGGTGATGTTGTTTGAGGGGTGAAGTTGGTAAAGGTTGACGTTTCGGGTGCTTTTGGTTTAAGTGAGTTAAATCCCATTGTAGCAAAAATCCAGGCAATCCAAGATACAAAAGGTACGATCGCACCAATTAAAATTAGCAATCCGGCGGTGTCAAAACTGAGAACCCCAGATTTTTCTCCAAGTTTGTTAAAAGCACGCTTGCAAAATAAAGCGCTAACTAGTCCTATAGCAAGAGCTGCGCCAATGATGGAAAAAATTCCAATTAAGACTAATCCTGCTGCTGGAGCAGGGGTTGGTGAAGTGCTTGCTCTGGAAATTGTTAATGACGAAAATATAGCGACGAGCAGTATTACAACCAAAGTTCCTGCCCCCACAATGCCAACGACTAAAGAATATACAATATTTTTGAAAATGCCCGGTTCATTATAGTAATGACTCAACTGGTACATTGCGACTATAAACAGTATAAATCCAATCAAACTTAGGAATCCAAGACCGATAAATGCAATTGATATTACTCCGAAAGAAAGAAAAGAACCGAAGGGTGTACTTCCTCCACCTGTAACAGCAGTGGAAATCGTGGCGAATATGGAGAAAATCAAAAATCCATTTAGTACAACTATCATGACTGGCACTATTATGGTTATTATGCTGGCTGTTAAACCAAGTTTTCTGCTTGATTCAAACGACATAACTGCCCCTCAGATGCTATTTTATGGCGAGTTAGGAATAAGCTTTGCGTAGGCATAGAACCGCACTTTCCGTGGGGTTAGCTGTGGGGTGTGGCTGTTTTGTTTTCATTGCCCTTTCTGAATTGTTTTGTTGCGTACCAAGCTACCAGTACTGAGAGGGCAGATAGCGCGAAAACTACCGCTTCAAAGACAGGGATTCCCCAGCTTTGGGTAAAGGGAACTAGAAAATCAACAAAGCCCATGGGCAGGGCAATGAGGAATAACCGTTTTTTGTGGAGGTAAGCAGCCATAAAGCAGAGGTAACCCCAAGCTAAATGAAGTAAAATCGAAGATATTCTCTCAAGGGTACCTAAAGCCACTGACTCCAATGCTTGTGAAGCCGTCAACCTACATTATCCTGATTATGGGCTTTTCAGTTGGACAGTGTACATCGACGGTATAGCCAAACCGCAAAACAGCGCTGGAACTTATCTGCCGATGGAACGCTTACCATTACTGGCGCAGCCTTTTCATGTGCACTTTCGTGCGCCAAACTAACATTGCGATAATAGCCACTATGACCACTGCAATTGCAGTCGTAAGCGCATAAAACACGGTTGAGTCTAATCCAAGAATTTGGGGCTGCCAAATGTTGGTTCCGCTTGTCTTTGTAATTATGCCATATCCCGGGAAGTTTGATGTTGCTGCAACCATGATGCCTGCTTGCTTGTCCCAGTAATAGGTGGTCTGGTTTGAAACGCCTGAGAGAACGGTTCGTTCGGCGCCTCCAGCTTTTATTTGCCCAACGGATGTTATGTTTATGGTGCCTTCATATTCAGTGTGGTATTTATCGCCTGGAGTTAGATTTGTGGGTACAAAGAAGCCGTCTCCTATAGCGCCTGTCGCTAGGTTGAGGGTTATTCCGTTTTCTGGATATATCGTTCCGTTTGCGTATCCAGTTTGGACATTAATGTCTATGGTTTCGCCTTGAACGCCCGTAATATCCATTCTTGCCCAAGTAATGTTTTCGTCTGGCGGTGGGTTGCCTGTTGCTGTTACTTGGTATTTTATCCAGTCGCCTTTCTTTACGCCGACAATGGGATCGGCAAAAGCTACTGCCGTAAATGAAACAGTTACGATAAGCGCGATAAGAGTGATTGCAAGCCA
>CAWAUU010000061.1:0-18888 GCA_963785215.1 Candidatus Bathyarchaeota archaeon
GAACTTCTCAAGTGCTGTCGGAAGAGGGCTCCATAGTTTTTTCTTGATTTGCTATAGTTTAGCTGGGCTTTGGCTTTGGGGTGAACTAGTTTTTGCGAGTGTTTGCTTGTGATGAAGACTGATCCGCCGTTTTTCAGGTGTTCTTTGACTTGGAGAAAGTTCACCTGTTTTGCCTCTTGAACCTCAACGTCTTCGCTAGCGTCATTGTCTATCAATAGAACTTGGAATAGTGTAGCTTTGGTTTTTTTGTTTGAAATAAGATTACTCAAGAATATTTCCCTTCCCACAGTTTTGAGAGTAATTTATATTTAATTTAACAATTCTTAAAGCTATGTGATTGTCAACAAGCTACCACAAGGTTATATTACTGCAGAATAAAAGGAATGATTTGCTTATCTTTTAACGTTTTAACTATCAAATCAGGCTTTTCTTTTTCAAGTTCCAGCCGAGAATAAACGCCTGTTACAACAGCAACACAGCTCATGTTTGCTGATTTAGCGGCTTTGACACCGAAAATCGAATCCTCGACAACTACGCATTTTTCAGGGATTGCATTCAGTTTAGAAGCAGATTTTAAGAAAATTTCTGGGTTCGGTTTAGAATGCGAAATGGACTCCGCCGTCAGAACCGCATCAAAGTATTTTTCTAGGTCTTTTGCTTTAAGCAAATGGCTGATTACTGAGCGGTTATTCATTGATGCTAAAGCCATTTTCACTTTGCCCTGTAACGCTTCAAGAAGGTCTCTAGCGCCGGGAAACAGTTTCACTTGGTCTGTTAATTCGATTTCAAGCTCACTCTTGCGCTCGACTAAACGCTTGATCAATTCTTCGTCAAACTGCATTTTAGCAGAGTGCAACAACTCGCGGAAGGTGTCTGCGGCGCCGATTCCTATGCGGCGTTCAATATACTCGTTGCTTACTGTGCAGTTTATTTCCCTCAGGGTTTGATGAAATGCAAGGACGATTACGCGGCGCGTATCGCCTAGGGTGCCGTCCCAGTCAAAAATAACTGCTTCAAACATTGCTGCTCATGCTAGTTTAAGTTTAGTTTTTCCCTGATGGCTTGGCTTTTCTTTGTGGCTTCTTCGATTGCCCGAATCATTGCTGATCTAATTTGGCTTTGTTCAATCTGGTATATGGCTTCGATAGTTGTGCCGCCCGGAGTTGTCGTCATATCCTTAATTTTCGATGGGTCCTCATGCAAGTCAATAACAAGCTTGCCTGCGCCCATAACAGTTTGAGCTGCACAGGTTAACGCTATCTCACGAGGTAACCCAACCTTTAATCCCGCATAAGTCATAGCCTCAATGATAATCGACAAATAACCAGGTCCACTGCCGCTAACAGCCGTTATTGCATCCATATATTTCTCATCCAATTCGTTGCAAATGCCCATCATGTTTAGCAAAGTTTTAACTTTTTCTTTGTCTTGTTGAGTAACGTTTGTTTCGCAGCAGTAAGCCGTGTAGGCTGCCTGCACCAGCGCGCCAAGATTAGGCATAATACGCACTATCCTTGCCTCAGGAGCATTCTTCTTCAAAAACTTCAAAGGAACCGTGGCAGCCACAGAAATCAAGAGTTTGTCCTTGATTTCCTTGCTGATTTCTTTGAGAACCTTTTCGACGTCACCTGGCTTAACAATAATGAAAATTATGTCTGCGTCGCTGGAAGCTTTTTTGTTATCTGTTGATGTTTTTACGCCGAGATTTTCAAATTCCTTGAGCCTTTCAAGTTGAATATCAACCGCCGTTATTTTGCCCTCGTAGCCGCCTTTCAGCAGGCTTTTGATTACGGCGCCACCCATCATGCCAGTGCCAATTATCGTGATTTTATCGTTCATAACTATTCACTTTGTTACTTTAAGCACTTGTTTTGCTCTTTAAACTTTTGTTGCCAAAAATAAAATTGTTATCTAACTGACGCTTGCTTCTTTGACCAGTTTATGCATTGCCATCGCAGTGGCATCAGTTCTTACGCCTCTGGAGTTAAAGTGAGTCTGCACCGCTTGGAAACCGCTATTGCGAAGTGCATTGATGAAGGCTTGTATGGATGATGATGGGAGACCAAGTTTTCCGCTTAACTTGTCAAGCACATAGTATGTTATGGATGCTTGGGCTTCGTCTTTGGTTAAAGCGAGAAGTTTCGTGATTCTGGCGCTGTTTCTGAAAGCTACCGTTTTGTTTTCTTTTATCATTGATTCAATGAAGTTTGGGTCGAAGATGTTTCCAAGCCACAGGGGACCTGCATAATCCATTTTTGAGCCGCATTCAGGGCATTGCAGGCTGCCGAACGATTGATGTGTGGTTTCTCGGTGAAAACAATTGAAACAGTGCAGAATGTACCCGAGGCTTTTGATGCTTTCATCCGCTTTCTTTGCGCCATATGCGATTGTAGCGTAAACTCGAATGTAATGCTCGCTGCTGTGGCTGAAAACAACTGTGGATGCCAATGTCATGCTTCGCTGCTAAGGTGGCGGTGCAGCCGGCTAAAAGCCTTACAGCAAGTTCATGGCAGTACTCCGTTCGCATGGGTCTGCCGCCGTACTTTCGAATGCAGGCTTTAGCGTGCACTCCGCACAGCGGCGCAAGGTCTGTTGCTGTTGAAGCTAATAAGCCGTTGTTGCGGATTGCTCGCAGGGCTGAGTCTAAGTATGGTGCTGGAGTGCCAAACGGGTCAACATCAACTAATGTCAAATCTTTTTTTAGGCGAGGCATTGCAGCTTAAAACGCAGTTCGCGTCCTTATGCTTAACAGTGACCATTTTTTCGAGCCCGTTGATTTGCACGTTGTGCTTTGCAAGCTTGAATGCTCTCTCGTTAATGTCGCTGATTAACACCTTTTTTACTCCGCTAATTTCAGCGGCGAAGCGGACTCCGCGGATGCCTTGGCTGGTTAATGGGTCGCAAATGCTGATTTCTCTGCCAGCCATGCGCTGGTAGGCTTGGAACGCTAAAACCGTTAAGTCACGGTTAAACTCCATGACTGGATTATAGAAGACTGGAGCTTTAGACGGCGCGTAATCCGACGGGTTCACTCCGTAAGCTTCGAGTTTGGGCACTAAAACTTGCACTTTGCCCTCCCTGATTATTTCGCTTGGAAAATCTGTTTTATACTCTTCCATAAGTGACGCTCCAGTGCATGCTGTTATGAAAAGAATTTTATTGCCATATTAGACTTCTGGTAATAGATAATAAAGTAAATTCGCATGAAAGCTACACGGCATATAAAAAAAACGGCTTAACGACTCTGAGAGGAGCTTTGCCCCAAGAACCCGCCTATCCTTTGCTCTTCAGTGTATCTACAAAACGTATTGACGTTTACCTCCCGGTAGGTACCTGTGCGCACACACATTAAACTAACCCACTTGCGAATTTACTTAATAGAAGGAACAAAAGCATTGCGGAAGCGAGTTTTGCTTTTAACTGGCGACTCAGGCGTTGGAAAAACAACGGTGCTCATTAAGATAGTGGACTCGCTTAAAGCCGAGGGAATCAGTGTCGGCGGTATGATAAGCCGTGAAGCAAGAGAAGGCAATGCGCGGGTGGGCTTCGAAATCATAGACTTAACCGACAACAGACACGGCTGGCTAGCGCATATCACTCAAAGAACTGGTCCGCAAGTTGGCAAGTACCATGTCAACCTTGAAGACTTAGAAAATATAGGAGCAGCCGCCATCATAAAGGCAGCAGAAAAATGCGACGTTATAGCTATTGATGAGATTGGTCCTATGGAGCTTTTTTCTCATAAGTTCAAACAAGCTGTAAAGCAAGCATTGGAGAGCAGTAAGCTGGTGTTAGCTGTTGTGCATGCTAAAGCCAGTGACCAACTGGTAAATGAGGTGAAAAGAAGAGAAGATGCCGAGATTTTTACGATAACTTTGGCTAACCGTGACGGCCTACCAGAAGAGCTGATAAACCACGCTTTAGAAATTCTTTCTGCTGGCTCTAGCGGGTTTAAAAAAGAAGTTTAAATTAATTATTCAATTCGCTATTTGGGCGGTCATGAGCCAGTTGGTTTGGATGAGTTTTCTACGCATTTGGTTATTTCGCTTATGGCATCCGCGTAGTCTGTTTTGCTGGGTTTCACTCCTCTTTTGGAAACTGATAAAAGACTCGTATAGCCTTTTTTGGAAAGTTCCTTCTCAAGTATTTTTAAGGTGCTACCTTGTGCAACTGCGTACGTGCAGAATAGGATCGTTTTTTTGTTTACGCCTTCAGGCAGTTTTTGTATGAACGAAACCACTTCGGGAACTGCCCTAAAACCATTCACAGGTGTGCCGATAATTAGTAAATCGTAGTCGATTGCAGATGACGGTTGAACCGATGCTATGTTAAAATATGGAACTTTCAGCGATTCAGATATTGCCTCTGCAAAACGTTTCGTATTCCCCGTTCTTGAGAAGTAAAAAACCGCGGTTTTCATGATTCCACTTATGCTGAAATTGCTATTTATCTTTGTTGCAGGCTTTCAAAATCTGGCTGAACAGAAACGGACAATTTTAATTGGTTGTTCGGTTAAATTTTTTTCTTTTACCCAAGTTCCCTCGCGGCGTGCTCCAAAAAGTTGAGGTTAGGGTCTCCAAATTTTGCCTATCAACGTGGTTTACTTTGTCGTCTGCTTCGAATTAAAGTGAACTCGGATCGATTTTCTTAATGCTAATGCGATCACGCAAAAGACCACTACCACTACTATTACCGCGACTAAAATGAGTGCTTCGTATGATGTAGCTGTTCCAGAGGAATCCGATATCACAGATATGGAATCTGATAAAGAATTGGCTACAAAGACCTCACCCTTGGCAGAATCGTAGGCTATGTCAGAGGGAAGGCTTCCCACGGTTACGTTGGCAACCACTGTATTGCTGCTGTCCGATATAACAGAGATTGTGTCAGAATCAAAATTGGGGTTAACACTGACCACATAAATCTCGCCCTTGCCCGAATCATACGCTAGTGCACCAGGATATCCTTTTACAGTTATCGTGTGGGTTTCTCCGACAGCGTGGACTGCATTGGCTGCTGATAAAGCAAGAATTATGGTGATTAGAATTGGGACAAGAGAGACTTTCTTTAGATTCTTCATAAAATTAGTTGCGCCTCCATATCTTAAAAGCATTTTGCGTCAATTTTGGGACGAGATAGCGCAGTATAATTCCCAGCTAAATTCATTGTTTCTTGGCTTTTGTTTTATGTTTGGTTTCTTGCGGTTTTGAGGGTTCATCCCAGTATTTGTCAAATTCTTCTGGTGACATTATGTCTAAGCTTGTTAGTTGCTGGCTGAAAGCGTCAAGCGCGCAACGGTTATTGAGGTGTGCATGGTAAACTTCGATTAGAAGGTTTATTGCCATTGATTGGGAAATCGGCTTTTTCGCCATCAACGTTAATTCTTCAGCAACTTTAGCTAAATCGTCATAAATCTTATCTGGCAAATTAACTGTTTTAGCCATATTAACCACCAGTTACATACTCTCTGCTAATTGTTCCGCGTTCTTTTTAATTTTCGCCAAATCCTCGGCTGTTGGTTTTCCCCTGATGTCTCCGAGCCTACCTTGAGTGCTTAAATCTTCTCTTCCATGAAACTCGCTCAGGCACGTACCATTCACCAACAACGTTAAAACCGAAATGCTCAAAGTATTGTCTCATAGTTTTTCCCGCTGGAGTCGCCTCATCGATGCCTGTGTGTGGTCCAGAATAAGTGCAGAAAACCAGCGCGTTTTTGCCTTCCACTTTTGGGGCACACGGCTTAATTTTTCCTTGATTTCGGTAAAAAGCCAGTTTGCCCTTAAGGAAATCAGCCATGGGTTTAGCGGGTTGCCACTCAATTGATGGAGAACCAACACAAACCAAATCATAATCAAAAAAGTCTGTTCCAGCGGCATCTTGAGGCTTTTTCAATTCAACTTTTAACCCCGCCGTTTTCCAAGCCTTCTCTAATGGCATAAGCTACTTTTTCGGTGTTTCCTGTGCTTGACCAGTAAATTATTAACGCTGACTTCAAACGTATTCAGCCCCGCTAACTTATTTTAAGTGAACAATAAAAAGCATTTTGGATTAGCAACCCGTATGCTCTTTTTTGAGGCAGTTTTCATAGTTAAAAAGCGCCTACCTCTCCCCTTCAATTTTGCAATGAGCTTTCTATTGCTAAATTGAGTCCCTATCTTCCATCTGTGAAAAAACCTGTAGAAAATTTGGTGCTGTTCAAGACGGCATAACGCAAGCTAAATGAGAATTAAATTTTTTAAGTAGCCACACCCTATGTCGTGATAGTGTTGACTTTGTTTACCTTTGCTCAAAAGATGTGCTTACTGGGTTTGCTCTCATTTTCTCTACTTGGGCTATTGACGTCTTGTTTCTCGGAACCACAAGTATACCGTTGATGCTGCTTTTTTTTTGTCGGCATGTTTTGTGTTGCTTATAGCCTATGTGAAAATAATAGAAATCCCAAAATAGCCCGAATACCGTAGGTCAGAAGATGCAAAGTAACATAAAGATTAAACAGGCATTCAAAGAAACAGTAGTTTATATATTTAAAGTATAAATAGCATTCAAGCCATAGTTAAAGCAAGCTTAGGTGAAAGTTTTTGCGAATTGGCTTTTTCGTTTATGAATATCCGCCTGAAATAGTAGGCGGTTTAGGCACTTACGCTGAATACATCACCCATGAATACGTTGACATTGGGCATGACGTCTCAGTTTTCACCCTCAACTACAACGGCGGGTTAAAAACAAAAGAAATTCTGCGAGGAGTGGAAGTTCACAGGCCACTTATAGCTGACGCAAGCAACATCTGGCCCTTCTTTGTGGTGGATGACCTCAAAAAATGGGGCACAAACATCAAATTCTTCAACGACATCTTCATGTACAACATCCTGAGCGCTACCAAATTCATCAATGCCTTAATTAAAAAAGAGAAATACAATTTTGACGTCGTCTGCGTCCACGATTGGCTGAGCAGTATTTCAGGCTTAGTCATTAAGAACGAAACCAAAATACCTGTAGTTTTTCACGTGCACAGTACCGAATGGGGCAGAAGCGGCGGGCAAGGCTCCGAAGTAGTGACGCATTTAGAGAACGCAATGGCTCAAAACTCCGACCGCATAATAACTGTCAGCTACGCTATGCAAGAAGACCTCATAAAACATGGCTGGTCACCTTCAAAAATCAGCGTGGTCTGGAATGGTGTAGACCCATCAGTTTACAACCCAGTAAACGTTAAAAAACCAGAAGTGGTCGGAATCAGAGCAAAATACGGCATTCCTGACGGTTGGAATATGCTGCTTTTCGTGGGAAGGCTCACTTGGGTGAAAGGCGTACACAATTTACTGCAGGCGATGCCTCTGGTTCTCAAAGAGAACCCTAATACTAAACTGGTTATTTTAGGCAAAGGCGACGAGCAAGGCATCGTTGACGCAGCAGAAAGACTAAACATTAAGGACAAAATCGTTTACCGCTTCGACTTCGTGTCTGAAAAAGAACGGATTCTCCATTACGCCGCCTCTGACGTGTGCATTTTTCCATCAACTTATGAGCCGTTCGGAATTGTAAGTTTAGAGGCGATGGCCATGGAGAAACCCGTAGTGGTCGGCGCAAGAGGCGTCGTTGGCTTCAAAGAGCAAGTGATACCCAGCGGTACTGACCAAAACGGCGTGCACATTAACGGTGGAGACCCCGCGGACATCGCATGGGGAATAAACGAGACGCTACGTGACCCTCAAAAAGCCAAAAACTGGGGCGAAAACGGAAGGCGAAGAGTGCTGGAGTATTTTACTTGGCGAAAAGTCGCTGAGCAAACAAGCAAAATCTACGAGTCACTAATGTAAGCTCCCCAAAGAATAGGTAGAGTTGATAAAACGATAAGGAGTTTATGTTGCAAGCATATCGGCTATTTGTAACAACCTTAAATTTATCGGCTTCCTGTTTTTAGCGGCTTTCTCAAGCTCAACACCCACGATTGCACCGTTCTGTAATCCAACCGCCATGTTACCCTGTTCTTGGCAAATTAATTCAACGGCTTTATTAGCGAATAAACTTGCCAGTAACCTGCTACGCGTTGTTGGGCTTCCACCGCGCTGAGCGTAGCCAAGAATTGATAGCCTGACTTCAGATTCCGTTTGCTGTTGCATTTCCTGAGCTAATTTACTTGTGTCCCCGAAGCCTTCTGCCGCAACTATTATCCCAGCCCGTTTGCCTTTCTTAGCATTTTCCTCCATCAACTTTACAATATCAGAAAGGCTCGTCGGGTTCTCTGGAATCAAAATAACTTCTGCACCCACGCATATGCCTACTTCCAGCGCTAAGAATCCTCTTTTCCGACCCATTACCTCCACAATGAATATTCTTTCATGAGAAATCGCTGTATCTCTAATTTTGTCGATCGTGCCTACAGCAGTGTTGACTGCGGTGTCAAAGCCGATTGTTTCATCTGTTCCATAAACGTCATTGTCAATTGTGGCGGGTATCCCAACCATTAAGGCGTCGCTTTCTCTGCTTAGGTCTAAGGCACCTCTAAATGAGCCGTCGCCGCCAATAACGACTAAACTGTCAACGTTATTTATGGATAATGTTTCTGCTGCTTTTTCGCTACTGCCCTCTTCCTCGAAACTTGGGCATCGCAGGGTGTGAAGTATGGTGCCGCCTAACTGGATAATGCCGCCGACACTTCGAGGAGTCAATCTTTTGAACGAGTTATTTAGTAATCCATCCCATCCTCTTTCGAAACCTATAACTTGAAAACCCTTCGCGTGGCCTATTCGTGTTACAGCTCGGATGGCGGCGTTCATGCCTGGCGCATCTCCACCAGAAGTAACTATGCCAATAGTTTTCGCCAATTAAACACACCTTTCTTTATCTAAACACTCTTACTAAAAGATTAAAATGTTTAGTATGGCTCGACACGGCAGAAAATGCCAAAACACATAAATTCTTTCCTCTAATCTTTATGGACTTTGTCGGGAGGTAGCTCAGCCTGGCAGAGCTCTCGAACTAGCTAACATGCTTAGCTGGTGGAGACGCTGTAGAGGTCTACCCATGGTAGGCTTCATTCTAGCCTGCGCAGGCCACAGAAACCGAGCCGTCGCAGGTTCAAATCCTGCTCTCCCGACCAATTAAAACTTCGGAAATATCTTATTTTGCGGAAAAATCTTGTTTCTTCATCCGCCAATGTATGTTTAATTTTTGGATTCGCCGCAGCCACTACTACTTCAATGGTTGCTGCGAGAAATATTGATCTGAATTTGCAATTAACAATAAGCTTACTAAAGTCATAGCCATCGATAGAGAAATAATTAGCCAAGGATTCGTCAATTGATAAGCATCAAGGGAAAACTTTACCGCAACAACGTTTGCAAGCAATGGCACGCCTATCGTCAAAATGACCAGCGTTTGATTCTTCTTCCTCATAGACAATGCGCTGCCTGCGAGCCCTAAAACAAACGAGCTTAACCCCAACACTTCCAAAAGTTGCCAACTAAAACCGTGCAAAGTAGCTTCAGCTCCGATGGACCCCCAATAAAGGCTCACAAATGAAGTGAGCAACAACAAAACACCGCCTATAAACGGGAACCTTGCCCTGCCAAACAAAGGAGTAACCCGCGTTGATTTTCTAAACAGAACAAAATATAGCCACAAAAATACGGCGGTAACAATCAACCCAATTAGCGAGGCATATTCCCAGGTAGCTGCATTTGCTTGATGAGTAAAACTGAACGCTGTATAGGTTGTAGTTCACCCGTTTTGTGAGACTGCTACAATGACATATGCGGTGGGGAATACTGTGGAAACATTCGCTGTGTATATGCCTGCTATTGATGTTTCTTCAGCTTTGACATTGTTAATAGTTACGTTTGCGTCGTGAACTATCTTAGGTAGGAACGTTTGATTTGAAAAAGTATCCTTGGCGGGCAAGCTTAAACCCTCTTGAGGAATCAACAAATATGTAATATTCACATTTACCGAGATTACTTCTGAGGTCTTGGTATTAGAACTAATTAATGATACATTGAAAGTATCCCACCAGACGGCAACTGATTTTGATTGAAAACCAAAAGCTTGATTTCCGTTAGTGTTCAAAAGAGTTGAATTATATTCTGTTCCATCTTGTGTTACCAATTTGGTGGGTGTGAAAGTTAAAATGTCAGCGGTTGACGAAGAATAATTAAACGAAAAAAGCCCTGAAGTGGTATTTAGCTGGAACACGTTTATTGTCCCGCTTTTTGACCCAGAAACTTGCATTGTGACCGTTGCGTTGCTAATGGGTTGACCAGCGTTGTTGCCGTAGCTCCATAAGGCCTGAAAAGAGAGCGTCCAATTGCGTCCGACTGTTGTATACATCTGGGAATCTGTTGTTGGGTTCACGGTCACCCAGTAATTGGAGGTGGTTTGCGCGCTTGCTTTTTCAATGAAAAGAGGAAGAAGAGATACAAATATTAACAACGTTACAAGAACGATTTGAGCAGGCATCTTTGAATGCATACTATGACCCCATGCAGTGCCCGTTTAAAAGTATAATGTTACTACTCTTAATTCCTTTGATATCGACTCTTATTTGACGGGGTTTTCGAAATCGCTAAAGGGGGCTGGGTGCCGCTTCTCAGTTAATGAAGATAAAAATTAAGGGTTAGCCAACTCAGTTGACGTGGATGCGCACGTTTAGGCTTAAGCGGCTTTAGGTTTTAGCTGACGACTTTTCTGAATTGGTATAGTGTTGCGCTCAATGTCACGACGGCGACTAGCCCGATTACGCCCCAGGCGGGAAGTATCGTACTCCATTGGTAGCCGTTGATCATCAGTGCTCGGGTGGCGGTAACGCAGTAGCTTACAGGGTTAAACATTGACACGTCTTTCACCCATGTGGGCAGGAAACTTAGTGGAAACAACGCTGGACTTAAGAACAGCAGCGGGAAGGTGATGACTCCTCCTATCGCGAAAACCGTCTCGGAACTTCTCGTCTTCATGCCTAATGCTAAAGAAATTCCTGACCATGCGAGCCCAAAGAAGGCAAGTGTGAAGAATATGAGTAAAATTCCGACGACTCCAGTGGTGACGTAGAAGGGTTTGTTTTCTGCAGCGCCTAAAGCGTATCCTAACCCGAGAATTATTGCTGTCTGGATAACCACTCTAAAGGCGTCGCTGCTTAACCTGCCGAGCAGAATCGCAGGACGACTTAATGGTGTCACGAGCATTTTCTGCAAAAACCCTGAGTCGATGTCGGCTACTATCGAGTTTCCTGACTGCAGTGCGCTTCCAAAGGCGTTCTGCATCACAATGCCCGCAGCCGCAAACTCTAGATAGGCTTACACCAGGCGGTAATACTCCTGGAAAACTGGAAAGTTTGCCCAGCAGCTGTGTAAATAGAACGAGGAATAAGATGGGTTGGAAGAGGGAAAAGAAAAGCAGAATAGGCGTTCTAACGAGTTTCGTTAGGTATCTTATGAATATGTAGCGTGTATCAGAAAGTAGAGTCATTTTTGTTTATCTCCTTGCACCGCCCCACATGGCGCTTGGAGCCTTGACGAGTTCTTCGGTTCTTATTCTTCTGCCGGTGTGCTTCATGAAAACGTCATCCAGCGACGGGGAGGAAAACGTTACTGACGCGATTCGAATGTCACTGCTGTCTAATGCCCGCACGATGTCTGCTATTAGGAGACCTGCGTTTTTGGCGTAGACTGTGAGGCATTCTTCTGAATCTATTATTTCGGTGACGTCTGTCATGGTTTTGATGAGTTCTTTTGCGTTAGGGTTGTCTTTTTGGCAGTTTTCAAGTGAGATTCTGATGGAGTCTGCTCCAATTTCATGTTTTAGCTCAATGGGTGAGCCGCTTGCAACTATTTTTCCAGCGTCAATTATTGAGAGTCGTTTGCATAGTTTGTCGGCTTCTTCCAGATACTGGGTTGTTAAGAAAATGGTTATGTCTTCTTCTTTGTTTAGTTTTTCCAGATAACTCCAAATGGCTGCGCGCGATTGAGGGTCTAAACCGGTTGTTGGTTCATCTAGAAACAGGATTTTGGGTTTGTGGACAAGAGCGGTGGCGAGGTCAAGGCGTTTTTTCATGCCGCCGGAGTAGTTTCTGCCTCGTCTGTCGGCAGCTTCTTCAAGCCCCACAAGACTCAAAAGCTCGTCAACTCGTTTTTTGATTTCATCTGCATTCATCTGGTGGAAATGTCCTTGAAGCGTTATATTTTCCCTGCCGGTCAGGTCGCCGTCGACAGTTGTTTCTTGGCTTTGAACCCCAATGATCTTGCGGATATCAGCTGCTTGCTTCATCAACGTCGTAACCTGCGACAGTCGCGGTGCCAGATGTTTTTCTGAGAAGCGTCGTTAGAATCTTGATTGTTGTGCTTTTTCCTGCACCGTTGGGTCCTAGAAAACCGAAGAATTCTCCTTCCTTCACGCTGAAGGAAATATCATCAACGGCTTTTGTGCCGTCAGAATAAACTTCAACAAGATTCTCTACTTTAATAATGTCTGACATAAGTGTTCATGATTACTCTTTAAGATTAGAAATAAAAAGCTTCTGATTGACATTTAACAAATACAGAAAGAAAGCGCCAAAATGCCAGTTGAATTTACTTAAGCTATTGATTTATTTCAGGCAGCAAAAGCAAACGTACGTCCCCGTAAGTACTTACGTCCCGTAAGTAAAAAGGGCCTTTCCCGATGTTTGTGACCCTTGTGAATGATGATTTTTGAATGCTCATAGTTCTGGGTGTTAAACACTCGGAAAAGCAAATAAACCTCGATGTAAATTAACATCGCTAAGTGTTCCTTAAACCAGTAAAATGCGGTCGTAGTCTAGTTTGGTCTAGGACATCAAAGTGTCTGCCAACTGCAACACTGTGTAAGCCTGCCACGCTGACGACCCGGGTTCAAATCTCGGCGACCGCACCAAAATCTCCACGCCCTGATTCAAATACTGTTACCTATTTTAGACACGCCTGTCGATTAATGGACAGTAAGGTGATAAAGTATGGCGACTGAAGGTAAACTTAAGCATTTAATTAAGCAAAAAAGGGCTTTTTTGAAAGCATCTGTGAAAGATTATTCTGCTGGCGGTAATGATATGCTTGATGACGTTGAAACGCTGCTTGAAGAGGCAAAGGCAGAAATTACCCATCGTCTGGAGCTTGCTAGTTGTTTGAAGGAAGACTCTGTGGAAGCGGCTTGGCGAAAAGAATGCCTTTCATCATTTGAAGAATGGCTTGAGAAGTGGTTTGGCAAAGCCTAATTTCTCTCACATTCTTTTCCTTTTTTAAAAAAATATTGTTTGTTTTTGCTCTTGTTCTTCTTTCTGTTTAGTGCAAGTTTCTTTTCGCTTGCTTATATCAACCTTGAATGGCACTTTTCTGCGATGGTTTATTAGGCGTAAACAGCCTACTTTGGAATTCTTCTACATACAAAAGGCACAAAACCATGTTGAAATGCAGGGCATTGAGTCTACGCAGTTCTATGTACATTAATTTTATCAGAAACCTGAGTACGCACCTATAGAGCTCCATTTTTAACTGTATGAAGGCAAGAATTAACTTATCAACCCTAAATTAAGAAATAAGCAGCATGAAAACTTAGCAGATAAAAAGCACTTTTGCATTATATCAGCAACAATCCCTTTAGGACGTTTTTTTGTTGAATAACTGCAATAAACCCGCTTGAATTCGGCATTTTTATAATAATCATGTAAAGTATCCACGTTAATTTGTTTCTGAAACAATCTTGCCATGGAAATTATGCTAAAAACGATGTATTTTGTATAGCGTATGTCTGCCATTTTTTACTTGAGCTTGATGGTAATTCACTTAAGCTTGCGCAACATTAAAATATAATTTGCGAGGTAGCCTAATGAGAAGGCGCGAGGCAGCTCGACTTTTCAGTGAAATATGTGAGTGTATACCAGACGCATTCATAAGCAAAATATCGCTAACGCCAAGCGACCGTTCCAAAGAAGAATTTAATCTTCGAATAAACGTCTCTCTCGATGTAAAAAATCTCATAAACGTGCAATCTATTGTTAATAAACATGGAATGATTTTAAAAGAAGATAAAGGGTCTTTATTGATTTATGGATCTGAAACAAAACCAACTGGCATGGAAATTAACGCTTAAGACAAAAAGTTCCGAACAAAAACTAAGGGAATAGCTGGGACACCCGAAAAAGTAGTGAAACTCTTGCTTGCTTAAATCACCGATATAATTTGCAGATGTCAGAGTGTAGAGAATTAAAAATGATAGGGGACTGCGAGCGCACGACAACAAGTGTTTTTGGTAATTTGAAAATATTACGCAATGCTGCCGCTAATACTTCTCGGTTTATTTTAAGCCATGCTTTTTTTGCCAAACGCTAGAAGTGCTCATCGTTAAAATTTAAGCGTAAAAGCCTGTGTTTACATTTGATGTCTTTGCAACCGTACAACAATAAGTTAGGGTTGCTAAAGTTGGTTGTTAAAACTTCACTTGTTGAATTACAAATTTTTCATAGTATTCAGCGCGGACTTGATCATTTAAGATGTACCCTTTGCTGAGTAGGATGCTCCAAGATTTGTCCTTAAAAGAGTGCGGAATCAAAAAAACACTCCAAAACAAACATTGAGTCGCCTTTAATGGCGTCGCCGCTAGGAAATGCACATTGAGCTTTAAATGAATTTGTGATTACGAAACGACAACAACGTTTCAAAGCAATATATGTGTAGCAACTGATTTTATACAATAATTTTATTTTGCTCTTATTCCTTAGCTTTTGCAATAGAACCTAAGCTAAAAATGGCATACTTGAAAAGCTAAACAGTCCAGTTAAGATGAGAAAACTCGCAGTTAGGTGCATAAAGATTTGCAGAAAGCACGGAGTGTTTTGTTTTTAGGTATTTATTTTAGATTCATAGGTTGCTTTCATAAGTTAGTTAAATAGCGTTCGCTATTGTGTGTTCCATTGGAATCTGGAGGAAAGTGTATGAAACAAATTGCAGAAAAAGATAGGAAAGAACTAGAAGCTAAGCTAGAGAATGTTTTCCAAGAGAAAATTGGTCAATTGCCGACAGAGTTGCGTGAAATATTGATAGATGACATGGTCACAGCCTTCGAAAATAGATTAAATGTGTTAAACCAAGCAAGCAGAAAAGGCGATAATTAGCTGCGTTCATGGACGAAAACACTGATTAGTAATACATAAATGATTTATATTAAAAACTGGAATTTGATAAAAAAAGAGGAGTATAAAGTGCGTCGTTCAAAACTAGAAATGTATGTTGATATCCTTTCGGTTCTGGCTCATAGAGGACCGCTAAAGCTAACACACGTCATGTATAAAGCAAACGTTAACTGCAGCGTCCTCAAAGAGTACCTTGAATTCCTCATAAAACAAGGCTTAGTGGAAGAACGCACCGCAGGAAAACAACGCGTAGTTTACGCCGTTACACAACGCGGTATAACAGTTCTGAAATACTTCAAAGAACTAAAGCAGGTCCTGCCCATAGTAGAGGAAGCACGAAACCAAGCCTCAATCCCCTACTAAAACCCACAATTCCCTCATTTCCCAAAAAAAATAAATTAACATTTTACAATATTTATTTCGTGCTCTAAATTTATTAAATATTGCTGTTATAATCTAGTTATTTGAAATAAGTAGCAGAGTTTCGTAAGACTTAATAAATATCTTCGGGATTAAACTATCAACTGATAGGTGCAAAACACTCTGGAGGGATTTGTGATTAAGGACGAATTATTGGCTAAAAAACCGATAACGATACTTGAAAAAATTGAAGAAAGCCTTGAGAGATTGAACCAGAAAATGGAAGTGATAATTGAAATTCAGAAGAACGGTAATGACAACCAAAGGTCGGCTATAATGTTGCCTGATGCGTCCTTAGATGTTATGACTCTTCTTTCTATGCCGGATCACCTGCGGAAGACAGCCATGGCAATTTGCAGATGTGTTAGAGCAACAGCTGAAGAAATTGCTGAGCAAACAAGTCGAGCCAGAGCCGTGGAAAGTGCATATCTTAATCAACTTGTGATTATGGGTTACCTTAAGAAGGAGCGTAAGGGAAGAAAAGCCTATTTTTACGTTGATAGGGAAACGCAGGGTTGAAAGCTATGAGCAAAATAATCGCTGTACATTCCTATAAAGGCGGAACGGGAAAAACGCTTCTTTCCGTAAACTTAGCGGCTGCTTTTGCTAAATTGGGCAAGAAAGTTGCTGTGTTTGATCTTGATTTTCGAGCACCAAGCTTGTTCGCTATCCTGAAAGCCGAAAACGTCGAATACTGGTTTAACGATTACTTAAACAATACCTGTGACGCCAAACAGGTTCTTGTAGATTTAAGCAGCAAGATTTCTGGAAACGGCAAGTTTTTCGCTGGCTTAGCAAACCCTGCAACTGAAGCAATCCGAGACATGTCGTCAAAGGATAGAAAATGGGAAATGCGTGCGCTGGGAAGGCTGCTTGCGCTTAAGGAAACATTGCTTGTGGATCAAAAGTTTGATTACTTGTTCTTGGACACAAGCCCAGGACTGCAGTATTCCTCAATAAATGCTATTGTCGCCGCTGACTTCGTGATTGTTGCAACAACTGGTGACCGCTCCGATGTGGACGGAACAAAACGAATGCTTGCAGGAGCTATATAACTTGTTTGAGAAGAAAACGGGGCTGGTGCTAAACAAAGTGCTTGATTCATCTGCCACGGCTAAGAAAACCGAAATGAGCGAAAAAATAAAAACGGTTTATCATGTGCCAATGCTGGGGATCGTGCCTTGTTTCTGCGAAATCCTAAGGGCTGAAGGCAACTTGATTTTTGTCGAAGATAAACCTGATCATCCGTTCACAAAGATAGTTGCTGAAATGGCTAGAAAAATTGAAAATAACGAAGTAAACTAGCCTTTAGCCTTCTTCTCTATTTTTATTTTAGCTGGCTTTTGTTTGTAGGGGCGTTATCTGTGTGTGCTCAGCCTACCTACCGGAGGTCAAAAAATATACGGTTTCCATATACGTTCGTATATACGCTTATTATCGGCTAGATGTGCATCGAACTAAGACCGCGCACTTTGCATGCAGAATCGTTAAAATCACATGTATTTGAAACAATAAACATTGACTTTATTGTTGTGCCACACATCGTTACAGAATCCTTTGTAATAAACGCTGCAAACTGAGAACACTAGGTGCCCATCAGCCTAAGAAAGTGTTAAATACTGTTCGAAGAGATATACGCTATTCAAGCTAATTTCCAGAGAAATCCGAATGCTTGCTTACGAACTCTTCCTAAAAAATCAGAAAAACACAGACGAAGCTATAAAGAGAATTGTTCCAATAAAAAAAGTGTTTGTTAAAGTTGATAGTGCCGTAACTCTTCAGTTAGACCCAAAATCTTTAGAGGATTACGGTGATGAACCCAAGCAAAATGATTCTTTCCGTAAAACTCTTTCTATGCCTTTAAATTATTTGGAATCAGTTGGTCTCCCAAATAGGGTTACTGGAGCTGCATCTAAGAAACCATATGTAGAATTTTATGGCAGTTACAGAAAAGGGAAACTGCAAATCTCTGTTCAAGGGGAAAAGAACAAGGGCGAAACAAACAGGCCTTCCTTTGAATACCTTTTCGACTGCGAAAATAACAAAGATGAATCAGCATCTAAAGCAGGTTCTTTAGTCTTGCGATTAGATAGGAAGAACTACTTTGTGGGAGAGAAAAGTCTCTTTGAAACTTATATCGAAGCCGGGATTGTAAATGCTGAAGGTTCACTGACTTCTGAGCTTTTTTTCAAAGTTTGCGGCGCCTTTGCATCATTCTGGCAAGCGAAAAAAATGTGCGAAGAACTCAAGGACTTTTGGGGAAATATCCGATTCAGCATAGTTGTATTGCCTTATTCACTTGTGTCGGATGAGTTAAAAATTGAATACCGCTGTGATGCGCGCGCAGATGTCGTCTTGACTCAAGAGTTCGAAGATTCTTTTGGAACCCCTGCAACAGATTTTCCCTCAAAGACTACTATAAACGCAAAGTTTGTTTCCTTTGACGACCAAGCGTTTACCCCTAATTGTAAAACGGGCAAAGATTTCTACCGGAATCTAGGCATAGGTAACCAGTCTTTTCCTAAAATAAATATGCCATCAGGTTGCGGATTTGGCATATCGGGTTTGACTTGGTATTTTCTTGATATTAATGTCCCAGAATTTCAATTTGAAAAAAAGGGGGCTGGAATATACGACCAACTTCTCAACAATTACAAGCTTCTGTCCAGTCGACCAGGAGTATCCGCCAGCCGTGCATCGAATATGAAGATTATATGCGTTAAAGCAGCACAAGCTAAGCTTGAAGTGCTTCTTGATGAAAACCTGACTTTTGACCAAATGAAGGAAATGTTTAGCAGAGCTCAGGATAATTTTTCGTGGCATCCTAAGGCTTTAGAATCTCTTATTATAAAAAGAAAAAATGACATTATTTGGACAGATTATCTTACAGCCATAAGGTGTTTCATGACGGGCACCTTTTTTAATCGAGCTGTTTTGCTCCAACACTATTTAATTATAATAAGGGAAAATTATCTTTGGGATTGGATAAAGGGCGCTGAAAAGGATAAAAAAGCGAAACAGGAATTCTTCGAAACATCCCAGTTTTGTTTGAAGCTGTTAACTACTCATGATGGAAAAAAGGGATTAGTTATGAACAAAAATGAAGAATATGCGTATAAAATTGGGCTCATTGCTGGAAAATATGTAAAATTTAAGCGAGACGCCAAAGAAGCGAATAACTCAACGAATGACATTTTGACCTATTCAAAGTATGACAGAGAGAAGCTCAGATTTGTGTATTCGCGGGTGAGTCTGGGTGTTTCGCTCTCTAAAGCCGCTGATGTCAACCGATCAGATAGCATTACACAAATAATAAAAAAGGACATACCAACCGA
>CAWAUU010000062.1:0-8980 GCA_963785215.1 Candidatus Bathyarchaeota archaeon
TAAAAAAATTCCTATTATTGGCAAGGTTACAAAAAGAAAGTAAGTTAACACCAGAAGGCCAAGAATTATAAGTACAATTTTGTCCGATAACGAATTACCGAAGGTTCGCTTCAATATTTTTACACCGGTTAGTTAGTTAAAAAAAGGTGAAGAAGTGCCTTAATGCACTTTTAGGTTCCGAACCCGTATTCCGTGAGTAGCGCTTGTCCTTGGGCAGAAAGCCAGTAATTCTCGAACGTTTGTGCTAAAGCTGTGTGGGTTGCTTCGCTGGGTATGCATATGGCGTAAGTGCCAATAGTGTTTACCGAGGCGGGTATTGGAAGGAACTGTACTTGAGCGCCCGTCATGTTGCCGTATGCCCAGTCAGAGTAAAATACGATGCCTGCGTCAGCTGTGCCTACGTTGAGGGAGACGTCTCCAACTATATTTTCATCGGTGTCTTCATAGGAGACAACATTTGCCGCAAATTTCGCGGGGTAATTTACGTAAGCGCCTGAGGTAACGTATAGTGGGCTGCTGGGATTGCCCCATGTTGCAGCAATGTTATAAACGGTGTCATTTGCATATTCGCCTACAGGCACTGACGGGTCTGCCACTATCAGTCTTACTCCAGGGTTAACTAAATCTGCAAGTGATGTAATATTTTTCGGGTTTCCAGCTGCAACTATTATACAAAGGCTGTTCTTCGTGAAATTATTATAATAGTTTTGATATAGAAGCCCTGAATTGTCTAGTGCTATGGTCCATTTGTTGTTAGCTGACATGAAGACATCGCATGGTGAGCCCGAAACGATTTGCGTTTCTAAGGTGCTTGATGAGGCAGAGTTAACTACTATTTTGCAGTTGTTTGCTGTTTCGAATGCTTGGGTCATGTTGGCAATGACGTTAGTTAAGCTTGATGCGGCGAAAACTATGAGAGTGGGTTTGTTCTTGGCGGAGAATGTTCCGTTGTATGCTAAGTAGCCTAATGCTGAAGCCACTACTATTATGACTACTAATGTTGTGGCGATATATTTCTTGTTCATTTTCATCGTACTCGATGTTATCAATCAGTAATATCGAACGTTATAAACATTTCTTGGAAACAAAAAACAACAACAAATGAAAATAAAGAAAAAATCCGCTGCATCGCTTAAGCAAAGCGCTGCCTAAAAAACATCCAATCAGCTTAGGGCATTTTTTCCAGTATTCTGCAAAGCTCCGATTGAGCACTCCGGTATCGCTTAGCTAAATCCCTGCCAAAATCAGTAACTTCCGAAGATCCACCGCCCTTGGCTCCGCCGCGAACTCGTATAACCAGCAATTGCCCAAGCCGTTCCTCTGCCAAAGTAATCCGGTGCAATGCATACCGATAAGACATACCCATATGCTCTGCAGCCGCCAATATCGAGTGATACTTATCAATCTTCTCTATCAATTCAGCTAAACCGTCGCCGAAGACTGCTTCTCTCTTTTCGTTAATCATCCAAAGCTTGATCTTGTAGCCAAGAGTACCCATGATTAGACACCATTGATTACTTAGGGACTTAGAAGAATTAAGTTTAGCGATTCCACTAAGCCCAACCTGCTGACAAAAAATCAATTTCATTCAATATCCCGTAGAACATTTAATTGGCTCTAAAATTGAGCGGGCAGAACATTACGCTTCTACAACTTTCGCGTTTTTTAGAACATTAACTTTCCCATTGCCTTCCGTTACATAACCCACTTCAAAATGTCTAACCTTACGCTTATCCAGCTCACCCAGCAAAGCATCAACGTTCTCTTTGGCAACGGCAATAAGCATTCCGCCTGCAGTTTCTTTTGCTTCACCCTGCAACAATGGGTAACCAAAAATGTCTGCCAAAACTGGCGTCCCACGAATCACCGCCAATTGATCAATCACGATGTCAACTTTACCCAGAACCGCCATGTTCCCAGCGTGACCTTTAAGACCAAAACCCGTCACATCAGTTGCGGCATGAACTGGAACCCTCTGCATCGCTTCAGCAACCGGCTTATTGGAACTAATCATTACATCAATGGCTTCATTAACCGCCGCTTCAACCAGTTCTTCTGGAACCTCTCTGAGTAATTCTTGTCCTTCCTCCTCTTTCCTAAGCCTATACGCAGCCATTGCAGGCGCAATTCCAAGCGGCTTAGTCAAAAACAAGCGGTCACCAACCTTGGCTCCGCGAGTGTAAACGATTTTTTCTGGGTCACCAACGCCAGTCGCTGCGCCACCAATAATTGGCCAAGGATTCCGAATCGTGTGACCACCCAAAACAGGTGCACCCATTTCACGGCAAAAATCCCCAAACCCTTTCAACATGCCCACAGCTAACTCGTCAGGCATGTTTTCGGGAAACGCCATGATCGACAAAACACTAACAATCTTGGTAACCGCCAAAGCGTAAATGTCACTTGTCACGTTGCTTCCAGCAATTCTGCCTTGAATTTCAGGTTCATCAACCATCGGCGTGAAGAAATCAAGCGTATTTAAGACAGCAATTCCATCGGCGATTTTTACTACGCTGGAGTTCTCCCAAGGACCAGCCAACACATCCTCGCCGAAATCAGCCGTCAAACCCGCTTTATCCAACAATTCGCCTAACTGGTACTGTGGAAGCTTGCAACTGCAACCATGCACTGGAACAACTTTAGTTAACCTATAACCCAACTTGTATTTCCTCCTAAACTTCGGTCCTTAGCTTTCTCATATAGGCTTAATGTTTTTTTATTATTATTCGAAACTCGTTCTCTGATTTGGATGTTTCAACCACTTCATGCCCATTATTTTTTACCCAACGCTGAATATTATCAAACTCCAATTCACCTTCACCAACAACCTCAAGCAACTGCCCAGAAGCCATACTTTCGAGCTTACGCTTAGTAAACGCTACAGGCATTGGGCACATTTTTCCTTTAACGTCCAACTTTTCAATGTCCAAAAATCGTCACTAGAACACGATTACTTTGTCACTGTTAACTGTCCACTCAACAAGTTCATGAACAGTCGCAATTTTTACCCCATCAAGTAAGTCAGTTTGCGTTAAGCCACGGGCGTCTACGCAGACAACGCAGGCTTTCACTTCGGTACCGCCTTTCATTAAGTCTTCTAGCATTTGGCCGTAATTGGTTAAGCCTTGAGCAGGTTTTTGGCCTTTCTTGGCTAGGTACACGCCGTTTTCAAACAACCAAATTCTTACTTTGTGTCCTTCTACGTCGCAGGTCCATGCGAATCTTAAAGCTGAGAGTGCTCGTTCTTTTGCGTATGGTGCTTCATTTATTATTAATGTGAATGTTACCATGTTATTCAACCTCAAGTTTCCTGATAATGATTATTAAAAAAACTAATATAAGCGTTTTCCAAACAAAAAAACAAATAACATATAAACATTCCAAAGAAGCATAACTAAGAAGGCACAAAAGGAGTTCTATTAAGCGCATGGAAACTATAAGGTTCGATTACCTCAAAACGTTCCTCACAGTAGCCCGAACACATAGCTTCTCAACAGCAGCCAAAGAACTAGGAACAAGCCAAGGCACAGTAAGCCACCACATAGCAGCATTAGAAGAATACTTTGACGCTGAACTATTCAAGCGCACAGCCAGCGGTGTTGAAGTCACCGAAGCAGGAGCAACCCTGAAGGAAAGCACAGAAAAAATACTGGAAGAAGCCCAAAATGCTAAAACCCAAATATCCTCAGCCAAACACAATTTGGCAGGGACAATAAAGATTGTCGCAAGCACAATACCGGAAGAACACGTAATCCCAGGCTTAATCGCTGAATTCCAAAAAAAGCACCCTGACGTAAGATTCAAAATAAAAGCGCAAGACAGTATAACAAGCCTTCAAAGTCTACAAGCCAACGATGCAGATTTCGCAGCGGTGGGAACAATATTAGGTTACGAACAAAAATTCGATGCTATCCAAATAGGCGAAGAAGAACTGGTACTAATTGTACCGTGCAATCACGAGTTAGCCAATCATAAATCAGTTAAGCTAAATGAAATCAAAAAATATCCATTCATCAACCGGGAAGAAACCTCGGGAACAAGAAAGGAAATAGAAAAAATATTTGAAAACAATAACATCTCAATATCACAATTGAAGCTATCATTAGAGTTGGGAAGCACCGAGTCAGTAATAACAGCCGTTTCAGAAGGAAGAGGAATAAGTGTAATTTCCTCAATCGCTGCGAAAAAAGCCCAAGCAGCAGGCTTAACAAAAATAATCAAAATTGAAGAAGCAAAAAAGCAAAGAAAACTCTACATGGTAAGACCAAAAAGAACTCTTCCAAAAACATGTGAAGTCTTCTGGGATTTTTGCAAAGAATATACTTTTAAGAGCACTGCTATTTCATGTCCAAAGGATTAAAGCTATTCCAATGTCCTATCCTAAACGCATGCAGACGGATAGAGTTTTACGATTATATTTCTTCCTCGAGCTGTATCCAAATTTTTCCTGACTTAATTTTCAAATCATACTTTGTTAGCTTTATCGATGGTTCATCTTGGTACTCGCCTGTTTTTAAGTCAAAGTGCCAATCATGACAAGGACAAACAATTAAGAAGCCCTCAAGGTCACCGCCTGAAAAAGCACAACCCATATGTGGACAACGGTTATCGATAGCGAAAATTTGACCAGACTGCTTAATCAGTAAAACCGGTGAACCTTCAACCGACACAAGCTTCATTGTGCCTTCTTGCAGCTTGTTTTCGTCCAATACTGGCACAAAACCATTCTGATTTGACATTTCATGTCTTCCCTACCCAGATGTTAATTATAATAATTTAAGACGATATAAGTTTAGAACCCTGTTTTCAGTTTTTTCAAAAAAAAATAAATGATAAAAAAAACCATCTGACCATAAGTAGCATACAGGGTCTTGTTTGAAAAGCAGGCAACTCATCTGTCAGACGAAAATAAAAAAAACAAGTGTTTTTACGGAACCCTTCTCTTCAGCCTCAAACAAGCAATTGCTTAGAAAAGTTATTCCCCTAAAAAGTAAGATTTAGGAAATATGGCTATGTTAGCCTTCCAGCACTCAAGTAAGAAAAAGCTAATGCTTGGCAAAAAGTTTTTCATAGCAAATACGTACTAAAAGTTCACTTAATCAAGAAAGCTATGCCCAAATATTCTGCTAAGACTTGTCCTAATGTATACTTCACAAAGGTCCATTCAACTTCGTTTGTCTCTTTACCGCGTTGAGTATAAGTTCGCTTGCGAAAACGATGTTTTACTTCGCCTTTATAACTTACAAACCTGTTGTTTTTAAATAAACATAGGGGGGATGTTTTAAAAAAATAAACATGGGAGGCTGTTTTAAACATCAGGGATGTTTTATTCTGTGCTCACCCATGAGTCTGGTGTGATTGAGTCCGGAATACTGATCTGTACCGTAAGTGGTGCCGACTTCTCTGACCTGATCTCAACTGTAATCTGTGACTGTGGAAGTGCCGCGTTGGTTGGGCTTAAGGATATAACGAGATAGCTCTTTTCACCTGAGGCTAAGGCTTCACTACTATTGCCGCTCTGATTCTGAATGTATAGTATACCCTGATTTTGTGGTGTTCGGGTTAGCATGTGATCGAAAGTTTCGCCGGCTGTTGTCCCATTAACACCTGCATACACGTCCGCCCATGCATTTCCGCCAACTTGAAGAGTTACTACTGTCGTGTTTTGATTCATTGAAACGTAACTTGTCCCAAAAACCTCTAACGGGATAAGCAAACCTGTTACATTCGCGCCGTCTGCTGAAGCTTTCACAAACGTTGTTCCATCAACTGTTAAGGGAGAGCTTGCTTGTTGTACGCCCTGTTGAATTACACTTTGGCCTTGCTGTGTTGCGAACAAGCCTTGGTTAATAACCATAAAGCTAAATACGCCCGCAATTATGACGAAGGCTATGAGAATTATCGCTGCCTCTAAAGCAACTATGGCTCGCTTTTGCTTTGCGAAGTTTATTAAGATTTTTTTCCAGTTCATCTTTTTTTTCCTCTTTAATCTTGAATTATCTGATTGCTGTTTTTATATTAATGGTTTATGAAGCGGTGATTTAGCTTGAAAATATTGATTCTCATTCAATTCTGATAAAAAAATGGGGAATTGATACATGCGTTGCCGCGTTAGCCAGACCGACTTTAAGTCGACGAGGCAGCGCCATAGCGTTTTGGCTTTGCAAATATGCGCTTTTTGCTTCTAAGATATTGAGACGTAACTATTTGGCGGCAATGATGCAGGTACAGTTAAATCAACCGAAAGTGTTGCACTGTTCTCTATTCTTATCTCAATATTTATTGAAGTGCAAGCAGAGGCTTCAGTATTTGGGCCAAGTGCCACTATGAGATAACCTTGCTCACCCGCATTTAGAGCGTCGCCTCCGATGCTATTTGCAATAGCAAGGACAGCCCCGGTAGTCAGACCCTTTGTGTTTCCGATACTGTAAGTTGCGTTTACATAAACACTGCATGGGGTTCCATTCATAGTTTGATTTGCCAGTTGAAAGCCAGTGAAGTTATCAAATTCCATCCCTGTAGGATTGTATACGACGTTTGTCGCGGTATAATTGTTATAATTTACTCCATTGCTTTTACCAAAGTATCCAACGTATAGGGGACCGAGGTATGCGTTTGCCCAAGCCTGATTGCCAATATTTAGCATCACACTTGTTTGGTTTGTTTCCATATTAACAACGTCTACTCCGAAGGCTTCCAGTGGAACTATAACTAAGTTCACAGCTTGGCCGTTGGGTGTAGTTCGTACAAGAATTGTTCCATCTATTAGCAAGGGAGAGCTTGCTTCTTGTAGGCCCTGTTGGATTACGGTTTGGCCTCGTTGTGTTGCGAACAAACCTTGGTTAACAACCATGAAGCTGAAGGCAGCGGCAATAATTACGAAAGCTATGAGTATTATCGCAGTTTCCAAGCCAACGATGCCTCGTTTTTGATGCACAAATTTCTCGATAATGTGTGATCGGACAGAATTGCGTATCTTTTGGTTACATGAAGGACAACTTACCATTTGAAGGGTGGATCTGGTATGCCATCTGTATTCACATTTTGGACATTTAATATTTGGTTTTTCTCTGTTCATTTTTACCACTTATACTTCTTCTACTTATACTACTTAGTAATAAGTATTAAGAGTTAATATTTAATAAACATATCGGAAATAACTATTTGAAATAACTTTATCTGAATGGAGTTCAAATATGAATCAGTTATTCAAATTCCAAAGTAACGGTTATTCCCGAACGTTTCAAAATCTTCTAAAACCTGACTCGCTTTATTTAGAGAGAGAAAACAGGATTATACTGGTAGGTTTAAGGATGGCATTGAATTCAAAACATTCTGTATCAAAGCATGTGCGACTAACCAAGCGACACCGCTTATAACAAGCATAATTCCAAGATTCAGGAAAAAAGTGCCCCAGTACCCACCTGAAACTTCTTTAACAGTCAAAGCGTTCATAATGGCCAAAACAAAAATGAATACTGTATTACCCATTTCGATTAACGCTATTGGTAAAGCATGAAAGCCAAAACTCGACACAGTTGTCAAGCCTGCCAAATATTGAGACATAAAAACAGCAAGAACCTCAAGAACTACAAGAAGGACAACAGTCAAAGGCTGTGTAACCAAAACTACCATCTGAAAGCTATTAGCAACAACATCACGCATCTTTCTAAACTCAAGAGACTTTACAACTCGATTTCCTAGCGCATTGCCTATCACAAGGGCGTCAGCGCCTCTCCCTAAAGAATCAAGCAATATTTTATTACTCATATGAACCTGATAGGATGCAGCCTCTGCAGAAAGCGTTTCTAGTGCTTGCCTGTGATCTATTCCCAACTTCACCCTCGTCAAAGCCGAACTAACAAGATTGCGTAAGGGCCCTATTTCCATGTGAAGAATGAACGCAAGAGAAGTCTTCAAATCGGAGGTAGACGCTAAATTCTCACCCAAGGCTTTCAAGAAAGTTGGATAGTTCTTGTCAATTTGAGCGACACGACTTTCCAACATGTAGCCAAATACGCCTGGAATAGTTACGCCTAAACCAAGCACAATGAAAGCAAAAGGTGCCCCCATCTTAAAGTAAATGAAAAAAGCCAGGACGGCGAAAGCGGGCACAGTAGCTAAAAAGCTCCATTTTAAACTCGAGTACAATTTTGGCGGATACTTTCCGATATAGACGATCTGTTCTCTCGGTGCTGCAGATCTGAAAAGAAAATACATCATTATGATAGACAAAATCGAGATTATGTAGCCCAATGATATCACGCTTGGATTAACCATGAAAACCGACATAATTACTAAAGTCATAATCAAGAAAACAGTGACGCTCTGGAAAGACACGAATATACCGCCTAAATTATCCAAAGTTTTAATCGTTCGTTCATAATATCCTGAATACTCTTCCATGAGCATAGAAGACTCCATTTCCAAATATCCTTTAGGCTCTACGCTAGAAAATGTGTTTGTACAGCGCACAAGAATGTCCTTTAATGGAGGCTTAACTGTCTTAGCAATTTGCGCTGTTGCATTCGTAACTCCAAACCCAAAATCGTTGGCCAAGTTACGTATTTTCTTGAAAACTTCACAATAGAACCCGTATTCTTCAGTATTAGCAATCGTGTTTACAAGGTCTGTGGGTGATGTTTCGCCAAGAGCTAAACCGTACATGTGAAAAACGACTGTTGTGAGACCTTGGTCAATTCTTGTCTTGATACTTTTCTTCTCCATGTACTTTAACATGCACAGAATACCTATGCCTATCGCTAAACTAATCATCGCTTCAAAAAGTTCTCTATTAAGCATAAAATAAATTAAAAAAATCAAAGTTGGAGTTAATATGACGATAAATTTTCTTGACTTAATTATATCCAAGGAACTTTCATCTCTTTAATTTTACGATGCACTGCCCAGATACCCAAATTTCGGGCAGTTATCATTGTCTTGGAAACCTCAGTGTAGGATGGAAAGTTTTCTGCGAGAT